>NZ_JBKOUF010000002.1:0-467787 GCF_046766015.1 Methylophilus sp. 3sh_L
ACAGGGCCGTGAAACGAACTTGCGCCAATGATAGTGTACTCTTCGTATGCGAAAGTAGGTCATCCCCAAGCTCCTTACTCAAAAAACCCAGCACTCTGTGCTGGGTTTTTTATTGCCTGTTACCTGAGCAGCGTTCGCTGAAAAAAGGCAGAAAAAAACCCGGTGCAAGCACCGGGTTGAAGTGTCTATTAAGATCAACTCAAAATAGACTGCCATGAAAGCGTATCGGCTGCTGTGCAGCCTGAAAAATCGTTGCCACCGCTTGTGCGGTTGTTGGTTTACTGCTTCTCCCTCTTTTAAACACATCTTAAAAAATAACAGCAAACATGTCATTGACCCATTAGGGCTATCAAGAAATTTGGGCACCGAAATGAGTTTGTGCTTGGTTAAATATATGGTCATCAGGGCCTACCAAGAGGCATGTTAAAATAGTGGGATGTCTCAATATCATGTCTTAATCCCTTCTGCTGGGCGTGGCACACGGATGCAATCGGCGCTGCCAAAACAGTATTTATCCTTACTTGGGGAGCCTTTGCTGAGGCATGTTATTCAGCAGTTTGAGTCTTGCGAAGACATTGCGAGTATTACGATTGTCATTGCAACGGATGATCAAGACTGGCAACCATCTTTACTGGATGGCTGTCAAAAAACGCAGGTGATACCTTATGGTGGTAAAACGCGCGCCGAGAGTGTTTTAAATGGATTGAATGCGCTGCGTGACATGGTACAGCCAGCCGACTGGATTCTGGTGCATGATGCGGCCAGGCCTGGAATTGATCACGTGATGTTGCAACGTTTAATTAATACTGTTGGTGCATCGGATACTGGAGGCATTCTGGCCTTGCCCTTAGCAGATACGCTCAAACGTGCTGATGAGCAGGGACATATTACTGAAACCATTCCGCGTGAGCATTTGTGGCAGGCGCAGACACCACAAATGTTCCGCTATACCGATTTACACAATGCGCTTAATACTTATTTAGCATGCCACCCTACCGATGAGGCACAGGCAATGGAGTGGATGGGTAAACGGCCCAAGTTGGTATTAGGCAGTCTTAAGAATATGAAGGTCACTTATCCGGATGACTTGCAAGTGGTTGCTGCCTTGATGCAGTCGACCCGATAATAGAAAGTAGCATATGATTCCTGTAAGAATTGGACATGGTTTTGACGTGCATGCCTTAGTCACTGGGTGTGATTGTATTATTGGTGGCGTGAATATCCCGCATAGCCACGGACTGGACGGGCATTCCGATGCCGATGTCTTGTTGCACGCTATTTGTGATGCTCTATTAGGCGCTGTAGCGTTAGGGGATATCGGTAAACATTTTCCTCCTACTGATATGCGTTTCAAAGGCATAGATTCGCGCGAACTATTACGTCATGTGGTGCAGTTATTGCATGCTAAAGGCTATCAAGTGGGAAACATTGACGCGACAGTGATCTGTGAAGCACCGAGACTCAGTAAGCATACGGCTCAGATGTGCACCAACATTGCCAATGATTGCGGCGTCGCGATTGAGCAAGTCAATGTCAAGGCGACGACGACAGAAAAGCTTGGCTTTACCGGCCGCAGTGAAGGTATTGCGGCAGAAGCTGTTTGTACTGTTTATCCAAAGTAGTTGACCATGCGATTGTTTAGCCGTTTTGAAGCGCTGGTTTCACCGTTTCCTGCAGAAATCCTGACGCGGTTGCCTACCCGTTTCTGGCCCTTCATGTGGGCTTGTTCGTACGGGATGCGGCGTTATATTTTGATCATGACGCTGCTCACCGCCTGTATCGGCTCTTTTGAGGCATTGCTGTTTGCCTTGATGGGCAAGGTGGTCGATAAGTTGACCGCCATTCATCCTGCACAGTTATGGACGACGCATCAGTCCACATTATGGTTAGTGGCTGCAGTGTTGATTGGCAGCACCCTGGTCATCCTGTTCCAGACCTTGCTCAAGCATCAGACCTTGGCTGGTAATTTTCCGATGCGCCTGCGCTGGCAGTTCCATCAGCACATGCTCAACCAAAGCATGGGGTTTTATCAGGATGAATTTGCCGGGCGCGTATCGGCGAAAGTCATGCAGACTGCACTGGCAGTGCGTGAGGTATGGTTCATCCTCGCCGACATCATGGTGTATGTCTTGTTGTATTTCACCACCATTGTAACGGTCGTTGGCAGCTTTCATCCCTGGATGGTGTTTCCATTTTTAGGCTGGTTAAGCCTGTATGGTTGTGCACTGGTCTATTTTATTCCACGCCTGGCTAAAGTCTCTCAGCATCAGGCAGATGCACGGGCCCTGATGACCGGCCGGATTACAGATGCTTATACCAATATCTCCACGGTGAAATTGTTTTCACATGCTGGGCGTGAAGCCAGCTATGCGCAATCAGCCATGCAGGAGTTTCTGGATACAGTGCACGGACAAATGCGCATGGTCAGCTGTGTTGAGAGCATCAATCACTTTTTAAATATGTGTTTAATCATTGCCAGCGGCAGCATGGTGCTTTGGCTGTGGTCGCAGGGCTTGGTCGCTGCGGGTGCAGTTGCGGCGGTGATGGCGATGAGCTTGCGCTTAAACGGGATTTCGCACTGGGTCATGTGGGAGCTCACCTCACTGTATGAGCAAATTGGTACCGTACAAGATGGCATGAATACACTTTCGATCGAGAACCGTGTACTGGACCAGCCGGATGCGGTGCCATTGCGTGTCCCACAGGGGGAGGTTGTGTTTGATCAGGTAGATTTTGCCTATGACAAACAGCCGCCCTTGCTCAAGCAGTTTGATTTGCATATCCGCCCCGGCGAACGCGTGGGCCTGGTCGGTCGATCGGGTGCCGGTAAGTCATCCATTGTGAACTTACTGATGCGGTTTTATGACATTCAAGCCGGGCAGATCCGCATTGATGGGCAGTCCATCGCCGCCGTGAAACAAGACTCCTTGCGCCAGCAGATTGGCATGGTGACTCAAGATACCTCTTTATTGCACCGCTCGGTTAGGGAAAATATTTTATATGGGCGTCCGGATGCCAGTGATGAAGAGATGGTGGCAGCTGCCAAACGGGCCGAAGCGCATGAGTTCATCCTGACTTTGCGCGATGCCAAAGGCCGTACCGGCTATGATGCGCATGTCGGCGAGCGAGGCGTCAAACTCTCCGGGGGGCAGCGTCAGCGGATTGCGATTGCGCGCGTGATGCTTAAGAACGCACCCATTCTAGTGTTGGATGAAGCCACCAGTGCACTGGATTCTGAAGTTGAGGTTGCGATTCAGCATCATTTATCACAATTGATGGAAGGCAAAACCGTGATTGCGATTGCACATCGCTTGTCTACGATTGCCGCCATGGACCGCTTAATCGTGTTAGACCAGGGGCGTGTGGTCGAAACCGGCACCCACCAGGCACTCCTTGCCAAGGATGGTATTTACGCCAAATTATGGACACATCAAAGTGGTGGCTTCCTGGGTGAATAGCCCCTTCTTTATTTATCCCACTTTTATTTCTTTTTAAATCAGGCCTTTGGCCTGATTTTTTTATGGTTTCGCCTTGCTGCGGCCTACAGGCAATTGTGACAGTTTGTCATATTACCGCCACTTTTCTGCAATCTAATCTGCTTAGTATTGTCATCAAATTTTCATGGAGTATTTTCGATGGCTAATCGTGCTGTCCGTCACAATCGCGGGTTTACCTTGCTGGAGTTATTGGTCGTCATGGTCATTATTGGCTTGTTGGCTGGCTATGTGGGCCCTAAGTATTTTCAGCAGATTGGCAAGTCCGAAGTCAAGACAGCCAAGGCACAGATCGCCGCGCTTGAGCAGGCCCTGGATCAATTCCGCCTGGATGTTGGCCATTATCCAAGTACCGAGCAAGGGTTGGCAGCCTTGATGAATAATCCGGATAACCAGCCAAATTGGGCTGGTCCTTATTTGAAAAAAGAAGTCCCCAACGACCCTTGGGGCAAAGCTTACCAATACCGTATGCCCGGCCAGCACGGTGAGTATGACCTCTACAGCCTGGGTAAAGATGGCCAGGTAGGGGGCAATGACGAAGCGCAGGATATCAGCAACTGGTAAACGCCATGCAATATCAGGCAAAAGTGTTAAATGGCGCCACCTTGACCATGGTGGAGTTGCAAGCCGATGATGAGCAGGATGCTTACGCCCAGTTAAAGGCAAAAGGATTGTTGCTGGTTTCGCTGCAGGCGCAAAAACATGGCAGAACGAGCAAGCGCCAGGCGTTTCCACTCGCCTTGTTCAGTCAGGAGTTATTGGCTTTGCTCGATTCAGGCTTGAATCTCGTTGAGGCCATTGATGCGCTGGCTTTGCGTCAGGATCATACACGCGCGGTATTACAAGGCATCTTGCAATCGCTGCAGCAAGGCAAGTCTTTTTCAGCTGCGTTAGAACGTCAATCCAGTGTATTCCCACCGTTATATATTGCCACAGTCAAAGCCGCCGAGCGGACTGGGGACTTGGGTAATGCCTTGTCGCGCTATATTGCGTATGACAATCAGGTATCACTCCTCAAAAAGAAAATTGTCAGTGCATCCATTTACCCGCTGTTGCTGATTGTCGTGGGCGGCTTGGTGATTGCGTTCTTGATGGGCTTTGTGGTGCCCAAATTCAGTAGTGTCTATGAAGGCACCGGGGCAGATTTGCCCTGGATGTCGCAGCTGATGCTGCAATGGGGTAGCCTGATTGCCCAGCATGGCGAGCTGATGCTGACGCTACTCGTCAGCCTGTTGCTTCTATTGGTAGTCTTGTTCAAACATCCTGCCATGCGGCAGTGGATGTTACGCTCTTTATGGCGCATTCCTGCCATCGGTGAAAAATTGCAACTGTATCAACTGGCCCGGTTTTACCGCACGCTAGGCATGTTGCTGGCGGGCGGCACCCCGGTGATGGTGGCGCTCGATTCGCTGGAAGGATTACTCGATAGCAGTCTGGCGCTAAGCCTCAAGCGCGCACAAACCATGATTAGCCAGGGCCAGCCCTTGTCGCAAGCGTTTCAGGTAACCGGGATGACAACCCCGATCGGCGAACGGATGTTGCTGGTTGGCGAGCGTGGGGGCAATGTGGCGCAAATGATGGACCGCATCGCCAACTTTTATGATGAAGAACTGGCACGCTGGATAGACTGGTTTACCCGTCTGTTTGAGCCCTTGCTCATGCTGTTTATTGGTCTGGTGATTGGTGTAGTGGTGCTGTTGCTCTATATGCCTATTTTTGAACTGGCAGGGCAGATCCAATGAATCAGCCTATGCCTAACCAGCCATTGTTACTGCTATCTCATGAGTTGTTGTCGCAGGCGCAAACACAAGCTTTGCAACAGAAACGTCGCGTGGTTGAAGTACTGGAAGACCTGCTGCCAGTGGAGACTGAGGTGTTGGTCAGCCAACTGGCGGACCTGTTGCACTACCAGGTCGCTACCATGCGCGAGATGCGTGAATGGCAGGTGGCTTTTGATGTGATTGGCTATAACGAAGCGCAGCAGAAAGAGTGCCTGGCGTTTTATGATGCGCAAAAAACACTCATTCTGGTGTTTGCTGACCCGTTTAACCGCCAATTGCCGTTGTGGGTACAGCATGCGGTTAAACAGCCATTTGAATGGCGGTTGGCACACCGGCTGGAAATCAGCGCCTACCTGGCGGGCGAAGAAGAAACCATGCGCGCCATGGACGGCGTGGGCCTGCCCAGCGAGCAAGCGCCAGAGGGCGAAGATGAGCTGGTCATGCAGCTTTCGCTCAAGTCCATCCACGAAGATGCTAACCCCATCGTCAAACTGATTAACTCCACCTTATATGACGCCCTGAAAACAGGCGCCAGTGACATTCACCTGGAGACGCATGCAGGCGGTTTGGCGGTGAAATACCGTATTGATGGCGTCATGGCCAGCATCGCCAACAGTCCCGGTCTGGACAGCGCCGAGCAGGCCATTTCACGGATCAAAGTGATGGCACAGCTGGATATTGCCGAACGCCGGATTCCGCAAGATGGCCGCTTCAAAGTGCATGCCATGGGTCGGCTGATTGATTTCCGTGTCTCTATTATGCCCAGTGCGTTTGGTGAGGATGCCGTACTCCGTGTGCTGGACCGCAAAGCCCTCACCGAGCAAGCGCAAGGCTTGAGTTTGAAAGCGCTCGGTTTTGATGCCGAGGTGATTGCCAGATTCAGGAAACTCGCCAGTGAGCCCTATGGCATGGTGCTGGTTACTGGCCCCACCGGTAGCGGTAAAACCACCTCTTTATATGCGGCCATTTCAGAGGTGAATACGGGTTTTGACAAAATCATCACCATTGAGGACCCAGTCGAGTACCAGTTGCCTGGCGTGCTGCAAATCCCGGTCAATGAGAAAAAAGGCCTCACTTTTGCGCGAGGCCTACGCTCGATCTTACGGCATGACCCCGACAAGATTATGGTGGGTGAAATCCGTGATGCCGAGACCGCACAAATTGCCGTGCAAGCGGCGCTTACAGGTCACCTGGTATTTTCTACCGTGCATGCCAACAGCGTGCTGGATGTGATTGGCCGCTTCATGCATATGGGCGTCGACCCTTACCATTTTGTCTCGGCCGTCAACGGCATCATTGCCCAGCGCCTGGTGCGCGCCTTGTGCCCGCATTGTGCCGAACCGTTTGTGCCGGATGCTGATTTACTCAGTGCCTCTGGCTTAAGCGCAGAACAAGCCGCCAATATGCAGTTTATGCATGCCAAGGGCTGTGGTCATTGTCGCGGCACCGGTTACAAAGGCCGCAAAGCAGTGGCCGAAATGCTGGTGCTCAATGATGAGTTGCGCGAGATGATTATTGCCCGCCAGCCAATCCGGCAGTTAAAAGAGGCCGCTGCCCGAAACGGCATGCGCACCATCCGCGAGGCGGCGATCAGCGCCGTGGGCGAAGGCATGACCAGTTTACAGGAGATTAACCGTGTCACGTTTGTGGCCTGAGTTCAGCATGTTGGGCCTGACGCGGATACTGGTCTCGTCTGACCAGTTACAGGCCGAATATATTCCGGCGGGTATCCGTCCGCGCCGCGTAATGGCCTCCGCCGACTGGTCAGGCGCAGATGCGCCAGCCTTACAGCAGGCATTGCTCGCATTGCTGGCACAGTTACCCGCCACGCGCTGGCAGAAGATCGAGCTATATCTCGCTGACCAGCATGTGCATTTGTTGCGTTTGCCAGCCATGACACAAGGCTTACAACCGTTTGACTGGACCGGGCAAGACCAGCAAGCCTATGCGCGCGCCATGCTCATGCAAACCTATGGTGAGGTGGCACGCAACTGGCCGTTCCGGCTGCAAGATGTTTGCCAGCCACAAGACAGCCTGTTGGTGGCGATCCCTGTGTTGCAGTCACTGGATTGGCAAGCCCTGCTCAGCCCGCATGCCATACAGTGGCAAGTGCAAGCGTATGCCTGCGCTTTGTGGGCCAATACGCGGCTGCCCAAAACCGGTACCGTGTTGACCGCAGAGCCACAGATGCTGAGGTTATTACAACTGGAGCAAGGCCGCATTATGCATGTCGCCGGGCTAGCGGCCAGTTTGGATGCGATAGAGGACATCGCAGACTGGGTGTTGCGCGAACGCACGTTGCTCGGTGTACAGGCGTCAGCCTGTCACTGGTTAACTGAGCCCGGCAGCCCAGAAGTACTAAAAGCGGGTCACCGTCTAAAACAAGCTTTGGCCGGACAAGTGTCCTGGCAGCTGTTGCAGTCTGCAAGCCCACGCACTCACATGCGCCAGGAGGTCCGCCATGTGGCCGCAGCCTGAGTATCAAATGGATTTTGCGCGCCCGTTATTTGCCTGGCAGCGCGTGCGTTGGCCTGGACTGGCACTGGTGTCGGTATTATTGATGACGGTGTGGTTTGCCTATTCTGAGGACGCTGGGCAGGCCGCACAGCTGCAGTCGCTTAAAGAACGGCAGCAGCAACTGACCGAGCAGCAGGCCGTGATGCATCCCGATGCACCGCAGAATAAGCCACAGCCAGTGAGTCAGGCCAATAGCAAGCCGCTGGCGGTATTAAGCCAGCCACAACAAAAAGCTGCACAAAAAATTGTCCAGCAACTCAATGTGCGCTGGTTTGACTTATTGCAGGCGCTAGAAACGAGCCAGGTTGCCGATATCGCCTTGTTGCAATTAAGCCCCGATGCCAATCGCGGCCAATTTGTCCTGTCGGGTGAAGCAAAAAACTACGCCGCTTTACTCAAGTATGTGAGCCAGTTGCAAGCCTTGCCAGCACTGCAAGAGGTGCATTTACAAAAACACCAGGTCAATGATAGCCATCCCCAGCGTCCGGTCAGTTTCGAAATTCAGGGAGGCTGGCTACCATGACGCCTGCCCGTCTCTTCTCGGCCCAGACCTTGGTCTGGCTCTTGCGCCGTGCTGCCTGGTATCTAGGCTGGCTACCTATGCTGATCAGTCTCATTTTGTTGTTGGTATGGGTGATGATCTCTCATCAGCAGTCAGTTCGTAGCGGAGAAATTGAGATTTTGACGCAAAGCATCCGCCAGCTTGAGGCGCAACCGGTGGCGGTTGCAGCGACTGTCACGAATGAGGTCGCCAAATCTGTCACCACTGAAACCGAGCCGGAATCCCTCGCCACATTGTGGCAGCAATTGCCTGGGTTTGATGATTTGTCACCACGCATGATGCAGATCGCCCGCATGGCGCAAAAACGACAGATTGCCTTGAATGTGGGGGATTACCAATGGCAATTGCATCCTGCCAGCGTGGCGACGCAAGAAATCCAGCAGTATGACATGCGCTTTAGCCTGCAAGCCGATTACGTCACTTGCCGCCAGTTTATTATCGATGTGTTGCGGCAATATCCTGCCATGGCATTGACCGGGCTTGAATTGCGTAAAAACGAGACTGGTCTGCCAGTGCTGGATACGACTTTAACGTTCTCGGTGTTTATTCGGGGAGGGCGCACGCATGGCAATGAGCGCTAAATCTTCGACTTCCCCCGTGATCTGGCTGGCCTTAGTGCTGACGCTAGGCTTGGTTTATTGGCAATGGTCGGCAGAACCGGATACCGATGTCGATCTGGTTGCGGCCAGGCCCGCCAAAGCATTGGCGGTGACTCGCCCCGTGCAGGAAAGCGCCAGCCAGCCTGTTCGCGCAATCGATCACGATCATCAGTCAGTGAATACGCCAGCCGGTAATATTCAAGTCGATACGGCCACTCTCGCTGAGGCGGATTATTTCAAGCGCCAGTTACCTGCGGGCAAGCCCAGGCATGTGCTGTTTGCCGCGCATGAGTGGTTACCGCCCCCGGTCAAGCCGCCACCGCCACCTCCGCCGCAAGCCCCCCCTTTGCCTTATAGCTATGTTGGCAGTCTCAAAGAAATACCTGGTGGCGATCTGGTCATTTTGATGCAGCAAAAAAAGATGTTAATGCCCAAGTTGGGGTCGCAGGTGGACACGCAATGGCGCCTGGACCGCGAGGATACGCAAGCCGTGTATTTCACTTATATGCCATTAAACAAAGGGGTGGTGTTGAGTAAAAGCAAAACGGCAGCCAGTGCAGTCTCGCGCCAGGTTGAGCCCGACAATAATCCAACAGAAGAAATATTAAACCAATGAGAGTTTTAAACACGATTCCGCGCCTATCGCCTAAAGTGCGCCGGGGGCCCAGTTTGCGCTTATTATCAAATGTGCCCGGTTGGCTGCTATCGGCGGTTTGCGCCATGCTGTTATCTGCATGTGGGCTATTCCCACCCAAATCGACCGCAACAACGCCAGAGGGCAAGGTACATGAACTGGCGCAACAGGTGGCAGAGCATCCTGCGGATGTGACTTTGCGCAACCGCTGGTTCCGCGAGCGTGAGTTAGCCATCAATGCCTTGCTGGCAGAAGCAGCAGAGGCGGATGCCAGGGGGGATATTGCCAGTGCAAAACAGGCGTATGCACGTATCTTGACGCTGGATCCTTATCAACCGAAAGCGCTGGATTATGCACGTGCCAGCGAGCGTGAAATCGTATTGCGCAAGCAGTTAGCGCTGGCTAAACAGCATATCAACCAGCCCAAGCAGGCGCTCAAAGAGGTGCGGGATATTTTGCTCGAGCAACCGACCAATGCCGAAGCGCAGGCACTGGAAAAACAGCTGATTGCCATGGAGCCACGTGCACGCGCCAGCTTGCCGCAACTGCAAACTGCCATCAACAAACCGGTGACGCTGGAGTTGCGGGATGCCAATATCAAGGTGGTGTTTGAGGCATTATCCAAAGCTACCGGGATTAATTTTGTGCTGGATAAAGACATTAAAGCCGAGACCAAGGCATCGGTGTTTGTCAAAAAAATGCCGATTGAAGAAGCGGTAGAGATGGTGCTTGCCAGTAACGGCTTGCAGAAAAAAGTGCTCTCCCCAACCAGCGTTTTGGTCTATCCGGCCACCCAGCAAAAAAACAAGGATTACCAAGACCTGTTGATCCGTAACTTTTATTTTGCCAACACCAGTGCCAAGCAATGCGCAGATATGTTGCGGACCATCCTCAAAATCCGTGATGTGTATGTGGATGAACGCCTGAACATGCTGGTGCTACGCGACAAACCCGAAGTGCTGGCGCTGGCAGAAAAAATGATCAAGGCGCAGGATATCGCTGACCCTGAGGTCATGCTGGAAATTGAAGTGATGGAAGTGACCCGTGGCAAGCTGCAACAGCTGGGCATTAGCTATCCGACTTCACTCACCGTGCTTAATAGCCCCCTGACGCTGGAAGCACTCAAAAGTATCAAATCCAGCGATATAGGCGTGAGCCCGAATCCGGGCGTTCAATTTAAAACCACAGACAGTGATTTGAATCTGTTATCCAATCCACGGATCCGCGTCAAAAATAACGAAAAAGCCAAGGTGCTGGTGGGTAACAAGGTGCCGGTCATCACCACCAATACCACCGCCAATGTAGGGACCTCAGAAAGTGTGTCTTATGTCGATGTCGGCCTCAAGCTGGAAGTCGAACCGCGCATCATGCTGGACGATTTTGTCAGCATTAAGGTCAATCTTGAAGTCAGTTCACTGGGCGAAGCGGTGACCTTAAGTAATAACTCCAAGGTCTACAATATTGGTACGCGCAACGCCAGTACCATGCTGCGGCTCAAACATGGCGAAACGCAGATTCTGGCCGGGTTGATCCAGGATTCCGAGCGCAAAAACGCAACCAAATTACCTGGGTTGGGTGAAATCCCGATCTTGGGACGCTTGTTCTCCAACAACACGGATGACAAGAGTAAAACCGAGATTGTGCTGGCGATCACGCCTAAGGTTATCAGTAACGTGACCTTGCCAGAAGCCACATTCTCAGAGTACTGGAGTGGTACCGATAGTGTCATTTCAGACAAGCCGCTGTTGAACAGCATGCCAACTGCACCGGCGCTCACGCGCAACCAGCAAATCCGTGAACTGCAGTTGCAGCGGCAAAATGAGTTGAATGAGGGCAGTACGCCACCTGTGAATGAGCCCGTCGCTAATGATGCCCCCGCTAATGACACGCCTGACGCTGCGCCGCCGCCCGAACCGGCCCTGCCCGCACCAGACACGGCACCGGCGAATGCAACCGCCGCGCCACAAGCGTCGCCCTCAGACGATGGCCTTTCAAGCAATATTAGGGACTTGCCCGAACAGGGCACGACCAGTTTGCCGGCGCCCAAGGAGATTCCCTGATGAGCAAATGCGCGTGTTTGCAGTCTCAAACGCGCCCAACCTGGGGATTTACTTTGATCGAATTGATGGTCTCGCTGGCGATTATCGCCATCATGGCCAGCATTGCCACCCCCATGATACAAGTGGCGGTACAGCGGCAAAAAGAACAGCAATTGCGTGAGCATCTGCACGATATCCGCCGTGCGATTGACGCTTATAAAAAAGCGGCCGAGGATGGCCGGGTGAAGAAAAATTCAGATGCCAGCGGCTATCCCCCTAACTTGCAAATTCTGGTCGAAGGCGTAGAAGATATCAAAGATCCCAAGCACAAAAAATTACGTTTTTTACGGCGCATCCCTTTCGATCCCATGCTCAATAAGCGCGATGACACTGCGCCCGTAGCGGGTTGGGGGTTGCGTAGTTATGACAGCCCTCCCGACCAGCCTCGCTATAATCAGGATGTCTACGATGTGTATTCGCTGAGTCCGCGCACAGGCCTCAATGGAGTTCCTTATGCGCAATGGTAACCGCCGTTTTCGTCTCTGCGGCTTCACGCTGGTTGAATTACTGGTCGTGTTGTCTATCCTGGCTTTATTGCTTTCGCTGGCCGTTCCCCGCTATTTTTCCGGGGTGCAGCGCGCAAAGGAACAGGCGCTCAAACAACAGTTACTGACCACGCGCAAAGCGCTGGATGAGTTTTATGCCGATCAGGGCCAATACCCAGAAACTTTGCAGGAGTTGGTGGATAAGCGCTATCTGGACAAGTTGCCCTGGGACCCGATTGTGGAGCATAACGATACCTGGGTGATTACACCGCCAGAGCTGCCCTTACAAGGCGGCGTGTACACTTTACATAGCAGCGCCCCGGGACAGGCCACGGATGGCAGTGCCTATGCAGACTGGTAGCAGGGTCTGACATGAGGCATGATAAACGCAACCTCTATGGATTTTCGTATCTGGGCATCATGGTCACCCTGGCGATTGCCGCCATTGCCATGCAAGGGGCGGCCAGCCTTTGGCAGCAGCAGTCCCAACGCAGTAACGAAGCCCTCTTGCTTGAGGTGGGGGAAGCTTACCGGCTGGCAATCGGCCGCTATTATGAATCTACACCACTGGCAGCCAAACAATATCCTGCCAATCTGGAGGAGTTACTTGAAGACAAGCGGTTTCCTGTGCCGAAAAGGCATCTGCGCAAAGTGTATTCAGACCCTTTTGCGGTAAAGCAGGGCATGCGCCTGATCCTCAAGGATGGTCGCATCATCGGCGTCTATAGCCCATCTACGCTTGCGCCCATCCGTCATAATGGTTTTCAGGATGCGCAAGCCGACTTTCAGGCGGCCAAACAGTACAGTGACTGGAAGTTTATCTACGAGCCGAACAGCCTCGCCGGGCTGGAAGAGGCTTGGGCCAATCGCTAATGCAGAGGCGGGATGAGTCTGGTCTTGAATACTTGATAGTAGCGCAATACTTTAGGCACATATTGTTGTGTCTCTGCATACGGCGGTACCGTCCGCTGATGCGATTTGACCGCTTGCGGGCCGGCATTGTAAGCAGCGAGCGCCAGCACCACATCGCCTTCAAACAAGTCCATGAGTTGCTTCAAATAGCGCGATCCCCATAAAATTTGCTGCGAGGCCGACCAGGCCCGAACCGGAGTAGGCGTCAGTTTTTTTGCGGTGGCAGGCATCACCTGCATCAAGCCGTAAGCCCCCTTAGGTGAAGTGGCTTTGGCATTGTAGCCAGACTCAGTGGCGATCACGGCGTGAATGAGCGCAGGTTCCAATTGCGTGACTTGCGCAGCCGCTTGTACTTCTGCCTGATAAGGCAAGTTCTCTGATGACCAGCGAGACTCTGCGCGAGTATTGCGTCCAGCCTCTTGAATTGTCCGCTCTGTTTCTGTGTCATCAAACGCTGTATTGCTGATCACGATTTCAGACTCATCGGATGGGTCAAGCACAACGTGGTCAGGCATCGTTTCAATGCTTCCGGCATAGCATAGATGGCTGCAAACCACTAAGGATAGCAGCAGAAATACATGCAATTTGCGAGTATTCATTACCATGCCGCTATGGTCGCATAGAGAGATGACACTGCCAAGACAGCCGGACTGGTGGTATTCAGACGAGGGTCGTTTCTAGGTGTACAAGTATTAACCAGCGCCGACACTGGCTTAAAGACTAATTAAATGAATATTTCATTTCTTAACTAATAGTCCATGCATTAATCCGTTGTCATTAATTCATCAACAAACTGACGCTGCGCAATCATTTTTTTGTCACAAATTTTGAGCACACTTGCTGCACATTAATATCAATGTGCACAACACATGGACACAGCAATCACAGGGAACGATCAGGCCAATGATCAATGGACATTGGCGCTGAACGAAGAGCAGCGCGTCTTATTTATGGAGGTGATCGAAGAGTCGCTTCGCCTGCAAAATCGTGCACATTTATTTAATTGGCTGCAACGCGGGTTTCAATGCCTGCTTGCACATGAGGTTGTTATTATTGGCGTTCGTGGCATGGAACGTGCCAATTACGATTACGAGTATCTCACCTCTAGCCGTTATTTTGGCGATGCGCAGTTTGACCTTGTATTGCACGAACAGGAAGGTCTGGTGAATCAGGCTTTTACGGAATGGGCAAAGTTAGGGATGCCCTTGTTTTATTCCACTGAGCATGCCTCGCAGGTGCATACACACTATGCGGTAGAGCAAATTGCTGCCGAGCCTATGCTGCAATCAGAGCTCAAACGATTTGTTGTGCATGGATTTGGTAATGAGCATAGCAGGATTGCCACCATGGTGATGTTTGGTCGTTTAAGCTCACCGGTAAGCGCCCGAACTGCACATTTACTGGAGTTGCTCATGCCGCATTTGCATTGTGCAATTGTCAAAGTCACCTCGAACAAGTCTCCAGCCATCATGTCAACCAGCAAGCATGGTCGGGTCAAACCGCTCAGTAAGCGCGAGGTGGAGGTGTTGGAGTGGTTGCAGGCCGGTAAGACCAATTGGGAAATCGGCAATATTATGCAAGTCAGCCCGCTCACTATCAAAAACCACGTTCAGAACATCTTGCGTAAGCTCGATGTCGAAAACCGCAGTCAGGCCGCCAGTAAGGCGCTTAAGCTGGGCTTGATTAACCGCAAGCAATAAATCTCTCTTCTCTATTCTTTACTTCTAATACTCTTATTTCATAGTCCGATAGGACTAGTCCTTGTTCAATCCTTGTCATCTGCCTCTCTTAAAATTTTTAGGATGATTTGATTGGCATTTGTAGCGTTGATTGCGACTAGTCTTGATGGACTACTGAGTTATCGCATCCTTGTCATACCCGCCTGTCACCATTTTTGTGTTTGTTTTGAATCGCCATTTAGTGGTTTGTTCTTTCAGCTGTTTTAAATAATTTTTAGGAGAGGTTTATGAAATTTCAATACAAAGCATTGGTTGCTGCCCTGGCATTATCTGCAGCTACTATTCCAGCACAAGCTGCAATGACATTTGCAACAAGCGGCAGCTCAAGCATGATTCTGACTTTGCTGGACTTCAACAGCAACGTGTCAGCGACATTTGATCTGGGTTATAGCTATGACACTTTCCAAACCATGGTGACTGATACACACAAAACTGGTGTGTTGTCAGCCGACGGTTTGACTAAGACCATGTCATTTGATTTGGCTGGTGGTGATTACGCAAATGCCTGGAGTTCATTCTGGAGCGTAGCTTCTACATCGACAACCAAATGGGCAATTTACGCTGCTGATGGTACAGGCAGTGGCGCAGGTGCACGCGGCATTATTTCTACATACGCTTCAGCTGGTACCCCACTAACTAACTCTAACCAGTTGCAAACTATGATTTCTAATTACAACGGCTACATGACGCAAAACAATGCTTTGGATAACCACAACAGCGTTGATAATGGTGCTAGCGTTGTGACATCTAACTTGTCAAAAGCATATGCAGGCGGCCAAGCTTATGGTTCCACAGGTCGTGTCAATGGCCAAGGCCATGTCTCAATGAACAACCTGGAAACAAGCATGACTGTCGTTCAACAGCTGACAGGTGCAACAGCTGGTTCACCAGTGACAACTAACGTTTTGAGCGGTCCAGATGGTGATTACAAGTTCAAAATGACTTCAACTGGTTTGTTGGAGTTCGTGATCCCAGTACCAGAAGCTGATAGCTACGCAATGTTGCTGGCAGGTTTGGGTGTGATCGGTTTGGTTGCCCGTCGTCGTAAGGCTTAACAATATCTAAACAAAAGCCATGAAAAAACGGCTGGTGTGATCGCTGGCCGTCATTCAAACTTTTATCTAAGGAAGCGAAAATGTTTAAGTTTAACAAAGTATTTCTGGCCGTGGCTGCAACCCTGTTTGCTGGTCAAGCTTTGGCAGCACCTGTGACTCAGGCGCAAATCAATACTGCACGCAATGCAAATACATTGAAAGAAACCTGGATTTCCGGTAACTCCGCCCCAACTTACAACGTGTTTCAAGGCTTTGCAGCAGGCTGTGATGCAAACACGCTGGCTGTGTTCAACAACGGCTCTTCAGCAACAGTCGTAAGACCTGGTGCTTCAGCAGCCAGCAACTTCTTGGCTTATGCCTGCGTGCGCGGTGGCAATGTTTCAGTGGTTTACCACACCATCGACGGTGGTTCATTCAATGCATACGCACCACATATTCCAAACGATGTAGACGGTGATGGCGTATTCGGTACGACTAACCTGCGTCGTATTGGTAAGTTAGGTGCAAACTCTGCTTGTGTTGCACAAACTGGCACATTGTCTTTGCCTAACCAAACTGCGATTCCTTCCTACCGTTCTTGCGCTATCGTGACACCAGCCACTTCTCCAGATGGCGCGATTGCTTTGCCGGCAGGTGGTTTCTCTGATGTTGAAGCCGCACTGTTCGGTATTTCAACCGATGGTTACGGTACTGAAGCCAATGCGAACGTTGGTCAAGTATTCGGTGTTGCTACCTCTACTTCCCTGTATCGCGCAATGCAAGTTGCACAAGGGATTTACGCAAGCGTTGGTGCGGCAAACACAGCTGATCCTGACTATCTGCCAGCGAATGCCCCAAGCATTTCCCACGCACAATATGCATCTATCGTCAGTGGTACCGCAGCTGACGCCAGCATTTTGGTTCCTGGTTCAACAGCAGCCTTGAATCTCGCACGTCGTGTTGCAACCTCTGGTACGCAAGCCTCTTCAAATGCTACTTTCTTGCGTAACCCATGTAATGGTGACCCATCCATTCTGGGTGCTTTGGCTCCAGTAGGTAAAGATGACTCTACAGCTACATTGATCATCACTGAGGGTTCAGGTACTGGTAACGCTAAAACAGCGTTGTCTACCTCCGGTTTTGCTATCGGTGTATTGTCTCTGGAAAACAACTGGCGTACAGATACGTCTTCTAACGGTTACCGTTATATCAAGTTAGATAACGTACACCCAGAAGCGCCTATCGCTGGTTCTGGTCAAACTGTTGATCCAAATGCGCGTTACACAGCGGCTCAAGGTTTGTATGACTTCCACATGGAGATGAAATCTTTTGTGGCTAACTCAGCTGCCGGTTCATTTGGCGAGACTGTAATCAACGAGATTATTGGTGCATTTACAGGTTTGGATTGTGCTGATGTTCCACGTGGCCTGACAGTTAACCCATTCGCAGGTTCTTCTTGCACAGTGGGTCAAATTGTTGCTAAAGGTTCACGCAACGGTAACAACTGCCAAGCACAACAATTGTTCTAATTTCAGTATATAGCAGCCAAAAGCTGCAAGTTCTGATTAAAAGCACACCCTAACCGGGTGTGCTTTTTTTTTAACACACAAACAGCAACACAATTTGTGCCTTGAAAGTCTCGCTGCAATGACCCATAAGGACTAATGAAAATAGGTCATGGACTAGTCCGTATTTCATCTTTGTGACACGCAGTGCTTTCAAAATGGCAAGCCTCAATAAGTGCCTCTGGCGATTAAAAGTAGAAAGGTGTTGCAATTGTTGCTTCGTGTGATGAGTTGTGTGTGTGTCTTGTGGTCTTTTGCAGTCTGTGCAGAGGAGGCCGAGTCATCTGCGCCACAGCCCGTCAATGCCTGGGGGGCAGAGGTCAGTGATAAAACAAAAGTAGAAGAGACGGCAGCCAAGGATCAGTTTGATATTTTCGAATATGTCGTCAATGGCAATACCGTACTCAGTGTCACTGAGGTAGAAAAAGCGGTTTACCCCTATCTGGGTGAGCATCGTTCGATTGAGGATGTCGAGAAGGCGCGTAGTGCGCTTGAGCAGAGCTTTCATGAGGCGGGCTACTTGACGGTATTTGTGACCATCCCCGAGCAAGAGGTCAATGCTGGCGTCGTCAAGCTTGATGTACTTGAGGGCAAGGTGGAGCGCTTGAGTGTGGTTGGTTCCAAGTATTACTCACTGGGTAAAATCAAGCAGCGTGTGACCGAGTTTAAAGAAGGGACTGTGCCGCACTTCCCCACGGTGCAAAAGCAAATTGCTTCGGTCAATATTAATCCTGATCGCGTGGTCGCACCGGTGCTGCGTCCGGGCAAGTCCCCTGGCATGGTTGAAGTCGATTTAAAAGTGGATGATAAATTTCCACTGCACGCCAGCCTTGAATACAACAACCGCTACACGCCTAACACCACCAAAACCCGCTTAGCGGGCAATCTCAGATACGACAACCTATGGCAAAGCGATCATAGTGTGAGCTTTGGCTTTCAGGTGACGCCAGAAGATACCAATGAAGTCAAAGTGTTTTCAGGCACTTATGTGATCCCTTACGCTGGAGACTATTGGGCAGCATACGCCGTGATGTCAGAAAGTGATATCAGTGCCGTGGGCGACCTGAATGTGATTGGTAACGGTAACATTTATGGTTTGCGCTACATCCATCCTATGACGAGTCCCGTTAAGTCATACAACCATAATTTGACCCTTGGTGTGGACTACAAGGACTTTAAACAAAATACCCGTCGATTAGGCGCAGACTTAGATAGCAACCCTATCACTTATTTACCATTCTTGATTGGTTACACAGGTAGCCTGATTACGCCAGAGAGTACTACCAAGCTTGATCTGAACTTTATCTTCGCGACTAAAGGATTGGTGAGTGATGATAGAGAGTTTTTCGCCAGACGATCCTTCGCGCGCCCAAATTATTCTTACTTGCGAGGCCAGTTTGAGCACACGCAAACTTTGCCGCAGCAGTGGCAGTGGTATGGCTCTTTAGGCGGACAGGTAACAGGCGATGCGTTGATTTCAAATGAGCAATATTTCATCGGTGGTCTGGATACGGTACGCGGATTTCAAGAGTCCAGTGCTCTGGGCGATGTCGGTGCCAATTTCACGACTGAGCTGAGGTCGCCCCCTTTGCAAAAATATGCCGGTTCCTGGGTTAAAGAAATGCGTTTGCTGGCTTTTTATGATTACGGTCTGGCCAGAACACGCAATCCTGATGTCCAGCCAGATGACAGGTTCTCCCAAATCGAGCGCTACATTTTGTCTTCTTATGGTTTTGGGCTGGATATGAAGGCGGCTCAAGGCATATTCATGCGTCTGGATTTTGCCCGTGTTTTGCAGTCCAGCTGGATATTGGATAACGGACGTACTGCACCAACCAAGCCTGCTGGCATGGCTGAGAGTGGCGACACACGATTGCATTTTAAAGTCGGTTTTGATTGGTAGTAGCAGAGTAGTTAATTGAAGTTTCTGAGGTGAGCGTATGAACAAGTTACGATTTAAATTGGTATTTAGTAAACGCCTTGGCATGCTGGTGCCAATCGCCGAGATCGCGCGTACACATCAAAAATCAGTGACTTCAGTCTGTTCCGAAGGCAATGCTTGCGACAGTGAGACTGGTATTCCACTAACTTTTTGGAAAGTTTCAAGTGGCACCGTGGCATTGTTGTTGGCCGGTTGCTTGAGTATTTTATCTGCTCCGGTGTTGGCGATTGATGTCAACGCATTGCCAGTAAAAGACGCAAACTACACACTGCCGAGTGGGGTCCAAATTAACACCCCTGCCAATAACATCATGAACATTAATACAGCGATCCGTAATGCGATTATTCGCTGGAATAGTTTTAATATCGGCTCAAACGCGACTGTCAATTTCAATATGCCTGATGCACAATCCAGTGTGCTTAACCGCATCACAGGTAATTCTGCCAGCTATATTAACGGCATACTGAATTCCAATGGCCATGTTTATATTGTTAACCAAAACGGCATCTATTTTGGGGCAGGCTCGCAGGTGAATGTCGGCTCATTAACGGCAACAACACTGGATGGCAATAATATTGAGACCATTTATAAAAATGGTATTTTGTCTAATAAAAATGAGCCAGTGTTTTCTTTTGCTGACGCAGTTGGTGTGATTGAAGTCGCAGGTAAAGAGTACGACAAAGATGGCAATGTGGTCAAAGACGAGGCAAAGATTACCGCGAAATCCGGTGGTCGTGTCATGCTGCTCGCCCCGGATGTCACCAATAGCGGTATTATTAAAACGCCTGAGGGTCAAACCATTCTCGCTGCAGGCAAAACCATTTATCTCAGCACACTAGACAAATTTGCCGGATTGCTGGTCGAAGTGAGCTCAGGGGGTACTGCGACTAACCTGGGCCAGATTGTTGCTGATCATGGTAATGCGAGCTTGATTGGGTTGGCTGTCAACCAGCAAGGTACCATTTCGGCTTCGACTTCTGTACGTGCTAATGGCTCCATTTTTCTAAAAGCTGAGCAAATTGGCAGCAAGAGTGATTCTGTTAATATCAATCCAGTATATGGCAAAGTGACGTTAGGCAAAAATAGTCAAACATCGGTGACTATTGACGTTGATGATAAAGAAGAAATTACTGATAAGCAGCCCCTGCCACAATCTCTATATAGGCTGAATGGTACGCAAACAACGACCACTTTAATTGATGGCTCTGTGATCAATATACAGGGTAAAGATATCAATATTGATGGGCTTGTCGCGGCTAAGAGTGGACATGTGTTTGTAACTGGAACAGATGTGCAAAATAACAATAGCAGTATTTATCTTGGCGATAACGCTGTGATTGATGTTTCAGGGGTCAATGCCACCGCCCCTATGAGCCGTAATCAGTTGGCAATACAACTTTACTCTGATCAGTTACGGGATTCGCCTGTGCTAAGAGGCGGTAACTTGTTTAGTAAGATGTTATTTCTTGATGCACGCAAAGGCACCAAGCTATTAAGTCAGAGTGTGCTTGATGAGGCGAAGGCGGGTATTACCAGAACCATTGCAGAACGTTCTACAGACGGTGGCCAGGTCAATTTTTCAGCGGTTAATTTTGTTAGCAAAGCCGACTCTAAAATTGATCTTTCGGCGGGCAGCATCACTTATGATGAAGGGACTATCCGTGAGAGCAGTTTGCTGATTAATGGCAAGTGGGTATTGGCGTCAGACGCTTTGCCAAATGTGAATTATCAAAGTATTCAAGATTATTACTCCCTCTCTAGCTTGCGCTCAGGGCAAACCAGAACATGGGCGTTGACCGCCAATGGCTTGAATGGGCGGTCTTCAGCAGGTATTGCGACAGATATATCTGCTGGCGGCTATTGGCAGCCCAGTTACCAAGAGGGAGGCAATGCCGGTAGTTTGAGTCTGACCGCCACCAATATGGCTTTGCAAGGAGCAGTGCAGGCTAGCACGGTTGCAGGGTTATATCAACGCGGTGAGACGGTTGATCATGCGAGCCCACAGGGCGGCCAGTTTAAACTGGTTTATAACAACTCAGGTAGCTTGAATATTGTTTCTTCAACCAAAAAGCTTGCTGATGACTTTAACGAAGACAGCCAGCTGAGTACAGAGCAAACGCAAACTTCAGAGCTCAGCTCAGAAATGTTAGCGAATGGTGTCAATCGTGTAGTTATCAAAGCCACTGGCAAGGTCAATATCGATACCGACATCAATATGCAGGCGAATGGTAGCTTGTATGTGCAAGGCTCTGGCGGAATCAATGTCAACAACGATATTCGTTTACCTTCTGGTACAGTGACCCTGTCAGCTAGTCAAACTGCCGATGTGGAATTGGCTAACAATGTGAATATCAATGTTGCTGGCCTGTATACCAATGATTTGCCAGGGATCAGTGGTGCAATGCAGGGTAAGGTTGCGCTCAATGGCGGCAAAATAAATCTTGGTAGCATACGCCTTAATAAGGACACTGCTGAAATCCTCACAGATGACATTATCATTGATGCCGATAAAGTGACTACGCTATACAGTGGCCTGCGGATGGGCCAAGGTGCCACGCTGGATGCTTCAGCAGGTGCCTGGTTAAACAGTCTTGGTAAGGCGGCCGCTGGGAACGGCGGTGATATTACCGTCACGCTCGCTGACAACCAGATCACTGATAAAACTTTCAGTAGTTACGGCATGTTTATCAATGGACAGCAGACGTTGGGCGGGCATTTAACTGTCAATTTACAGGGGCAGCAATCAACCGGGCTGGTAGAGAATATCCAGCTGGGAGGAGCCAACCCACAGAAAAATGACACACTCTGGCTTTCTGAAAACTTCTTTAAACAAGGGGGCTTTTCTCAATTCAGCGTGAGTAATGCCCAGCGGTGGAACGGGGATGTTTTAATTGGTGATCAAGCGAATAGTGCAGTCACTATTGCCCCTGAGCAACATGCAAGGACCTTGACCGCCGCTGCCAAAGTTGCACAAAGTGGTAGTGAGTTGAGTGGCTTGGTGAATACAACATCCATGGCTGGGCGCTTGCGCTCACCAACGAGTCTTGAGGTGAAGGCTGGTGATGATCTGATCATGCAGTCCAATTCAAGCATCGTGACCGATGCACCCACCAGCAAGACTGGCCCACGCGGCAATGTGACGCTGACTTCCAACGGTCAGATGACGATTCTGGGTGACATTGCTGCGCCAGGGGCGGATATTAATCTTTCCATTAGTAATATTCCAAATGAAGGTGATTTCACAAGGCCCAATTACAGTTTTGACCCTACACTGAGTTTGTATTTGGGCGAGACGGCTTCTCTGGTTGCTAAAGCACAATATGTGAGGCCTCCAGCCAGTGACGGTAATTTGCGTTCAGCGTTTGTTACCAAGGCGGGGAATATCTCTTTAACTGCTGGTAATGGTGTACTGATAGCTAAGGAAGGTTCTCGGATTGATGTTTCTGGAACCAGCGGTAACGTTGACTTGAGAGTGGTTGGGGGATACTCAAGGCAGTCTGTTGCGGGGAGTGCGGGGACGATTTCGCTCACTGGCCGTGACGGTATAGCACTGGATGGTACCTTAGTCGGTGCTGCTTCAGGAGTGGGAGAGGCGGGAACGCTGAATATCACCCTTGGTGGTGCGTCCGGTCTCGGTACAGAGGGGGGTGCCCCGCCATTGTATTTTGCAAATGGTCAACGTGTATTAAATGTGACCAATAGCAAAGTAATCATGGCTGCGAATAACACCGCTGGTGGAAATAATAGCAACCTTATCGACACTTCAAATTCCGCTCTGCCTTTGACTACCGCAAAAGGGGTTGGCCAAATTTCAGCTGAACAAATTCGCCAGGGTGGGTTTGATAATGTGGCTTTGAAAGTGGCTAACGTCAGTACCACAGCCGGAGACGAAATCCACTTCGACAATACCACATTGAGTGTGCCATCGCTGTTAACCTTAGATGCCAGCTCATACTCAGGTTCGGCAAACTTGACGGCCTCTACATTGATATTAGCCAATAGCAGTGTGTCTATGCCAAGCACTCAACTGACAGCGGGTAGTGATACGTTTAAGGCGCAGGCAAACTTCATCGATATTCAGGGCAATATTGCCATCAATCAAGTGGCTTCTAGTCGCCTACAAAGTAAAACTGATATTCGGGCCCGCGCGATTGATTCTAGGTTAGGGGGTTCTGCGTCACTTTCTGCCCCTGGTTTGATTCAATTAGATGCCGGACAAGTTTATCCTTCAACGGCGACAGACTTTGTCGTAACAGCAACAGGCGCAGGTAGCACCATTGAGGTCACTAACCAGTCAAACACGTCAAGCGCTATGCCTTTATCTGCGGTTGGGACCCTAACCTTAAATGCTGACAACATTACCCAAGCAGGGGTATTGCGTGCGCCATTAGGCCAAATCACCCTCAATGCTGCTCAAAATCTCACATTGGCCTCTGGCAGCTTGACCTCAGTCTCTGCAGAGGGGAGTTTGATTCCTTATGCCGTCACAGCGCTTGGCGGAACTGAACTTGCTGATAGGCCTCGTGCAACCGACACATTCATGACAGCTATTGACAAGAAGAAAGTCACGCTCAATGCCAATAACATGAATTTGCAAGCGGGTTCTCGGATTGATATCTCTGGGAATGGCGATACGCTGGCGTATGAATGGATTCAAGGCATTGGCGGCTCATTGGATACCTTATCCCAATCAGGCTATTACGCTGTATTGCCATCATTGGGGAATCAATATGCCCCCTATGATTATTTAATGAGCGCCGGTTCTGATGTCGGCATTGGGCAGGCGATCTATCTGTCCGGCGGCAATGGTCTGGCGGCAGGAAAATACACACTACTGCCTGCACATTATGCACTTTTACCTGGTGCTTTCTTGATTAGCGCCAACGGCACCAATCTGCAACTCAACACGCAGTTAACACAGTCAGACGGTAATGGATTGTCTTCAGGCTATTTGACCAAGTTGGATGGCACCAGCCGAGGTCAATACACCAGCTTTAATATCATTAATGGCGATACTTTTTACAAGGATTATGGCAGCAAAAACTATAAAGGGGTTGCAGACTATCTGCTGACCTCCGGCAATACTTTATTGACCAAAAACGCATTGAGGGATGGCAAGGATATTCCGAGGCTGACAAAAGATGCTGGTCAACTTGTGCTGGCAGCTGGCAATAGCCTGAATATTGATGGGGCGATCAATACCAATGCCGCTGCAGGCGGTAAAGGGGCACTGGTCGATATTTCTTCGAATGATATTCGTGTTGTTTCAAGTGTCGATCCACAACTGACAGGGGTGTTGCAGATTGCCGCAAATCAGCTCAACAATATTAGCGCGGATTCTATTCTGCTTGGCGGTAGCCGCTCAGTGACTGGTAATAAACAGACCATCACCACCACAGCCTCTAATGTCAGTTTCACTAACGATAGTAATCATGCGGTGCAATCAGATGAATTAATCGTAGCGTCTAAAGATACGATTACCGTGAATCAAGGGGCAGTCATCCGCACAGGTGTAAGAGCTGATACAACAGGTAAAACGACACTGGTCACAAGTGGAGATGGTTCAGTTCTGGCTGTATCTGCCAAAAATGATTTTGATTTTTCTAGAACCGATGTATCGGCTACGCCAACCGCCGGCAATTTAACAGTAGCAGAAGGTGCCAGTGTACATTCGGCACGTTCATTGGTGCTGGATGCGACCAGCAGTGCTGATTTATCCGGCACGACTGAGGTGGAAGAGGGGGGTACCGTCACGCTGGGCTCAAATCAATATTCAATTGGTGACAAGGCTGTCGCAGGCACTACGCGTATCAGCTCGGCTACTTTGGATGATTTTGGCCGCCTGTCTGCGATCACCTTCAACAGCTATAAAAACATTGATATTTTTGGCGCGGTGAACTTTGGCAACAGCAACCTGAACATTACCTTTAATACTGCAGGCATTGCACATCATGATGCAGGCGATGTGAGTATTTTTGCGAACAGCTTTAACCTCAAAAATACCAATAACAGCGTGTTTACAGCGCCTGGCGCTTCAACGGGTCAGTTGACTGTTAATGCCAATCAGATTTCATTTGCAGATACCGGCAAGGTTTCAAGCAATATTGATGGCTTTGATACTGTCGCCCTCAATGCAAACAAAGACGTGCGCTTTTCAGGGGCGGGTACGCTCAATGTAAACGCTGGTCAGACGACTGTGAATAGTGCGGTGATCACTGCAGATTCCGGCAGTAACTATACATTTGCCAATACTGGCAGCTTGCAGACACTGGCAAATGGCCAATCCGCCACAGACACTTCTGGTACAGGCGCAACGCTTAATTTGGCTGCCAATGATATGCAATTGGGCGGCAAAGTGGTCATGAAGGCGGGGGATGTGAATGCAGTTGCGCGAGTTGGCGATGTGAGAGTCGTCTCAGGTGGCGGCATTGACGTGTCCGCTGCAACCGTAGCGTTTGATGAAACACATTCAGCAACCACTGATGCAGGCAATATTCACCTGACTGCCCAGCAAGGTAATGTGCAGCTGGATAGTAATAGCTTACTTGACGTTTCTGGGGGCGCTACCAAAGGAAATGCCGGTAAATTACAGGTAGATGCAAAAAATGGCCGCTTTATCACGGCTGATAATACCTTGCAAGGCCAAGCCGCCAAGGGACAGAAAACAGCCTCTCTCCAGCTCGATGTCTCCAATCTGGATAATTTCAGCGATATGAACATGGCGTTAGAAACCGGCAAGTTTAACGAAAGCCGGGATATCCGGGTACGTAATGGCGATGTCATTATCGCGAATAGCGATACGGTGACGACACATACATTTACACTCGGTGTTGATAATGGCAATGCTACCGTGGCGGGTCATATCAATGCAGATGGTGATAAAGGTGGCGATGTAGCGATTTATGCCAATGGAGTAGTGACGTTGACGAATAACGCCCAAATCACCGCGCGTGGTACACAAGCGAACCAGTCAACGGGAGATTTGCAAACGGGTTCAGGTGGGACCGTGTTATTGTCCTCTGACAGTCTGGCTACTCAAAATGCCGTTTCTGCAGATTCTGGTGCACTCATTGATGTGAGTGGCTACGACAAAGCCGCAAATAACAATGTCGGAGTGGATGGCGCAGGTGGTTCAGTGACCTTGCGTGGCCGTCGTGGCAACAATGGCACGGCCAATACTGTGAATGTTGCATTCAATACTACTTCGGCGATCAAAGGCGCTAACGAGGTGGTGGTTGAAGGTAGCCGTACCTACACCTCGAATACATTCACTGCTGCAGCCATGGCTGGCATGATTACGGACACGAACAGTTTTTACAATGCCAATAACGGGGCGAGTGCTTATAGCGTGACTCAGGATGGTGTGGCTGCAAAAGTATTGCCGCACATAGAGGTTCGCAGTACGGCGGGTAGCTCTCCAACCGCAATGACGGTTGGGCCTGCTGATATAAACTTGCGTTCGTTTGGCAGTTTGTTGGCAGGGCGTGGCGGGTCATTGACCTTGCGCTCAAATGGTAATCTTAATTTGACCGGATCTTTAAGTGATGGCTTCAGTACCGCTACGACTGCGGGGTTATTGCAGTCAAATACCAGCACATTTAATTTTAATTTGATTGCCGGGGCCGACTATAGCGCTGCAAATATCACCGAGACTCAGGCAGGGACAGGTGATATCAAGCTCGAAAATAACAAACTCATCCGTACGGGTGAGGGCAATATCACCATTGCTGCGGGTGGCAATATGTCACTTGGAAATACAGGCTCCGTGATTTACACCGCTGGCAAACAGGTGCCTAATCTTAATGGTTTTACGCCAGCTTCTACTGGAACCAATGTGCCAACGGCAGCAAGCTATGTCAATAATGGCGGGGATATTGCCATTCAGGTTGCCGGAAACATTACTGGTGTAGCCACGACACAAAGCGTCAACCAGTGGTTGTTACGTCAGGGGGGTAATGGTGCAGATACCAGCTGGTGGGTTCGTCCAGACTTGTTCCAGCAGGGGATTGCTGCACTGGGTGGCGGCAATGTCAGCATTCAGGCTGGAGGTAATATCACTAACGTTTCCGCCTCCTCAGCAACCAATGCTCAATTTGTCAAAACGCTTGATGCGCAAGGCAATGAAGTCCGTACAAGCTTGGTAAACGGTGGCGGTGATGTGTCAGTGTCAGCTGGGGGCAATCTTGTGAATGGTGTCTACTATGCCGGTCGTGGGCAGCTTGATTTACAAGCGGGGGATAGCATTCCAGGACCAGCAGATGCAGCCCAGGTACCCGGTGCCAATGGCGTTGTGATTGCTCTGCAGGATGCCAGTGCAACAGTTACAGCCAAAAACAATATCAAAGTACAAACGGCTTTTAACCCAACGCTTTGGATGCAAGGCGTTTTAACAGCGGCGAGTCAAATTACAAATAGTACTTTCTTCAATACTTATGCTGAAGACTCTGCTTTAAACGTGACTTCTTTGTCTGGCAATGTCGAGGTTGGCCAAAGTAACAGGACATCTATTTCGAGTACAGGGTTTAGTTCGCAAGCGTATGGTACTGTAACCGGTCTTGAAATGTCAGCTATTCATCCTGGTACAGTAAATGCAACAGCTTTCAATGGCGATATCACAGCCTATAGAATGATTCTTGCACCTAGTAAGCTCGGTAATTTGAATTTGATGGCCGCGGGTAACGTCCTTGCTGGAGCTGGATTAATTGCAGGGACAAAGTCTACAGCGAACATTCTTATTTCGGATGCCGATTTAAGCACAGTGTTGAATGTGTTTAACCCGACCATAGGTAGCCCGAGCAATGGTACCATTACCAGCATTCTGGCCAGTATCAAAACCGGTGTTTCTGCAGTGCCTGTGCATCAAAATGATTCAACGCAAGCTACAATCATCGCCCGTGATGGTGATGTGAGACTGAC
Source organism: Methylophilus sp. 3sh_L (assembly GCF_046766015.1). Lineage (NCBI taxonomy): Bacteria > Pseudomonadati > Pseudomonadota > Betaproteobacteria > Nitrosomonadales > Methylophilaceae > Methylophilus > Methylophilus sp. 3sh_L. Next base: position 28,280 of record NZ_JBKOUF010000002.1, read on the forward strand.
CGGTTCGCCTTCAAGTGATGTCGACAATGTTTACGGTATCAAATCATCAAAACCGGTTTACATCAGCGCGGGTAATAACGTGACCTTACATGCCTCTATTCAGCACAATAATGTTGGTGATGTGTCTGAAATCCATGCGGGTAAAGACTTTGTGATGGATAACGGCGAACTAGGTTCGCGTGTCGATATTAATGGACCTGGTGAGGTACTGATTGAAGCTGGTCGCAATATTGATCTGGGCAATACCAGCGGCATTCTCTCGCTCGCAAATACTGTGAATCCCAATCTTTCCGATAAAAGTGCGAATGTCACCTTGCTGGCTGGCATGGGTCAATCTGGCGCAGATATAGATAGTTTTGTAGGGACTTATATTAATCCAACTGGCGCCGGCCCTGCCTCTCTACAAGGCAATGCAGAGGCATTGGCGGAATATCGTCAGGGCACGGCAACGCGGGTGCAGGCGTATATGAACGAAATCACTGGTAGTAAAAATCCGGTGACGGGTCAACCCTATACGCAGCAAGAAGCAATGGCAGGCTTTTTAAGTCTGGATAAAACCCAGCAAAAGGTGTTTGCCTTGCGTGAGTTCCAGGTAGAGTTGTTGGCTGCTGGTAAAGAGTACGTGAAGAATAAGAGCACGGTAAGAAGTGATAATGTGATTGCCTCACTGTTCCCGGCCAAAGACTACAGCGGTGACATCTTGATGTATCAAAGTCAGATCAAAACCTCAAGAAATGGCAATATCAGCTTGTTTGCGCCTGGCGGTTTGGTGAATGCGGGTATCGCGGGTAATAGTTCTGTGGGTGATCGCATCGGTATTGTGACTGAAAAAGGCGGTAGCATTAATTCTTATTCTGATGGCAGTTTTATGGTGAACCAGTCTAAAGTGATTACACAGTACGGTAGTGACATTTTGATCTGGTCTAATCATGGCGATATTGATGCTGGTCGGGGTTCAAAAACCGCGATATCAGTGCCTGAGCGAGTGGTTACCCCCAATGCATATGGCGATATTACTGTTGAGGTGAAAGGGGTCGCTTCAGGTTCGGGTATTCGTGCCCAGAGTTATGATCCTGATGGCCCAAGCGGCAGCATTGTTGCACCTGATAAAGGCTCAGTCGCATTATTCGCGCCGCGCGGATTACTTGATGCAGGTGAGGCGGGGATTGAGGCGGGTAACTTGTTGATTGGGGCCCCCGTCATTTTGAATGCCTCCAATATTTCAGTGTCCGGTAGTTCGGCTGGTGTTCCTGCAGCAGATACAGGTAGCTTGGCCGGGTCATTGGCGAACTCAACCAACACATCAGCAGGTGCCAGCAATGCGCTGACAGAAAACCTGGCTAGTCAGATGAGTAGCCAGAATACTGTTCCACGTGACTTGCCACCAATTGTCACGGTTAAAACCATCCGCCTCGAAGATTAGCCGGTGACGTTTCACACTTTTATGCCCGCCTTTTGGTGGGCGTTTTTATTTGTGCTTCCCACCTCGGTTCAGTCATGAAACATCGTCTTTTCTATGGTCTATTTTGACCACCACCGGACTAGCAGCCCCATAGTCAAGCAAGACTAAAAAAGTACAAATCGAGCCCTATTTTTAGCAGTTCTCATAGTCCGAGCTACCTAGTGTTATGGCGCGAAAATTAATATTGGCAGCAATCTAAGTTGCTAAAGTATTCAGGATTTTACGTGAGCGGATAACGACGGAGTTCTGAATGAAACTAAAAAAAATGCATTGGTTGCTGGCTTGTCTGGGCTGGTCTTCTTTAAGTCTTCCTTTACATGCCGAGGTGGTGATTAGCCAGATTTATGGTGGTCAAGGCAGTGTTTATAACCAGGACTACGTTGAGTTATTCAACAACGGTAGCGCTGCGGTTGATATCAGTGGCTGGTCTGTGCAGTATGCCAGCGCGACAGGGACGGGGAATTTTTCTGCCAATGGGGTGACTGCTCTTTCTGGCTTGTTGCAAGCTGGTCAATATTACCTAGTGGGTTTGCGTAGCGCAGCTAACGGTTCAGCCTTGCCAACGCCTGATGCCAGCAATAATGGCACTGATATGAGTGGCACCAATGGCAAGGTGGTGCTGGTTAAGAGCAGTACTGGCCTGACTTGTAATGGTAGCTCTAACCCATGTAGCAGCAGCCAGCTGGCGCAGATTGCCGATCTGGTGGGCTATGGCACGGCCAATTTTGCTGAGGGTTCAGCAGCGCCGGCGATTAGCAGCAGCAAGGCCTTGTTGCGCAAAGGCGACGGTTGTCAGGATACCAACCAGAACAGCAGCGATTTTGTCGCTGGTACGCCTGCGCCACGCAATAGCAGCACGGCCGTGAATGTGTGCGGTGGCGGCAATAGTGGTGGCGGCAGCACAGGTAATCAACCGATTGTGACTTCCTGCCCGGCGATTACGCTGCAAGTGGGCGAGGCTGGTGCAGGTCAGGTGCAGGCGTCGGATGCTGACAGTGTAGTGAATGCCGCGACCCTGGCTTCTAATGCGCCCAATGGTGTCAGCCTGGTTAATTTTGCCGCAGCCAGCAATGATGGCCAGTCTGCCAGCGCTTCTTTACAGTTGGATGGTAGCCTGCCTGCCGGACAATATACGGCCGATATCCAGTTTGCCAATAACGAAGCGCAGACCGCGACTTGTACCGTCAATATCACGATCAAAAACAGCAATATCACGCGTATTTACCAGATTCAGGGCAGCGCATTGGGCACCGCCTCCGTCAGTCCACTAAATGGGCAAACCGTCACCACTGAAGGTGTGGTCACAGCTGTGTTCCCAGGCTTGAATGGGTTTTACCTGCAAGATGCGACTGGCGATGGTAATCCACAAACGTCAGATGGTGTCTTTGTATATCTGGGTTCAGGCGTGACACCCACCGTCAGCAAAGGCCAAAAAATCCGCCTGACCGCCAATGTGACCGAGTTCAATACCATCACTGAGCTGGTGAATGTGAGTGGTTTGCAAGTATTAAGCAGCAACAATGTCATCTTGCCGACCGACATCAGCCTGCCTGAAGTGACCGAGGGCGATCTGGAAGCCTACGAGGGCATGCTGGTGCGTATCACCACCCCAATGACCGCCTCACAGAATTACTTTTTGGGCCGTTATGGTCAAGTCACGCTGTCTGCGGATGGCCGCATGCTCAAGCCTAGCAATCTTTTCCCAGCCAACTCTGCGGCAGCAGCCCAGTTAGCTGATGAGAATGCCCGCCGCCGTTTGGTGCTGGATGACGGCAGCAGTGCGCAAAATCCTAACCCGATTCCGTTTATCGGTGAAGACAATACGCTGCGCGCCGGCGATATAGTACAAAACCTGACAGGGGTGATTGATTATGGCCTGATCACGGCCTCCAGCACCGGTCCACGCGATTACAAGTTGAATCCTACCGAGCCTGTGCAGTTCCAGCGTGAAAACCCACGTACGGCAACGCCTGCCAGCGTGCCGGGCAATCTCAAGATTGCCAGCTTTAACGTGCTGAATTACTTCACCACCTTTGCCAATGGCGCCACAGCGAGCGGCCAAACTGGCCAGGGCTGCAGCCTGGGCGGCAGTGTTTCTGCCTCTAACTGCCGCGGTGCCAACAACCTGGCCGAGTTTAACCGCCAGCGTAACAAAATCATCCGCGCATTAAGTGCAATGAATGCGGACGTGGTGGGCCTGATGGAAATCCAGAATAACGGCAGCACCGCTGTCCAAAATCTGGTCGATGGCTTGAATGCCGCGGTTGGCGCCAATACTTATGCGGCGATTGCTGATCCAGTCACTGGCACAGGGACTGACGCGATCAAAGTGGCGATGATCTACAAGCCTGCCAAGCTGACCCCGGCTGCGGCGGCCTTGTCTGATAACGACAGCATCAACAACCGTCCAACCTTGGCACAAACCTTCAAGGCGGCCAATGGCGAAAAATTCACAGTGTTGGTCAACCACTTTAAATCCAAGAGCTGTTCGGATGCCTCCGGTAGCAACGCCGATCAGGGCGATGGCCAGGGTTGTTACAACACGCGCCGTGTGGCCCAGGCCGATCGTCTGTTGCAATTTATCAATACCGTACAAGCGCAAGCAGGTGATCAGGATGTGGTAGTGATTGGCGACCTGAATAGCTATGGCAAAGAAGATCCTATCCTCACCCTGACCTCAGGCGGCTTGCAGGACCAGATTGCCCGCTTTAGTGGCGACAGTGATTACTCCTACGTGTTTGATGGCGAGTCTGGCTATATCGACCACGCCTTGGCCAGCAACAGCATGGCGGCACAAGTGACTGGTACCACCCACTGGCACATCAATGCCGACGAGCCCATGGTGATTGATTACAACACCGAATTCAAACCACAAGACCTGTATAGCGATAGTCCATACCGCTCATCAGACCATGACCCGGTGATTGTCGGCGTGCAATTGGTGAAAACAGTCAATGGCACGAATCAGCGCGATACGCTGACCGGCACCGCAGGCGATGACGTGCTCACCGGCGGCTTGGGTGCAGACACCCTCACTGGTCTTGCCGGGCGCGATACCTTTGTTTACCAGAGCATGCGTGATGCTACTGACACCATTACCGACTTTACGCCAGGTGAAGACCAGTTGCAGATCAGCGAATTGCTGCAAAGCCTGGGTTATAGCGGCAGCCAGCCGTTTGCCGATGGCTTCGCCCGCTGGGTGAGCGTATCAGGCGGCGTGCAATTGCAAATCGATGCCGATGGCACAGGAGGGACGGCCACCGCCAGACCACTGGTCACACTGAAAGGATTAGCCATGAATCAACTGGATGCACAACGCGATGTGCGCTGGTAATCAACCATAACAAATCAATAAGTTGTTTTTAACAAACCGAGTGAGAGGATATTTAAGATGAAAAAAATCAGTTTAATGGCAGCTTTATTGCTGTCTAGCCAAGCCAATGCGGCACTGAATGCCGGTGACATCATGTTCACTGCGTTTAATGCCGATGAAGATGGTTTGTCATTTGTGACCTTTGTCGATCTGGCAGCCAACACCACTATTTACTTCAGTGATAACGAATGGACCGGCAGTGCTTTCAACAGTGGCGAAAGCTACAACCAGTGGGTGTCCAGCGACGTCGTTGCTGCAGGCACAGTGGTGCGTTTCTCCGCCTACGATAAAACCAGCCTGTCAGCGTCTACCGGCGTGTTGTCCCGCGTGACTGTCAGCGGTAACAGCAATTGGGGCATCTCCAATTCTGGCGAAACTGTCTACGCCTATCTGGGGACTGCTGCGACTGCACCAACCACATTCTTGAGCGCAATTACTAACGGGACGTTTGATGCTAATGGCCCGTTGAACAACACTGGTTTGACTGCAGGCGTGAACGCCATTGAATTGACGGCCAAAGCAGGGGCTTCTAGCGAGCCAGACTACGCTGAATACAACGGTGTACGTAGCGGCCTGAGCAATTTTGCGGATTACAAGGCGCAAGTGGCTAACGTCAACAACTGGAACGTAGACAGCGTAAACAATAGTGCGTCTGCAGCAGTGGTCCCTGATACAACGGCCTTTACCGTGGCAGCCGTCACCCCTGTACCCGAAGCTGACAGCGTAGGTATGTTGCTGGCCGGTTTAGGTGTGTTGGCACTGGTCCGCCGCCGTCAAGCCCGTTAATCGCTCAAACGTCTATCAACTATTTATCAAAAGTGTCATGCAAACGCATGGCACTTTTTGGAGAAAAGCATGTTTAAACTGAAACAATTAGCGGCGTGTGTGGCTTTGGCCATGAGCGCCAGCAGCGTGTGGGCTGAGGGCGTGACCCTGTTGCATGTAGGGGATCAGGAGAGCTGGTTGCTGTCTGCCCAGGGCAACCTGCGCGACACCAGTGCCCAGGCAATTTCATTTTATGGTGGTGTGGACCGCCTGGCGACCGTGATCAAAAATGCCGAAACGGCAGCGATTGCGCAAGGCCGCACCGTGCTTAAGCTCAATGCGGGCGATGCCTTTTTGCCTGGTCCACGTTTCACGGCCAGCCTGAACAACCTGTCTACCAGCTACAGTGATGGCGGCCAGGATTTTTATGACGCGATTGCCTTGCGCCAGATTGGCTTTGATGCCATGGTGTTTGGCAACCACGAGTTTGATCTGGGCCCACAAATGGCGGCGCGTTTTGCTAAAGTGACAGGCAGCACCTATCTTTCTAGCAACCTGGACTTTAACGCCACCGCTGAATTCAGTGCTTTAAAAGCCAGTGGTCAAGTGGCACCTTCTAAAGTGATCACCACCGCAGCCGGGCATAAAATTGGCCTGGTCGGGGCGACTACTCCTCTGTTGCCTACCATTTCTTCACCGGGTGCAGTCAGCGTGATTGGCTACGATGCCAACCACACCGAGGCACAAAACCTGCAAGCCTTGATTCCCCTAATTCAGGCTGAAGTCAATCGGCTGCGTAACGAGCAAGGGGTGACGACCGTCATCATGATGAGCCATCTGCAAAATGCAGCGAATGAGATCGATATCGTGATCCCGGCATTGACAGGGGTAGACCTGGTATTGTCTGGTGGCGGCCATGAACTCATGGTGGATCCAGATGACCTGCTGATCAACGGCGGTGTGGCAGCAACCTATAACTCTGATCCGGTCTATGCGGTTGATGCCAATGGACGAAATGTACCAGTGATGACCAGCCATTTTGGTAACCGCTATGTGGGCCAGCTAAACTTTAGCATTGATGATGCCAAAGGCACGTTTACCGGGGTGGAGTCGAGCAAGATGATGCGTGTGTCTGGTGCTGCCGCGGATGCTGACCGCGTGACTGGCGATGCGACGTTGCAAAGCAAGGTGGTGACGCCTGTGCAAAACTATATCAATGCGCTCAATGCACAAATCATCGGCACCACCGCGGTGAAATTAAACGGCCCCACACATACGTCCTGTTCTGCGTTGCCGTGTACGTTTGTTGCGGGTGTGCGTAATGCTGAAACCGGCTTGGGCGATTTGGTGGCTGACGCGATGCGTTTTGCCGGTAAAACTGATGTGGCGATTCAGAACGGTGGCGGTATACGTACCAATATCGCGGCGGCTGGCAATGTCTCTGTCGGTGACACCTTTAATATCCTGCCATTTACCAACCTGGTTAAACGTGCGCCTTCTATGAACGCGACCCAGCTGAAAGACTTGCTGGAACACGGTTATGGCGACACCAGCCCGACCGGTCGTGCCAATGGCCGCTATGCCCAGATTTCTGGCATGCAAGTGATCTACGACAGCCGCAATCCGGCCAGAACCACGCAAGGCACGGGGAGCCGCATTCAACGTGTGGTGCTGGATGACGGCACCGTGCTGATTGATAACGGTGTGGTCGTCAACAATAGCCGCACCTTCTCCTTCACCACCATAGACTTTACTGCCGCTGGTGGCGATGGTTACCCGTTTGCAGCCAATGGTGTGGTGTTTGAAAACAGCCCATTCACGATCACCTATCAAGAGGCATTAGCCAATTACATCCAAACGCCTAAGTCTGAAGGTGGCCTGGGTCGCTTGAACAATGCCGATGGCGATGAAATTACCACCAACCTGTATGGCTTGGAAAACCAGTACGACAAAGGCGGTCGTTTGATTGACCTGGCGATTGCCAGCTCGACTGCTGGTGTGACCCGCATGGGTACAGCTGGCCGTGATGTGCTGGTAGGCACTGCGGGTGACGACATCATGAATGGTGGCCTGGGCGTGGATACGCTGACAGGTGGCGCCGGCAACGACGTGTTTGTTTACAGCAGCCTACGTGAAGCTGGCGACACCATCACTGACTTTACCCCTTATGCAGACAAAGTGCAGTTGACCGCTTTGCTGGCTTCACTGGGCGTGTCTGCCAATACTGCATTGACTGGTGGCTATCTGCGCCTGGTGGATGTGACCGGCGGTGTGCAGCTTTGGGTAGACAGTGACGGTGCTGCAGGCCCTGCGGCCGCAAAACCGTTGGTGACGCTCAAAGGCCTGACGGCAAAACAAGTGATCCCTGCGCGTGATTTCACACTTTAATGCTCAAGTTTTCACAGTTTTACTAATGCATACTTTTACGATTTCAAAGTTTTCTAGAGGAATATTGCAATGAATATGATCAAAAAACTCACCTTGGTGGCCTTGCTGGGAGTGGTGATGCCTGCGCAAGCGGCCATTCAATCCCTGCAGTTTAATGGCCTGGTGGATTCCGGTTATTACAATGGCACCAGCTACCAAGGCTTATTTAGCTTTGATGACGCTGGTCTGCTGTCCAGCGGCACTGAGTTAATTAACCTGAGCAGCTTGAACTTCAAATTTGGCAGCAGCCTGTTTGACTTGGGCACGCCTGCATTATCCAGTGCGACGGCTGTGTTTCAAGATGGCGTATTTACTGGCATTGAGTGGTCTGTGGATTCCAACAGCCCGGCGATAGGCTTTAGCTTTATCGCGGGCAGTGCCGATGCCTCCGATGCTTTCTTTGCTTATGACACCAAATTGGGCTTGTCCGGTACCGGCAGCCTGACTTACGCCGCCGCGGTGCCAGAGCCCACTCAGTCTGGCCTGATGTTGCTGGGTTTGGGCGTGATTGGCTGGATCGCTACCCGCCGTCAGTCATAACGCTGTTCTGACACCAAACAAGCCCGGTTCGCCGGGCTTTTTTGCATTCTGGCTATATGTCAGAAAAAACTAGTCCGACTAGTCCTGTCTTAATGTGACTGCAACATTCCCTCTTTAGACTTGCTGCTCAAATTCACTTGTCAGCAAAACTATGAAGAACACACTTGGTTTATTGGTTGCAATTTTAGGGCTCACATTCTCTGTTTCTGGCGTGGCCGCATGGAACAAAGACTGGGCTACTCAGCAAAAAATCAGCATAGACACCGCCAATATCAAAGAGGCAGTCAATCAGGCGCCGGTGCTGGTGCGTCTGCATTCTGGCAATTTTGATTTCACCAGCGCCAATGTTGATGGTGCCGATTTGCGTTTTATTGCCGCAGATGACAAAACTGAACTTAAATTTTTACTCGAAAAATATGATGCCGTGAACGAATTGGCCGTGGCTTGGGTGGTGTTGCCACAAGTTTCTTCTGCCAATAAAGAATTGTTTATCAGCGTGGCAGCAGGTAATGAGTCTGCCACTGCAGCCAGTGATGCGCAGGCGCTAAATGATCCTGCATTGTTAGCCCGTTTTGCCTTTTCTGAAACTGCATTGCTCAAGGATAGCGGCCCGAGCCAACTCACGGCCAGCGGCAACGCGACTGTACAAAAAGCCGGGTTGATTGCAGAAAGCGCCGTACTGAATAACAGCCCATTGGCATTGTCTTTGCCAGCTGTGCCAGTGTTGGCGAATGGCAGCACCTGGTCGGTCTGGCTCAAGCCTGCCAGCTTGCCGCAAACCGCGGTACTGTTCAAAAGCGGGAATGTCAGCCTGCAGCTGGAGGGCAGCGCCTTGTCCTTGCAGGCTGGAAGCGCAACGACCAAAGCGGGCGAGTTAAAGGCCGGTCAATGGCAGCATGTGGCGTTGGTGTTTCAGGCTGGCCAAGCTTTGATTTACCTGAATGGCCAAGTCGCTGGCCAAGTCGCAGTGACCGATGCGCAAGCGGCCGCGACATTCACGATGGGCGAAAACCTGAATGCTGAAGTGGATGAGCTGCAGCTGGCCAATACGGCTCGCAGTGCCGCCTGGTTGACCTTGGTTGCCCAATCACAAGGCGCGGATGCCAGCATGGTGAAAGTAGCGGCTGCCGGTGAGGAAGAAGAGGGCGAAGGCGGCGAAACCAACTACATGGGCATTCTGATCAACAGCCTGACCGTGGACGCCAAAGTGGTGATCGCGATTCTGGCAGTGATGTTTGCCATCAGTGCCTGGGTGATGTTTAGCAAGGCCCGCCTGGTCAGCCGGACGGACAAAGACAATGACTTGTTCCTGAAGCGTTTTCAACAATCTAACGCAGCCGACTTGCTGGCACTGGACAAAACCGGCAGCTATACCCATTCCAGCCTGTTTGGCTTGTACAAAGCCGGCTTACGTGAAATCAAAAAACGTGAAGTGGATGGCAAAGTGGCGCTTGGTGGTGCTTCGATTGATGCGATCAAGGCGGCTGTAGATGCTGACCTGGTGCGTGAAACCCAGCGCATGAACAGCATGATGGTGTTGTTGACGATTGCAATTTCCGGCGGACCCTTCCTGGGACTGTTGGGGACGGTGGTGGGTGTGATGATCACCTTTGCTGCCATTGCTGCTGCGGGTGACGTCAACGTGAACGCGATTGCGCCTGGTATTGCGGCCGCATTGCTGGCGACTGTGGCTGGTCTGGGCGTGGCGATTCCGGCCTTGTTTGGTTACAACTATCTGGCTAGCCGTGTGAAAAACATCACCATCGCCATGCAGATTTTTGTCGATGAATTCATTACCCGTACTGCTGAGCTTTACGGCAAGGAATAAGGCATAAGCGATGTCAGAAGGCGTCAAAGAAGAGAACCAGCTCTACGACGAGATCAACATTACGCCCATGCTGGATCTGGCGTACGTACTGCTGGTGATTTTTATCATCATGACGACCGCCTCTGTGCAAGGCGTCAAGGTCGATATGCCACACACCGTGAACTCTGCTGCCTTGGCCAAGCCGCAAATGCGCGCGATTACGGTCACCAGTGACGGCAGTGTTTATCTCGATGCGTTCCCGGTCGACATGGCGCAGCTCGAGCAACGCCTGGCGCAATATAAAAGCAGCAATCCCGAGTTGCCGGTGGTGCTCAAAGGCGATGCCGCCGCGCATTATGAAAAGGTCTCTGAAGTGCTGGAAATCTGCAAGCGGCTGGACATTACTGAAGTCGGCCTGGTGACCAAGAAAGTGGTGGAGTAAGCCATGCAAGTCCAGAACGACGCTCAACCATACGACACCATCAACATCACGCCTATGTTGGACCTGGCCTATGTGCTGCTGGTGATTTTTATCCTGATGACCACGGCGGGCGTGCAAGGCCTGACCATGAATCTGCCCAAACCGTCTAACAAGCCCAGCACCGAAAAACACGACATCAAAATCGTGCAGGTGCAGCAGGGCGGCACGCTAACCATCAATGGGGTTGGCGTGACCATGGCCGAGCTGGAAACCCAGCTGAATCAGGCCAAGGCCATGGACCCGAAATTCAACGTCATGATCAAAGGCCAGCCGCAAGCGCCTTATGCCGGCGTGATTGGCGTGATTGACCTGGTCAACCGCCTGCAAATTGAAAACGTCGGCCTGGTCACCGGCAAGATCGGGACCTAGGGGATGGAGATGGAAGATAACCTTTCCACGGACACCCAGGTGCAACCTGCACGCCTGTGGGCAACCCGCATCCTGATCTTGGTGCTGGTGTTGGCGGTGTTGGCCGGTATCGCCTATGGCATCAAGAAATTGTTCTCGGGTGGGCCGACACAGAAAAAACAAATCACTACTGTGAAGTTGCTGCCGGATACGCCGCCTCCGCCCCCGCCGCCACCCCCTAAGGAGCCGCCCAAGGAAACGCCGAAAGAGCAGCCAAAAGAAGCGCCCAAGGAACCTGAACCGAAGCCCGTTGAAGCACCACCGGCAGAGAACCTCAAGATGGAGGGCGCGGCTGGAGATGGCCCAAGTCCTTTCCAGTCCGGTGCCGTGAATAATGAGTACAAGGGGGGCGACGTCACCACTGGCCCCAAAATTGGCGGCAAAAAGAATATGGCCGCATTTGCCTGGTTTACCAACAAGGTGGATGCGCAAATCAAAAAAGCGCTGGATGCCGAAAGTGGACTGAGCAAAGTGAAGTATCAGGTCGATGTCAGGGTGTTTTTAAACGCCCAGGGCGACATTGACCATGCGGAATTGATTGACTCCAGTGGCGATGCTGAAACCGATGCCTTGATCCGCAAAGTATTGAGCCGGATTCCGCCGTTGAAAGAGTCGGCGCCAGAGGATATGCCAAGAAAGGTCATCGTCAGAATGGCCTCAAAAAACATGTCATGAAGTACGGAACACACAACAGCGTTAATCAAGATTGATCGCAAGCCTCGCAGTAAAGAGCCTCTTGGTAAAGAGCGAAAGTAACTAGGGAAAGATATGAAGATAAAAGCAAAGAACTGGATGATTCCATGGCTGGTGGCCGGCCTGTTTGGCACGCAAGCGCAGGGTGTACTCGCCGGTGAACGTGAATCACTGGAAGAGGTGCGTGCCACCACCATGAATTTGATCGAGTTGCTGGTACAAGAGGGTGTACTTTCTAAAGAAAAAGCGGATGCTCTGCTCAAGCAAGCGCAAGCCGCCAAACAAAAAGCGCAGGAAGAAGCGGCCAGTGTTGCCGAAGCTGCGGCACCAGAGGCGCCCCCTGTAGCGACGCAGTCGAAAGCGATCCGCGTGCAATATGTGCCTGAACATGTCAAAAACGAAATGCGGGCTGAGATTGAGCAAGAGGTGATGAAAAAGCTCAATTACAAGGCCGGCGAGCGGTTAGGGATTCCTGAGTGGATTGACCGCGTCGAATGGACCGGCGCTCTGCGTTTGCGCTATCAGGAAGATATGTTCAATGAGTTCAACACGCCGCCTGTGTTTTTGCGTACGAGTGAAGTCCAAAACATGAGCAGCGTGAACAATACCACTGAAGACCGTGATCGCCAGCGTATCCGGGCTTTATTCGGCGCTAATTTAAAGATCAATGAGTGGTTGAACGGCGGCATCCGCTTTACCACCGGCATGCTGCAAACACCAGTCACACCTAACCAGACGGAAGGGTTTTCGCAAGGCAAGTTTGTATTTGGCCTGGATCGCGCTTTTCTTGAAGGCAAACCTTATGACTGGCTAACATTGACTGGCGGGCGTTTTGCCAACCCATTCTTTACCGGTAACCCGACATTCAATACTGACTTGCTCTGGGATCCTGATCTCGCTTTTGATGGTTTTACAGCGCGAGCTAACCCAGCGATCAACAATCACTGGCGTGTATTCTCTACCGTTGGTGCTTTCCCAATCGAAGAGATCGAGTCCTCGGACACGAACAAAGCCAGAGACAAATGGCTTTATGCTGCGCAGGGCGGCATCGAGTGGACTGCCAGCAATGACACCAAGGTTAAATTAGGTGTGGCCTACTATGATTTTAAAAACATAGAAGGCGAGCGTAACCCGGTCAATGACAGTCTCAAGTATGCCGGTACCGCGCCGCTGTGGCGCCAAAAAGGCAATAGCACATTCAGTATTGATGGTCTGAATGGCAACCTTTGTGGTGACACAGGGCCTTGTGGACTGGCTTCCAAGTTTCAGTTGATCAACTTCACTGGCGAGGTTGACCTGGCAACATTTGACCCGGTCCATGTCATCTTGCATGGGGCTTATGTGCAAAACATCGGCTTTGATCAACAGGAGATTTTGCGCCGTACCGGCAACCTGTATAAAAAAGAAAATGAGGGCTATGAACTCTCACTTATGGTGGGTAATCCTCTGATTAAAAAGCTGCATGACTGGCAAGTATTTGGTGGCTACCGTCGCCTGGAGCGAGACGCCATGATTGATGGGTTCACAGACTCTAACTTCCGGCTTGGCGGCACCGATGCCAAAGGCTTTTTTGTGGGCGGTCAATACGGCTTGGGTAAAAATGCCTGGTTATCTTCAAGATACGTCAGTGCTGATGAAATTTCAGGCTTGCCATTTTCAGTGGATACCTTCTTCCTCGACTTTAATGGCCGGTTCTAAAGGGATTGTATGAAACTCATCTTGTCACTCCTGCTTAGCCTGAGCTTGCTTGGATTCCATGCCGAACCAACCGCTGCCGCCGAAAAGCAGGATAAATCGGCCAAACGTGCCGCCATCCTGATGCAAAAAATGAAGCAGGATATGGAGGCGGAAAAATCTGCTTTGCAATCGCAGTTTGAGCAAGAGAAAAAGGGCTTGGCGCAAGCGCTGGACCAGGCACAATCTGCTCAGCGTTCACATTCAGCCAAATTGCAAGGCGAGGTCAAACGCAATCAGCATCTGCAGTCTGACAACCAGAAACTGATGCAGGAGAAAGATGCGTTATCCACACAACTCAAACAGTTGCAAACCCAACTTGCCGAAAAAATGCAGCAACTTGAAGCCGCCGAGCAACAGCTCAAGCTTGCACATGCGACGCAAGAGAGCAATGAGCAGCAACGTAAACAGTTGCTCTCCAAAGTGAGTGACAGCCACCAGAAGCTGACCAGCTGTGAAGAAAAAAACAGCCGCTTGTATGCTTATGGGCACGAGTTGGTGGATTTGTATGACAATGCCAGTTTTTATCAAAAAGTCATGCGTTCAGAACCGTTTTTTCAACTCAAGCGGGTTGAGCTGGAAAACATCCTGCAAGAAAAGCACAGTCAGTTGCTTGAAAACAAGGCCGACAAAGTTGCAACGCCTTAAGTGGCTTCCAGCATAGGCAGGTAGACGGTTTGATGATAGGCTTGCCTGCATGATGCGTTTAATTGATCACTGGTTCACGCGTGCAGAATGCGCACGTATCTTTCCGTTTATCGGCTTTATTCTGCTATTGGCCTTGCAGCCATGGTTGGTGGAGCTCTTCACCGCGCTGGGGGTGGCGGCCCAAGCGTCGTATTTGTGTCGCTGCTTGCTAGCTTTGTGGCTCCTGTTCTACTTTAAAACCGATTATCGCGAGTTGAGCGACAAGCCTGCGGGCACGCAGATCGGGGTTGCTTTGCTGGCGGGCGTGCTGGTGTTTGTGCTGTGGATTGCGCCTTATCCTGGCTGGCTGGGTGGCAGCGAAACCCAGAATGCTGCAGCGATGCCTATGCAGACCAGCGCTGACTGGTTCTGGTTGGGTTGCCGTTGGGCAGGCTCGGCATTTGTTGTGCCGGTGATAGAAGAGCTTTTCTGGCGTTCGTATCTGATGCGCAGGCTGGATGCGAACGATTTTATGACTGTGTCACCTGCCGCAGTCACGACTTATGCAATCCTGCTAAGTAGCGTATTATTCGCTGTGGAGCATCAGCTCTGGTTTGCAGGGTTGTTGGCAGGATTGGTATATTCCTGGTTATACCGTCATTTCCAGGTGCTCTGGGTCGCTATCATTGCGCATGTCACCACCAATGCGCTCTTAGGGGCGTGGGTAGTGTTTGGAGACCATTGGCAATATTGGTGAACCGAGTGTGTAAGTGTTTGTCTTGAACAGCGCGTCTTGCTCAAGACGGCGGATTAAAAACCGTTATCAGGTTGCGAGTGATCGCAACAGAAGTTAAAAATAGCGAATATTAAAGGGTGATGATGAAGAAAATCGCATTGATCGTACCAGCACTGATGCTGGTAATGGCTGGTTGCAGCAAACATGATGAAGCCAGCAAAGGCGGCTCCCAGGTGGTTGCTAAGGTGAATGGTAGTGAAATTACCGTTCACCAGCTGAATTTTGCCTTGTCCAAATTGGGCAAGCTGGACCAGTCGCAAGTGAAAGCCGCGTCTGAAAAAGTGTTGCAGCAAATGGTAGACATGGAATTGCTCAAGCAAAAGTCTGTAGATGAAAAACTGGACCGTGATCCTAACGTGTTACAAGTGCTTGAGGCCACCAAGCAGCAAGTGTTAGCGCAAGCTTATATGCAAAAAGTGGCATCCAAGCAGGCCACGCCTTCTGCCGATGAGATTCAAAAGTTTTATGACACGCATCCAGAATTATTCAGTGAGCGTAATGTGTATGTGATCCAGGAATTTGCCGTGAAAGATGGCACGCAACACGTTAGCGAAATTGAAGCAGGCATTAATGCCGCCAAAACGCCGGAAGATATTGCTAAATGGCTGCAAGACAATAAATACGTCTTTAACGTAAATGCCAGCCGCAAAGCCGCCGAACAGTTGCCACTCGAGTTGCTCAAGCAGCTTAACGCATTGAAAGCCGGCGATACCTTGGTGGTTAAAAGCCCACAAGCGCTGGTGTTGCTGTATCTGGCCAAAGTTGACCGCCAGCCAGTCAATTTTGACAATGCCAAACCGGTGATCCAACAGTTCCTGGTCAACTCCGGTCAGCAAACCCTGATTAAAAACGAAGTTGCCAGTTTGCGCAAAGAAGCCAAAGTCGAGTTTTATGGCGATTTCTCCAAAATGACTCTGAACGCTGACACCCCTGCCCCTGCAGTCCCAGCAGCCAAACCAGAGCCGGCAGCCGTTGCACCCGCTTCGCCAACAGAGCCTGCACACAATCAGGCGATTGAAAAAGGCCTGTCTGGTTTGTAAGCATAGACTCGCCAATCGGGCGGCAGACCTGTCGCATCAACAAAAGCCCTGCAATTGCGGGGCTTTTTTATACGCTATACGAGGCATGTAGATGCCGGTGTTTAATCGACATGGAAGGGCGTTTGCGTTATGAAGATTGATCAGTTGACGAAGTCAAAACATACGGCGGACTGTAGACGAGTCCACACTAGAAGGCTATTGATGTGAACAAAAAAACTCTTCTAAAGTTAGTGCTAACGCTTATTTGGGCAACGTTTTGGTATATGCCAAAAATAAGCTTGGATATGGATGACACTTTCACAATTTCAGGGGTAATAGAAAAAAGACACGTCAGAGGTGGCAAATATGTAATTAGAGTTCCAAATCCTCATAAAAATAAAACCGTTTTTGATCATGATGTGTACATATATCCCTGGTTTTCTTACAGCTACGGTCAATTTGGTGTCAACAACGCGTCCTTTTGTGAAACGCGTGAAACTCTTGCGCTTATCAGTGAGCAAGTCCCTGTACAAGTTTTATTTGCTAGGAATATTGGTGGCATATTTGCCAAAGATTATATGGTCGTTGAAGTTAAACATAATGGTCAGACAGTTGACTGCTATTCAAAAAATGAAGTCCTTAAACATTACCAAGATTTATGGTTGATTAATTTTCATCCTCTTTCAATAGTTTTTTTCATATTAGGGTTGCTTGCAATTTGCTACCCACGGTTTTATAGCTTTTTAAATGTTAAAAAGGATAAATAAGATAGCAACTTTAGTCCGTGTAGGGAGGACTCGCCGTATGAAATAGACTCAATCATCAGCTTAAGTTAAGAGATGATTTTGCGCTTATAAAGCGTTCCCTCAACTCTCTGAAAGCCACTACCTGGTCTGAAGAGCGCTGCTTCCTGCGCTAAGCCCATCCCGAGAGCATGATCATTAGCATGCAGCGTGATAAAGGATGATCTGGCGCTTATCCAAGCGCTCAATCATTTATTCAGGCGCAAAATCCATTTCCTTTTTTAAACTTTGAATCTTACTGAGTGCTTCGTCATAATTATCCGTAATAAGCGCATCAATCGATTTATTTTGGTCGTCGTAGGTATAAGCTAAATGCCAATCATCATAAAAGCGATTTGAGCAATGTTCGCTTTCGAATAAAACCAACATATCAACATGACGCACATCATTTCTTAGACGATTTAATAGGGCAAGTGCAGACGCTCTTGGACCCTCAATATATTGAAAAAAACGCTCTCCATCGTAAATTAATACGCCAGTTAACTTGTCACGGAGATTGTTTTTTCTTGACTGCTTGATGATGTCTGAAATCACCATGGCATCATATTCTGGACTGAGTTTGCTGAGATATGCGAAGTGAAAAAATTGGCTCATTTTTGTCGTTTTCCGTGGTTGCCGTTATGATGCGTTTGATACTACGTTGTTATTCAAGATTTGCTACGTGAAAAGACATAGTCGTGTGAATTATTTTAAAATAACTTTAATTTATTGTATTAATTAATATGAAGACTAACGATTGCAAAACTTGTCAGCTTAGAAATTTGGATTGTTTTACAACAGTCAGCAGCAAAACATTAAACTTTATCAATCAATTTAAAACCAGAGAAATTTCATTAAGCAGCCATGCGTTATTAACGCTTGAGGGTGAGACCTCAAATGAGCTTTATACGATAAAGAGCGGATGGGCATTCCGCTACAGCACCTTATCAGACGGTAGAAGACAAATTCTAAATATCTTGCTTCCTGGGGATTTTACAGGGTTGCAGGCAGAGCTGGATAAGCCCATGCAATATGGCGTTGAAGCCCTCACAGATTGCACGGTTTGTGTTTTTCCTAAACAGCATTTAATGCGTCTCTACAAAAACTTCCCTTATCTTGCTCACGATTTAACCTGGCTAGCTGCCCACAATGAATTAATTGTGGATGAAAACTTAGTTTCTGTTGGACAACGAAATGCGACCGAGAGGATATCTCTCTTATTCATTAGTTTATACAAACGGGCAGCTCAACTTGGATTAGTCGAATCCAAAGGATTTGATTTTCCACTGACGCAACAACACATCGCTGACGCGATGGGATTGTCATTGGTTCATACGAACAAATCGTTGGCAAAACTTAAGAAAATGGAGTTGTTTGAGTTTGATGGTCAACGATTGATCATCAAACAATATGAGAAATTGAAGAAACTTGCAGACTACTATTCCTTGCCTTTAAGACAAAGGCCATTAGTCTAAATCATTACGCATGGAGCCATGCACAAAAACGAAAGATTGAAGCACTCGTTTCAATTGGTGGCATCCTTTATAGTCAATAAAGCCATTCCTACAAGGGTCAATTGACCTTTTTCACTGTTGATCACATAGACACAGACGCTATGAGCGTTATCCAGGTGGTAAATGACAGTGGATTCTGACAGCACTTTGACCTTTTTGCCGATAACAAGCATCCACAAAAAAAAGCATCATGCATATAACGCTCAATTTTCACTAAATCATTTTAGTCGTCTTAAATCACTAAGGAGAATGCAATGGGTAAATACGTGTTGGCTTGGCTTTTGGGAGTACCAGGACTTTTATTGCTGATTATTTATTTCTTTTTCCACTAATTTTTGAGGTGTAAGTGAATGAAAAAAGATACAAGAAAAACTAGTGCTTCATTGAATTTGGACATTAAGAAAATCAAAGAGAATGCAAGAAAACATGTAGAAGACGGCGCAAAGACCTCTTCATACAAAGGAAACGTTGATGAGGTGATCGCATTACTTAACGCTTCGTTAGCAACAGAAATTGTGTGTGCACTTCGTTACAAACGCCATTATTTCACCGCAACTGGCATCCACTCCAATTCTATTGCGAGTGAATTTAATTTACATGCACAAGAAGAGCTATCCCATGCAGATCTGATTGCTGAGCGTATCGTTCAACTTGGCGGAGAGCCAGATTTTTCACCAGAAACCTTAACACGTCGCAGTCATGCCGATTATGTACCATGCCAGGCATTGAAAGAAATGATTAAGGAGAATTTAGTGGCTGAGCGCATCGCAATCGATACATATCATGCATTGATTAGTTATATCGGCGATAGCGACCCGACAACGCGTGTCATGTTAGAAAAGATCCTCGCTCAAGAAGAAGAGCATGCCGATGAATTATCAGATTGGCTCAAGGTTGCTTAGCTATCCAATCGCAGCATTTTTATTTGTTAGGAAGCAGATGATGACATTGTGTTCACTTAAGACAAGCGTGTTATTAATCGTCACATTGATCATGATCTCCAGCTGTAAAAAGCATGAGAATGCTGAGGTTATAGGCAGGCAAATAGATAATAAAGTCGAAAAAGCGGGAGAAAAAATCGACGTCACACTAGAGCAGTTCTCTATAAAAGTTGAGGAGGCAAGAGAAGCAATTAAAAATGAAATTGAAAGTGACCACGATTAGAATTGGTATGACGACTTAACCACCACACCGCACTGAATTTGTATAAAGGCCGATGGGTGACAAAGTGGGCTTTTATCTTTAGGGTCTTTCTAAGCGTATGGTAGACCTGATCATCGTGCAGCTCGTGTAGGACGGACTGTTTACAGTCCGCCGCATGAAATAGATTCAATCATCCATCTAAGTGAAGATCTTGCGGTTATCAAACGCCCCCTCAATCTTCTGTATGCACTTACCTTCCTTAAGCGCGCTGTTTTCTGCGCCAGGCCCAGCCGCCAGCGAGCAGCAAGGCCAATGGCAGCCCAAACTGAAACCCGTTAAACAGCAGCATAAGCCAGGTACGTTGCGTTGGTAATGCAATCACGGTATCGCGCAGCGGCGTCACCGGCAGACTGACGGTAGGCTGGTTATTCACCACCCATTGCAGGCTTTGCAGACTGAGTGCCAGGTTGCCGCCGCGCTGGATTTGCTGGTTAGAAAAAAAGTCTGGGCTCGCAATCACCAGAATGCGTTGTTTGTTGCCCGAGGCTAGGGGTTTTTCCAATGCCAGCATCAGCGTGGCCGGGCCCGGCGTATCTTTGGTGGGATTGAAGGTCATGGTGGACGCCGGATGGGCGGGCTGATAGCTCTCGCTCACCCAGCCTTGCTCTGCGGCTGCCACTAGCGGCAGGCTTTGCCACGGGTCATTTGGGATGCGCTGGTGCGCTACCGCGTGCGCCTGGTTGAAGAAGGTGCGCAAGGCAAATTCCTGGGTCGGTCCGCGGGCGCCATAGCGCTGGGTGCTCAAATCATGTAGCGGAATATCAAACTGGCGGTTGACGGGATCAATGACTATGCCTGGGCTAATGGTCAGGCGCAGGTCTTGGGCCAGCGCCTGCAAGCCCTGAGTCTCGGGGTCTGCCGTGAGCCAAACCAGGTTGCCGCCTTGCTGCACATGTTGGCGGATGGCCGCGACTTGTGCGGGGGCGTAGGGCTGGTCGCTGCCTGCCAGGACCAAGCTTGGTAAGGTTTTCGCTGCCGTGGCTGGCAGGTCTCCGGTCAGGACGGGGACGCCTGCGTTTTGCAGCGCTTGTGCCAATTGGCTCAAGCCAGTGCCATGTGTGTCATGCAAGGCATGGGCAGTGAGGAATTGCAGGGGGGCGCGTTCACCGTGCTGCAGGCTGAGCAAGGCATTGGTAAACGCTTCTTCGGTGTAGGGCAAGTACAGGCGTTGCTGCTGGCCTGCATAACGGATCAGCATTTCGCCTTCTTTTTTAATCTGCCACTCTCTAGCCAGCGTTGGTGCGCTGCCCGGGTCAATAAATTGCAGGTGGATGCCGCGGTGTTGCTGCTGGTAGCGCTGTACCAGCGCCACAATCGACTTGCGGAAATAGCGGCCTTTGAACGGGCTGTTGCTGCAAAAGGCGATAATTTCTATGCGCCCAGGCAGCGCGTGCAGCACTTGCTGGCTGGCAGCCGAGAGCGTATTGCGATGATTGTGTGTGGTATCTGCCGTGGCATGAAACTGCCAGGCCAGCCAGCCCAATCCCAGGGCCAGCATGAGCAGCGCAGGCACGGCCAGTTGATGCTGCCACCAGTGGGCAAGGCGCTGGCGCAAACGAGGAACGGTGGATGTGTCTTTGGATGAATTAGCCATACAGTCGGTCCGCATGCAAACGCCGGATCGCCAGCAGCACAAAAAAGCCGGCAAACAAGACAAAAAACAGGATGTCGTAGCTATTGAGGATGCCCAGCGCAAACTGGCGGTAATGCTGCATCAGTGAAAAATCATGAAACAGGGCCTGGGCATCGTCGCTGAAAAACTTGTCCAGCAAGAGCCAAAAAGTGAGTACGGTCAAGCTGCAAAATGCGGCCAGGATAGGGTTGGCGGTCAGGCAAGAGATATACAAACCCAGCGCACTGCTGGCCAGCATCAGCAACCACAGTCCAAAGGCATGCGTGAGCAGATAGGGCAGGTCAATCTCGGCCCAGGGCAGCAGCAGAGCAATCATCAGTACCATGCTGACAATGAGCAGGCTCAGGTAGCTGATGATGCCGAGCAGCTTGCCCAGAATCAGCTCACTCATGCTGAGCGGCGCGCTCATGAGCAAGGCCATGGTCTGGTTTTTGCGCTCCTCACTGATCAGCTTCATGCTCACCAACGGCACCACAAACAGCATCAGCACTGCTGCCACGCCAAACACCCCTTCTGCCATAAACTGGGTGAGGCCGATGCGTTGCACCTGCCAGTGTGCGCTTTGCATGATCTCAAAATACTGGTTAAAACTCAGGCTGTAATAAGTGCCGACAATGGCCTGGAAAATCGCCAGCACCAGCCAGCCCATGGGCGTGGCAAACAGGCTGCGTAATTCTTTGCGTGCAATGACCAGAATCATGGCAATCCCCCTGCGCTTATAGTCCCTTGATGATGCCGAAACGCACGGCAATATGCACCAGCTGGCCAGTGGTTTCGACGCCTAGCTTTTGCCGCACACTGGTCTGGATATTCGCCACCGTTTTGTAGCCAATGTGCATGGCTTTGGCAATCGCTGCCAGTGCCTCACCCTGGGCAATGCGCCTGAACACCTCAAACTCGCGTGGCGAGAGTTTCTGGATCGGGTTTTCCTGGCTTTCCAGGTGGTACATGGACAAACTCTGCGCCAGTTCGTTATTAATGTAGCGGCCACCCTTGAGGATTTTCTGCACCGCTTCCAGCACTACTTCTGGCGGCTCAGTTTTGGTCACATAGCCGCGGGCCCCAGCCTGGATCGCGCGTGTGGCATAAATGCAGTCGTCATGCATGCTGAAAATCAGCACGCGCATTTGCGGCTTGCGGTGCAAAATGCGTTTGAGCGTTTCTAGCCCGCCTATGCCTGGCATGTCCAGGTCCAGAATCAGCAAATCAGGGTGATTCTTTTCCACCAGCAAGCAGGCTTCTTCGCCGCTCAAGGCATCCTGCGTGACCTGGTGATTGGCCTGCTCCAGCATGGTCCGCAAGCCTTGCCTGAGCATGGCGTGATCATCTGCGATCATTACTTTAGCCATGGCGTGTCTGACTCCTTACTTCTTGTTGGCAAAGGTGATGTTCACACATTTGTCATTGGCAAAGGTGAGCTCGGCGGTATTGAAGTATTTGTTTGGCGCATATTGAATCTTGCCCTGGTAGTACCACATTTCAACGTTGTCACTTTCGCCTGCGGTCGCTTGCCCTTTTTCCTGCAGGATCTGGTCGGCGTTATGGGGTTTAACGGCCACTTCTTTTTTCACCGGTTTGCCCAGTTCCTCTTCGACATACTGGCGCGATTTGCCACTATAAGCGTGCAAAAAAGGTTGTTCTTGCGTATTCAGGTCTTTGGCTGCGAGCGAAAAAGGGAACAGCAGGACGATCAGGCCTGGCCATTTAAGAGGTTGCATAGTCATTGACTCCCGGGTTGTTAGGTAAGGAAGAGGCAGGCGCCGCCTGCTTGGGGATGGGTAAGGGCAACATGCCCGTAATCAAGGTACCGGCTTGCAAGCCGCTCATCAATTTGAAGCTGCCGTGCAGCGATTCGATGCGTTCGCGCATACCGACCAGGCCGACGCCTTCGCTTGCCAGGGTCGTGTCCATGCCTTTGCCATTGTCCCGTATTTCAATCTGTAACCAGGCTTTGTCCTGACGCTGCATCACCTGCAAATCGATCCACACCTCGGTGGCCTGGGCATGGCGTGCGACATTGGTCAGTGCCTCTTGCGTCACGCGGAAGGCGACGATATTGATATCTTCGCTCAAGGCATACTCGCCGGTATCCAGCATCAAATGGCAATCCACAGACGGATTGAGTTTTTTCCAGTCATTCACCAGTCGCTCGATGGCGCCGACCAAACCCAGCAAATCTAGCGCGGGAGGCCGCAGATGCTTGATCAACGCTCGGATGGATTGCTGCACATGTTGGGTATTGGAGGCGATTCTGACGGCAATCACATGCGCCTGCTCAGGCGTGCTTTTTTGCAAGGTAAGCGCATCCATGCGGATGGCGGTCAGGTATTGCCCGGTTTCATCATGGATTTCGCTGGCGATGTATTTGCGCTCATGCTCTTGCACCTGCATGGCATGGCGCGCCAGCACCCGGTTTTCTTTCAAGGTGCGTTCCAGGTCTTGCTCGACCAAGCATTGCTCGGTCATATCTACCAGATACCCATGAATTTGTGCGGCCTGGTTATCGCTGGGTGCCAGGTAAACAAAGCGGGCACTCACATAGCAAGGCAGGCCATCCGGGCGGCGGATTTGCAGTTTGGTGAAGTTGATTTCCTGTGCTTGTTGCAATTGCACGATAAAAGGCAGCCAGTCAAAACTGAACAGCTCCCGCGTATTGCGGTTGTGGCTGAGCGGGCGGCAAATCCGTGCAAACGCACGGTTGTGCATGCCGATATTGCCTTCCAGGTCCAGCACCACATTGCCGGTCAGGTCGCCATCAAACAAGGTTTTATACAACTGCTGGCTGCTGCTCAGTTGGGCTTCAGTCAGCTTGCGGCGCTGGATTTCCGCATGAATCTCACGCCAGCGGCGCTGGCTAAACCACACGCTCAGCAACACCATGACAAACAGCGTCAGCGGGATTTCGTCCAGTTGTGCATATTCATAAGTGAGTAGCCAGGCATTGATGCGTTCGGCCAGGTCGAAGCTGGAGGACAGGACAAACGTGACCGCCACGCCTGCGATCACGATGAGCGTGTCGCGACTGGCCCGACTGAGATGGCCAAGTCGATGAAAGACCGAAATGAATGGCATAGACCAATGATATGAATGCATGACTTGAAGGATTCAGTTAGCCCGTGTGAACGACACCCGTCATTCACTCGGATGACCGTCAATCTGCGCGAAGCGACTGCGCGCGGCCAATGTGAGCTAACAACGTCCGCAACTATAGACCACATCGCCATACGGGCTGTAGTGAAAGATTCCCGTTGTCAGTTGTGATGCGCGGATGAATTCTTGAATAGATGATAGGGAATGTTTCATCTGTTGCCGATGTTACAAATTATTAACAATTTCGGTCGTGAAGTGCAGCATTCGGGGGGGGTGACTGCAACAACACATCAAACTCATTCTTGAGAGATTAGGAGATCGTATGAAAAACAATTCAACACGTGCCTTGGTAGGCGCTTTGGTTGGAGGCTTGTTTGCCAGCGTTTCTGGTCTGGCATTTGCGGATGCGGACCTGGACAAGGCATTGAACACCCCAGGCGCTTGGCCGGTCGCGACCGGTGGCTACTATAGCCAGCACAACAGCCCGTTGGCGCAAATCAACAAATCCAACGTTAAAAACGTTAAGGCAGCGTGGTCATTCTCCACCGGTGTGCTCAATGGTCACGAAGGTGCGCCATTGGTCATCGGTGACATGATGTACATCCACTCTGCCTTCCCAAACAATACTTATGCTTTGAACCTGAACGATCCAGGCAAAATTGTTTGGCAACACAAACCTAAGCAAGACGCTTCTACCAAAGCAGTGATGTGCTGTGACGTGGTAGACCGTGGTCTGGCTTACGGCGCGGGTCAAATCGTGAAGAAACAAGCCAATGGTCATGTACTGGCGTTGGATGCAAAAACCGGTAAGGTGAACTGGGAAGTGGAAATGTGTGATCCGAAAGTCGGCCAGACATTGACACAGGCACCGTTTGTCGCCAAAGACACCGTATTGATCGGTTGCTCTGGTGCTGAGCTGGGTGTGCGTGGTGCGGTGAACGCTTTGGACCTGAAAACAGGTGAACTGAAATGGCGTGCGTTCGCAACCGGTTCTGACGAGTCCATCCGTTTGGCAAAAGACTTCAACAAAGAAAACCCACACTACGGTCAATTTGGCCTGGGCCTCAAAACCTGGGAAGGCGATGCCTGGAAAATCGGTGGCGGTACTAACTGGGGTTGGTATGCTTACGATCCTAAGTTGAACCTGTTCTACTACGGTTCCGGCAACCCGGCACCATGGAACGAAACCATGCGTCCTGGCGACAACAAATGGACCATGACTATCTGGGGTCGTGACCTCGACACCGGGATGGCGAAATGGGGTTACCAAAAGACCCCGCATGACGAGTGGGACTTTGCTGGTGTGAACCAGATGGTACTGACTGACCAACCGGTTGACGGCAAGATGACACCGCTGCTGAGCCACATTGACCGTAACGGTATCTTGTACACGCTGAACCGTGAAAACGGCAAGCTGATCGTGGCTGAAAAAGTCGACCCAGCCGTGAACGTGTTCAAGAAAGTGGACCTGAAATCAGGCACACCAGTGCGTGATCCAGAGTTTGCCACCCGTATGGACCACAAAGGCACCAACATTTGTCCATCTGCGATGGGCTTCCACAACCAGGGGGTTGACTCTTACGACCCAGAAAGCCGTACCTTGTACGCAGGCCTGAACCACATTTGTATGGACTGGGAGCCGTTCATGCTGCCATACCGTGCCGGTCAGTTCTTCGTCGGTGCAACTCTGGCGATGTACCCTGGCCCGAATGGCCCAACCAAGAAAGAAATGGGTCAGATCCGTGCATTTGACTTGACCACTGGTAAAGCCAAATGGACCAAGTGGGAGAAATTCGCAGCTTGGGGCGGTACTTTGTACACCAAAGGTGGCCTGGTTTGGTACGCAACACTGGACGGTTACCTGAAAGCCTTGGATAACAAAGACGGTAAAGAACTGTGGAACTTCAAGATGCCATCTGGTGGTATCGGATCTCCTATGACTTACTCCTTCAAGGGTAAACAATACGTCGGCAGCATGTACGGTGTTGGCGGCTGGCCTGGTGTTGGTCTGGTGTTTGACCTGACAGACCCAAGTGCTGGTTTGGGTGCGGTTGGTGCGTTCAAAGAACTGCAAAACCACACACAAATGGGCGGTGGCCTGATGGTGTTCAGCCTGTAATTCAAGTCCTGAACCTGTTGATGTAGTGTGCAGGGTGGCCGTCAGCTGCAAGGCGGGCCGGTCACCCTGTTCTCAGCCCCTAGAGTGAAGAGAGCAAATATGTTTCCTGATGTAAAACGAGTCCGTGCTGGCTGGGTTAGCGCCTGTCTCACCTTGGCATTCAGTCTGTTGGCGTTGCCTGCCGTGGCTGCAAATGCGCTCAATGTCTGTGCTGGTAAGTCCGAGCTGCCTTTTTCAAATGACAAGCAAGAGGGCTTTGAAAACAAGATTGCAACTGTGATTGGCAAGGCCATGAATCTGCCAATCAACTATTTCTGGTGGACCAATCCACTCACCCTGCAAAAAGACATGGAAGCAGGTAAATGTGATGTGTTGATAGGCACCGATCCGAATGATCCGCGTGTACTGACGACCAAACCTTATTATCGGTCGGCCTATGTGTTTATCACACGTAAAGACCGTGAAATTGATGTGACCTCCTGGGATCATCCCTACCTGAAAGAGAAAAACTTCCGTATCGGTGTCATGCCGGATAGCCCTGGCAAAAACATGTTGCTGCAAATCAACCGTTTTGACGACATGTTTGACTACTTTACTGAAATCCAGAATTTCCAGTCCACCCGCAACCGTTACATTCACGTCGAGCCGTCACGGCTGGTGAATGATGTGGCCAATATGCACCTGCATATGGCGATGTTGTGGGCGCCAGAAGCTGCGCGGTATGTGCGTGCTTCCGAAGTGCCGTTGAATATGGTGATTGTCGAAGATACCGCCAAAAAAACCAACGGTGAAAAAATCCCCATGCACTACAACGTGGTCATGGGTGTCAGCAAGCAGCACCCCGAGCTGGTGGATGCTTTGAATCGTGTGATTGATGCGCATGGCGCAGAGATAACTGCCATCCTTAAGGATGAAGGTATTCCTCTATTGAGTCTGCAATAAGCCACACTGTTTTGTTAATTAAGTTTTGGAGTTTGAATTGAAAGAATCTCAACAACCGCATTTACGCCGCCTGCGTCAACCACTGACCATGGCTTTGGGTCTGACAGGCTTGGTCATGGCTGCTTTCCTGACGGTGGCCTGTGCCAAAGACGAGTCTGCTGCGAGTCCTTCTGCGGCGAAAGCTGAGGCGAAAGCTGAGGCGCCTGCCACCCCAGCCACTGCCGTGCATGTGGCGTTGAAAGATGGTCCGCCATTGGAGTTCCGTGGCACGATTTCGGGAGATGTGCTGGAGATCGCACCGATGGACGGTGAGACCTTTACGCCTGAGGCCAAGCATTTTTTAGCCACCGGTGAAAACCCTTACCGGTCTGATCCTGAAGCGATCAAAAAAGGCTATACGATTTTCTCTACCGCCTGTTCTGGTTGTCATGGCCACCTGGCTGAAGGCAAGTTAGGGCCTGCGCTGGCAGATGAATACTGGACCTATCCTAAAAATCAAACCGACAAAGGCATCTTTGAAACCATTTATGGCGGGGCGAACGGCATGATGGGGCCGCAACAGGGCCGCCTGCAAGTGGATGAGATTATTCATATCATTGCCTGGATCCGTCACCAGGAGGAAGAAAACCTTAAAAACGGTGGCGCGGCAACGCCTCACAGTTAACCGGCTTAGCAGAGGGTGAGGCTGGTGGCCCTCTGATAATTGAAAAATAGACACCAGCTAATTTGTGATTAAGGAGAAAAGTGATGAAACACGTAATGACATTACTGGCCGTGGCTGGTGTGTTGGCAGTGTCCAATCAGGCTCTGGCTTACGATGGTCAAAATTGTAAAGAGCCAGGTAACTGCTGGGAAGCCAAACCCGGCTATCCGGAAAAAATTGCGGGTTCCAAATACGACCCGAAACATGATCCGGTAGAGCTTAACAAGCAAGAGGAAGCCATCAAGGCCATGGATGCACGTAATGCAAAACGCATTGCAAACGCCAAATCCAGCGGCAACTTCGTATTTGACGTGAAGTAATCTTAAATTCCCCCCTAGGAAGCTGACATCGTTTCCGGTGTCAGTTTTCACCTCCTGTGTATGTGGCAACCCGGTGTCGATTGCGTGCAGTCGATAGTGGCCTGTTTCATTCTGAATCATGGATGGTGTATGGAAAAACAAATGGATTTGGCCGCGTGGCGTGACGGTGCGCTGGCGTTTGAACAAGCATTAAACAGTGTGGTGGTTGGCATGCCTGAGCAAGTCAGGGCGCTCACCATTGCCATTTTTTCACGTGGCCATGTGCTGCTCGAAGGCGACGTTGGCGTCGGTAAAACCACGCTGTTACGCGCGGCAGCACAATTGCTGGGCGGTGGCTATCAGCGCATTGAGGGTGCGATTGACCTCATGCCGAGTGACTTTTTGTACCATGCCTATATCAACGAGCAGGGGCAGGCAGCGGTGAAACCCGGCCCCCTGTTGCAGCATGAAGACGCGCTTTCGGTGTTTTTTTTCAACGAAATCAACCGTGCGCGACCACAAGCCCATGCCTTGTTTCTGCGCCTGATGGCTGAGCGCTCGGTCAATGCGTTTAACCGTGAATATCATTTTCCGCACCTGACCGTATTTGCCGACCGTAACCGGCTGGAGCGTGAAGAGACATTCGAGATCCCGGCAGCGGCCCGTGACCGTTTCCTGATGGAAATTTCGGTGAAGGCGCCGGATGCACGTGAGCTGCAACGGGCACTGATGTTTGATACCCGCTTTTATGATGTCGATGCACTGGTCGGCCAGTTGCCCTCCGGCCTCACACCCTACGATCAGCTAAATGCGTTGGCTGCACAGGTGCAAAACACTGTGCGTGCCGAGCTGGCCTTACAGGAATATGCGGTAGAACTCTGGCGGGTGCTAAAAGACCCATTGGCAGCAGGCATCAGCCTGCCCGAGGTGGATATGAGCCGCTTGCTGGCCGGGGGCGCTAGCCCACGCGGCATGGCCATGTTGATGCGCAGTGCGCGTACGCGTGCCTGGCTGGAGGGGCGCGACTATCTCACCCCGGATGATATCCGCGCCGTCTGGCCGTATGTGGTGACGCACCGCGTGTTTTTGAGCGGCGCCTACGCCTTGCAGCATGAGCGGATTGCTCCGCAGTTGTTGCAAGCGGTGCTGGATAAAGTCTCTGCACCCTAAGCGGTGCGGCAGGTTCAAGCAATGATCGCGACCGGTGTGTGGATGGGTGTGAGTCAATCATGGTAGTGTCAAGTCAGTCCATGGTGCAACAGGCAGGGCAAGGGCACGTGCCGCCGTCCACCGTTGCCGCTGAACCAACCACTTTCGAACCGCGCCAGTTCTTTTATCCGGTGCCCTGGCGGGCACACAGCTATCACGCGGGCGCCACACTCACCAAGCATCATGGCAACGGCACTGACTTCGCTGGCTATGCTTCTTTACTGGCTTGCCCAGATCCCAAACGGATTGATATTCGCGCCAGTGTACGCACGCAGCCGCAGCAATGGCTGGTCAGGACTTATCTGGAACGTGCGGCTATTCATGTCTATGCCATTGTGGATGTTTCCAGCTCCTTATTTTTTCAGGGCCCTTCTGCCCAAGACTTGCAGCAGCGCCTAACCCGTTTTGTCGCGTCGCTCGCGTGGTCAGTAACGCGCCAGGGTGATGGCTTTGGTATGCACGCCGCCAGTGACCATTTGCCTGCAGATCTGCAACGCTTGCCCAGTTTTCAGCCTGGCACCGCGCAGCAGGTGCATGGCCTGCTTAATGGCTATTGGCAGCAGGCAAGCAGTCAAGGCGCTGATCAGGGCCATACCGCCAGCGCACTCCCTGCGGCGATTGAGGCTATCGGTTCCCGGCGTGCGCTGGTATTCCTCATCTCTGATTTTTTCTGGCCTGCGGCATTATTGCAAGCCACCATGCGTGCCGCACAGCCACATGATGTGATGCCGGTGGTATTGCGGGATGCCTCAGCTTTTGAGGGTTTGCCTGCGTTTGGCTGGGCGCGATTACGCGATATGGAAACCGGCCAGGAGCGTAGCTGGCTATTGCGGCGCAAGTTGCGCGCGCAGATTACTGCCGATGCCGCGCAGCAAAAACAGTCCCTTAATCAGGCGCTGATCAAAGCCGGGGCGAGGTTGCCTTTGTGGCTGCCGCCGGATTGGCGAGCAGAAGACGTGAGCCGGCACTTGATGGAGACCATGGCATGACATTCATACTTAACAATCGCCAATCCGCGCGGTGCTTGGCACGCTGGCTAGCCACATTTTTTGCCATGCATCTGCTGACTGCCAGCATGCTGGCGTATGCAGAAAGTAAGCCAGCGACACCGAGCGCCAGCATCCGTGTAGAAAGCGCCACCCGTGAAGCGGATTACACCCTGGGCAGCATCGCAACCCAGCATCTCAAAATTCATGTGCCACGCGGTTTTGTGCTGGATCCGGCCAGTTTGCCTGCCCCGGCACAAAATGAGGCCATAGAGCTGCGCGATGCCCATTGGCAACATGAGGACCTGGCGAATGAGCGCGTGATTAACCTGCAGATAGACTGGCAAATTTTTGTCGCCGGTGACACGGTCAAAATCCTGCCCTTAAAAAAACTGCATCTTGAGTTTACCTGCGAGCAGTCCAGTTGCGCCCAGCAACGCCTGACTGTTGATGTGCCAGCAGACAAGGTCATTGTGTCTAGCTTGCTGCCCGCCAGGATTGATGCCGAGCACGTCAAGCTTTACCCGGATGCGCCCATGCCCAGTTGGCCTTTAGCGCCACAACTGTGGGCACTGGCGGGTTGGGCCAGCGTGCTGGCATTGGCGCTGCTTTACCTGGCTTGGGTAGCTGGCTGGATCAGCTTGCCGCAGGAAAAACACATGCCTTTCCGTCAGGCCTGGCGCCAGATCCGCAAACTCAAAGGGGATGACGCTACGGATAGTTTGCAGGCCATGCGCTTGCTGGTGCGGGCCATGGATCAATTTGCCGGGCAGGCAGTGACCGCTGAAAATCTGCCGCAGTTGATGCAGCAGCAACCCAGACTACAGGCCCATGCGCCAGCCTTACAGACCTTTTACGCTGATGTGCAGCAGGCATTTTTTGCCGGGCGGCCGGTCACTGCTTCTATCCCCTTGCTGACCCAGTTAGCCAGAGACTTGAGTCAACTGGAGGTGGCTTAAGCATGTGGCAGGCCTGGGAGCAATCCCTGATTAACGCGTCAGGCTGGGGCGAGACCTGGGGGCTCACACAGTTATGGCCATTACTACTGCTGCCATTGACCGTATTGCCCTGGTGTCTGCGTGGTCAACGGCATTTCAAGCATCCGGCCTTGCAAGGCTTGCCCATAGATCCGCTTTCTGTATGGTTGGAGCGTAGCTGGAAAATTAGTTTAAGTACTTTGCTGCTGGCACTGGTCATTGCCCTGAGTGGCCCGTTCCTTAAATCGCAGTCGATCGAAAAGATCGGCCGCGGCGCCCATGTGATGATTGTGCTGGACCGCAGCGCCAGCATGAACGAGCCGTTTGTGAACAAAGGCGATGCCCAGGCGCGGCAACCAAAAATGCAGGTGGCGCGTGAGGTGTTGAAGTCATTGGTCAAGCAAGGCCATGAAGACCTGATGGGCATGGTGACCTTTAGTACCTCCCCAATTCTGGCAGCGCCTTTAGGCAATGACCGTGCGTTTGTGCAAGCCGCGCTCGACGCGACTGAAGCTGGTGGCATGGGTTTCACGGCGGTGGCGCGGGGGCTCGGTATGGCGCTGGATTATTTTGCCGACCAGCCGGTGACCGGCGCGCGTGCCATTGTGTTGGTCTCGGATGGCGGCGCGCACCTAGATGGCAAAACCCAGGACATGCTGCGAGCCATGTTTATGCGGCAACAGGCATCCTTGTACTGGATTTACCTGCGCTCTGAAAACGGCGTCACCCTCAAGCAAAGCCTGGCCGAAGGCGAGAATATTGACGCCTATCCCGAGGTGGCTTTGCATGACTATTTCCAGACACTGAATGTGCCTTATCACGTGTATGAGGCAGAGAATCCGCAGGCGGTGATGGCGGCTGTGCGCGATATTGCCAAGCTTAAAAACAAACCAACCCGTTATCTGGAACCGATTGCACGGCAAGACTTGAGCCAATACGCCTATGGCCTGGCCTGGCTGGCAGCCTTGCTATTAATCGCGATGCTACAACTGGAGTTAACACGGTGGCAAACATGAGTTATCCCAACACAAAAAGACAATGGATCAATCATTTGCGCCGCGGTGGCCTGTGGGCAGCGCTGTTGGTGCTGCTATCACTGGTGATGCTGGCGCGTCAGGGCATCACGCTCTATCAATCCACTGTTTACAGGCATAGCCTGCAGCCGCATGTGCTGATCAAGGACCGTTTGCTCGGTGCCAACCAGACGCCGCAGGCCTTGTTTGCCAATGCAGTTTTTTATGACGATCAACTCAAATCTGACCAGGCCTTGGCGCAATATGCTGCCGTCATTGCCAGCACCACCGACGACCAGCCTTTGCGTAAACAGGCCTATTTCAATTCGGGTAATGTGTATTTGCGCACCGCGATCCGCTTGCTCGAACAACGTGGCCTGCCTGCCTGGGATGAGGCGGGGCCACTGGTGGCCCTGGCCAAAGAGAGTTACCAGAAAGCGTTGCGCATTGAGCCAGACTGGTCCGAGGTGAAATACAACTACCATCTCGCCCTGAGGCTGGCGCCGACCACCCACGGCATGAATGGACCGCAACAGTACGAAGACGAGCAGATTAAAGCCGAAGAGCAACCCAGTGGCTGGCCTGCCATGCCAGGTAACCCGAGAGGCATGCCCTGATGATGGCAGGGTTTAAACAACTCAGGGCATGGGTATTTGGTAGCCCTGAAAACTCGCTGGCACCGCGCGGGCTGGTCTGGCGCAAGCGCTGCCTGTGGCTGCTGGCGCTGTTGCTCACACTCACGCTTTTTCACCCGCAACTGACCTTACCCAACCGTGTGTATGACTGGTACTTTGTGGTGGATATCACACAAAGCATGAATGTGACTGACTATCAGCTGAATGGGAAAAGCGTCAGCCGCCTGGAGATGGCCAAGCAAAGCATACGCAAAACCTTGTCTGTGCTGCCGTGTGGTTCACGTGTGGCGCTAGGCATGTTTACCGAGCGCAATACAGTCAATGTGGTGAAGCCGGTGGAGGTGTGCAGCCACTTTGCCGCG
Source organism: Methylophilus sp. 3sh_L (assembly GCF_046766015.1). NCBI lineage: Bacteria > Pseudomonadati > Pseudomonadota > Betaproteobacteria > Nitrosomonadales > Methylophilaceae > Methylophilus > Methylophilus sp. 3sh_L. The sequence goes on from NZ_JBKOUF010000002.1 coordinate 61,879, forward strand.
CTGGACCATGCCGTGGCCAGCATGGATTGGCGCATGGCGTGGGCGGCGGATTCGTTTATTGCACATGGCCTGTATAACGCGCTGGAACAGGCGCCGTTGTTAGGCAAACAGATGCGCCTGCTGTTTTTTACCGATGGCCAGCAAGCGCCGCCGGCCAATCCGCAATACCTGCCCAAATTCGCAGGCAAACCGGGCGAGGTGCAAGGCTATCTAGTGGGCATGGGCAAACCTACACCAAGCAAAATCCCCAAACTGGATGAAAAAAACGCAGTGGCGGGCTACTGGGAGCAAGAAGAGGTGCAGCGCTATGGCAATTTTGGCATGGCGGCCACGTTATCGGTGCTGGCCATGGAGCAAGGCCAGCATGACCGTAATGCCGGGCATGGGCCGGGTAACGAACTATTAAGCAATGCTCATTTATCTGCGCTAGATGAAAAAAATCTGCAGCGGCTCGCTGCCGAGACCGGCTTGCATTACGCCCGACTCAATAGCGTTTCGCAAGCTGGCGACTGGGCGACCGGGCTGGGCATGACGGCCTGGCGCTGGGCCAACACCGATTTGCGGCCCTGGCTGGCGCTGCCTGCCTGCCTATTGTGGCTGATATTTATCTGGCTCACGTTTGCCGATAGCCCCTGGTTGCTCGGCATGCAGCGGATGTTTCAACGATTTTTCAAGAAGGAGTAGTGTGTTATGAAGTGGTCTTTATGCGGAATGATGATGTTATTAAGTGTGCAAGCCTGGGCGCACGGGCCTACACCGCAAAAAACGGATGAATCCATCCAGGTGAATGCCTCGGCTGAGGCGGTGTGGAAACGTGTCAGTAGCCCTTGCAGCCTGGCGCAATGGCATCCGCAAGTCACGGCTTGCGAGCCGGTGAATGATACCCAGCAAAAACTGACCCTGAAAAACGGCAAGCAGTTGATGCAAGAAATCGACGAAGTGTCTGCGGCCGACATGACCGTGTCTTATCGTCTGTTTGGCGATATTGACTTGGAAGCGCTGCCGGTGAGTTCCTTGAACGGCAAAATCAAAGTCGCTGCTGACGGCAGCAACGCCAAAGTGACCTGGAGTGCCCGTTATTACCGTGCCTTTACAGGCAATGAACCCCCCGCAGGCCAGGATGATGAATCCGCCAAAAATGCGGTAGATGCCTTTGTGAAAGCTGGTTTGCAAGGTTTGAAAGAAGGCCGCCAGAATGCAGCGGCAAACAACCAGGGCTGGCGCCAAAAAATCTGCGCCAACTTGCGCCCCTTTTTTAAACGCCTAGGCTCCAGCCTGTGCGCTTGAGCTTAGCGCATTGATGATGCATCAACCGCGGCAATCGCTTATGACTGTGAATAAACACTTATTCTTAGGCAAGTCTTCCTGTTTCACTGGCTCTGTCGCGGCACAGCTTGCCTCGACCGCCTGGGCATGGTTGGCAACCGCGGGTTTACTGGCGGCGGCCAGCCTACCCGCCAGTGCGGAAGAGGGCGCTGCCAGCAGTGAAGCGGCATGGGTGATGCTCGAAGAGACGGATGATTCTTTGTGCCTGGCCCATGGCGGTAGGTTGGTCACGCTGGCGCTGACTGACAGCGGCAAAACCGCTGCCCCGGCTGGGCTGGAGGTGTGGGTAGACCGCTGGTTTATGCAGGTGCAGACCGCAGACCATACCCGTCATCAACTCACTGCCGAACACCCCAGCCAGGAGTTGGGGTGCTCACAAAGTATCGCCGGTCCGCAGCACTGGACACTTAGCACCATAAAACGCCTGCCATAGCAGGTGCATCCCTAGGAGTCTCGTATGCAAACAACCAACCCTTCAGATCCGCAATCCAATCTGGCATCTACCCAAACCTCTGCCGTGGTGCAGACACTGGCAAGCCAGGCGCAATTCAATGCGTGGGTGCAGGTGCATCCGCTCGCCGTGGTACTGTTCACGGCCGAATGGTGTGAGCCTTGCCAGCACTTTGCCCCCGTCCTGGCAGCGGTTGCCGCCCAGCATCCACAAGTCGCGTTTGCGGTAGCCGATGTTGATGTCGCCACCGATCTGGTCGCCAATTTCCAGGTGACACAAGTGCCAGCACTCATGGCGGTGCGTGATCGCGTCATCATTGATATGGTCAGGGGCGCCATGCAGGCGCATGAGCTGCAGCACCACCTGCAAATGTGGCAAGCGCTGGATATGCGCGCCATCAATGAACATTTCTCCCAACAAGCCTCCCAGCAAGCATCATGAAAAATTCCTGCCAATTTGCGGGAACCGGTCTCAATGCTTAAAGCACGCATCGCGCTATCGTAACGCCTGTATGAGGACGATGGGTGTGCGCAGGCATCTGCCGCTAAAAACGCTATGGACCATGCTCAGCCTTTGCTTTGCGCTGGGCGTACAGGCGGCGGATGTTGCGTATATCACTAATCAGGGTGAACACACGGTGTCGGTGGTCGACCTGCGCCAACTGCAGGTGATCAAAACCATCCCGGTGGGGCAGTCGCCGGTGGGCGTTGCCATCCATCCCCAACAGAAAAAAGTGTATGTGAGCAATGTCGATGGCCGCTCTATTTCGGTGATTGATATCACGCATCAGCAAGTGGTACAGACACTCTCGCTGCCGATTGCCCCAGTGGGGCTGGCGATTAATCAAGCGGGCGACCGCCTGTATGTGGCTGACTGGTATCACAATCGTTTGCTGGTGGTTGAGCCCGTGCGCGGGCAAGTGCTGGCGAGCATAGAAGTGGGGCAGGCACCTGGCGGCTTGCAATTGAGTCGCGATGGCCAGACGCTCTATGTGGCGAATCGTGACAGTAACGATGTGAGTGTGGTGGATACCCGCACGAATAAGCAGCTGGGCAGAATTAAAGTAGGCCAGCACCCGTTTGGTTTGGGGTTGAGCCCCAATGGCAAGCAGTTGTATGTGGTGAATGTGTACTCTAACTCGGTCAGCGTGGTAGACACGCGTGACCAGCGCGTTGCGGCTACGCTCGCTGTTGGTAGACATCCTTACTGCGTCACCACAGACCCGCAAGGGCAGCGCTTGTTTGTCACCAACACCGGCGAAGATAGCGTTAGCGTGATCGACCTCGCGAGCCAGCAGCCGCTGGCTAAAATCCGCGTCCCCGGCACGCCCGAAGGCATTGCCTTTGACCGCCAGCAACAACAGCTGGTGGTCACCAGTTGGATGGAAAATGTCATAGCCGTCATTGACGGGCAACGGCTGGATTCACCGCGGCAGGTCAAGGTTGGATCACAGCCACGTGCCTTTGGCGGGTTTGTGTTTGAGGCTGGCGAATGAGTATAGCGTCGGGAGTTTATCCCGGTTAAATCGGGAAGCATGACGCTATTGCCAAGGATTTTAAGTGCTTAATATGCAATGGTCATTTAAATTTCAAATTTAATTGATTTGCATAAAGTATATCTCCATGTTCTGGCCAGTTGTTGCAGCAACTGGCCGACTTTTTTTAAGGATGCTCTATGCAATACGCTCGATTGTTGACCCTCATTGCAGGCCTGCTTGCCAGCCTCACCCTGAGCGCCCAGCCGCTCGCTTATGTCCCTAACGAAAAAGACGGCACCGTCTCGGTGATTGATACCAGCACCGACCAAGTCATCAATACCTTGCCTAAAAAAGGCAGGCTCGGCAAAAAAGTGCAGGCCGCCGCTATCCACCCCAGCAACCAAAAACTCTACGTCGTCGTGCGCGATAAAAACGCCGTCTCGGTGGTAGACACCCAGCTCGGCAAACAAACCGCCTTGATCAAAGTCGGCGACGAACCCGAAGGCATTGATATTTCACCAGACGGCAAGTTGCTGGCCGCCTGCCTGGAAGAAGAAAACGCGGTCTCGCTGGTAGACCTGCAAACCAACAAGCTCAAACACACCATCAAAACCCAGGGCAAAAACCCCGAGCATTGCGTGTTTTCACCCGACCAGCAATGGCTGCTCGCCAGCAATGAAGAGAGTAACAACGTGGATGTGATTAACCTCAACACGCTCAAATCCGAACACCTGATCGCATCCACCAAACACCCGCGCGGCGTCGGTTTTAGCCCCGATGGCAAATGGGCTTATGTAGCAAATGAAGCCGCCAGCTTGCTAGAGATTGTCTCCACCGCCGACTGGAAAGTGCAAGCCAATATCAAGGTCGGCCTGCGCTCGAATGGAGTCAAGGTCAATGCCGATGGCAGCCGTATTTATGTCAGCAATGGCGGCGATCACAACCTCAGCGTGATCGATACCGCTACCCGCGAAGTCATCGCCACCATCCCCGTCGGCCAACGCCCCTGGAATATGGCACTGACACCGGATGGTAAAAAACTCTATGTCGCCAATGGACGTAGCAATAACGTCTCGGTGATTGATACTCAAACCAATGCCAAGCTTAAGGATATTGCAGTGGGGAATTTACCTTGGGGGGTGGTGATTCATTAGGGTTGATAGATTAATGTTGCTTCTCAGTGCCCATTAACATTCTGTAAGGTGGGCAGCTCGTTGCCCACGCTACCTGGCTGCCGGGTTATGTGTTTTCTCTAAATAACTGGTGATTGTCATCGTCGCTCTCGAGGGGCTCAATTCTGGTGAAGATGATTCGTGGTCGACGAGCATCCAAACGCCCCTTTTCATCTTCCCTACTTACTCGGCCATAAACTTTGCAACGCAGAAAGAGGCTGGGCTTGAACCGAACAATGCTTCCCACCTCAGGGACTCCGGTGAGAATATGTCCTTGGTAACCAATACCAACGGTGTTCGACATTTCGTTGCCGCGAGTTAGCTCTCCCTCAAGAATCACGGTCTGTCCATGTTCAAGCTCAGGGAAGAGGACTTCTCCTGGCTCTTCTACCTCGTTAGTAAATATTTGGCGGTACCTGCGGGTAATGGTTTCTTCAACTACAGTGTTACCGTCATAAATGCCAACAGATAGCGACCGCTCTTCTTCTACAACCTCGGTTATTTTCTTCAGAAGAGTGGGGCTCGCCGAAGCGTAAAACTCTAAAAATTCTTTAGGTACATATAGGAACTCGCCCTGCGAGTTCCTAATTCCGATCAATGCATTGTTGTCTTTAAATTTAACGTTTTCGAATTTTTTTATGGTTAAGTCACCCATGTGCTTTCCGATACGAATCATCCATTGGATAGCATGTAGAGCCTTTTTGAATACGTCTTTAAGGCCGATGTCCTTAAAATCGTTCTCGGCCATCTTCTGAGCTGCTTTTACGCCGTACGCAAGAAGTATTCCGCCAATGACAATTTCCCAAGAACCCTTTTTAACCTTTACAGGAAATTCAAAATCTGTGGTTCTTAGCTCTGGGGCTTGTTGAAACACGAAGAACCGAACTGCTTCATCCACCCCTAAAAGTGCTTGGGCAGACTTGCGAGCATCGAGATATCCATCCCTAACTAGCTCGCCCGAATATTTGATATAGCCGAGTTGCCCTTCTTCTTGTTCCATAACTTTGTCCTTGGCTATCGGTGAAGATTACAAGACACATAATGTGAAGCTAAGGGGCGCCGCGCTTTTGCGGCCTCACGCTTGAGCGTAAGGTTATGCATCTGCCCGCCCACCTGACGCTTTAAGAGCCTCTAGTGATTTTGCTGCCGACTTGAGCTTTTCCTGCCTTTCTTTCTGCTCAAGAAGATCGTCGAGAATCAGCTCAATTGCAAGGCGTACTGCTGGGAATGCAGCCAGACAATCTGCCTCTGAAAGAGTATGAACGCCAACACTCAGAATGCTATAGAGGCTCCGGTTTTGAACTAAAAATTCTGGTAAGTGATATTTGAGGAGGCTAATCTTTTCGTCCATACGTGCCCGACTATAAGTGTCATCGTCCCAGCCTGCGTCCTTCGACGCTGCCACGTGAGCGCCTTCAATAAGCGATTCAAAAATGCGACGGAGGTAGACAAAGGCACCGACACCAACTCCATGCGTGGTTAAACCAATTGCACGAGTCAACTCTTTGAACCCTTCTTGTCCAAGCACTTGGCGATACTTGCGAAAATCGGGTAAGGCGAGTTCGGCAAGAGATGGTATCTGTCCAATTTTCTGAAGAATTCCTTCATGTGCCCTAAATACAAAAAGTGCTTGATGCGATTTTTTTCGTGAGCAGTTAAACGCCAGGCTGAAGATGTAATTGGTGTAGTGCGATTTTGTGGAGTAGTTGTTTTTTTGCACTGTAAAAACGCTGTGTTGCCCGCACTCAGGACAATGAAAATCCAAAGTTCCGTCAAACTGCTCTAGCGCAAAAAATGGATTATTCTTCTCGGTGGCGTATTCAAACTGCTCGTAAAGCGGCACGCTGAGGCAAAAGTCCTTTGCTGAAGGAAGGTCAGGAAATTTTGCGCTCTCTGGTTTTTCTGCGGACATTTAATATATTTCCATCAAGATGCATAACGTATGGTAGGCATCCTAAATGACGCAAAACTTTCCGTCAGTGATGCTTTTTTAATTGAAGATTTAAGGCTTTTATTTAACATTTTCAAGCTGTTGTTAATTTTAGACCATCCTAAAATACAACCTTAACTGCGTCAACTTCTATCAGCTCTACACAACAAACCATACCTTTTAATGGCATTTCCATCAAAAGCCGATTCTGCCGAGAACAGTTCCAGGCCTTCGAGCTTGGCTTGAGTAAGAAGCAATCCGTACAATGGGTCTTTGTGGTGAACTGGCAGATTTTGTGTGAGGCGTTACAATCGACCATGTGACCGCACACTTTCATAATTTCTTGCTGTATGAATGAATAGGGAAAAATTCCCGAATGTTTTTGGTGAATACTCTTTAAAATCCCCCTAGCATGATGAAATCTCTCAGCCTTCAATTCAAACTCAATCTGATTATTACCCTGTTGTTGCTTGGGTTGCTGCTGACGTGGGCGGTGTCGGTGGTTAAAAACGCGCGTGAAGATGTGCTGGCGGAGGTGCAGTCGACGAGTAATCTGGTGATGCATTTGCTGGATGCGGAGATTGCCCATTACATGACGGACTTTGGCTGGTTGCAGCATAACCAGCAAGAGGGGATTCAGATCTTCCGGCTGGAGGAGTTGAAGAATATCCGCCATTTGAAGGTGGATTTTTACGATAACAATGGCCGCTTGCGCGAATCTAACCGCAGTACGCGGCTGACGCATAGCGGGGAAGATCCCCCCAAATGGTTTGTGAAGTTGCTGGATATTTCTAGTGTGCTGAATGAGCCCAAGCGCAAAAATATTATTTTAAATGGCCGCTTTATTGGCGAGTTGGTGATTACGCCGGACCCTAGTTTTGAGTTGCGCGAGATTTGGGATGATACGTCTGGCTTGCTTGCGATTGTGAGTTTGTTTGGCTTGAGTGTGCTGCTGTTTGTGTATTGGACGGTGCGGGCGACGTTTAAGCCGGTTAAGCAGATTATTCATGGCTTGAACCAGATTGAGCGCGGTGAATACCAGAGCCGGTTGCCGGGATTTCAGCAGGTGGAGTTGAGCGAGATTAGTGACAAGTTCAACAGTATGGCGAGCACGCTTGAACAAAGCATCCGCAACAACCATCGTTTGACCCAGCAGATTATTCATTTGCAGGAAGAAGAGCGTAAAAAACTTGCGCGCGATTTGCATGATGAGATTGGCCAGTATCTGACCGCGGTGCATGTGGATGCGAGTGCGCTGGTGGCGGCCAAAAAGCTGAGCTCAGCGCGCGAGAGTGCGCAGGCGATTGCGCAGATCACGCGGCAAATGATGGTGACGATACAGGATATTTTGTCGCGCTTGCGTCCGCGTGTGCTGGATGAATTGGGGTTGAGCCTGGCACTGGCGGAGTTGATCCATCACTGGCGCGACCGCAATCGCGGCATTATGGTGGTGAATCAGATTTCTAACCATTTGTCGCAGCCGGACGAGGCGTTGTCGGTGACGGTGTACCGCATTTTGCAGGAGTGTTTGACCAATATCAGTAAGCATGCGGCAGCGACGCGGGTGACGATTGAGGTGAGGGAGACCGACAACGGCCTTTACCTGATGGTGGAGGATGACGGACGCGGCTTTGACCCGCAGTTGCAAACGCGCGGTTACGGCTTGGCCGGCATGCAAGAGCGGGTAGAGGGCTTGATGGGGCGCATGCATATTCAGACGGCGCCCGGTCAGGGGACGCGTATAGAAATTCATTTTCAGATGACAGAAGCATTTCAGGAAGCAGCGGTATGACAGTCAAGGTGGTGTTGGTAGATGATCACACAGTGGTGCGATCAGGGTTAAGGCGTCTGCTTGAAAGCCACAAGTCGATAGAAATTATCGCCGAGGCGGATACCGGCGAACAGGCTTATCAGGTGTATGGTGAAGTGCTGCCTGACGTGATGCTGATGGATATCTCCATGCCTGGCATGGGTGGGCTTGAGGCTGCCAAGCGTATTTTGCAGCGCTATCCGCAAGCCAGGATCGTTATTTTCTCTATGCATGAAGCCGTCTCGTTTGCCGCGCAGGCGCTCAAAACCGGCGTCAAAGGCTATGTGACCAAAACCGGCGTGGCTGAAGACCTGGTGCAAGCGGTGCTGGATGTGTCCAAGGGGCGCACGTTTTTAAGTCAGGATGTGGCGCAGAAAGTCGCGTTGCAAACCCTGGTGGGCGACAGTAATCCGCTCCAACAGCTGACGTCACGAGAGTTTGAGGTGTTCCGGCTGCTGGCCGAGGGCAAACGGGCGGATGAGGTGGCTGACATGCTAAAAATCAGCCAGAAAACCGTGGCCAATTACTACACCTTGATTAAGCAGAAGCTGTCTGTGAACAGCCCGGTAGAAATGGTCAGGCTGGCCATGAAGCATGGGCTGATTGATGCAAGCTAACTCGTTAAGTTTTTTCTTCGATTGCTCTTTGCTTAATTCCGTCCTTGCTTAAATCGGCCCTTGCTTAGATCCGTCTTAGTCAAGCCGCTTTAGGCCGTCTTCTCAATCCACACACAGCAGGTCTTTCCAGTTGGTCGTATAGCCTGGGCTCTTGCGCGTTTGCTTCATTTGCCAGGGTTGTTGCCTGCCTTCACTTGCCAGCCGCAGTGTGGCTCTACCCATTTTTCGGTTAATGGCATCCATTGCCAGCATCAGCCGCGAAGATTTGTCGGCTTGTGTGCTTTGGTGAAACAAGTCTTGCTGTATTGCCTGCGCTGGCACCAGCTCGCCCAGCGACACCCCGGCTTTGGCATACTCGTGGCCGGGCTGGTAAATCCGCCTGAGCGCCCACAAGGCCGCTTTCACCAGTTGCCGCGTATCGTTTGTGGCCACCGGCAACGGCACGGTCAGGGCATTGCTGTAAAAGGCACGGTCTTCGCGGAAGGGACTGGTACGGATATACACATACACACTGCCCGCAAACAATTGCTTTCTGCGTAACTTTTCTGCAGCGCGCGTCGTGTACAAGGTGAGCGCTTCGGTGAGGCCAGCAAGATCACCGACCGGCTGGCCAAAGCTGCGCGTGCTCAAAATCTGTTGCTGCGACCCGCGCACTTCTTCGAGTTCCAGGCACACGGTGCCATTGAGCTCGCGGATGGTTTTTTCCATCACCACGCTAAAGCGCCTACGCATGGTTTCGGCATGACTGTATTTGAGGTCGTAGGCGGTATGGATCGCGAGTGCGGGCGCATGCAGGCTGGCGGCCAGTCGGCGGCCGACGCCCCAGACTTCTTCGACCGCAATTTGGGCAAGGCAGGCATCTACCGCTGCATTAGGCAGGGCAGTGAAGTTGCATACGCCTTGCATGGCAGGCGTATGCTTGGCCCAATGATTGGCAAGCTTAGCCAGTGTTTTGCTGGCCCCTATGCCGACACACACTGGCAAGCCCGTCCCACGCAGGATGGTTTGCCGCAGGGTTTGGGCATAAGCCGTCAAATCGCGGCGCGCAAATCCGGTCAACTCCAAAAAGCATTCATCAATGGAGTAAATCTCCTGGGCCGGACTGAACTGGCGCAAAATCGACATGACGCGATTGCTCATGTCCGCATACAAGGCATAGTTGGATGAAAACGCGATCACGCCAACTTTTTCCGCCTGCTTGCTAATCTGGAACCAGGGCGCGCCCATGGCAATGCCCAGTGCTTTGGCCTCTGCGCTGCGCGAGACTACGCAGCCGTCATTATTGCTTAACACCACTACCGGCCGTTGCCATAGTTTGGGGTTAAACACCCGCTCGCAGCTCACATAAAAGTTATTTACATCAATCAGCGCAATGGCGCGAGGGTGGGCGCTTGCGCTGTGGGTCACCCCTGTATGAAGAGTGTCGGCGGAATGCAGGCTATTCATAGGCATGAGGTGTGTTTCATGAAATTCCCTAAACCTTGTTCATGATCGGCAATAGCGCCTTTTTTGCGATCCGGGCCGATAATATTTTCACACGGGCAGACATGGGGTCGGCCCGGGACAACAACAAGGAGATCAATCATGTGGACTAAACCAGCTGCGACTGAAATGCGTTTCGGTTTTGAAGTGACCATGTACGTAATGAACAAATAATTGTTCCCGCGTACGGACAAAAGACCCGGTCTCCTAGTGCCGGGTTTTTTGTTATCCCCACGGTGTGATGCGCCCAGCCAATTGGCAAGGGCGGCGCTGTTCTCATTTTCGGCTGCAATGGTTAACCCCCGGTGACCATTGCGCGCAGTGACTATTTCGCCCTGGTGTGGATTAATAAGCGTATGAAACCGCATGCATAGAGAACAGGCTGGCGGGCTTGATGCGGGGGGTAGCCATGGTTTTTGGTTTCAAGAACGCATGGATCGCTGCGGCCAAACGGGCGGGCTCATCGTAAGGCAGGCCATGCCCTGCATCCTGAATCACTTTGTATTGCAGGTCTGGATTAATGCGATGTAACGCACGTGCCGTTTGCGCTGATACGATGCCTTCGCTGCCCAGCACCATGAGCGTGGGCACATAAATATTGCGGATCAGCTCATCAAATTCTGGGTTCGGTGGAATCAGGACATCGAAAGCCTGGAGGCTGGTTTGCAATCGCGCTTCTATCAGGTGCTCAATAATGGCCGCGGCACGAAAACGGTGTTGGCTCTTGGCCGCTTTAAATAGAGCTTCTTTGCTGGATTGCAACATCTGGTGATGCTCTGCAACCACTTGGCTTTGATAGACCTCTGCTTGCCGCTCAGCGCTGATAAACGTTGGATCAGCCAGAATGACACCGCTCACCGCCAGGCCTAATCTACTCGCCACCATGGCGGCAGTCATCCCGCCCATGGAGTGGCCGAGCAGGTAAGGCGACTTGATGCCCAGCGTGCGGATCAACTCAATCACATCATTGGCATGGTCCTGGTAAGTGTAGCCATGCAAAGGCGCGCTAGACTGCCCATGGCCTCTGGCATCCGGCATGATGATGTCGTAGTGTTGTTCCAGCGCACGGGCAATCGGCGACCAGCATACGCCGTTGCCGGCCAGGCCGTGCAAGGCAATGATGGTCGGTTTGTTGCTGCCACCCGTGCGCAGGTAGTGAATATTGATGCCATTTGCTCTGCAGACGCCATCGGTCCAGTGTGTAGAAGGTGTATTTTGACGTGCCATGATTAAAACTTTCTAAAAGAACCTGTCACTACGCCCCAGATTTTGAACTGCATTTGTTGCGTGATCAGGATGGGGGCGTATCTTCCTGATGTGTTGGCTGGCAGCAGCTTTGGCATGCCATCTTTTTGTTTGGCCAGGGTTTTGACCGTAAACTCGCCATCAATCATGGCCAGGACAATATCGCCTACAGCGGGTACCTTGTCTTTTTCAATGATGGCTTTATCCCCAGGCATCAGCCCGACCTCTATCATGGATTCGCCTTGAATCGTGACAAAGAAGGTCTTGTCGGCTTTGTTGATCAGGTAGGTGTTTGGGTCCATGCGTGCATCGACATGATCATCTGCTGGCGACGGTAATCCGGCAGGTACTTTGGACTCAAACAGCGGCAAACTCATAGACTCAAGCTCGGCAGATAACTGGGTGAATTCCTCAATACTGTCGAGATTGTCTTTAAGCTCGGCCAGGCGCTGCTTTTTTGCATAGGCCTCCAGAAAGTCGCTAATCACTGGCTTCTGGCTATTGGGCACGCGCATCACAGAGGTTTCTTCCCGGTAGGTGCCGGTGCCGGTCTTGCGGCCAGAGCCCGCCCGTTTGCCGCCATGATTGTTGTGTTCGTCATTCATGGGGATTATTGTAACAGCAATCAAGTTTTGTTGTAACAATAATCAAGATTTTTTTTAAGCAGCATGAAACAGGGAGGGAAAACTAGAAATACTGCGAGCGGAAAATGCCCGTACCACCAGACTAAGAAGAGTATACAGAGGGGGAATGGGCGCGGTGTTTAGGGGAGTGTTGACCCTGTTGCGGGAGTCGCTGATTCTCTCGTGTTATCTAAAACGCCTGAATGAACCAATCACGACGCCCCAGATTTCAAACTGCATGCCTTCCATAATCAGGATAGGGCTGTATTTACCGGTGCTATTGGCAGGCAACAGCTGCGGGCTGCCATCTTTTTGCCTGGACAGAGTTTTGATGGTGAATTCGCCATCTATCATCGCCAGCACAATGTCCCCCATGACGGCCTGTTTGTCTTTATCTACCACCGCTTTGTCGCCTGGCATCAAACCGGCTTCAATCATGGATTCGCCTTGTATGGTGACAAAAAACGTAGTGTCTGCCTGATCAATCAGGTATTGGTTAGGGTCCAGCCGCCGCTCGATATGGTCATCGGCAGGCGAGGGAAAGCCTGCGGGTACTTTAGATTGGAACAGCGGCAGGCTGACCGGCTGCACATTATCCGCTGGCTCGTTAAAAATAGTGACTGGATCAAGGTTTTCTGTTAACTGCAGACTTTTTCTCTGTTTGGCATATGCAGCCACCCATTGGCTAACCAAGGATTTCTGGCTCGCAGGAATGCGAATGACCACGGTTTTTTCCAGACATGTCGTGGAGCCTGGTTTGCGGCCGGCTCCAGGGCGTTTGCCGCCTTTTGTTTTTTGGGTAAAGTGTTCCATTGATTTATTGTAACAAATAATCAATAGTTAGGGCTGGTCGAACGCGGTTCTGCTGTTAAGATGGATAGGGCAAGTGATTAATTGCTTCACATCTCATTGCTTGATGCTGGGAAATGTACACGCATGCCGTATTTAATCATGGAGATCTGACATTGTGCGCCGTCAAAGTCATGTATCCAGTCCCAGTTTGCCAGTCTGCCAGGATGACTGGAGTCGGCGGCTTCGCATGCCTGATTCCATGTGAACTGCAAGGTTTCATCCGTCATGCTGATATCCAGAGATTTGTCTTCACAGGTTTTGTCTGCAAGGACAATCATCACAGTGCACACTACTACCCGGGCAAGTTGAGCGGATAGCAGATGACTGGAGGTGACGTGGTTGCTTACTTGTAAATGCTTGCTGTAACACTCCATTTTAAGTAGCTCTAGGCACTCTTTGACCAGCACCTCCGCCGGGAGCTGAAGTTGCTCATCCTCCATCCAGGAAAAGAGGTTCTGCGTGGCTGTTGTCAGCAGTTTCGCATTCAGCTTGATTTCATCGGTTTGTGTTTTGATGTAGTCCAGATCAACGTTGCCGATGTCCAGTTTTTTGCTGAGGATTTGCGACAATAGCGCGATGGGCTGTAGTTTACCCAGCATGTTGTGCCGCAAGCCGGGTACGACCCGCCTGTGCACTTCCATTTTAAGCAATTGAAAGTTGGCCGAGTCTATGTGATTCATTGCGTTTTTCCGGATAAACGTGTGATGGTGTTCAGCAAGGTATCCATTTCAATCGGTTTTTGGATCCACTCAATTGGAAAAGGTAACGCAGCTTGTTGCTCGCCATAGCCTGAGCAGACGATCACCTGGAGTGAAGGGAAAAGTGATTTTGCCTGTGCCGCCAGATCAATGCCAGAGCGTCCGGGCAGGCTGACGTCAGTGATGAGTAGCTCAAACCCTGATGCCGTGAGTAGATCCAATGCTTGCCCGGACTCACCGGCAGCGGCCACTTCATGCGCATGCATTTCCAGCAAGTCGCTGAGTAATTCACGGGCATCAGCATCATCTTCAACGATCAGTATTTTCATGCAGGCACTTCGCTGTTGATTGGCAGCCGCAACGTAAATGTACTGCCAAGATTTTTCTGGCTGATCACACTCAATTGCCCTGCGTGTGCTTCAGCCAGTTTTTTTGAAATATAGAGACCCAGTCCCAGTCCTGCTTTGACTTCACTGCCAGTGCCACGTTCAAACGCTTCGAATATCTTGTCTTGCTCATGCTGGGCAATGCCAATCCCTTGATCCGTCACTGAAATAATGGCTTCATCGTTTTCTTGCTTCATAAGAACACGCACCGGCTTCCCGCACCCATAACGGATAGCATTGGTCATTAAGTTGATGATGATCTGTTCGATACGAAACTCGTCCCAGTAACCGTAGACATTTGCTTCAATATCCAGCTTGAATGTTGTCCCAGACTCTCCGGCCAAGGGGGTCAGGTCTTCAGCAATACGCGAGATCAGGGCAGACAGATGGGTTTTGGCCGGCCTGATGGAAAGCTTGCCATTTTGTATTCTGGACACATCCAGCATATCTTCAATCAGGCGGAGCATGCTCTTCAACTGACGTTCACCACGCCCCAGCATGGTATGGAGTTTTTCAGGCGTAAATGCCGTCAGGTTGTCTTTAGCCAGTTGTACCTGCCGCACCTGTAATTCCAGAAAAAGGGTGTTGAGGGGTGTGCGCATCTCATGTGCTACCAGCGACATGAACTCTTCACGCATTTTTAAGGAGTGTTCAAGTTCTTCCTGCGTGTTTTGAAGCTGCGCCAGCAAAAAATCCTGCTCCCTGCGGCTGGCTTCCAGGGCCACCACCTGCTGTTCGAAGGCGATGCGGTGGCGATATAGTTCAACAAAGACATTGGCCTTGCTTTTGACCGCGTTAATATCCAGCGGTTTGTAAAGGAAATCAACCGCGCCGGCACCATAGCCTTTGAAGGCATAATTCAATTCGTTGCCCGCCGCAGTGACAAATACAATCGGAATATGTCGTGTCTTTTCTGTTCCACGCATTAATTCGGCCAGTTGAAATCCATTCATCTCTGGCATTTCGACATCAATGATGGCGAGGGCAAAGTCATTTGAAAGGAGAAGTTCCAACGCATCCAGTCCAGATTTTGCCTGTAATATCAGCCTGTCCGGTGCCCGTAAAATAGCATCCAGCGCCGTGAGATTTTCCGTCAGGTCGTCCACAATCAGGAGTTTGATGGGTGGATTAATGACTTGCATGCAGCCCTCCCAGGTGCAGCAATAACGTTTTGATTTCTGCCAGTCCCTGAACCAGATCAGGAGACTGTAATTGAATTGCAGCCATGGGCATTACCCTTGTTTTTGCCTCTTCAGGCGCCTGGACAACTGTCATTCCACCATGATCCTTTATTGTTTTCATTCCGCGGGCACCATCCTGATTTGCCCCTGTTAATAGTATGCCTAGCAGCTCCTCACCATAGGCATCCGCAGCCGTTTCCATCATCAAATCAATAGAGGGTCTTGAGTAGTTGACTGGTTTCTCACAGCTCAATGCAAACATCGGGCCTTCCTCTATCAATAAGTGGTAGCCTGCCGGTGCAAAATAAATCCGGCCAGCCATGATCGGGGCTTTATCTTCCGCATCTTGCACTTTCATTCTGGTCCATTTCTGCAACACTTCTGTCAACTGGCTGCCATGATGGTCAGGCATATGCAGCACACAAATCAACGGCAGTGGGTATTCAGCAGGCAAGGTGGCAAATAACTGCATCATGGCTTCAATGCCACCTGCCGAAGCACCGACAGCAATCGCACGGATACGGCGTAATCGTTCGTCTAAGGGGCCCAATGCAGTCATTCACGTTTCCTGAACAGCTTATCCTTTTTTACAATGGCTTCAAACTGACCTGAAAAAGCAGAAAAATCCAGGCTTTCTTTGTGACCCAGCCCCAAAAATCCTCGACGGCAGAGGGATTCGTGAAACAAACCATAGGCCCTGTTTTGCAGGGTTTTATTAAAGTAAATCACGACGTTCCTGCAAGAAACGAAGTGTGTTTCTGAAAACACTGTATCCGTCGCGAGGCTATGGTCGGAGAAAGTGATTTTTTCTGCCAGCGTTTTATCAAACAGGGCTCCGCCATAGGCGCCGGTGTAATAATCCTCTAACTGGCCCTTGCCGCCTGCAGCCAGATAGTTTTCTGTGTATTGCGGCATTTTTTCTAAGGCAAAAACGCCTTTTTTGGCCTTTTCGAGAGAGACAGGGTTAATGTCAGTCGCGTATATCAGGCTACGTTCAAGCAACCCTTCTTCTTTGAGCAGAATGGCTAATGAGTAAGCCTCTTCGCCCGTACTGCATCCTGCCACCCAGATTTTCAGGGAAGGGTAGGTGCTAAGGATGGGCGCCACATGCTCCCGGATTGACCGAAAATAACTCGGGTCCCTGAACATCTCGCTGACGGGAATCGTCAGGTATTGCAATAGCTGCATGAACAGGGCAGAGTCTTGGAGGACCTTGGATTGCAAGTCGGCCATACTTTTGCATTTCAGCTGGCTTATGGCCTGCTCAATTCTTCTTTTTTGCGAAGCTTTTGAGTAGTTCCTGAAATCGTAATTGTATTTGAGGTAGATGGCATTAATCAGTTGTGTGATTTCTGCATCTTCCTCGGGCAATGGCAACTCCATACTTACAGGCGCTCCAGGTTAGGCATCCAGATACGCAACAAGGATTGCAGCCGGTCAATATCCACCGGTTTCGCCAGATAGTCACTTGCCCCGGCATTCATGCATAGCTCCTGGTCATCTTTCATGGCTTTGGCGGTGAGGGCAATGATTGGCAATCGATTGAACTCAGGCCGCTTCCTGATTTCACGCATCGCCTCATAGCCATCCATTTCAGGCATCATGATATCCATCAGCACCAAATCAACATCCTCAAGTTGCTGTAATTTGTCTAGCGCTTCGCGGCCGTTACGGGCGATATCTACCTTTAGGCCTTTGTGTTCCAGGACCTTGGTCAAGGCAAAAATATTGCGTACATCGTCATCGACCAGCAAGATTTTACGGCCTTCGAAAATGCGGTCACGGTTCCTGATGGTTTTTAGCATGGACTGATGTTCAGCAGAAAGTTGTGACTCTACTTTGTGCAAAAACAGTGTCACCTCATCCAGCAAGCGTTCTGGGGATCGGGCGCCCTTGATAATAATGGAGTGGGAATACTTGCGTAACTCCATTTCTTCTTCGCGGGTGAGGTTACGCCCGGTGTAGACAATCACTGGCGGGAAGGAAAGGATATTTTCCGCAGACATACGTTCTAATAGCGTATTGCCTTTCATGTCCGGCAGCTTCAGGTCGATAATCATGCAATCGAACACTTGGCGGTGTAGCTGTTGCAACGCCTCCTCACCCAGCTCAACAGCAACGATTTCTATGTCATCGTCTGCAATGAGCTGGATCACGCTTTCACGCTGCCTGGCATCGTCTTCGACCAGCAATACTCGCTTGATCTGTTGCGTATATTTTTCTTCCAGCTTAAAGAAAACCTCTTTGAGCTCTTCGCGTGTTTTTGGCTTGGTGGCATACCCGATTGCGCCAAGCTGCAACGCGGCATCCTGATGGTTGGCAGCAGAGACCGCATGCACGGGGATATGCCGTGTATCCGGCTCTTCTTTCAGCTGTTGTAGGACAGAAAGACCCGAGGCATCAGGTAAGCGGATGTCCAGTAAGATGGCCTGCGGCTTAAACTCCCTGGCGAGTCGCAGCCCTTGTGCCGCACTATGTGCCACCAGGCAGCTATATTGCATTTCATGAGCGATGTCATACAGGATCTTGGCAAAAGTGGCGTCATCTTCAATCACCAATACAATTCTGTTGGCATGTTGAAGGTTTTCACGGTCATCAGGGAAGGCCGGTGCTACCAGTATCTCTTCAGGCAACGAGGACGATTTAGCAGCCGGCACCGCCTTGGGCGTGGCAACGGGCTCAATGATGGTCGTGTCCACAGGGTGACTGATCTCAGCCGGACAGGTCAGCGTAAAGGTGCTTCCCGCACCAGGCACGCTCTCCAGTGTCAGTTCGCCACCGAGTAATCTGGCCAGGTCGCGCGAAATCGATAAGCCTAAGCCAGTCCCGCCGTATTTGCGGCTGATAGAGCCGTCGGCCTGCTGAAAGGCTTCAAAAATAGTGTCATGCTGTTCTGGCGCAATGCCAATGCCCGTATCCTGCACAGCGAAGGTGACCAGACCAGCGGTGTTTTGGGCGATGGTGAGCGTGATGCCGCCTTGCTGTGTGAATTTAAAGGCATTCGAGAGCAGATTTTTCAGAATCTGCTCTAACCGGAACTTGTCGGTGACCAGGCTATGAGGCGCGGTCTCCGCCAGCGTGATCTTGAATGCGAGTTGTTTTTCTTTTGCGAGCGCTTCAAACGCCAGTTTCAGGCTGTCCGCAACGCTTTTGATCGCCACAGGCTGCAAGTTCAGTTCCAGCTTGCCTGCCTCCACTTTAGAAATGTCGAGAATGTCATTGATCAGATTCAGCAAATCGTTGCCCGCGGCATAAATCGTTTCTGCAAAGGTGACCTGTTCTTCAGTCAAATTGCCGTCGCTATTGTCCGCCAGCAGTTTGGATAAGATGAGTGAGCTGTTCAGCGGCGTTCTAAGCTCATGAGACATGTTTGCAAGGAATTCGGATTTGTACTGGCTGGACTTTTGCAGTTCTTGGGCTTTCTGTTCCAATGCGCGTTGCACTTCGAGTAAAGCGGCATTTCTCTGGTCAATCAATAATGCCTGGTTAGCCAGTTGTTCATTGGTTTGTTCCAGTTCGGCTTTCTGATTTTCCAGGGTTGAGTGGGACTCTTCCAGAATAGTCGACTGCTCTTCAAGTTCCTCATTAGCGGTTTTCAGCTCCTCTTGCTGCACTTGCAGTTCTTCATTGAGTTGCTGCACCTCAGCATAGGCGCTTTGAATTTTCTGTTTGGCAATGGTGGCATGGATGGCAGAGCCGAGGTTGTCAGCAATCAGTTCCAGAAAAGCCATTTCTTTGGGTTGTATGACTTCCATAAAGCCCAACTCCATCACCGAGTTGACACGGCCATCACTTTTCAGCGGCACAATCGCAATTTCGCGGGGTGTCGCCGAGCCTAGCGCCGAGTTCACTTTCAGATAGGTTTCAGGTAAATCTGCCAAGTGAATGATTTTTCCGCTGACAGCCGCTTGCCCCACCAGCCCTTCATGATGATTGAGTTTGTCTGGTAACTGAGTGTCCTGGTTGCCCAGCCCATAACTGGCGTAGCGGATCAGTGAGCCATCTTCCATATGCTCGTAAATGGCGCCCACCTTAATCGGAATATATTCAGAAAGCAGTGTCAATGCCGACGTGCCAAGCTCAGGCAGGGCCAGCTGGCCTAATCCACGCTGCACAATGGTTGCCTGTGCCTCCCTTATCCAGGCCTGTTGTGTGAGGTACTCGGCATGGTCATCCTGCTTCTTCAGGATACTGGTATAAATGTTAGAGAGGCTAGTCAGGTCCTTGCGGCCTAAGGCAGCTAAAATGAGGCCCACTAATAAGCTGGTAATCAAAAATACTGTCACGCTGAATGTCGTGATATTGATGGCTTTTTCATTACGTTCCTGTAACAGTTTTTGTTCTGATTCCAGGGCCAGGCTTAATTCTTTTCGCAGTTCATCAAACTGCATCTTGCCCCGTTGTGACTTGACGATTGACAGGTAATCCTGATGATTCCGCCGCAGCCTGATCATGTCTTGCGCATAGAGATCCCATTGCGTGATCTGGCTTTTTAATCGACGTAGACGGTCAACTTGGTAAATATTGTCTTTCACCAGAGCGGTCAAACTATCCAGCTCGGATTGCACCAGTGGTTGCGCGATCTGGTAAGGCGACAAAAATGCATCCTCTCCGGTGAGCAGAAAGCCTCGAATACCAGATTCCATGTCAGCTGACAGTTTGGCTGTCTGATTAATTTTTGCGATGACTTTCTGTGTATGCTCAACCCAGTTTAAGGCGCCCAGCAGGTTGTAGATCATAAACACAAAAATCACGGCACTGATTGCGCTTAAGGCAAGTGGAAAAATGATGTTTCGAACGAGGACTCTTCTGAAGCCGATTTGATCAACTGCTTGTTGGTTTGTCATTGGGATTTGATAAGAGATCTGTTTATCTTTTAACAATACCGTAGATAGTGTTAGATATCTAGGCTTGGAATGTAAAATTGGTTGTCATCAATAGATTTTCAGAGATTACGGTCCCTGACCGAGGGCGGGTTGAAATTCACACTTTAGTGAGCGGTTGACCCCAAAGTCGTTATACTTCGCGGTTTAGATTGAATGAGTGTGGCATGGATTGGTTACAACTGTTGTTTGAGCAATATGCGCTGTTTTGCCTGATAGGCGTCATCGTCGGTGTGTTGTCGGGATTGCTGGGCATAGGTGGCGGCATTGTGCTGGTGCCCATGCTGCATGCCATTTTGATCGCCAAAGGTTTTGCGGCCGACACGGCGTTTCATATGGCGCTGGCGACCTCGATGGCCTGCATCGTGTTTACCTCGCTGTCCAGCATTCTGGCGCATCATAAAAACCAGAATATTGTCTGGCCCTATGTGTGGGCCATGGTGCCGATGGCGTTTGTGGGGTCTTTGCTGGCGACGCTGGTGGCGATTCATTTGGACGCGAAGTATCTGACGCTGTTTTTTGCTACTTTTACCTTTTTTGCGGCGGTGCAGTTGTTCCTGGATCGCAAACCCACCAAGCATAAAGTGCCAGGCAAGCTTGAGATTGGCGTGGTCTCTTTGCTGATTGGTGGCGTGTCTGCACTGGTGTCGATAGGTGGCGGAACCTTGACGGTGCCTTATCTCGCCATGCGTAATGTTTCGGTGAAGCAGGCGATTGGCACTTCTGCGGTATTGGGATTTCCGATTGCCCTGGCCAGCACGGTCAGTTACCTGCAAGATGCCTGGCGGCAGGCAGTGCATGCCCCGGAAACCTTTGGCCTGCTTTATTTACCTGCCGTGCTTTTGCTGACGCCACTGAGTGTGTTGTTTGCACCGCTAGGCGTGGCGTTGACCAAACGCCTACCCGTTAAAACGCTAAAACGCGTGTTTGCCTTGTTTCTGATCACGGTCAGCCTGCAGTTGCTGTGGTCGCAGCTGGCTTGATTGAGGCATATACGTTTCAGGCATAAAAAAACCGCCGGACTCCGGCGGTTTTTTGTTCAGCTTAACTTGTGATAAATACAAGTGCTGATTATTTGTTCATGACGTACATTGTCACTTCAAAGCCAAAACGCATTTCAGTCGCAGCTGGTTTAGTCCACATAATCGTCTCCTTAAGTTTTCGTTTAAATGCATCATGATTGATGTATTTGTATGATTCACACTATACGCAGGGGTTTCATTCCTGGCCTGAAGCGAATCCGTAAAAACAGCTCATGATTTTACGTAGTTTGATTAAACACGCCGCCGGGCAGGCGTAGAATGAGTGTATCAGGGCTATGCGTGATTCGAGGTTGATATGATGCAGCGATTGCCGCGCTGGGTAGAGTGGGGCGGATTTTTAATGGCATTGAATGCCGGCTTTATTAATGCGGTCGGCGTGTTAGGGTTCAGGCACCAGGCCGTGTCGCATCTCACCGGCATTTCGACGTTTTTCTCTATTGAGCTCATGCAGGGCGACTTGTTACAAGCCTTGCACTTGCTGTGCGTGATGCTGTTTTTTGTGCTGGGCGCCATGCTCAGTGGCGTCGTCATCGGTCATGAGGCACTCAAGTTAGGGCATCAGTATCATTGGGCCTTGTGGCTGGAGGCTGCGTTGCTGGTTAGCGCTATCCTGTTGTTAAATACTGGCTGGCATAGCGGGCAGTGGCTGGCCTCGGCGGCCTGCGGTCTGCAAAATGCCATGACCAGCACCTATAGCGGCGCGGTGGTGCGCACCACGCACGTCTCGGGCCTGTTTACCGATATCGGCATCGCGCTGGGTTTGCGTTTGCGTGGCCAAGCGGTGGACAAACGACGGCTGACTCTTTATTTGTTGCTGATTACCGGCTTTGTTTGTGGCGGAGTGCTCGGTGCCTGGGGATTTGTGACCTGGCACTTTAATGCGTTGTGGCTGCCGGTGTGCCATGTGGCGGCATTGTCGCTGCTATATTTTAGTTTGCGCCATCGTTCAGCCTGAATCATGCAGGCAACGCTGACTACACATAAAACTGTCACCAATTTGTAATACAATCAAGCTTAGATTTTTTTACATTTCACGAAGCCTTTATCATGCCGATTCAAACTGTCGCGACTCAAGCCTTTTCTGATCAAAAACCGGGGACTTCTGGCCTGCGCAAAAAAGTGCGCGTGTTTCAACAGCCACACTACCTGCAAAACTTTGTGCAAAGTATTTTTGATACGCTGGAGATTCCAGTCAATGCAACCTTAACGCTGGGTGGCGATGGCCGCTATTTTAATAAAGAAGCGATCCAGGTCATTATCAAAATGGCGGCTGCCAATGGCTTTGGCAAAGTGCTGGTCGGCCAACATGGCATTCTGTCTACCCCAGCGGCTTCTAACCTGATCCGTAAATACCAGACTTTTGGCGGCATTATTCTTTCTGCCAGCCATAATCCTGGCGGGCCGGATGACGATTTTGGCATTAAATACAACACAAGCAATGGTGGACCGGCCCCGGAAAAGATCACCGATGCCATTTTTGCCAACAGCAAAAAAATCACACAATACAAAATCACTGACTTGCCGGATGTGGACTTGTCCAGCATTGGCGTCACCACCCTGGATGGCTTTGTGGTGGAAGTGATTGATTCTGTGCATGACTATGCTGACCTGATGCAGAGCATGTTTGATTTTGCGGCCATCAAGCGCTGGTTGGCAAATGGTCACCGGCTCACGTTTGATGCCATGCATGCAGTGACCGGGCCCTATGCCAAGGAAATTTTGGGCAATCGCCTGGGCGCTTCTGCCGACAGCCTCATGAATTGCGAAGTCTCCGAAAACTTTGGTGGCGGCCATCCAGACCCTAACCTGACGTATGCAGAAGATTTGGTTAAAGTCGCCTATGGCGCGCAGGCCCCGGATTTTGCCGCAGCTTCTGATGGCGACGGTGACCGTAATATGATTTTGGGCAATCACTTTTTTGTCACCCCGTCTGACAGCCTGGCCCTGATTGCGGCCAACGCCAAATTGATCCCGGCCTATGCTAAAGGCTTGGCTGGCGTTGCGCGCTCCATGCCTACCAGCGGTGCAGTTGACCGCGTGGCGGCCAAACTGGGCATTGATTGCTATGAAACACCGACTGGCTGGAAGTTTTTTGGCAACCTCATGGATGCAGGCCGCGTGACCTTGTGCGGCGAAGAAAGCTTTGGCACTGGCAGTGACCATGTGCGCGAAAAAGACGGTTTATGGGCGGTGTTATGCTGGCTCAATCTGTTGGCCGCCACTGGCGAAAGCGTCGAATCCCTGGTGCGCAAACATTGGCAAACTTATGGCCGTAATGTGTATTCCCGTCACGACTATGAAGGTGTGCCCACCGAGCAGGCCAATGCGGTGATGGCGCATATCAAGGCCCAGTTTGGCAGCCTGCCTGGCCAGGTGTTTGGCAGCTACACTGTGAGCACGGTAGATGACTTTAGCTATACCGACCCCGTCGATGGTTCGGTCAGCACTGGCCAGGGCTTGCGCATTCTGTTTGCTTGCGGCTCACGGGTGGTGATCCGTTTATCCGGCACAGGCACTGAAGGCGCCACCATCCGCGTTTATCTGGAGGCCTTTACCGAAGACCCAGCACAGCAACAGCTCGATGCCCAGGAAGCTTTGGCTGAACTGATTACGGTCTCGCATCAGATTTCGCAACTGCCACAGCTGACCGGCCGCCAGCAACCGACGGTGATTACTTAAGCAAAAAGGTTACAGGGCAGTCCTGGAGTAATCATGATCAAGAAAAGCATACTTTGTCCGCTGATATTGTCTGCAGGCCTGTTGGCGTGTGGGGTGAATCCGGTCACCAAAGAGCGTGAGTTCCAGTTTGTCTCGCAAGACAAGGAAATCCAGATCGGCCAGCAAAATTATAGCCCGGCGCGTCAATCGCAAGGCGGTGACTATACGCTGGACCCTGAGCTTACGCGCTATGTGCAGCAAGTCGGCCAGCGCTTAGTCGCAGTTTCTGACCGTCCCGATTTGCCGTATGAATTTGTGGTACTCAACGACTCGGTGCCCAATGCCTGGGCCATGCCGGGCGGCAAAATTGCGTTTAACCGCGGCTTGTTATACGAGCTACATAGCGAAGCTGAACTGGCAGCGGTGTTGGGGCATGAAATTGTGCACGCAGCGGCCAGGCATGGTGCCAAAGGCATGGAGCGCGGCATGTTTATGCAAGGCGCCATGCTGGCGGTAGGCCTGGCGACGCGTGACTCTAACTATGCCAATCTGGTGGTCGGGGGTGCGCAATTGGGCGGGCAGTTGATCACCAGCAAATATGGCCGCGATGCCGAGTCCGAGGCGGACCACTACGGTATGAAGTATATGAAGTTGGCTGGCTACGATCCTGCTGCGGCTGTGACACTGCAAGAGACCTTTGTCCGGCTCAGCCAGGGCAAGCGGCAGGATTTCCTGTCTGGCTTATTTGCTAGCCATCCTCCTTCGCAAGAGCGGGTAGATCTCAACGAAAAAACCTTGGCTGAGCTGGGGGCTGGCGGAGAGATGGGCAAAGAGGTGTATGCACAGAGAGTGGCCAAACTGATGGCGACGCGTGAGGCCTACAAAGCCTATGATGAAGGCAAAGAGGCCTTGCAAAAAGGCGATACCGAAAAAGCCAAAACCTTGGCAAAAAAAGCCATCAGCATCGAGCCCCGCGAAGCACGTTTCGAGGAGTTGCTGGGGGACATTGCCTTAACCAAGAAAAACACTACCGAAGCGCTGGCGTTTTACGACAAAGCGATCCAGATGCAACCGGACTACTTCAAGCCCTACGTGCAAAGTGGCATCGCCTTGTTTAATGCCGGTAAAAAAGAGCAAGCGGAATCTTTTTTGAAAAAAGCCAATGCCTTGTTACCGACCGCACCAGGCTACGCCTTGCTGGGCCAGATTGCTGAAGGGCGCGGAGAGACGGCACTCGCTTTGCAGCATTACCAACTGGCTGCGAGTTCCGATTCCGAGATCGGCAAAGAAGCGGCTGCCCGTGCCATGCGCCTGGATTTACCGCGTCATCCGGGGCGTTACTTGCCCTCTGGTCCTTTGGCTGATGACACCGGCATGGTCTACGCCGCGGTGCAAAATAACAGCAATGTGACGGTCGGCCGCGTGCAAGTACGCATGTTGCAATATGACGACCGTGGCCGCCTCGTCAACCAGACACGCTCTTTACTGATTACCGGGGGCATTACGCCTGGCAAGCGCGGCTCGGTGGCCACCGGCGTCCGCATCATAGACCAGGCGGATTTGCAGTTTTTCCGTGTCGTTGTTGAAGGCGCCGAACTGGCTAATTAATCACTCTTTAATCCTCTTCTCACACCATGGCCACTAGCGATTCCTGCGTCTCTGTTTCTCCTTACTTCGAAATCCTGCCTGGCCAGGCGGCGGCGTTTCGTGCCATTTGCGAAAAATATGTCAGCTGGTCATCCCGTGAACCAGGTTGCTTGTATTACGGCTTTAGCTTTCACGGTGAACTTGCGCATTGCCGCGAGGGCTTTGAAAATGCAGAAGCACTGCTCGCGCATATCGAAAATCTGCGGCCGATTTTGCATGAAATGGGCGAGGTCTCTAAGCTGTTGCGCATAGAAGTGCATGGGACAGAAACAGAACTGGCCAAGTTAAAAGCGCCTCTGGCCGGAATGAATCCGCAGTGGTTTGTGCTGGAGTACGGGGTGAGAAAGCACTCCAACTCATGACTCAAGAAATCATTGATCATTCACCTCGTCGGGATATTGCTGGCTATGAGTCTGTATTCCATGAGATTAAAACATCTTTCATTCAGTCGGCACAATTTGCGGGTATTAAGATCAACGACAGCGATATTCTGGTCGATTTTATCCAGCAGTCTGATCACAGGCCGCCAGCCTGTCTACCTCACGGAAAATTGGCGATTTATGTCTTTATGTTCGGTGAAAGGTGCTTAAAGGTTGGTAAGGCGGGGTCAAAAAGTTCAGCGAGATTTTGTAGTCAGCATTACGGGGTAAAGGCGCCAAGTACCCTTGCTAAATCTATCATCCAATATAAACAGAAATTCTCGGCTGAGGACATTGATGAGCATAATGTTAAAAGTTGGATATGCCAGAATACTTACAGGGTCAATTATATGATGCCAAATGCCGTTGGGCCTTTTATTCTGACCTTATTTGAGGCGTTTGTGCAATGTTGTTTGAAGCCGGAATTTGAAGGCTTTTTAAGCCAAAAACTGGAGAATAATCTTTTTTTCACCAAGAACTGGTTTAACCCGCCCGACTAAACTCGATAATTATGTTTTACCAGGTGATTATTTTTAATCTGGTTTATTCACCCGCTTGTATCGTCATCATCCCTTTATTGAGCCGCACATCCATACGCCCCAAAAAGCTCATGCCCAGCAGGGCGTCGCCTTCCAGCCCCGGTGAAATCGTGGCAGCGACATCGTGGGCGACAACTCCCCCCAGTTGTACGGTTTTGAGCCTGACCAGATAAGCCACAGCGGTGCCGTTGGCTGTGTGTGTGCTAATGGCATCATGGCTGACCAGGCCCAAGCGGTCTGCCACGTTTTGTGAAATGGCGACGCCGGTGGCACCGGTGTCTACCAGGACACGGACGCGTTCACCGTTAATCAGGGCATCTGCACTGTAATGGCCGTCGGTGCCGCGTTTGAGGGTGACGACTTTTTGCTGGCCGATTTGCTCCAGGGTGTTGGGGTGTTGTACGCGGTCTACCAGAAACCAAATGAGTGCCGCCAGTACTAGCCAGAGCAGGGTATAGAGCAGGCCACGCCCGCGTAGGTATTTTTTGTGAGTAGCCTGTCGCATGCTCATTCAATGGAGGCTTAAAAAGGAATTTTCAAGTCAGGCCGTGTAGTGAGAAGCAGTTGTTTGAACGTCTGTTGAATCCGGGTCAATGCGGCCTCATCGTCTGCCTCAAAACGTAAGGTGAGCACCGGGGTAGTATTTGAGGCGCGGATGAGGCCAAAGCCATCGGCATATTCAACCCGTAAGCCATCAATGGTGATCACTTCCACCGCGCCTGGAAATTGCGCGGCTTGTTGCAGTTGTGCAATCAGGGCATGCGGTTCGCCTTCTTGCATGGCAATTTGGAGTTCCGGCGTGTTGACACTGTCTGGCAGGGTTTCGAGCAAGGCATTGGCATCGGGACTGCGGCTCACCAGTTCCAGCAGGCGGGCTGCGCTATAGAGGCCGTCATCAAAGCCAAACCAGCGCGGCTTGCCTTGCTTGCTATCATTAAAAAACAAGTGGCCAGAGAGCTCGCCGCCCACTGCAGCGCCTGTTTCCTTGATTTTGGCTTTCATCAACGAGTGGCCGGTTTTCCAAATCACCGCTTTACCGCCATGTTTGCGGATCCAGGGGGCGAGATGGCGGCTGGATTTGATGTCAAACACTACTTGGCTGCCAGGCTGCTGGCTGAGCACATCTTCTACAAACAGCATGAGCTGGCGGTCGCTGCGGATGATTTGCCCAGACTGGGTGACCACACCCAGGCGATCACCATCGCCATCAAAAGCAATGCCCATCTCAGATTGCCCTGTGTGTAATGCACGGATGACGTCTTGCAGGTTTTTAGCTTCGACCGGATCCGGGTGATGGTTGGGGAAATGGCCATCGACTTCACAAAACAGTGGCTCGACTTCGCAGCCTAAGGCTTTGAATAGCGCTGGGGCGTAGGCACCGGCGACGCCGTTGCCGCAGTCAAGTACGACCCGCATCGGGCGTGCAAGCTGGATATCTGACACAATCGCGGCCTGGTAGGCGGGGTAAATATCGTAAAACGTTTGCGTGCCAGCTTGATCGGGCTGGTAAAACTGCTGTTGCAGGATGCTGTGCTTGAGAGCCTGGATGGCGTCGCTACTCAGCGTTTCGCCTGCAATGACCATTTTGAGCCCGTTGTATTGCGGGGGATTATGGCTGCCGGTGATCATGACCCCGCTGTGCGTTTGTGCCAGGTAATGCGCTGCAAAATACAGCATGGGGGTGGTGACCATGCCCAGGTTGAGCACGTTGACACCGCTTTGCATCAGCCCTTCACTTAAGGCAGCAGCCAGTGCCGGGCTGGATAAGCGGCCATCATAGCCAACACAGACGCAGTGCTCACCGCGAGTTTGTGCCAATGTGCCGAGTGCCAGCCCGATTTGTATCACAATCTCTGCGGTCAGTGTTTCGCCAACAATCCCGCGGATATCGTAGGCTTTAAAAATCGACGCTGGCAGTAACGGGATCATTTATTCAGCTTCTTCTATCCACGCCAGTTGAATCGCTTCAAGGATTTTTTCGCCACAGCGCGAGGGTTCATCATCAAAGCCTTCCAAATCGATGACCCATTGCATGAGGTCGGTAAAGCGGATGGTTTTAGGATCAATGTCAGGGTGTTGATCATACAGCTCTTCAGCAATGCGCTGGCTGTCGGTCCATTTCATGGTCGTGCGCTCCAGGGGTGAGGATAAGATGGGGGCATTATAACTGACACTGCCCACAGGGTTTGACAGAATCCACCTACACCGCTGTCAGACTGATAGTACTGGTCAGCCAGTGTGTCACCCGGCATCATAATGGGTTATGAGTGATGCTGATAAAACAATGCGGTCCAGCCGTTTTTTGCAGGGGTTGGGCGGTTTATTTCTGGTCTGTGTATTTGTGGTGATGGTCTGTGAAATGCTGGGTTGGCCGTTTTTGCGCCAACCCTTGCAGAGTGCTTTGCAAAACCAGCTGCAGCGGTCGGTGAGCATAGAGCGACCCTTTCATTTGCAGCTTTTAGGCGGAATCAGGCTACAAGCAGGCGGGTTGAAGATAGCCGCACCAACAGGCTTTGATGCCCCTTATTTTGTTGAAGCGCATGGCGTATCGTTGGCCCTGCGCTACCGGGATTTGTGGTCACTCAAGCCAGGAGATCCCTACCGTATTGAGTCTATTCGTGCCGACAGTTTGAATGCTTACTTGATTCGCCATGACAACAAGGAGGCCAGCTGGGATTTTGAGCTGGAAGAGGGCGGTCCGCCACGGCCGTTTCCGATCATTGAACAACTTGCAGTTAATCAAGGGCAGGCCAAAGTTGCAGATGCGGTCACCGATGCCCAACTGAGTGTAAAGTTTTATACCGAAGAGGGGGCGCATCTTAAAACCCCTGAATCCCAGATTAAAGTCAGTGGTCATTTCCGTCGCCTGCCTTTGCAAGCGTCGCTGGTGACGCAGGGATTTTTACCCATTGCGACCCAAGGCCGTGATTCGCCACCAGTGAATTCACAAGGCTGGTTAAATTATGGCGCAGTGCATGCCACCTTCCGCGGTGCCGTTTATGACGTACTAGGTGCGCAGCGTGTCAAAGGCCAGCTTGAAGTAAAAGGGGCCTCATTGGCAGATGTCGGCGATTTATTAAGCCTGACCTTTCCAAGGACACCAAGCTTCAAAATCAAGGCTGAGGTGGAAAAAAATACCTCGCAATGGGCAGTCAATGTGGCCTCAGCGCACATCGGCAAAAGTCAGCTGTCTGGCCAGTTTGTTTACGACCTTGCGCCGGAAACGCCCATGTTGACTGGCAAGCTGCAAGGGTCATTACTCATGCTTGCGGATTTGGCACCCGCGTTTGGCGCGCAGTCTACCCCTGCGGCGGCAGATCCGCATGCTGGCAAATTGTTTCCAAATGAATCGCTGGATTTTGCCACTTATGGCCGCATGAATGCAGATATTGATGTGCATATTGACGCTGTCGATCTGGGAACTGCCTTCCGGCAACGTATTTCACCGCTTAAGTTGCGGCTGTTATTGCAAAAGAACAAATTAAGTTTGGCGGGGCTGGAGGCGACGACCGCCCAAGGAAGTCTTACCGGCGATCTCTCGATTGATGCCCGTGATACCCAAAACACAGATTTGTCGCCACCGCCGGCCCCTGATTGGGAGATTGCCCTGGCAGTGCGTGACATCCGCTTGGAGCAGTGGCTCAAGGTCTCGCCTAAACCTGATAACAAGCCAGTAAAGGGTGCGGCCAAAGACAGTGAAACCAAGGCAGCGCCTGCATATATCAGCGGAAAATTAAATGGGCGCGCCAAACTGCAAGGCCGTGGGCGCTCGACTGCAGAATTGTTGCGCTCACTGGATGGCCAGCTTGCCTTGATGGTACGCCAGGGCGAGATTTCCCATTTGCTAATTGAAGCCGCCGGTTTAGATATCGCCCAGGCTGTCGGAGTGATGATCAAAGGCGATCAGTCTTTACCCATGCATTGTGCTGCGATGGGCTGGCGCGCCAAACAGGGCGTGTTGACCCCGGAAGCGGCCGTCATCGATACGCCGGTGACAACCGTCGCAGTGAATGGGGCTATTGATTTGGGTCAGGAACAGCTCGATCTGAAACTACAAGCCAGCCCTAAAAACTTTTCGCCGCTTACCGTGCGTTCACCCATCCTTGTGACGGGCCCCTTTGTGGCTCCTGAGGTGTCGATTAGCCCCGGGCCTGTTGCCGCACGCGTCGCTGGCGGCGTCTTGCTCGCGCTGATTAATCCATTCGCTGCGATTCTGCCGTTTATTGATCCTGGCGAAAGTGCGAGTACCGATGAAGGCTGTCAGAAAACGTTGCAGCAATTAAAAATGCGGCAACACTAATTAAACAAGCGACGTATGCATTTAAGTAAAATCTGTTAGGTTGGCTTGAGGAAAAAAAAAGAACCCAACCGAAGTTGGGTTTAGGGAGCGATTTTGGAGATATACGCTTACGGTTTATATAAAGCACAAGCTGTGCCAACTTTAGTAAGTTTATATAAATCAATAGGTTAGTTCTTCCCCTTCTTTTTTGGGGCAAGAGCGATCATTAGGGTGAATGAATTTTGCACCTTTTTGGTGCGTTTTATTGCTCAATAAACAGGAGATATCATCAATACTGATTAATTGCTGGACATCGCTAAAGATGGATGCTGAGGTCGCCTCATGCTAAAATCGCGCTTTATTTTTGTGATACGGAAACTTGATCGTCATGTTTAGCTTTTCAAGAAACTTAAGCGTTGCAGACCCGGCCTTGGCCCAAATGATTTCTTCCGAAGTGGAGCGTCAGCATCAGCATATCGAGTTGATTGCTTCAGAAAACTACACCAGTCCAGCGGTGATGGAAGCCCAAGGCTCACAATTGACGAACAAGTATGCTGAGGGCTATCCCGGTAAACGCTTTTATGGCGGTTGCGAGTTTGTGGACCAGGTTGAACAATTAGCGATTGACCGTCTGAAAGCTTTGTACGGTGCTGAGTATGCCAACGTGCAGCCACACTCCGGTTCACAAGCTAACCAGGCTGTGTATTTCTCTATCCTGAAACCAGGGGATACCGTGATGGGGATGAACCTGGGCCACGGCGGTCACTTGACACACGGTTCTCCAGCCAACCTGTCCGGTAAATTATTCAATATCGTGCCTTATGGTTTAAACGATAAAGAAGAGATTGATTACGACGAAATGGAGCGTATCGCGGTTGAGTGCAAACCAAAACTGCTGATTGGTGGGGCTTCTGCTTATGCCCTGCGTTTCGACTGGGCACGAATGGCTGAAATCGCCAAAAAAGTCGGTGCTTATTTCATGGTGGATATGGCGCATTATTCTGGCTTGATCGCCGCGGGTGTTTATCCTAATCCGGTACCTCATGCTGATTTTGTGACCTCAACTACGCACAAGACTTTACGTGGTCCACGTGGCGGTATCATCATGGCCAAAGCGGAGTTTGAAAAATCCCTCAACTCCAACGTGTTCCCAAGCTTGCAAGGGGGCCCATTGATGCACGTCATCGCCGGTAAGGCAACGGCTTTTCTGGAGGCAGCACAACCAGAATTTAAGGCATACCAGGAGCAAGTGTTGAAGAACGCCAGCATCATGGCGAGCACCCTGGCTGCGCGTGGCTTACGTATTATCTCTGGACGCACCGAGTCACATGTGTTCCTGGTAGACCTGCGTCCTAAAGGATTGACCGGTAAAGCCGCGGATGCTTATCTGGGCCAAGCGCACATTACCGTGAACAAGAATGCGATTCCTAACGATCCGGAAAGCCCATTTGTCACTTCCGGTATCCGTATCGGTTCCCCTGCAATCACCACCCGTGGTTTTAAAGAGGCCGAAGCCGAGCAAGTGGCTAACCTGATTGCTGATGTGCTGGATAATCCGGAAAACGCAGAAGTGATCGCAGCGACCAAGGCAAAAGTACATGCCTTGACAGATCAGTTCCCAGTGTACGGCAAATAATTTTTCCGGCTACCCACAGCCATGAAATGTCCATTTTGCGGCGCTGATGATACGCAAGTGGTGGATTCCCGCCTCAATGAGGAAGGGAACTCCATCCGCAGGCGCCGTCGCTGTCAGGTGTGTGACAAGCGGTTTACCACCTATGAAACGGCAGAGTTGCATCTGCCGCAGGTGGTCAAGCAAAATGGGACACGCGAAGAGTTCAAGCGCGAAAAGCTGCGGCTCTCCTTTACGCGGGCCTTGCACAAGCGTCCTGTGCCTACCGAATATGTGGATAAGGCCTTGGACCGCATTATTCAAAAAGTGCTTGGCTTGGGTGCGCGCGAAGTCCCGGCACGCCTGCTGGGCGAAACAGTCATGCAAGAGTTAAAACAAATGGATCAGGTGGCGTATATCCGTTTTGCTTCGGTCTATCGGAGCTTTTCAGATGTGGACGACTTTCATAACGCCATCCGTGATCTGGATAACTGACAACCGCATTAGCCTGCCTACATCGCTTTGGGGTCAAGGCCATGCATTCCGTGTCTCTGTTTTAAGCATACACGGTCTATCAACGTTGCATTTGAAGGCGGGGGCATATGAAACTGATCAAGCTGTCGGCAATTGTATTAGCCGGATTCACCGTGATTCTGACCATCGTGTTTTTTACCTGGTGGGCATTTAAAGATGAGGCCGTATTTGGCCGTGACAAGTTTGACCAGGCACGCTGGATTTCATTAGCCAGTACAGTGCAAACCGAGTGTAGGCGTGGTGACATGGCTTACGATCTCAAAAACCATATCCTGATCCGCGGTGCCAAAAAAGAGGCGGTAATGGCTTTGCTGGGTCGGCCCAGCCTCGAAGATGCGAACGCGCTGGAATACGACCTGGGTAAATGCATGCATGTTTACCATGCTTTGCGTATTTATTTTGACCAGGATGGTCGTCTGACGCATAGCCAAATCTCCTCTCATTAACGTTCATTCTTTATCGACCACTACGCAGCACAGCAGTGCTAACTCCCGCCGATTCCGGATTGACCTCGCGACAAAACCACCGCAACCATGGCTTTTTTTGTATGATGGCAGTCTATGCGACACAGTGCTCAAGATATTGAATGGATGACCCGGGCCTTGCGCCTGGCGGCGCAGGGACTTTATACGACAACGCCTAACCCACGCGTCGGTTGCGTCATCGTTAAACAGGGCAAAGTGATTGGCGAAGGTGCCCATCTTAAAGCCGGAGAACCCCATGCTGAAGTGCATGCCTTGCGTGCCGCTGGTGAGCAGGCACGTGGTGCCACGGCCTATGTCACGCTGGAACCCTGCAGCCATTTTGGCCGCACGCCCCCTTGTGCAGATGCGTTGGTCAATGCCGGGGTGAGCCGCGTCGTGATCGCCATGCAAGACCCGAATCCTTTAGTGGCGGGTAACGGCATCACGCGGTTGCAGTCGCAGGGGATTGCCGTCACCGTTGGCGTTTGCGAAGCACAGGCCAAGGCGTTGAATCCAGGGTTTATTTTACGTATGACGCAACAACGCCCCTATGTCAGGCTCAAGGTGGCTGCCAGCCTGGACGGCCGGACTGCACTGGCCAATGGGGTCAGTCAGTGGATTACCTCGCCTGAGGCGCGTAAAGATGTACATCACTGGCGCGCGCAAAGTTGTGCGGTCATTACCGGTATCGCCACCATCCTCAAAGACAATGCCTCGCTCACCGTGCGTGAGGTCAACACGCCACGCCAGCCCTTACGCGTCATTCTTGATAGCCAGTTACGCATTCCGATAGACGCCAAGGTATTGCAGGATGGTCATGCGCTGGTGGCCTATGCGCAAGGGGATGCGGCCAAACTCGAAATCTTGCAAGTAATGGGGGTGCGCACGCTGCATGCACCCAATGCGCAAGGCCAGATTGATCTTGGCGCTGTAATGCAGGCATTGACGGCTTGGCCTTGTAACGAGGTGCTGGTGGAGGCGGGGGCAACGTTGAATGGGGCCTTTTTGCAACATGGGTGTGTGGATGAGTTGTTGTTCTATTACGCCCCCAAACTGATGGGCCATCCTGCACAAGGAATGTTTGCCATGCCAGAATGGACGCAGATGTCCGAGGTGCAATCGCTAGAGATCATCGATCTCAGGATGGTCGGGCAAGATATCCGTCTTCAGGCTAAACTGATTCCCTAATAGTATGCTGATCGATACCCATTGTCATCTGGATGCCGCCGAGTTTGATCCTGACCGTGAACAAGTCTGGCAAGCTGCCTTGGCGCAGGGGGTGCGGTCGGTGGTGATTCCCGCGGTGACACAGGCGACCTTTCAACCCATTATGGCCTGGTGCGCAGGCCATCCTCAAGCTGGATTTGCACTGGGCTGGCATCCCATGTATGTCACTGAAGCGCCTGAGGATGCCTTGGCGCAACTCGAACAGACTGTCGCTAATGTCCTAAGCGGCCCGCAGGCCCATCAATTACTGGCAATTGGGGAGATTGGCCTCGACTTTTACCTGACGCGTGAACATGAGGCTAAGCAGCTTGCGTTGTACGAGGGGCAATTGCGTATTGCCAAGCAGTTTCAGTTACCTGTGATTTTGCATGTGCGCGGCGCCATAGACACCATCCTCAAATATTTGCGCAAGCATGCTTTAACGGGCGGCATTGCCCATGCCTATAATGGCAGTAAGCAGCAAGCCGAGATCTTTGCCAGTTTGGGGTTCAAATTGGGCTTTGGGGGTGCCATGACCTGGCCACGCGCATTAAAACTGCGGCAACTGGCCGCAGAGTTGCCTGTGGAAACCTTGGTTTTGGAGACAGATGCGCCGGATATTCCGCCGGTCTGGCTCGGGCATCAGGGGAGAAATGCGCCGGATCAATTAAAAAAGATCGCGGAGGAAATGGCGGCTATGCGTGGCTTGGAAGCTTCGCAACTCATTGAAATGACTGGTAAAAATTCTATGCAAGTTTTACCAAAATTGGCTCATTTATGCACATGACTTAAAGTGACACTTTAAGAATGTGTCGAAAGTGTTTCAATTATAGTGGTCACCGGTAACCTATTGATTTTATTGAATAAAAAAATAGATTAAAAAATGAACTTTTGGAAAAAGTCCTTATAAATTGGTAAGTTACGGAATTAAGACACAGCAATCCACAAAGTTATCCACAGATTTTGTGGATAGGAAAATACGGTGTTTGTCCTACAAAAAAAGCAAGTGGTTTTACAACTTTTACAATTATTGATCAGCGCTTTGCCTGGCCCTTCATATGCTTATCCAATCCCAACATTTCCGTACCATTTGGCAACAAGCCAATGCGGTTTATATCATTGACCAGACGCGGTTGCCGTTTGATTTTGTGACCGTGGAATTGACTTCCTTGGCGCAAATGTGTCAAGCCATCCGCCAGATGCAAGTCCGTGGTGCCCCGCTTATTGGCGCAGCGGCAGCTTACGGGGTGGCTTTAGGCATACAGCAGGATGCCAGCGATGAACATTTGCAGGCGGTTGTGAAGCAGTTGGTTGCCACGCGACCGACTGCAGTCAATCTGGCTTGGGCGGCACAGCGTATGCAACAGGCACTGATGCCGCTGGCCGTTACCCAACGTGCAGCGGCCGCATGGCTGGCTGCGCAAGCGATTGCCGATGAGGATGTGGCACAGAATCTGGCGATTGGTCAGCACGGTAAAGCCTTGATTGCAGAAAAGGCAACAGTGAATGCCAATCAGGCCGTCAATATCCTGACCCATTGCAATGCGGGATGGCTCGCGACGGTCGATGGCGGAACTGCCTTGGCCCCGATTTACGCTGCGCACGATGCTGGTCTCAAGGTGCATGTTTGGGTTGATGAAACGCGGCCACGCAACCAGGGCGCCAGTCTGACCGCCTGGGAGTTGGCGCAGCATGGCGTACCGCATACGGTGATTGCCGATAATGCAGGCGGGCATTTGATGCAGCATGGCCAGGTGGATCTGGTGATTGTCGGGGCAGATCGTGTCACCAGTCAAGGCGATGTGTGCAACAAGATTGGCACCTATTTGAAAGCGCTGGCAGCATTTGACCAGCAGATCCCCTTTTATGCCGCGGTGCCCACGCCAACCATAGACTGGCAGATTGCACGCGGGGCAGACATCGAGATTGAAATGCGCGATGCGGATGAAGTTGCTTATATGCAAGGCCAGACCACCGCCGGACAAATACAGCGCATCCGGGTGATTCCGCATGAAAGCCCGGCATTGAATCCTGCATTTGATGTGACGCCCGCCAGGCTGGTCACTGGCATGATTACCGAGCGTGGTGTGTTTGCACCAGACCAGTTAGCGCAGCTTAACGCAGAAAGTTTGGGACGCTAACATGACTCAGCTTACGCCAGCGCAACAATTGCTACAGACTGCCCAGAAAATGGCTTTCACCGGGTTGAACAAAGGCACCTCAGGCAATGCCAGTGTGCGGTTGGAGGATGGTTTCCTGGTGACGCCTTCGGGTGTCCCGGCAGAGCAGCTGCATGTGGACAGTATGGTGTATATGGACTGGCAAGGCCGCGCTGAGGCAGGAAAGAAACCTTCCAGTGAGTGGCGTTTTCACCTGGATATTTTGCAGGCCAGGCCAGAGGTTAATGCGGTAGTGCATTGCCACAGCATGTTTGCGACGACGATTGCCTGCATGGGGCGCGACGTGCCTCCATTTCATTACATGATTGCCACCGCCGGAGGGGATACTATCCGTTGCGCGCCTTATGCCTTGTTTGGGACCCAGGCCTTGTCTGAGGTTGCGCTCGTTGCCTTGCATGAGCGTAAAGCCTGTTTACTGGCGCATCATGGCATGATTGCCCTGGGGCGGGATTTACCGCATGCATTAGCTGTGGCGGTAGAAGTGGAAAACCTCTGTGAGCAGTACTGGCGTTTGCTGCAAATCGGTGAGCCACGCTTGCTGACCTCGGCCCAAATGCAAGCGGTGCATGCCCAATTTAAAGGCTATGGACAGTGGCGGGATCCAGTCTAATCCAATCCATTGTCAGGGTTTGGGAAATAGCGCCAGCGTGGTCAGCCGTAATAACCGTCCAGGATCACAAATATAGAGGTTGTGTTTAATCTCGCCCGCAGTCGCGGGGGCTGCAAGAATGGCATCGGCGGGTGCAAAACATTTAAGTAACACACCGCCAGACTCTACCGCATTGAGTCCTTTGGCATAAGTGGTGGCCAGCGCTTCCGATGGTGTCCAGCAAAAGCCAATCTGGTCCTGGTCAAACAAGAACCAGCTTTCGCCCCGGTACAGGGTCAGGCCATTGGCGGGATGAGATTGCGCGTTTGGCAAACATTTTTTAAGCACGCTGAGGACCAGCGCGTCATTTTTAATCAGGGCACGCAAATCGCCGCCATATTGGGACCACAAGGCTGCAATTGAGGATGTGTCCAATCCTGGCAACGCCTGCATCTGCACGATATATTCAAAGGTTTGCCGCCACAAGCGCGCATCTACGGTATTCACATAGTGGCCATGGCAAAACTGCTTGGCCAAAGATTGTACAGTTAAGGGTTGCATACGGAATGAAGCAGGGCTGCTCATAACAGGCGCAGGTGGCTAACGCACCCATTCGCCCTCAATCAATTTTTCTTGCGGCTGAAACTGCTGCTTGTAGGCCATTTTCTGGCTGTCTGCAATCCAGTAGCCCAGGTATAAGTAGTCCAGCCCCAGTTGCTTTGCCCACTCGATTTGCCAAAGGATGCTGTAAGTGCCATAACTCGCTTGATCTGTGGTGTCATAAAAAGTGTATACCGCTGACAAGCCATCCATGACGATGTCTATTACGCTGACCATTTTGAGTGTGTGCTGCGCATCCCTAAATTCCACCATTACACTATCCACATTGCTCTGACACAGGAATTGCTGATATTGCGAGGCTTCATCTTCTTGTGGCGTGCCCGGTGGCTCGTGACTAGGATGCCGTTGTTGCTGATAACTCAGATACAAGGCAAAGTGTTCTTCATTATAACTGGCATCCCGAATGGTGGCCTGTAAGCCTGCGTGCTTTTTAAATGCGCGCTGCTGGCTACGGGTTGCTTTGAACACATCAACGGGCAAACGGACTGAAATGCAGGCATGACAATGTTCGCAATGTGGGCGGTACGCAAATTTACCGCTACGGCGAAACCCTTGCTGAATCAGGCCGCTGTACACCGACCCATCGACCAGGGTTTGCGGGGTGGCGATCAGGCTCTGCGCAAGTTTTTTTGGCAAGTAGCCGCAGGCGTAAGCTGTGGTCACATAAAACTGTAATTTTTGCAGGGGCGCGTCGTTAGGTAGGGTCATATTGCACTAAATGCGTTAATTCTGCGATAAACCGGTCTCTGGGAATTTCATAAGCACCAAAGCTGGCAAGCAGTGGTGTATGCATCTGACAGTCAATCATACCGACTTGTTGCGTCATTAGCCATTGCACCAAATGGGCAAATGCCACCTTGGACGCATTGCTGACATGGTGGAACATGCTTTCACCATAAAACATGCGGCCAATTTTGACGCCATAACAGCCACCGACCAATTGCCCGTCCTGCCACGCCTCCATACTGTGGGCGTAGCCTAAGGCATGCAACTGGCTGTAAGCGGCAATCATCTCATCGGTGATCCACGAGCCGGATTGCCCTGGGCGCGGCGCGGCCGCACAGGCTTGCATCACGGCAGAAAACTGCGTATTCATGCGTAATTCGAACGGTTGTTGCTGAATGACTTTGCGTAACGAGCGGGAGATTTTCAGCGCTTGTGGGAAGAGTACCATGCGGGGATCAGGGCTCCACCACAGGATGGGTTCGCCAGGGCTAAACCACGGGAAAATCCCTTGTCTGTAAGCATTAAGCAAGCGCTGCGGCGTCAGGCTGCCACCGATGGCGACCAAGCCGTTGGGCTCTGTCAACGCCTGCTGCAAGGACGGGAATGGGGTGTCTGCAGCGAGAATGAGTACTGGCCCGCCCGGTAAGGGATAGTAATTGTCATGCATAAACAGTCATTGCTGTAGTGTCTGTGTGCCAGCCCACCGCTGCGCCGTTCCGCTGAAGTTGGTGGGCTGGAAACGTCAGCTTCAGCGGCCAGCCTAGCCATTTGCTTAACCGGCCATACTTGTAAAGGGCTGGATATCCGTTGGTCGGCCCTCGCTTGCGCTTTCAACTGGTAATGTTTGCGCACGCACGCCCATCAGCCCAGGCACTAGAACTTAAATGGATTGTGTTTGTTCGTCCATTCTATAACCTTATTGCCGGGGATGCCACGTGAGATACCAAACCCTTGCGCATAGTCGCAGCCAAGCTGGGCCAGAATCTCCGCCTGCTCGGCTTTTTCAACGCCTTCAGCCACCACTTTGCGGCCAAAGTCGCGGCAGAGGGTAATCACGCCACGAATCACCGCCATGTCTTCCTGGTCACTTAACATGTTATGGATAAACGACTGGTCAATTTTGATGATATCAACCGGCAACCGGCGCAAGTAAATCAGGGAGGAATAGCCAGAGCCAAAGTCATCAATCGAGAACCCAACGCCTAATGCCTGGCATTGCTGGATCACGCGGTTGACGCGGGCAAAGTCGCTGATGGCCGCACTTTCAGTGATCTCAATATGTAATTGTTGCGGCTTGATCATGGCATATTTTTTAAACAAGTCAGCCAATAGCTCTGGGAACTGTCTATGCATTAAATGCTGGGCGGCGATGTTGACTGAGACCTGTGTGTCCAGCCCCTGGCTTTGCCACTCGCTCAATTGGCGCAGGCTTTCTTCCATCACCCAGTTCCCAATATCCACAATCAGGTTGGTATGCTCGACTGCGGTCAGGAAGTCGTTAGGGTAGAGCAGACCACGTACCGGATGCTGCCACCGCAATAAGGCCTCAAAGCAGAAAATCTCGCCAGATTGCATGCAAACTTGCGGCTGGTAAACCAGGCGGATATGGTTGTTTTGGATGCCATGCAGCAAATCTTTGAGCAAGGCTTGCTGCTGCTGGGATTGTTGCGCAGAGGCCAGGTCAAACAAGTGGAAGTGATGCCCGCCATGCGTTTTGGCATGATACATGGCGTGATCTGCATGGCGGAGCAAGGTGTCCGGTGGGTTGCGGTCTATCGGATATAAGGTATAGCCTATGCTGGCCGAAATTGAGAATTTGAATTTGTCTACCTTGAACGGTTTTTCAATGGCCGTTAACAGTTTTTTCAGCAGTCGGGCATAGTCATTCGCCGTCCGTAGCCCGCACAACAACATGGCAAACTCATCGCCGCCAAGCCGGGCCAGGGTATCTTGCGGCTTTAGCAGGCCATTAAGCCGGGTTGCCAGTTGCATCAGTAAACGGTCACCATACTCATGGCCGTATTGATCATTGACGATTTTGAAGTCATCCAGATCAATATAACAAATGGCTACCAGTGTGGACTGGCTTTCGGCTTCGTGTAGCGCTTGTTGCAGTCGGCTCGAAAATAACACCCGGTTAGGCAATTGGGTCAGCACATCGTGATAGGCCAGATGTTCCAGCATATTTTGCTGTTCCTTGGCGCGTGTGATATCGGAGAACAGCCCGACATAGTGCTGAAATTCGCCCGACTGGTTGAGCACAGGTGATAATTCCAGCTCTACCAGGTAGTCATGTCCTTGTTGATGACGGTTCCAGACCTCGCCTTGCCATTCTTGAAAGCCTGTTTGGCTATCATAGAGCGTCTGAAATAGCTCCGGTTGCTGGTAGGCAATGCCAAGTTGTGCCGGGGTTTTACCCATGACCTCTGGCTGCGCATAGCCGGTGACCACGCTGAATGAAGGGTTGCACTGAATAATATGCCCATGATTATCAGTAATGAAAATGGCATCATGGGCATGGTCAAACACACTGGAGGACACCTTGAGCCGGCTGGCATTGGCTTGCAATTGGCTCACCATTTCGCGCAGGCGGCGGCGCATCTTGAGCATATTGGCGATCAGGCTGTCAGGCGTTGCGGTGGTGTGGTCCTCGGCAAAGTCGCCGCTTTCTATCCGCATCAATAATTGCTTGGCGGTTTCGGGATCGCCGCCCAAAGGGTTTAACACAAAACGTTGTAAACCACTGACAATCGCAATCAGTACGACTAGCGTGAGAATAAAGGTAATGATCATCAATGGCGACAGTGCGCCCAGTGCCGACCAGTAAGCC
The DNA here is from genome assembly GCF_046766015.1 of Methylophilus sp. 3sh_L. Taxonomy (NCBI): domain Bacteria; kingdom Pseudomonadati; phylum Pseudomonadota; class Betaproteobacteria; order Nitrosomonadales; family Methylophilaceae; genus Methylophilus; species Methylophilus sp. 3sh_L. The sequence goes on from NZ_JBKOUF010000002.1 coordinate 103,359, forward strand.
TCACTGGTCGGATACAGGATGTTGATCTGGAAATCCCATTCAGGTACTTGCCGCGTGACCTTGGTCCAGCGGTGCTGGCTATCTTTGAGCGCGACCTGAGCTTCCTGACGTGTCAGCCCATTGGTTAAAAAGCGGATATTGCCGTGTCCATCGGTGATGGCGACAAAGCCTTTTTTGAGGAAGCCCCATTGCCGGATTGCCTGGTCAATGGCATTGAAATCAAGCTTATAACCGACATACCAGGCCCCAATCACATTGCCGTGATTGTCCTGCATGGGCTCATAGCGTGAGAGGTAAGATTCCCCCAGAATATCCACCACACCAAAATAGGTCTTATTTTTTTGCAGGGCAACAATCGCCTTGCCAAACGGATCCAGCTCTGTGCCAAACGCATTGCTGCCGTCCGCTTTTTTAACATTGGTAGAAATCCGCAGAAACTGCGAACCACGTTTGACAAAAATGGTAGCGGTACCACTGCCTATGCGGGTCACAGAGTCGACCAGTAGCGTGCTACCCGTTTGTGGCGTGTCCCCAAACTGCAAGTTCGGCACCTCCATACCCAACATTAAGGTCGTGCCGTTAATATTGGGCGGGCCTTCAAGTGAGCCATATTGTTTGAGTAATGCCATGCTGGAAAACACATGTTCGCTCACCAGTGTTTTTGCGGTGATCAGCAGGTTAGACAGTTTTTGTGTTTCTTCCCTGGCCTGGGTGTCAATATTGTTTAAATGTGCGTTGAAAATAAATGCGAAAGAAACCAGCCCAATCAGCAACCCCAAGCTGGTCAGTGGTAATAGGATTTTTTTAAATAGAGTGTAGTGCTTCATTGTTATTTAATGTAATTATTTTATAAGTTAATTTCCCCGTACTGCTCTTTGTTTATACATGGCTTTACAAGCGACTGCAATCATTTAAACCAATGTGGCCTGTTCTGGGCAAATTTTAACGAGTTGCCGTCTTATTTATTACACAATTGTTTTTCGTATGACTGCCCGTGAGACAAGTAGTGATATGAGATTGCTTTTAATGGGTGTTTTTTAAAAAAAATTCTTTCAAATCAATCAATTAATGCGTAAAATGCGCAACTTTCAAGCATTAGCTGGTTATCCGCGTGGAAATCTATACTTCCCTTACTGCCAAACCCATCCAAAGTTACCGCCCTTACTGGGCTAAACGCTTTGGCACTGCCCCAGTGCTGCCCATGAGCCGCGCTGAAATGGATGCGCTAGGATGGGATAGTTGCGACATTATTCTGGTCAGTGGGGATGCCTATATTGATCACCCCAGTTTTGGGGTCGCCCTGATTGGCCGCTTGCTTGAGGCGCAAGGTTTTCGCGTAGGTATTATTGCGCAACCGGACTGGCAGTCGGCAGAACCGTTTAAAGTGTTGGGTAAGCCCAATCTGTATTTCGGTGTCACGGCGGGAAACATGGACAGCATGGTCAACCGTTACACTGCGGACCGTAAAATCCGCTCTGATGATGCTTACACACCTAATGCTGAAGCCAATAAGCGTCCGGATCGTGCCGTGCTCGTGTACTCACAGCGCTGTAAAGAGGCTTATGCCGATGTGCCGCTGGTGATTGGCAGTATTGAAGCCAGCCTGCGCCGCATTGCGCATTACGATTACTGGTCAGATAAAGTCCGCCGCTCTATCCTCATCGATGCCAAGGCGGATTTGTTGGTGTTTGGCAATGCCGAGCGTGCCATTATCGAGCTTTCGCATCGCATCGCCCGTGGTGAAGCGATCCATGAAATTCAGGATATTCGGGGTACCGCGTTTATCCGCAAGCAAGTTCCGGATGAATTTGTAGAAGTCCCTTCTACGCGACTCGACCGACCAGGGGTGGTCGAAAAGCACGAAGATCCTTACGCGATGAAAATGGGTAAGGGCGATGCGAGTTGTGCCACGGAGGATCAGGGCAAAGAGGCCAGTGCTGCGGCGATTAGCCTGCCGTTACCGCTGAAGGCTGCAAAAGTACCGCGTGATCGCCAGGTGATCCGCATGCCGTCTTATGAAGAAGTGGTGAATGATCCTGTCATGTATGCGCACGCCTCCCGGGTGCTACATCTGGAGGCCAATCCAGGCAATGCGCGCGCACTGGTGCAAAAGCATGGTAACCGCGAGGTCTGGCTCAATCCGCCACCGATCCCACTCACGACCAAAGAGATGGATTATGTGTATGACTTACCATACGCGCGTAAACCCCATCCCGCCTATGGCGACGCTAAAATCCCGGCTTGGGAAATGATCCGTTTCTCGGTCAATATTATGCGAGGCTGCTTTGGGGGATGCACTTTCTGCTCAATTACAGAGCATGAAGGCCGCATTATTCAAAGCCGTTCAGAAGACTCCATCTTGCGTGAAATTGAAGAGATCCGGGACAAGGTAGATGGCTTTACCGGCGTGATTTCAGATTTGGGCGGCCCGACTGCCAATATGTACCGGTTATCCTGCAAATCTGAGGAGATCGAGAAAAATTGCCGCAAGCTCTCTTGCGTGTATCCTGGCGTTTGCGAAAACCTCAATACAGATCATTCTGCACTGATCCAGTTGTATCGTAAGGCGCGTAACCTGCGCGGCGTTAAAAAGATTCTGATTGGCTCTGGCTTGCGTTATGACCTTGCAGTCAAATCGCCCGAGTATGTGAAAGAGCTGGTGCAGCATCACGTCGGTGGTTACCTCAAGATTGCGCCTGAGCATTCTGAAGAGAATGTACTCAGCAAAATGATGAAGCCTGGCATGGGCGCCTATGATGAATTCAAGCGCATGTTTGAGCGTTTTAGCGCAGAGGCCGGTAAAAAACAGTATTTGATCCCGTATTTTATCGCCTCCCATCCAGGGACCACCGATGAAGACATGTTGAATCTGGCCTTGTGGCTCAAGCGTAATGATTTTAGATTGGATCAGGTGCAGACGTTCACGCCAACGCCTATGGCCATGGCCACCGCAATGTACCACAGTGGTAAAAATCCGCTCCGTAAAGTGACCGCGGATTCTGAAACCGTGCCGGTGCCTAAAGCAGGCAATATCCGCAAATTGCACAAAGCCTTTATCCGCTACCACGATCCGCAGAATTGGCCGATGTTGCGCGAGGCATTGAAGAAAATGGGGCGGGCGGATTTGATCGGTAATGGTAAAAAACATCTGGTGCCTGCTTACCAGCCAGCGGTGTTGCCGCAAATCGTCCAATCTGACGGCAGCCGTTTCCAGGCCAAGCCCTTAGCTAAAGGGTTTAACCAGACCAAGAGTTTTGCCAGCCCGAAAAGGCATCCTCCGCGCCCCAAGAAACACTGATTGATGAAGGTGCCGGCGGTGACGGCAGCGTTATACCGGCAGGGTGATGCCGGCATCAACCAGCGTAGGCGGACGATACTCAGGTTGCGCTTGCCATTTGGCTGCGACTGAGGCATCTAGGGTGACATTCACTGCCGTAACGGGGAGGGGATCAGGCGAAGCGGCTGCATCTGAGATCACTGGAGGGGTGCCATAGTAAGGCCGGTAAAATCTGCCGTCGCCCTTGCTGAACAATCCTTTAACCCAGGCATACATGCCATAAGCAAATGCCCGGTAAGCATCGGTGGGCTGGCATAAATAGGCTTCTGGCGGCACCGAAAATGGTTTGAGTTTAAGGCCTCCCGCACGGGCTTTGTCCAGCATCCATCCCATTGCAATGTTCGCTAGCGGATCATGGCCATAGCCGCCACCCACATTGGCATGCGCGCCGATAAACCAGCGCTGTTCCACCGCAATATTTTCAGGTTTCTTTTGACCGCCTGTATTGGTCCACATGGCGACCTTGTACGCTTCACGGTGCTCGTCAATCGCCATCGCATGGTAGGCATACGAAACGATTTTGGAAAGCTCGGTATCATGCCAGGCATAAAAGCCCTGTTCAGAAATCATGGTGCCTGGGATGCCAAGCGCGCCGACGGTATCCCATACCCCTAGAAAGTGGATACGCACCTCCTGACTGTAGCTTTGCCTGAATGCCTGGCATTGGGCGCTCTCGGGGGCGGCTGATTTGGTGCGGTACAAGTTTTCTGCACGCGCCAGTAAGTCTGGCGTGCTGGTGTTGAGCAATCCACATTTGCGGATCAATCCGACCAGGCTCCTGGCGGTATAGGCCCCCCGGCTAAAGCCAAATATCCAGATTTCATCCCCGGTCTGGTAGCGCCTGACCAGCCAGTCATATCCTTTGAGCAAGTTTTTGCTTAAGCCATAACCAAACAGTCCTCCGCGGAGCTTATCCCAGGCACCTGTGCCAACGCCCGGTTCGTAGAAGAAACGCTGTTCAATGTCACCATCTTTTGCTTCGATCAATGTTGAGAGCTGGTAAACGTTGGTCAGGTCTTGCGGATCGTTCCAGGTGCCGTCAAATAAAACAATCAAACGTTTGTTGCTTTTCATCTGGCGATCTCCGTTGATGAGCGAAAGTGGCGCAGTAGTCTTGCGTGCTTATGTCACGTATGGCCTGAGTATGGTAGCTGGGGCAACGACAGATGACAATGCCTGCTTGTGCCATGCGAAGCATGGCAGCGGATATTTATTTATGAGACGATGTCACAATCGCGCTTGCAGCGTCACTGCAGCGGTCTGGTAGCCTATTTAAACGTGAGGAATTTCATGCGAAGTGCTCGTTTGTTCGCCCTGTTTTTATTGATCGTAACCCCGCTGCTACAAGCCGCAGAAAAAGGGTTGTTCTGGCAGTTGCAAGCCCCGAATGGACAAGTCAGTTACCTGTTTGGCACCATGCATACCGATGACAACCGGGTGACCAATTTTTCACCGACGGTGATTCAAGCGCTTAAGAACGTGAATATGTTTATGCTGGAGGTGGCAGATGCGCCGCCAGTGAGCCTTTTGCAAATGCCAGACGGCAATTTGAAACAGTTACTCTCAGAAGCCGAATTGCAACAGGTGGCTGCACTGGCAGACATGCATGTGATCCCGATGGACGCGGTGCTTAAAATGAAACCCTGGTTGCTGGCGGTCATGTTTGATTTGCCCAAGCCACAAACGCCGTTTGCGCAAGATCTGTTGCTTAAAGCTAAAGCAGAGGAGTTCGATAAACGTATTGTGGGATTAGAAAGTGCGCAAGCGCACTTTGGGGTCATGGACAGTTTGTCCACGGACGAGCAGTTGCTGATGTTACGCGCGGTGCTTAAACGCAGCCAAAAGCAAAAAGAGCAAGACTTTGAACGGCTGATGAAGGCTTATCTGGCCGGAGATGCCCAGCAAGTGGCAAACATGGATGATGACATGACGCGCGGGATTTTACCGGCGGCTTTGTGGCAGCGCATGCGGGTGAAGTTGCTGGATGAGCGCAATGTGGTGATGGCAGAGCGCAGCATAGAGCAAGCTCGTCAGGGAAGTGTGTTTATTGCGGTTGGTGCCGCCCATCTGGCGGGCAAGAATGGCTTGCTAGAAGCATTCAGGCAAGCGGGTTTTAAACTGACCGCGCTCAAAAAATAGTCAATCGCTAATAAAGACAGCCATTTTAAGGGTTGTGCTTGGGGCGACCTGCTTCGTGGGCAATGCGGGTAATATGCGATACAAAATCGGCATCTTCGCCGACCAGTAGCCGTGGCAGATGCTGACGGAAATCTTCGCGCTGGCACCACTCGCGCATGTAATCTTCCCATGACATCCAGCGGCGTAAGCGCTTCCCGCGCATATCGGGGTCGTACGCCAGCAAATAAGCACGCTCAAACAGTGAAATGAGGATTTCAAACAGCACCAGTTTGCGCTCTTCCTGTTCGGCGCTGAGGGGCAGAGGCTCACGCTGCGAACGCAATTGCAGGTCAGGATTCGCCATCACCAGTTTTAAAAAATCGGTGTAGTTGTCGGCCAGTAACTGGTAGACCTCTTCATCTTCATTTTCGCGCTCTTTGCGTTGCTCAAGCACAAAGGTCACAATTGCGAGTGGCAAGCCGACCACGGTGACCACATAGCTGAGTAATTCCCAGGTTTCTAAAGGCATTCAAGCACCACAAAGTGTTAGGTCAGGCACAGCCTGGATTTAAAAGCAGGTTAGTTGATCTGATTGGCTCGTTGTTGAATGACGTCTATACACTCATCAAACTGCAAGGATTTATCAAAAAAATACTCCACACCCATGTTTTGCGCCAGATTGCGGTAATAGCTATTGCCATGATTGGTCAACATGACAATGTCAGGGGTTTTATGTGGGTAGTTTTGTTGGCGGGTATGCCTGACTACGTCAAAGCCGGTGCCTTTCGCAAGCTCAATGTCGAGTACCACCATATCATATTCATGGGTGTTGAGTAGACTGATGGCCTCATCACTGGTGGTAGCGACATCCTGGATATCAAGTTGCTGGCAATCTTGCAGCATTTCCACAATGACATCGCGGATCAACGCAGAATCTTCAACTAACAATAATCTATACATGACAATTTCACCGATGGCTCCCTGGGTGATCTAAAATGATGCATTTTCGATACTGACATGACATAAGGGCGCCTTGTTTAGCGATTTACCTTTATTCAGTTAAGTAGTCCATATTTAATGGCATAGTAGGTCAGGTCAGCATTTGATTTCATCGCCATTTTTTCCAGAATACGGCTGCGATAAGTGCTGACAGTCTTGATGCTGATAAATAACTCATCTGCAATTGCCGTGGGGGTTTGGCCTGCCGCCAGCTTGACGAAGACCTGAAACTCCCGGTCAGACAGGGTTTCATGCAACTGTTTTTCCGAGGGGTGGCTGAGTTCATTGGTCATTAACTCGGCCAGTTCAGCAGAGATGTAGCGTTTGCCTGCCGCAATGGTACGGATGGCCTGGATAATCTCGTCTGAGTCTGCATTTTTGGATAAATAGCCTTTACAGCCGTTACGCATCAAATTGAGTGCGTACTGGTCTTCAGCATAACCACTCAAAACCAGCACCGGTAGGGTAGGCGCCACATGCTTGAGTTCATGCAAGGTATCCACACCGTTTTTATCCGGCATGGAAATATCCAGCACCATCGCATCAAACTCATTTTTACGGACTAGCTGGATGGCTTCTGCACCTGAGCCTGCTTCGCCGGTGACTTGCAGGTCAGACTCCAATTCAATCAGGTTGCGTAAACCATCACGCACGATGCTGTGATCATCTACCAAAAGAATTCTTTTCATGTGGTTCTCTTATTGTGTGGGTGTGTCAGAAAGTGGTTTTTCAGGCTGTTCGGCAGCTTCGTTTTCAGGCGCTGGTGCTGGTGCAATTTCATTGCGGAATACCTGCCAGTCATGACTGATCATCGCCAGTGAATCTGCAAACAATGGTTTTTTATACCATTGTGCGCGCACTGCCAGAAAAACAATCACCCCAATGATGGCGGGTATTAACATCACCAAGCCCAGGATCAACGTGCGGTGAGGATTCTCCCACAACACGGCAAACAGCCACATCAACCCGAGCAAACCAGTAAAAATAAACATACTGAAGACCACCAGCAGGCCGACAACACTGGTGGCCAGGCGTTGGGTTTCCTCCAGAAAATCTTCCTTCATGTGCTGTGCCCGGTCTTCAGTATAGTCCGCTACATGATGACGCAAATGGATGAAATTATCCTTTAATGCAGAGACTTTACGGTCAAGAAACAGCACAGCTACAAATTTCAGGAGGTTTAACCACATATTGTTCCTTCATTACTCGCGACGCTTGGCGCCCAACAAGTATCCTATCAGCAAACCAACGCCAGCGGCTACCAATACGGTGCCCAATGGATGCTCTTGCACGGTATCGGCAGTTTTATCCTTGATCGTGTGGTAAGTGTCACTGACTTCACGTTGCACCTGGTCTTTGACGCGGCCTGCTTTGGCAGACAGGTTGGAGGCCAGGGCTGCTGCATTTTCTTCACTGGTCAAACGGTCAATATTCGCTTTGAGGGTATGAATCAGCGCTTTTGCCTTATCCTGGGTATTGTCAGCGGTATCGTTCACGGCATCCAGCAAATCATTCGCAGTAGATTTGACTTGCGCTGCAATTTCTTCAATCGCCTGGTCAGATTTTTTAGCCAAATGATCGGTTGTGTTTTCAACATTGTCTTTAGAAAAATTAAACATTTGAAACTCCTTTAAAAAGTCATACAACAGGTTGAAATCGGTCTTTAAGTCAGAACATCATTCAGGTCGTCATAAAGATGCGTTTTCAATATGGTGCCATCTTAAACTGTCCGGCCTGCGATACCCTATCGGCCCACAACCGATTAAACAGTCAGAATTCTCTGACAATGCTTTATTTGATGGATTGCGCATGTTTACATTGCCCATCCTGATCAAGCCCGTTATGATGATAATGTATTGTTAACAATGCACATTAAAATACGCTGGATTGACCCTTCTTTCAATCTTTATCCTTGTAGACCGCATGCAAAAAATCAGAACCCAATTGATGGCCTTGCTGGACAGACTCGAAGTCATCAGTGATACCTTTGGCGGTAATACGGTGGCTTTACTGACTGTGAGTTTGTTGCTGGCGGCTGCCATGCTGGTGGTGAATGATCGCTTGATCGTCAATACGCGTGAAAAAACAGATGTGCTTAGCAAGCTGGACCAGTTGCTGATTGAGGAGTGGAAAACGCAGGCCAGCCTCTCGGTGGCAGAAAGCGCGCAACGCGGCTATTTGCTCACACGCTCTGAAAACTATTTTGCGCCTTATGATGAAGCGACGCAGGAAATTAGCCAGCATCTGCAAAACATCAATACCCTGTTAAACCATACCAACTTGGTCCAGCACCTAACGATACAAAATATCATGAACCAGTTGGTCAATAGCATTGCCAAGAAATCGGCCGAGATGAGTGTGACGATTGATTTTGCCAAGAAGCATCAGTTTGATAAGGCATTGGCCGTGGTCAAGCTGGATTCCGGCATTAAAGAAAGTGCCAACGTACAAATGCTCTCGCGCCAGTTTGAGCAGGAAATCACTGCTTACCGTCACGAAGTCGCCGAAGCCAGAAACAATTTGCGGCGCATGATGCGTTGGTTTGTTATGGCATGCCCGTTGATTTTTGTTTCCCTGATGGTGCTGGTGATCCGCCGGTTATTGCGGGAGCTGGCGGAAAAGGCCAATCTGCATGAGCGCCTGATTGATGAGAACGCCGAATACGAACGTAATATCCAGACACTCACCAGTAGCTTGCAGCGCCAGGCCTTGCAGGCACAAACCAATATTGAGCGTGAGCGTTACCAGCTTTCACGTGAATTGCACGATGAGTTGGGCTCATTGCTCACAGCGATCAAAATGGATATTTCCTGGGCGATCAAGCATTTGAAGGATACTTCGCCACAGGTGATTGAAAAACTGAAAAAAACTAACCAATATCTCGACCGCAGTATTAACTTTAAGCGTGAGATCGTGCAAAACCTGCATCCATCCATGATCAAAAGCTTTGGCCTGATTGCTTCTTTACAAAATCTGGTTGATGAGGCCGCCATGCGTAATCAATGGCAATTGGATACCATCATGCCCGAGCAGGAGCTGATGATGAATGAAACCTTGAGCCTGATCATTTACCGGCTGGTGCAGGAAAGTCTCAATAATTGCAGCAAATATGCACAAGCCAGTCGCGTCTCTATCCACCTGATGCATGATGACCATCATATCAAGCTTGAAATTGCCGACAATGGCATTGGTTTTGATATGAATAGTCTGACCAGCAGTAATACTGGGATTAGTGGCATGCACAACCGGGTAGAGTCTATCGGTGGCCATTACGAAGTCACCAGTGCGCCTGGCCAAGGCACCAGCACCCGCGTGCTCTTGCCTTTTCTTAAAGCCGAACCGGCAAGCAATTAATCCCTTCAATCAAGCTTTATCATCTCTGCAGGCAGCCTGCATGCACCTTGTAGTCATATTCTGACAAGGGATTCAGTCCGTGGACGACTGACCCGATTGCGCTCAACCCTTAACATGGCAACACATCACAGCACATTCAATGTTTTGTGAAATGCGTAAATAAGGAGACGCACATGTCAATGTCAAAATACAAACAAGCAATAATCTTTGGCGGCCTGTTGGCAACAACGATCACTTTAAATGCCTTTGCGTTCGATCTGGACGAAGTGCAAAACGGCACACAGCCTTATCAGGAAGAATTTAAGGCCTTAGACAAGAACAACAACAGCACCTTGACTTGGGCAGAGGTGCAACAAGATAAAAACGTGAAGAAAAAGGATTTCAAAGCGTTTGATCATGATAAAGATGGCACCTTGAGCTACGAAGAGTTTGCTGAGCTCAAAACCCAAACCAGCCAAAAAGCCATTAAAGGCGCGATGTCTGACAGCTGGATTACGACCAAAGTAAAGGCTAAGTTGTTGGAAGAAGAATCTTTGAAATCGCTCAAAATTAGCGTAGAAACCCATCAAGGGGAAGTCTTGCTAAGCGGCTTTGTGGGCGATGCCTCGCTGAAAACCAAGGCTGAGCAAGTGGTATCCGCGGTGGAAGGCGTGAAGTCTGTGAAAAACGCGATTGTGGTAAAAAGTTAATTAACACCCCCTCGCAAGCTACATATCCTCTCCCAACGTTGTAGCTTGCTTTTTTTGTTTGGCGGGCTGTCCATCAAGTTGTTGTTAGATTCATCCTCTTTGCAGCCAGGACAGTTCGCCCTCAAGTTTACGTGTACAAATGAAAGGAAACATCATGAAAATGAATCGTTATCTGACTATGAGTGCTTTAGTGGCTTTAATGGGGCTGTCCAGCGGCAGCGTATTGGCGCAAGGTGAACCCATGTATAAATTCTTGCCTAGCGAAACAGTGGTCGACAATGTGAAAACACTGTTGCAAAACCATGGTGTAGATGCTTCAGCAATTGAAGTGAATTCCGACACTCAGGGTGTAGTTCAACTGAGCGGTCAGGTTTCTTCCAAAGAGCAGGTTGAAAAGGTGACTAATTTGGCCAAACAGGCTGAAGGCGTGTATGCCGTTCTGGGCGAACTGCGCTATACCACAGGTGAGGTAGTCCCAGCTCCGGCGCCCGCAGGTTTGGATCCAGTCATGGATACCCCGCCCGCACCAGGCAGTGCCGTTGAGCAGATGGATGCCCAATGAATTGATGGGCAAGGTCATGCAGTGGCGTCGCAGATGTCCCGGCAAGAGTTACTGATGCTGGGGCATCACATGTCGACCGGATTCGTACTCAACCTGATTGGCTTGTCGGATGAACAGTAACTGATCTGTTGCAAAGCCGAGTTCCTTGGCTTTCGCCATCAGATGTTGTTTGATGGGATAGGTGAGTTGTGGGGTGCGGGATAAAATCCAAAGGTAGTCTTTGCCACTGCTCACCAGGGCATAGTTGTAATAAGGCTTGTCGATTTCAAGAATGTTGTAATCGCCATAAAAAGGGCCAAAAAATGATACTTTGAGTTTACCGGTACGGCTGCCATCAGGGTTTGCTGCATCAACGAACTTAGCTTTACCGATGGCTTCGCTCCAGTCATTTTTCTCAGGATCAAAGCCGCGATTTACCACTTTAATGGTGCCGTCGGTTTCTAGCGTGTAAGTGGCGGTCACCTGTTCCAATCCTTTTTCAAACCTGTTCTCCAGCCTTGCGATTTCATACCAGGTGCCAACGTATTGATTGGGATCAAAGCTGTGGACAATGGATTGCTCGGCTTGAGGCGACATGGGTTCTGAACAGCCCATCAACCCCCAGCATAGCAGGCAGGTAAAAAGCATCGATAAACGCAAGTGCATGGAAAATAGCTGCATAGAAAATAGCTTAAGTAACATAAGATAAAATAGATAGACAAATGAGTGTCGTCTGGCAAAGACCATTTAAAATAGCATAAATTCAAATAAGGGATAAAAATGAAACAATTGATTTGGGGTGTGTTGTTCCTTTGTTCAACACCATTGATGGCTGATAATTTGGAAACGGGACTCGGTGGCGGCTTGGGCGCTGCTGCAGGTACCGCTGTTGGCAGCGTATTGGGTGGCTCAACCGGTGAGGTCATCGGCGGGGCGGTCGGCGGCGGTTTAGGTGGCGCTGCGACGACAGGCCGTGCCGGTCGCACTGGCGCGATTCTCGGTGGGGCCGCAGGTGGCGCGACGGGTGCCATGGTCGGACGTAAAGTAAGCGGTACCACCACAGGGGCTGTGGTTGGTGCGGGTGTTGGCGGCGCTGGCGGCTCAGTGCTGGGTAAAGTGATTGACGAACCTGATCCTTACGCGGGCCGTGGCTATGGCAAGCGGCACAAAGGTCCCCATCACCACCACAAACATAGACACCACGATCACGATTAAATAAGCAAAGCGTGCATCAACCTTTGGACGAGCAGGTACAGCGGATGCTGCATCTCTTTCACTTTTTGATTCAATGGAGCCTGTCATGAAAACATGGATGATTGCGGTCAGTTTGCTGATGGCTAGTAACCCAAGCTGGGCGCAAAGTTGTAATAATAAAAATGTGGGTGCCAGTGGCGTCGGTGGCCTGGCTGGGTCGGCGATTGGCGCAGTCATGCTGGGGCCTGCTGGCGAAGTACTTGGCGGTGCCGTCGGTGGTGCTGTCGGCAGTGTGGTGGCGAATGGCGGCAAAACGCAGCCATCGACCATGCTGGGTGGTGCCGTAGGGGGCGCCGGTGGCGCTATTCTTGGCCGTGGTTTAGGGGGCGGCAGATTGCTTGCCGTGATCGGTGCAGGGTTAGGTAGTGCAGGTGGGGCGTGTGTGGCACAGCAAAGCGGTGCGACAAAAACACACCATGCTGCACACGGCAAAAGGCAAACGGCCAACAATGCTACTGCCAAAGCCCAAAAGTTACTCGGTAGTTAACTCTATAAATTGGCTGGTGTGATTGTTGGCTGAGCGCATCCGGCGCGCTAATGCGCTGCCAGCTTTAGGCCAATAATCCCTGCCATAATCATGCACAAGCTAAAAACCCGTAAGGCGGACACCGGCTCATTAAATAACCAGATGCCGCCAATCACCGTGCCAACGGCACCAATGCCTACCCAGACTGCGTAAGCAGTGCCTACCGGCAAATGCTTGACGCATACACCTAGCAGCCAGACGCTAATGACCATGGCAACAATGGTCCAGCACGATGGCCAGAATTTGCTAAAGCCTTCGGTGTATTTCAACCCAATGGCCCAAGCAGTTTCAAATAAGCCTGCAATAATCAGCACTAACCAAATCATGGCATTCCTTTGAGCAAGCTCAAGATTGAACAGCGATTAAATCCTCAGCAGTCAACCAGCGCCACTCCCCTGCGGCCAGTGTATCAGGCAAACTTAATTGACCAATTTTGATGCGTTTCAAGGCGGTGACACGGTTACCCATTGCGGCTACCATCCGCTTGACCTGATGGTATTTACCCTCTGCCAAGGTGAGGTGCAAGACAGTTTCCGTCAATAGGGTGGCCGCCAGGGCCGCAATTGTTTCCTCTTCATCAATTAATTTGACGCCCGCCAGTAAATGATCAATGTCGGCGGCGCTCAATGGATGCTTGCAGGTCACTTCATAGACTTTAGGCACGTGGTGCTTGGGGGAGCTGACTTTATGAATAAACTGCCCATCATCGGAGAGCAAAATTAATCCCGTGGTATCTTCATCCAACCGGCCTATGCACTGTACTCCGCGCTCCACCAGGGGGCTGGGCAGCAGCGTATAAAGGGTAGGGTGAAACTGCGTTTTATGCGTACATTCATAATGTGCCGGTTTGTGCATCATCAGGTAGCTGTGTTCACGGTATTGCCAGGCCGTGCCTTGCACTGTGAATTGCAGCGTGTCATCGAGCACAAATTTTGCATCCGGGTCGTCGCACGGCTCGCCGTTGACGGTGACCTCGTCGTTGACGATTAAAATACGGCACATTTTGCGTGTGCCAAAGCCCTGCCTGTGCAGGATACGTTCCAAATCAAGTGTTTTTGCCATGCAAGAATTATACGTGAATTGCAGCGGTGCTTTGGTCTGGCAGTCTGGGCTCAGCTAAAAATCAGCCGCGCTGGCAATTCACGTATAATTCTGCCATGGCTTTCAAACATATTACCTCCCGTGACAATCCCATCTTCAAACAATTGCGCAAGCTGGCCGACCAGTCGCGTGAGCGCAGAAAAACAGGCTCTACGCTGTTAGAAGGCGTGCATTTGATAGAAGCCTACCAGCAGGTCTATGGTGAGCCCAGATTGCTGATTATTCCTGAAGGGCATAGTAATGATGAGGCGACCGCTTTAATACAGCAGCTGAACGATGTGGATACCATGCTGCTACCTACACTCATGTTTGCAGAGTTGGCGCCGGTGGCCTCCAGCAGCGGGGTGATGGCATTGGTCGATATCCCTGCCGCGGTGTTACCGGAACAGGCGGATTTTGTGCTCGTTATTGAAGATATCCAGGATCCCGGCAATTTGGGCAGTATCTTGCGTACAGCGGCGGCGGCAGGCGTACAGGCCGCGTATCTCAGCAAAGGCTGTACCGATGCCTGGTCACCGAAAGCGCTCAGGGGCGGGCAAGGGGCGCAGTTTATTTTGCCTCTGCTTGAGGGCGTGGATGCGCTCGAGGTGATCGCGGGCTTTGCTGGCAAAACACTTGCGCTGACCATGCAAGGAGCCAGCCTTTATCAGCAAGCACTACACGAGCCGGTTTTGTTTGTCGTGGGCAATGAGGGCGCCGGTATTTCTGCTGCGGTGCAAGCAGCGGTTGAGACTTGTGTCACTATCCCGATGGCACACCAAGGGACGCGGGCCCTGGAATCGCTCAATGCTGCCGCGGCCACCGCGATTGCGTTATTTGAATGCCAGCGGCAGCGCGGAATGGGCCAATAGCGTGCAGTGAAAGAGGTCGCTTAATGTTTGATTTCAGAAGCGTCGCTGCGGTCAAACAAGGCTAAAGCCTCTTCTTCATCCACCACATAATGCTTATTGCAGAAGTCGCATTGAATCTCAATGCTGCCTTGTTCTTGCAGGATGCTCTGCACTTCTTCCAGGCCCAGCATTTGCAACATATTGCTGACATTGGCTTGTGAACAGCTGCAAAATGCCTGCACTTCGCGCCCATTAAACAGCCGCACATCTTCTTCCACAAACAATCGCTGTAACAGCGTTACGGCTTCCAGATCCAGCAGTTCCGGCGCAGTGACGGTGCCTGCCAAATGTTGTACACGGTTCCAGCAATCCAGATCACTTTCTTGCTGCTGCGGTAGCTTTTGCAATAACAGCCCTGCTGCACGGTCGCCCTCAGCCGCCAGCCACAGCCGGGTATCGATCTGTTGCGAGCGTAGCATATAGTTTTCAAGCATATTGGCGATATTGTCGCCTTCCAGCGGAACGATGCCCTGGTAAGGTTCGCCTGCTTCTGGCATCAAGGTGATCACCAATTGGCCTTGTGCCAGCCAGTCGGTTAAATGCGCACCTGTGAGTTCGCCATTGGTTTTGGCGGTGGCGCGGATATTTAAGCCTGACGTACATTCCACCACCAATAACTGCAAGGCGCCTTTGCTTTGCAATTGCAAAATCAATTTGCCTTGCATTTTGAGTGTCGCGGTCAGTAATACGCTGGCCGCAGCAAACTCAGCAATCACGCGCTTGAGCGCTTCTGGTAATGCCTGATGCTCCAGGGCGGTGAACAGGCTTTGATCAAGCTGGACAAAGTTACCGCGTACAGCGGACTGTTCGAAAATAAATGGGTAAAGCTGGTCAGAGTGTTGTGCATTTTTCATACGCGTTATTTTAACATTGAAGCCTGCCGTGGCTGATCACGTCGATAAAAAAGCCCGCACTTGGGCGGGCTTCAATCACAGGCAGTCTAATGATTAAAAATGGTAATTCAATGTTGCGCGGGCATTTAAAGGGGCTCCTGGCGTAATGTTATTGTTGTTGTGTGCAAACAGGGCATAGTCTTTGTTGGTCAGGTTCTCGATATTGATTTGCGCATCCCATTGCGGGCTGAGCTTGGCAAAAATCGCTGCATCAAAACGCGTATAACCCGGCAGAAGGGTACTCTGGCTGGCCGTTGGGGTAGCGGCATACATTTCTGAACGGCTAACCATACCTAGCGCCACCGCCCAAGTGTCATTGATCTGGTATTTATTCCATAATGAAAAAGTGCGGGTAGGGGTCATTGCCAGATGGCTGCCTGCCAAAATCGCACTGTTGCCTGCGCCTTGTTGCTTGGTGATTTCACCTTCTTGCAGTGTGAATGCACCCATTACCTGCCATTGGTCTGTCACCTTGCCGCTTAGGCCAACTTCCAGGCCTTTGGTCTCCTGGCCATCAAGCAGAATTGAGTTCCCCGTATTTAAAGGGTCTGCGGCTAAAACATTTTCTCTTTCAAGCTGGAAAACGGCTGCAGTCAATGCCAGGTTAGGGTTGATGTCCCATTTGGCGCCAATTTCTTTATTAATGAATTTTTCTGGTTTAAAGCTTGCAGTGCTCACGGTAAGACCAATCAACTGATCCCCCGCCCTGGGAACGTATGAGGTACTGTAGTTGGCGTAGAGTGAGCTATTCTCAGAGGGTTTAAAGATTAAGCCAGCTCTTGGCGAAAGCAAATTATTAGAAACATTAATTGTTTGATTATTGAATGCATCTACATAGCGGGTATCCAGATGATCATGCCGTAATCCGACCACGGCTTGCCATTGTGGATTGAACACAATCTGATCTTGCAGATAGAAAGCGGCTACTGTGAAATCACTTTTCTGGTTACGTGCAAGGGTGTTAATCGCGATGTTGGCATAAGGTGCACTCGCTGAAACACCATTGACACTGGTTCCTGTCAGTCGTTTGTTATCGGTGTCTTGCGCGTTTAATTCTGCGCCAGCAAGCAGTTGATGTTCAACGTTACCGATTTTCGCTTTGTAAGTGATGTCTGTTTGGTTAATCAGGTTTTCACGCTTGGTATCATCCCGGTAAGCTGAAATTGTTAATGTTCCTGTGGTCGAGACCGGGCTGTCTGCATAAATGTTTTGATAAAACTTATCGTAGAAGGCCAGGCGCGTGCTGTTTTTAACTTGTACACCGTTATCAAACGCATGGCTGATAATCGCATTGAATGCGGTCGTTTCCGTCTGGGTTGGGCTGAGTCTCGCATTACCAAAAAACTGATCGTAATCGCCGATGCGGTAAGGACGGCGGTTAAGGTCTGCATTATTGACGGTTAATGTGCCTGTGCGTGTCGCTTGGGCAGGCACGCCGCGGTCCGCAGTGCGTTCGTCCTTGAAATATTCGGCACTTAAAATAATCTCGGTTTTATCGCCTGGTTTGATCGTAAAGGTTGGTGTGATGCCATAGCGCTTCAATTCGACACCGTCACGGTAAGAATTAGAGTTTTCATACACCGCATTGAGTCTGAATGCCAACTCGTCTGACAAGCCCTGGCCATAATCAGCGGTGATGCGGCGGTGATCAAAACTGCCATAGCTCACACTCAGGTCTTTGACCGGGTCCCAGCCAGCTTTTTTGCTGACACGATTCACGACGCCGCCAGCACCGCCGCGGCCAAAAATCATGCCGTTAGGGCCTTTGAGCACTTCGATACGGTCGGTGTTATATAAGTCACGGTAAGTCTGGATATCGTCGCGCATGCCATCTACAAACAAATCTCCTGTCGTCTGATTGCCACGTAGCACCAGCTGGTCACGGTTGCCTTCGCCTTGCGCTGCTTGTACGCCAGGTACATAGCGCACTGCGTCGGCAATACTTTGCATAGACTGGTCTTGCATAAAGTCACGCGTAATCACGGTAATGGCTTGCGGGACGTTGACCAGCTCGGTATCGGTTCTGGTCGCAGAGGTTGAGCGTTTTGCGTGATATCCCTTCACCGGTTTGGTATCACTCTTTTTTTCTGCGGTGACTTCCACTTCATGTAATTCTTGGGTTTCGCTCGCAGTTTCAGCCATGGCCGTGACAGACAGCATGGCCGTGCTGAAAAATACGCCGATGGAAAGTAAAGTTGGGCGTGGATTTAAGTTATTTTTAATGGCATTTTTAATAGTCATAAAATTAATATCCTCTCAATGATTGTCGCGAATATTAAACTAGTTGATAATGGTTATCAATAAATATTGTAAGTTTTGTCAGGAAATGACAGCGGTGACGAGATTACAGAGGATGGGCAGCCGGGCTTAGCTGCCAATGTGTCATGGCCCATTGCCACAGCGCAGGCAGACTGGAAAAACGGGGCACGGGTTTGGGTAAATATGGCAAAAAGTTAAACGCTTGGGTGAGCGTGTCTTTGAGATTGTCCAGCGGTAAGGCGGTTGCCAGCGTTTGTTTGCTGAGTTTTTGTCCTTGTGCATTCAAAACCAGCGGGATGTGCGCGTAGTCTGGAGTCAGGTAGCCCAAGCATTGCTGCAGGTGTATTTGTCTGGTAGTGGATTGCAACAAGTCAGCGCCGCGCACAACCTGGGTAACGCCTTGCAGGGCATCATCAACAACGACAGCTAACTGGTAGCTAAAGAGGCCATCCGCACGCTTGATGACGAAGTCGCCAATGTCCGCGGCCATGGCATGTTGTTGCCAACCCAGGATACGGTCTTTAAAGCCAAGATTGATAGCTGTCGTCTTTAGACGCCAGGCGGCGGGTGTGTTGGCTTTGACCGGATGATGCAGGCAAGTGCCAGGGTAAATGGCGCCTTCGATCCCCACTTGAGTCGAACTGTCGGCAATTTCCTTGCGCGAGCAGGTGCAAGGATAAGCCAGGGCCTGCTTGCGTAACTGTGTTAGTGCCTGTTCATAATGTTCGCTGCGTTCGCTTTGATAGACGATTTCCCCATCCCAAACAAAGCCATAATGCTGCAGGGTATGAATAATGTCTGCGCCGGCACCGTCGACACGGCGAGTGGTGTCTACATCTTCGATGCGTAACAGCCACTGACCGCCTTGGCTTTTCGCATCACAGTAGCTGGCGACGGCTGCGACCAGGGAGCCAAAGTGCAAGGGGCCGGTAGGCGAGGGGGCAAAGCGGCCAACCACCATGGTGATTTACTGGGTGACGTAAGGGGGAATATGCCAAGCCACCAATTGGCCGCCACGCAATTGCAGATGGCAAGCCATGCGTTCAACGCCCTGGCTGGAGACATCAAAGGTATAAGTACGCTGTAATTGCATGCGTCCATTGCCATCCCTGGCAAAACCGACGCGGGCGCAAGCCACGGTTTCATCCAAAAACTGCAGATGGCAACGCTCGGCCAATTGGCGACCTATCTTGAGTGCAATTTCACGCTTGGATATGGTATCCATCCAATACCATGCCCCCGCCATCAAAATGGCCAATAAGCCCCATTCAGCCATCGTTATTCTCCTTTAAAGCGATAATCATTTTCAGTGTATGATGACTAGTAATCCATTTCATATTCACTTCATTCTTATTTAGTGTTGTTAACGATGAATTCAAGCCGCGAAGCAGATGCAATTCAAGCTTATTATAATTTATTGCACAGCAAGGGCGCCGATGCTGCCATCATGGCACAGCGCGATGCGGTGTTGGCCGAGCTGACGCCGCTGTTAAAAGATCAGGAATGTACTAGCACCATCTACCGTCAAGCCGTTGATGATTGCCTGGCTGACAAGGAAGCCCAGCGCTGGCCAGAAATCCTGACTATTATCCGTGAGTTTTATCCTTTTTGGCGCGGCGATGTGAAAGCCGTGATGCAATATGCGGATACGGTCGGCTTTGAGTTACATCCGATTGGCTGGCAACCAGCCGTCATTGATTTACAGTCTGTCTGGCCTGCCTTGCAATCCGAAAAGTTTGAAACGGCTGAATTATGGCCGCTGAATGGTTACGTTAAAGCGCTCAAATCCATGGAACACAAACAAGAGATGGATATTGAATTGCGTACGCGGATGGCAAAACTCATGCTCTTACGCTTGCGTGAGGCGCCTCTCACGGAAAAAAATGCTTACCGCATCACGGCTGACGCCACCTTGCCCTTATTTAACCTTAAAAATACCCGCCACCTTTTTCTAAACGCCGTCCGTGAGTTTTACTACTTCTGGTCTGCGCATCCTGATGCCGTTGAAATGCTCAAGCAACTGCAGCCGGTAGAGATTATTTAAACACCTTCATTGTCTTGAGGAGTTTCATCGCGCAAGCGGTGCTTATATCGCGGGTTTTACGCGTGCTGAAAACACTATCCCGTCGCGAGCGTTTAGTCTAGGCACACCGGTTAGTATGTTCTTGCAAGCGTACTTTATTTTTTTTGCACTATAAATGTGCAATGCACTTTTGTTAGTTTTATTTTGGTGCATTTTTTATTTGCAAGAAATGCCTGTCCTTTTAAAATCAATCACTTAAAAATGGCCTGATACTTGCTTAAAACTTGCGCATTTTAAAAAGGCGTGTCCTTGAGACAAAACGCCCATTAATAATTATTGAATTCGGAGAGCGAAATGGAATCATTAGTGACAGCTAATGACGTCCTGTTTGTATTGCTGGGAGCTATTATGGTCCTGGCGATGCATGCCGGTTTTGCCTTTTTGGAAGTCGGCACAGTACGTCAAAAAAACCAGGTGAACGCCCTGGTAAAAATCATGGTGGATTTTTGTGTGTCTACCATCGCCTATTTTTTTGTTGGCTATGGCATTGCCTATGGCATCCACTTTTTCAATGGCGCGGAGACCTTGACTGCGCAAAGCGGGTTTGGCCTGGTCAAATTCTTTTTCCTGTTAACGTTTGCCGCAGCGATTCCTGCCATTATCTCTGGCGGCATTGCCGAACGCGCAAAGTTTAATCCGCAATTGGCGGCCACTTTTCTGATTGTCGGCTTTATCTATCCCTTCTTTGAGGGCATTGCCTGGAATGGTCATTTTGGTTTTCAGGATTGGCTGAAAGCCAGTTTTGGCGCTAATTTTCATGATTTTGCCGGTTCTGTGGTGGTGCATGCGATGGGCGGCTGGATCGCCTTGGCCGCGGTGTTATTACTTGGTGCGCGTAATGGCCGCTACACCAAAGACGGTAAGTTGCATGCCTATCCGCCTTCGAATATCCCATTTTTGGCATTGGGTGCATGGATATTAACGGTGGGCTGGTTTGGCTTTAACGTCATGTCTGCGCAAGCTATCCAAAATATCTCCGGTCTGGTCGCGGTCAATTCGCTGATGGCTTTGGTTGGCGCTACGCTGGCTGCGCTGGTATTGGGTAAGAATGACCCGGGCTTTGTCCATAACGGTCCCTTAGCCGGCCTGGTCGCCGTCTGTGCCGGCTCGGACGTGATGCATCCGCTAGGTGCACTGATCACCGGCGGCGTGGCCGGGGCATTGTTTGTCTGGGCGTTTACCCTCACGCAAAACCGCCTCAAGATTGATGATGTATTAGGGGTATGGCCACTGCATGGCTTATGTGGCGCATGGGGCGGGATTGCAGCGGGTATTTTTGGCAGCACTGCCTTGGGCGGATTGGGTGGCGTGAGCCTGATCAGCCAATTGCTGGGCACCTTGGTCGGCGTGATGATTGCCTTAAGCGGTGGGCTGGTGGTGTATGGTTTGCTCAAAAAACTGGTCGGTCTACGTCTGGACCCTGAAGAGGAGTTTGATGGTGCGGATTTAAGTATCCATAAAATTCCAGCAGTGTCTGGGGATTAATCAATCCTCCATACTATTTTTTTACAGCATGAAGGCCCGTCTTGCGACGGGCTTTTTTATTGGGTCGATTTCTGTAGGTTCTATATCGGGTTTTAAGACTCAGTCGCACAATCTTGTGCATGCACAAGGCATAGCATGGCACTGCTTGAGCTGATGACGCAAGCGTTTGCTTTTCAGGATTTGAGCGGCTTAGTCTCGATTTAATAATAATATCGTTTCAATGAAGCTTAGGTTTCATATTTAAATCCTACATTTCATTTCTGGCAACCAAGCCACAGGTACATTCAATTTGGAGAGTAGAAATGAAAGTCTGTCATCGTATGGGCCTAATATTAGCGGGTGTTTTGATGCAAAACATTGCTTTTGCCCAAGTAGTATCTAGTTTCGGGATTGCTGTGTTACCCGACACGCAATTTTATTCACGTTATGCTACCCCTGCAGAAGGTAATCAATTTATGGAAAGATATGGCTCTGAGCCATATACATCACAAACAAGCTGGTTAGTGCAAAACTCAAAAAAATACAATATTCCCTTTGTTGTTCATGTCGGCGATGTTGTGGATCAGCAGAGTAAGATTCCACAGTGGGAAGTTGCAACGAAGGCAATGAAAATACTTGAGGATGGCGGTGTAAACTACTCCATTCTGGCAGGCAATCATGACGTTACTTACGGATGCAGTTACTGGGGATCGCAAACAGACTGCACTGATGAGCAAAGAACGAGTAATGACAACTATCTAAAATATTTTCCTACTTCCAGAGCGCAAAAGCAAAGCACCTTTGGAGGACGCAGTCCAAATGGCTGGCACGAATATCACATTTTTACGGCTGAAGGTCAGCAATACTTGGTCCTTGCTCTTTCGTGGCGCGCCTCAAATTCCGCTATCGCATGGGCTCGCCAGGTGATCAAAGATCATCCAACACTCCCTGTTATTTTGACTAGCCATGAATTCTTGGCTATACAAAGTGACGGTGTCAATGTTGTAGAAACAGACTACAGTAACTTTTTATGGGATCAACTCATCAAGGATAACGATCAAATCTTCATGGTTGTTTGTGGGCATAATCACGGCTCCGGTCACAAGGCAAGGACCAATAATTATGGTCATACTGTTTGGGAGATGGTAGTTGACTATCAAATGGCTTACCAAGGTGGTAATGCGCAAATGCAGGTATATGAATTTGACCTGACTAATAATAAGATCAATGGCTTGGCATTTTCACCTTGGGTCCCAGAAAAGCCTGAGTCGACTATCACACAGTTTGACCGCGCACTATTAACTGGCAATGGCAATGAATTTTCGGTGGATATGAATTTTGCTGAGAGGTTTAAAGGCTTTAACCCGACTTTTATTGCTGGCTCAATAAATTACCACACATCTATTGTCGAAGATTTGCGTAATGATATTGCTGAAAGCTTCACGGAGCAGCCAGAACCAGTCGTTCTTACACCGCTAGACCGAGATGATTATGCACATAGCGGTAACACTTTGGCACATTGGAAATTTGATACCGGCACAGTGGGTACTCCTGTCGTCAATGGCGCTGATAAGTATGCCGTGCCTGATCAAACCGGAAAAAATCCATTGCACTTTGAGGGTAAGTCTGGCGATATTATGTGGTCAGCCGATCATCACGCCTATTCCGCCTCTAATGGTAGCGTTTGTTTTATGACAAACGACAAGACCAAACCCAATCCTGCTTTCTTTTTTACCGATGGTAATGGTGCTTTAAGTAATGAGCAATTCAAAAACTCAGGATATACCGTTGAAGCTTTCGTAAAAATTGCCAAAGACTGGACACCGGCGAATGGTGCCTGGATGAATATTCTGACGCGTGATATGCCCAGAGGTTGGATTGGTGGTTATCAAGGGGGTGACGGGGGGGAGAGTTCACTGTTATTTGCGGTTTCAAGCCTTCGTGAATTTCAATGGGAGCCAACTACCTTTTTAAGTTCAGGTGTTGCCGAAAAAACAAACTGGTCAGGGGAGGTGATGGCCGATACATGGGAGCATGTTGCGATTGTGAATGATCCTGTGACACATGATACAACGATGTATGTTGCAGGCGCTCCGGTTTTGCGTAATGTCAAATCAGCCGTTGGGATCGCAGGTTTAAATTGGGCCGCCTGGGTTGTTGGCGCCGGTCAATATGGTGGCTGGCAAGGCGGGCATGTCAACGGGTTCCGTGGTTGTATCAACGAAATTCGTATCACCAATGCGGCACTGACTCCCGATCAGTGGCTAACCGCACGTAAAAACAGGGTTACCCCAGCCGGTAGTCGTCAAGTGGTTAACGCTACAAACAATGATGATGAAATTATTGTCACGGGGGGATCCTTGTTCACTGGAGGGAATGGTCACAATACTTACGTGTTGCGTTCGATCCGGGATGCCGGTGCTACGGTTACCGATTTCATTGTTGGGCGTGATAAGTTGAACCTCATCCAGTTGCTGAAGGCGGTTGGATATAAAGGAAGTGATCCAATCGCAGATGGCTATGTGCGTGCAGTCAGCCAGGGCGGCGATACCATTATTCAGGTGGATACTGATGGCGCTTCCAGACCGACTGCTTTCCGTACACTGATTACTTTGAAAGCAACAACCGCTAATAAAATCGACAAAAATAGCTTTTATTTCTAACGATTTTTCTTAAACAACTCAGGGTGGTGCAGATGATGAGCACTACCCATTGATGACATTCATGAGTCATATCACAGGAGTATTAAAATGAAACCGCAATTGATTTTACGCAATGTGTTAATCGCTTCTTTAATGATCTTTTCAGTCTCGGGCCACGCAATGGCAAACAACCTCCAGGTACAAAGTTACAGAGGCGATGTTGGCAATTTGAATAATGTATGGACGCTCACTACAGCCTCTAAATTCAACCAGGATGATTATCCCCTTGATGCTGGTGCGCTGAATGTTTCTGGCAATGAGCCTGAGCAAACAAATATTGGCACAGGGTTGGAAAGCTATTTAGGTTTGGCTGATGGCAGTTTGGATATTGACTCCTTCAGTGCGCAAGCTTACGAAGGCTCTGCAATGAAGCTGAGTTTCAACTTAAAAGCGGGCGACACGCTTTCTTTTGACTATAGCTTTGCAACGCGCGATGTAGGCGCAAGTAACATTGGTAAAGACTACAGTTTTATTGTGATCAACGGCAAATTGTCTACCTTAAGCGATGTGGGTAACACAACTGCAAGCCATGCCTCCGGTAATGATTTAGCGAGTACTGGTCTCACCAGTTTCTCATTCAAAGCAGACCACACCGGTAATTTCGATATCTATTTCGGCGTGGTTGATATTGGCGATTTCAATGCGAGTTCTACACTGCGATTGTATGGTTCACAGCTGGTTGCTGCAGTCCCTGAGCCAGATACAGCGATTCTGTCACTGATGGGCTTGGGTTTGGTTTGCTTGGTACGCAGGCAAAAAAGAGACGTTTAGTCACAGGTTTTTAAAGGGTTAACACATGGCTGCTACCAACTGTTAGCAAGTGTAGCAGCCATATTTTGACAATCTCAGAGCAGCCAACACCAATGAATATTGTCAGTTTTTTTTCAATATCAACTCAGTTAACTCGACTCATTTTTTTATCACTGATTGCATCTAGCGCACTCTCTGCTGAAGCGATGCAAAATGGACTGTCTCCCTTGGAGGAACCACAAAATAAAAATCCATATCGAGGCAATCGCACGGCAGAAAATATTGGTTATCGGTTATATAAAGCGCACTGTGCCCTCTGTCATGGGGAAAATGCTGTCGCTCAGGGCAAAGCCCCAGATTTACGTTTTTTACCTACAGCAGAAGAGGGGGATGCTTTTTACTTCAAATCCGTGCATGAAGGAAAAAACAGTAGCAATAGCAAAATATCCATGCCGGCTTTCGCAGATAAATTGACCCAAGAGGAAATATGGGCAATTCGTACCTGGTTGGAAACTATACCCAATGGCGATGAGTAATTCTAATCAGTAACATGACATACCGCTTGACTCGAGCCCGATTGTGAGCGCATGAAAGGCTATTGTCTTTTTGTGTTAAGACTAAATCAACGCTTATTCTCAACTTCTTAATCTCTTACAGACTGCTCCTGGCCGTCCTGATTAACCAATGACAAGCCAGCCACCAGCCGGTTTTCTGTATTCATTGACTCGGGTATCAATTCAAAAAATGGGGCAGATTCAAAACGATAATGCATGAATTGCCTTGCTGCGATCACCGTTATTATTTGCCATAATTGATTAATGGGGTGACAACCATGCACCATATTCCCAGGCTAGGTAGCCGTCCTTTGTTGGGCCTGTTGCTGACTTTTCATGCTGCGCTCTATGCAGAGGAAGGTAGCGTGAGCAGTGTGTATGAGGCGATTCATCAGGGTAAATCGGTATCACAATTCCGGTTCCGTTATGAGTATGTAGACCAGGCCAACAAGCCAGACGACGCCAACGCATTAACCTTGCAGTCCTTGCTCGGATGGCAAACCGCGCCTTACAAAGACCTCAGTGTCACGGCGCAATTGATTAATGTGAGCCACCTGAACCAGGATTTTTACGACAATAATATGGGACGCAACCATCCCAGTCAGCTACCGACGGTGCAAGATCCTGAAATCACTGATATTAATCAGTTATTTATTGATTACACCGGCATTCCGCAGAGTAAAGTCCGGCTTGGCAGGCAAATTATCCGTATCGATAATACGCGCTATGTCGGGGATATTATTTTCCGGCAATCGTCTCAAGTGTTTGACGGGCTGACGCTGACCAATCACTCGCTGGCCAACACTGAATTTTTAGTTGGGCATTATGAGCATTTGCGCCAGTCTACAGGCAAATACCGCAATACTAACTTTGATATCGCGCATGCCAGTTATCAGTATGCACCCAAGGCAAGTGTCACCGCTTACGGCTACTTTATGGATCAGCCTGACACAGGACAAAATACCGGCGTCCTGAATAATTCGCATAAGGATATCGGCTTGCGTTTTGATGGGGCGATCGATTTGCATGCTGACTGGCGCTGGCTACATACGCTGGAGCTGGCCCATCAAACGGCTTACCAAGGCGGTGCCAGCGCTATTGATGTGTCTTACCGTAGAATGGGGTTAGGATTAGGCTACAAACAATGGTTTGCCAGAGTGGATCAGGAAATTCTATCCAGTAACCACGGGTTGTATGCATTTCAAACGCCATTTGCGACCTTGCACCCTTTTCAGGGTTGGACGGATTTGTTTACCACCACCCCTAGACAAGGCATGATAGACCGCTATCTGACAGTGGGCGGTAAGTTTGACCAGTGGACCTTGCATACGGAGTGGCACACCCTCTTTGCCGATCAGCGCTATCAGACGCCTCGTGGCATGGGAGACCATTATGGTAACGAGTGGGATTTTTCCTGTGCTTATCAATACACGCCAAAGTTGCAGGCCAAGTTTGAATACGCGCGCTTTTATGAGGACGACACGTTAGGCAGCAGTCTCAACGCAGCTTCACGTAAACCGGATACCACTAAAAGCTGGTTGACGATGCTGTACCAGTTTTAATCGCTGGCTGGTCTGTGGTTGTGTGCAGCAGAGGGCAATGGGTCAAAAGATGTACTGGTTTTAATCAAGCGGCACTCGTCACCTTGAGCGTTTCAGGTGCCTTGATCAGTGTCTTGAAGTTGCTGTAAGGCATGGGCTTATAAAAGTAATAGCCCTGCACCAGCTTGCATGACGTGGTGTTCAAGAAGTTTAATTGCTCCAGCGACTCTATGCCTTCAGCCACCACTTCAAAGTGCAGGATCTCGGCCAGTTTGACAATCGCTTTAACCAGTTCGGTATTGTCTAGATGCAAGGGAATATCGTTCATAAACGCCCGGTCTATCTTGATCTGGCTAATCGGGTATTTGGTCAGGTAGCTCAGTGAGGAGTAGCCGGTGCCAAAATCGTCTAGCGAGATGGTGATGCCCAATGCGGCAATTTGTAGCAGGGTTTTGAGGACCTCTTCACTTTTCTCTAACAGTACAGATTCGGTAATCTCCAGCTTGATCCAGGCGGGTTTGCATTCCCAATGATTCAGCTGGTATTGCAAGTGATCAAAAAAGAAGGGCGCCTGGATTTGGTGTGAAGATAAATTGATTGAAATTGGGATGATGTCATGGCGGGATTGATTGATTTCAACGGCATAGCTCATGCCTTGGCCCAAAATCCAGTCGCCAATTTCCAGAATCTGCCCGTTGCGTTCAGCCACCGGGATAAACTTGTCGGGCGGGATAAAGCCTTTTAATGGATGTTTCCAGCGGATCAAGGCCTCGGCACCCGCAATCCGGTTGTCACGGATATCCACTTGCGGTTGCAGATAAACCTCAAACTCCTTGTTTTCCAGCGCATGCGATAGCGCGTTCTCCATTTCAATATAATCCAGCGATTCCTGCAAAAAGCCAGGGGCAAAAAACAGGTACTGCTGTAGCGTTTTTTCCGCTTTGGTGGCTGCCAGCGTGGTATAGGGGACCAGCAATTTGTAATTCTCGGTGTCTTGCGGCAGCTTCATGATCCCGGCATAGGTTTTGATCTTGATGGTGCGGATGCCCAGTGAGTAGGGGGCTTGCAAGCGGGCAAGCAATGTCTCAATTTCGGCAACCAGCGTTTTATCATCGCCGCACTCCTCCCTGACCCAAAGAAAACTAGAGTACGCCACGCGCGCAATCAGACTATTTGACACGGTCTTCTCCTGCAGTCGTGCCAAAAGCTGCCGCAACAACTCAGTGGTATTGGTTGAGCCGATAAACTCGGACAGCTCTTCTAAAGATTGCACCCGGATCAAGGTTGCAACCACAGGTTGATCTACTTTAAACGACTGCGGGAATTGTTGTAAAAAACCCAGTTTATTCAGTACGCCTGTTTCCTTATCAAACAACAAGGATTGCTGCAGTTTGTACATCAAGCTATTTTCTTGTGCTGGTTGCTGAGGGAGCTGCTTTCCTTCGAGTAAGCCATTGATCACGCTGATAAATTCACTTGGTTCTGAACCCAGTACCGCCATGATTTTCTGATAGGTTTTTTTGCCGGCCACATACAGCACTGCAAGGAGTAAGAGCATGCTGGCCAGATAAATCCCGATATTTGTGAATTCCAGATATTCGAGCGACTTGAACTCTTCTTCCGTTTGCAAAAGATTGGCCGCGAGTGCGTTATCTACGCTCTCTATGGTTGCTTTTCCTGCATGAAATACCGGGGTAAATCGCGTGGTCAATGTCGCAACCGATTTGTCCTGAGGCTGTTGCGCTAACAGCTGTTGGACTTCCTCATTAAACAGCCGGTAATCCTGCTGAATTTTGTTCACCAGTTCCAAATTGCGTGTATTGACGGATGGTTGTTCTTTGAGCTGTTCTACCTTGTTGGTGAGCACATGCATTTTGTTCAATATTTTGGGTAATACATGCTTGCGTTCATATAAATCCTGCGTTCTGAGCGACTCTCTCACATCCGCAATCAGAATCAACGTTTCCGTCCTGACCTCATTCAATGCCTCCATATTGGGGATCAACGTATTCGTGATCACCCCGCGTGAAAAGTAGGTTTGGTGCGTCATCCAGATCAGGCAACCAACGGTCACTGAAATACTGGCGATCATGATAAAGATGAACCGCAATAAGGTTTTTTTGATGTTGATTTCCTGCGTTTTCATGACCAACTCCTTGTTTTAACGTGAAAAACTCACGTTGGCGGTTGTGCACCACTCGTCTCTCTATAACGCCATAAATCGCGCAGGCTTTAGGGTAGTCCCAAGCAGTTGATTAGGGCAAATAAACCCACGCTTATCAGGGGATTAATACACCAGTCAGTCTCTTAAAATTGAGATAAATACATGTCATTTCATCGGCACTACTGTAAGGACCTCATGAATGCAAAACTACTACGATCACACTTCGAGCACCAACGATATGCCTGAATTCCGTCCTGAGGAGTTACAGCAGTTGTGCTTATCGGTGTTACCGCTGTGGGCGGATCAGATTCACGCAGCAAAAACACTGACCAGTAGCTCGATTGATGAGTTGAGCGCGAAGTTTGCCAGCTTGTCGCAAAGTGTACGCGCAGTCACCAGCCATGGGCAGTCTGAGAGTAATGCGCAATTACTTGAGCTGCTTAATTTAAGCCAGGAGCAATTGGCCACGGTGATTGCCTTGCTCAAAACCAGCATTGATGAAAAGCATACCTTGCTAGAGGCCGTGTCTACCTTATCCAGTTATACCAAAGAGCTGCTGGACATGGCAGATATTGTGACACGTATTGCCAAAGAGACCGGCATGGTGGCTGTGAATGCCGCAATTGAGGCCGCACGCGTCGGTGAACGCGGACGTGGTTTTGCGGTGGTGGCCGATGCGGTGAAAAGACTGTCTTCAGATGCGGGCAGGACTGGCTCACATATTTCTGAAACCGTGAACCGTGTCTCGCAAGCGATTAAAAACGTTTCCCAAGTTTCAAAAGAGTTCGAAAAGAAAGATGCGCACACCTTGGTGGAAGCGGAGCAGATTGTGAACACTGTGCTGGATAAATTTGGTCATACCGCCAACGAGGTGGTGCAGGAGAGCCAGCAGATGATTAACGAAAGCCAGCACGTTGCGCAGGAAATTGACCAAGTGCTGTATTCATTGCAGTTTCAGGACCGCGTCAGCCAGATGCTCAGCCATGTGCAGCAGGATATCGAGAAACTGAACCACAGAGTCGATGATGTCAATGGCCTGGGCAGTGTCGATGAATGGTTGAAGGAGCTCAAATCCACTTACACCATGCGTGAGCAAACCCAGATTCATGACAAACGCTCGAAGCCCGCTTCTAAGTTTGGCAAAAAAACTTTTGGTGCCAGCCCCCCTCCAGCCAGCACCAGCAACGATGCAGATGACATCACTTTCTTTTAAATGCTTTAGATAATAAGGATATCGCCATGGCAAAAACCATACTTATTGTAGATGACTCTTCTTCTTTGCGGTCCGTGGTCGGGACTGCCCTCAAAGGCGCCGGTTACGATGTGATCGAAGCCGAAGACGGTAAAGACGCGCTCACCAAGTTAAACGGGCAAAAAATCCATCTCATCATCAGTGATGTCAACATGCCCAATATGAACGGCATTGAGTTTCTCAAAGCCAGCAAGCAAATCCCGGCGTACAAATTCACGCCAGTGATCATGCTCACCACCGAGAGCGCCGAAGAGAAAAAAATGCAAGGCCAGGCCGGCGGTGCCAAGGCTTGGATGGTGAAACCTTTCCAACCACCACAACTATTAAACGCAGTTTCCAAACTGGTACTGCCATAGGGTTGGACCAGTTTTAAGCGATCCGTCGATTTTTTATCTCAGGGAGTTCCAATATGCCAGTCATGATTGATACCAATGAAGCGCGTTGTGCGCTGACCTTTAGTGGCGAACTAAATATTTACAACGCGGCGGAAACCATGGCCGAAGTCAAGGCCGCGCTGAGCAAAACGGTGCCGCTGCATCTTGATCTGGCAGAGGTTGATGAAGTGGATGCGGCAGGTCTGCAGATTTTGATGGCGATCCGCTTGCATGCACTCTCCCATGGGCTGGCGTGTCAGCTTGAGAACCCTAGCGATGCGGTGATGGCGTTGATCGAGCTTTCTGACACTGCGGGCTTCTTTGGCATTACCCAAGTGCTCACTGAAGAGGCTGCTTAAGCCCATATTCGAGGATAAAACACGATGGAACTAGATGAATCCCTGCAGATTTACATTATTGAAAGCCGCGATTTGTTGCAGCAAATGGAAGAGGCTTTGCTGACGCTGGAGCAAAATCCAGAAGACGAAGAGAAAATTAATGCCATCTTCCGTGCGGCACATACCATTAAAGGTTCGGCTGGCTTGTTTGGCCTGGATTTTATTATCAGCTTTACGCATGTGGCGGAAAGCGTACTGGATAAGGTTCGCAATGGTGAAATCCCGGTCACCGAAGAAATCGTCGCCCTGTTTCTGGAAGTCGGCGATTTTATCAGCAAACTGATTGATCATGTCGCCGAGGGGACTACCCCTGACGCCGATACCCTGGTGGTCAATGATGGCCTGATTAACCGCCTGAATGTTTAT
Organism: Methylophilus sp. 3sh_L; assembly: GCF_046766015.1. Taxonomy (NCBI): domain Bacteria; kingdom Pseudomonadati; phylum Pseudomonadota; class Betaproteobacteria; order Nitrosomonadales; family Methylophilaceae; genus Methylophilus; species Methylophilus sp. 3sh_L. Next base: position 134,968 of record NZ_JBKOUF010000002.1, read on the forward strand.
TTGGGTGCGCCTAGTGCAACTGCAGCTGCATTGCCTGTTGCCTCACAGCATGAGGCTTCAGGTGTGGTGGAAAGCTTGGATGGTGTAGAAACCAGCTGCTGGCATATCTCGTTAAGATTTGGGCCTGACACTTTCCGCAGTGGCATGGATCCTTTCAGTTTCCTGCGCTACATGAACACCATGGGCAAGATAGTGCATGTCGCGACCATCACCCAGGCATTGCCATCTCTGGAAGAAATGGATGCTGAGAGTTGTTACCTGGGCTTTGAAATCAGCTATGAAAGTCAGGCAAGTAAAGTTGAAATAGAAAGTATTTTTGATTTTGTTCGTGACGATTGTGACATTCATATCCTGCCACCGCACAGCCAGGTTCAGCACTATATTGACCTGATTGACCGCCTCTCGAATGAAGAAATGAAGCTAGGCGAGATCTTGGTCAAGTGTGGCACCTTGACGCCAACAGAGCTTGAAGCGGCGCTTGCCAAACAGGCTGATGTTGCAGCGGTTGATAAACAACCGATTGGCCAAACGCTCGTCAATGAGCAACTAGTACAGCCAGCGGTGGTGAATGCGGCGCTTGAAAAACAACGCCAGGTCAAAGAAACCAAAAATTCAGAATCCAACTTTATCCGCATTGATGCCAACAAGCTCGATGAACTGATTAACCTGGTAGGTGAGCTGATCATCGCCGGTGCCGGTGCTACCCTGATTGCTGACAGAATAGGCGACAGCGCCATGAACGAGGCCACTTCCAATATTGCTACATTGGTAGAGCAAGTGCGTGACTCAGCACTGGCGCTGCGTATGGTGCAAATCGGTGCCACGTTCAGCCGCTTTAACCGCGTCGTACGCGATGTGAGCAAGGAGCTGGGTAAAGATATCCGCCTGGAAATCAGTGGCGAAGAGACCGAACTCGATAAAACCGTGGTGGAAAAAATCAGTGATCCGCTCACCCATCTGGTGCGTAACTCCATGGACCACGGTATTGAATCTGCCGAAGCGCGTGTCGCTAAAGGCAAGCCCGCTTATGGCACGCTCAAGCTTAACGCTTTCCACGATTCAGGCAGTATTGTGATTGAGGTCAGTGATGATGGCGCAGGCCTTAATCGCGACAAGATCCTGGCCAAAGCCATAGACAAAGGCTTGGTATCTGCAGAACAGTCACTCAGCGACAAAGATATTTATAACCTTATTTTTGAAGCAGGTTTTTCAACGGCAGATGCCGTGAGTAACCTGTCTGGCCGCGGCGTGGGCATGGATGTGGTCAAGCGCAATATTCAGGCCTTACGCGGCACCATAGACATTCAATCCACGCCAGGGCTGGGATGCACAATGAGCATCCGCCTGCCGCTAACGTTGGCGATTATTGACGGTTTCCTAGTAGGGGTCGCAGATTCCTCCTATGTGGTGCCATTGGACATGGTGGTGGAATGTATCGAATTGTCGGCTGAAGATTACGCGTCTTCAGTCAGCGATAAACGTAACTTTATTAACCTGAGGGGCGAGGTATTGCCTTACCTCAAGCTCAGGGATGAGTTCGAATGTAAAGGGGAACCTCCCACACGGCAAAACATCGTCGTCATGCAGTACGCAAATCAAAAAATAGGATTAGTGGTGGATAAGTTAATTGGTGAATTCCAGACCGTGATTAAACCCCTAGGCAAGGTGTTTGAGCATGTGAAAGGTATTGGCGGCTTCACCATTCTAGGCTCAGGCAGTGTGGCACTGGTATTGGATGTGCCGCGCATGATGCAACTGGCCAATATGGAAAGCATAAAAGAACAGGCGCTGGCGGAAGGTTAAGTAACCATTCGCCAAGCGGTTTAGCCAAACAATTTATTGATTAAAGAAAGCGGGTTTGTAATGAAAGTTTCTCACAAGATCTCCCTCATGATTGCCATCGCAATCCTTGGATTATTCAGTTTGATCGGCCTCAGCTACAACGGTATCGAAAAAGTATTTGATGCCACCAATATGTCAAACGTGAATTCAATTCCAAGCATCAATACATTGAATGAAGTGATGAAGCGGTTTAGTCAATTGCGAGTCCGCGTTTATCGTCACGTTCTGAACACTGACGCAAGCGCCATGACTAGCATTGAGCAAGCGATCAATGACGCCAAGCAAGGCGTTGAAAGCGGGCTCACAAAATATGGCAATGAATATATTGCTGACGCCAAGGATAAAGAGCTTTTGGATAAGGTTCGTAAAGGTTACGAGGCTTATTTGCCTGGGGTGAATGAGGTCATTAAATTTTCAAGAGACGGTAAGCAAAAAGAAGCGTTGGCTGTGCTGACCTCAAACGCAAAAGTCGCTGAAGAGTTGAACAATGCCATTGATGAACATATGGCTTATAACCAGGCACTCGCTAAATCTTCAGCCGAAAATGCCTTGGAAATCAAAGCAGGCGCAGTTAAAACAGGTCTTATTATTGGCGGCCTGATTTCATTAACCGTGTTGGCGTTGGCATTTTTTATCATCCGATCCATCACCCGCCCTTTGAACAATGCCGTGATTTCTGCCAATGCGATTGCCAATGGTGATTTAACCCAAAAGGTTGAAGTGACCTCTAATGATGAAATTGGCCAGATGATGGCTTCGATGAAGACCATGTCCGAAAAAATCAGCAATGTCATTAATGAGATCAAAGCCTCTGCCGACAACATTGCCAGTGCCTCCGAGCAAGTGAGTGCGACGGCACAAAGTATCAGCCAGGCCACCAATGAACAGGCGGCCTCGGTAGAAGAAACTTCTGCTTCTGTTGAGCAGATGAGCGCTTCTATTAACCAGAATGCTGAAAACTCCAAAGTGACCGATGGTATTGCCGGTAAAGCCGCGAAAGATGCTAACGAGGGTGGCGCTGCGGTGAAAGATACCGTGATTGCGATGAAGAGCATTGCTGACAAGATCGGCATTATTGATGACATTGCCTACCAGACCAACCTGCTGGCCTTGAATGCGGCGATTGAAGCGGCACGTGCTGGTGAGCATGGTAAGGGCTTTGCCGTGGTCGCGGCCGAAGTGCGCAAACTGGCAGAACGTAGCCAGGTGGCCGCGCAAGAGATTGGTGAGGTGGCGAAAAACTCTGTGGGCTTAGCCGAACGTGCTGGTGATTTGCTGGATGAAATCGTGCCTAGCATCAACAAAACCAGTGACCTGGTGCAAGAGATCTATGCCGCGAGTGAAGAACAAAGCAGCGGTGCCCTACAGATTACGGCGGCCATGAACCAGCTGAGTCAAGTTACGCAGGAAAACGCCAGCTCAAGTGAAGAACTGGCAGCAACAGCAGAAGAAATGAGCGGCCAGGCCGAGCAACTGCAACAACTGATCGGTTACTTCAAAGTCAGTGCCGATGATCAACCCGTCTCTGCGGCGACTAAAAAAGTCATCCAGAAGGCTTCCAAGCCTTTGGTTTCGCGTCCGGCTGCTGCTACGCCATCTAGCGACTATCACAAGATTGATGAGGCACAGTTCGTCAAATTCTAAAGGATATTGACCGTTCAGGTGAGGGCTAGCTAATCGGTTAGCGCTATCAAGCTGGCGGTCTGAGAGAAAGGAAAATTCATGAGTGCAGTCAGTGTGGCAGAGCCACCAAAAACACAGCAAGCAATATTAGAAAACGGGATTCAGCAGTACCTGACCTTTGTCCTCGGGCGAGAGATTTTTGCCCTCAATATTCTCAATATCAAAGAGATTATTGAGTATGGTCAGCTCACTGAAGTGCCCAAAATGCCGGGCTTTATCAGAGGCGTGATTAATCTACGGGGGGCGGTAGTACCCGTAATTGATATGGCGGCTCGGTTTGATAAGCCCAGCGCAGATATTACCCGTAAAACCTGCATTGTGATTATTGAGGTCGCTCATGCAGAAGGGACGCAGGTGGTAGGCGTGATGGTGGATGCCGTGAATGAGGTGGTGGATATCGAGTCTGCCAATATCGAGCCGGCACCCAGTTTTGGCGCCAATATCCGTGCTGATTTTATTGAAGGCATGGGGAAAATTGAAGGCAAGTTTGTGATTATCTTGAATGTAAACAGTGTCTTGTCTGTAGATGAGATCGCAACCTTGGCTGGTACGGTTGAGACGCATCACTAAATGTGGAAAAGGAAGATGAAATGAAAATGACCGTTGCAAAAAAAATGATATTGCTGATTGGTACAGCGGTATTTGGCCTAGTCTTAATCGCCTCTATGGCACAGTATTACCTGGACCAGGTATACAATAAAACCAATTATCTCAATATCAATACCGTGCCCAGCATTATTGTGCTGGATGAGATGTCCAAAGCTTATGCGGATATGCAAGAAACGGTTTATCAGCATATCGTCAATACCGATGACGCGACCATGACACAGTTGGATCGCGTGATTCTGGAATACCGGGCCAAGCTTGATGAAGGCGTTAAGAAGTATGAGTCCGAGAATATCACCGACGATAAAGATCGTAGCTTGATTGAAGGGATTAAGTCTGAGTTGAGAAGTTACGATACAGTACGTGAGCGTGTATTGTCGCTCTCACGTGCTAACAAAATTGATGAGGCACGTAAGGCTGTCTTCGCTGCGAAAGATGACTTCCTGAAAGTTTCACAAGCGATTGAAGCGGATAGAAAATACAACGTGGAAATTGGTCAAAAGGCTTCAAAAGACGCTTCTGACACACAGGCGACCGCTCTACTACTCTCCCGTTCAATCGCCTTGGCTGTGATCGTACTAGCAGCCACCATTGGCTTCTTTATTACCCGTAACCTGCTTAAACAACTAGGCGGTGAGCCAGATTACGCGGCATCTGTGGTCAAAACAGTCGCTTCCGGCGACTACACTGTTCAAGTGGAAACCAAACCCGGCGATACCACTAGTCTGTTGTATTCCATGAAGCAAATGGTGGAACAGTTACTGTCTCAAATCGGTGGTGAGCCCGCTTATGCTGCAGGCATTGTTAAACGCGTGGCAGAAGGCGATTTAACCGTTAAGACAGATTTACGCCCAGGCGATACAACCAGTATTTTGTTTGCCATTGATGGCATGGTGAACCGCCTGACCGGCATTATTTCCGAAGTGCGAGGTTCAGCCGATAACATTGCCAGTGCTTCTGAGCAAGTGAGTGCCACCGCGCAAAGTATCAGCCAGGCGACCAATGAGCAAGCCGCTTCTGTCGAAGAAACCTCTGCTTCCGTTGAGCAGATGAGTGCTTCGATCAACCAGAACACCGAAAATTCTAAAGTCACTGACGGCATTGCTGGTAAGGCGTCTAAAGATGCCAATGAGGGTGGTGCTGCTGTAAAAGACACCGTGGTTGCCATGAAGAGCATCGCCGACAAGATCAGCATCATTGATGACATTGCCTACCAGACCAACCTGCTGGCATTGAACGCAGCGATTGAAGCAGCGCGTGCGGGTGAGCATGGTAAAGGTTTTGCGGTGGTTGCGGCAGAAGTACGCAAGCTGGCAGAGCGTAGCCAGGTCGCTGCGCAAGAGATCGGTGAAGTGGCTAAGAACTCCGTGGGCCTTGCCGAGCGTGCCGGTGACTTGCTAGATGAGATTGTGCCTAGCATCAACAAAACCAGTGATTTGGTACAAGAGATTTATGCCGCGAGTGAAGAACAAAGCAGCGGTGCCTTACAGATTACGGCAGCCATGAACCAGTTGAGTCAGGTGACCCAGCAAAACGCCAGCTCAAGTGAAGAGCTGGCAGCCACGGCAGAGGAAATGAGCGGCCAGGCTGAGCAACTGCAACAACTGATCTCCTACTTTAAGGTAGGTTCCGAAGGCAGTGGTGGTTTTTCAGCCGCAGTGAAAAAGAGCGTTAAAAAAGTGACCACGCCTGCCAGCAGTAAAGCATCACTGCATGTCGCGACTGCGACGGCGGCTGATATTGATGAGTCACAGTTTGTGAAGTTTTAACTTGATCGGGATGGGTGTGGCTGATGTCGGGAAGCATGAGCCACACGGCCAGTCGGCCAGAAGTTTATTCAATCACGGGTGATTATGTTGGGGGAAGCGTTATGTCTATTTTGAACTACAGGGCAGTCAATAAAAGTCGCATTCAGGTGGCGCAGCAATATTTAATGCAGTTAGGTAAAGGGCAGTTGAATCAATCTCTGGACTTAAGTGTTCAAGATGAGTTAAGCCCTCTTTTTTTGCAAATTTACGAGCTGCAACAGCAATTGGCGCACAAACAACAGCTGCTGGATGATTTCATGAATGATCTTAAGCACATGTCCAAAGAGCATGATGCTGGGGATATTGATGTGGTGATGGATGCAGGCAAGTTTGAAGGAGACTTTAAAACCATGGCTGCAGGGGTGAATACCATGGTTGGCGGTCATATTGCGGTGAAGAAAAAAGCCATGGCGGTCATCAAAGCGTTTGGTGAAGGGGATTTTGATGCGCCCATGGAGCAACTCCCTGGTAAAAAAGCGTTTATCAATGACACCATTGAAAAGATGCGTAGCAACCTCAAAGGCTTTATTGCTGACATGAACCATATGTCGAAAGAGCATGATGCCGGGGACATTGATGTGGCGATGAATGCAGGCAAGTTTGAAGGAGACTTCAAAACCATGGCTGCAGGCGTGAATACCATGGTTGGCGGCCACATTGCGGTGAAGAAAAAAGCCATGGCGGTCATCAAAGCCTTTGGTGAAGGTAACTTTGATGCGCCGATGGAGCAATTGCCTGGCAAAAAAGCGTTTATCAACGACACTATTGAAAAGATGCGCAGCAACCTCAAAGGCTTTATTGCCGACATGAGCCATATGTCAAAAGAGCACGATGCGGGTGACATTGACGTAGTGATGAATGCGGACAAGTTCCAGGGCGATTTCAAAACCATGGCGGTGGGCGTGAATACCATGGTTGGCGGCCACATTGCGGTGAAGAAAAAAGCTATGGCTGTGATTAAGGCGTTTGGTGAAGGTAACTTTGATGCGCCCATGGAGCAATTGCCTGGCAAAAAAGCCTTTATCAACGACACCATTGAAAGCATGCGCAGTAACCTTAAAGGTTTTATTGCAGACATGAACCATATGTCCAAAGAGCACGATGCCGGGGATATTGATGTGGTCATCAATGCAGATAAATTCCAAGGCGATTTCAAAACCATGGCAGTCGGGGTGAATACCATGGTTGGCGGCCACATTGCAGTGAAGAAAAAAGCCATGGCTGTGATTAAGGAGTTTGGCGAGGGTAACTTTGACGCGCCGATGGAGCAATTGCCTGGCAAAAAAGCCTTTATCAATGACACCATTGAAATGGTCCGCAGCAATATGAAAGCCATGTCAGGTGAAATCAATATGCTGATTGAGGCCGCCTCACAAGGCAACCTGACCGTACGTGCAGATTCCAACTTGTATAAGGGCGATTACCGCAAGATGGTGCAAGGCCTCAATGACATGCTGGATAACATTGTCAATCCACTGGTAGAGGTGATGGCATTGATGAAAGAGGTTGAGCAAGGCGATTTGACTCAACGTATCGACAATGAATACCAAGGCCAGCTCGAAGAGCTGAAGCTGTCTGTGGTGAATACAGTAGAGCGCCTGATGCAAGTGATTGTGGAGGTCAGGGGTTCTGCTGACAACATTGCCAGCGCTTCTGAGCAAGTGAGTGCAACGGCGCAAAGTATTAGCCAAGCGACCAATGAACAAGCGGCTTCTGTCGAAGAAACCTCTGCCTCAGTTGAGCAGATGAGTGCGTCTATTAACCAGAATACCGAGAACTCCAAAGTGACCGATGGCATTGCCGGTAAAGCCGCGAAAGACGCCAACGAAGGCGGCGCAGCCGTGAAAGACACCGTGATTGCCATGAAGAGCATTGCTGACAAGATCAGCATTATTGATGACATTGCCTATCAGACCAATCTGCTGGCCTTGAACGCGGCGATTGAAGCGGCACGTGCAGGTGAGCATGGCAAAGGCTTCGCTGTTGTTGCGGCAGAAGTACGCAAGTTGGCTGAGCGTAGCCAAGTCGCTGCACAAGAGATTGGTGAAGTCGCCAAGAACTCAGTGAGCCTGGCAGAACGTGCCGGTGACTTGTTGGATGAGATTGTGCCTAGCATCAACAAAACCAGTGACCTGGTACAAGAGATTTCTGCGGCCAGTGAAGAGCAAAGTAGTGGTGCAGAGCAAATTACAGCAGCCATGAATCAACTCAGCCAGGCTACGCAACAAAATGCCAGCTCCAGTGAAGAGCTGGCGGCGACAGCAGAAGAAATGAGTGGCCAGGCCGAGCAACTGCAGCACTTAATCGCTTTTTTTAAAGTGGGCGCCGAGCATCACGCCGTTGCGGGATCCGAGCGACCAAAAGCAAAGTCTATGGCGAGCAGAGCAGTAGCGAGCAAACCCACCATTAGCTCAACCATGCCCATGGCTAATAAAACGGGTACCTACGGCGGCGGTATTGATGAGGAACAATTCGTGAGGTTTTAAACCTTGAGAGGAGCACACTTTGCGGTGTGTCTAGGATGTGTTTAGAACTGAAAACAGAGGATAGAAAAATGAGCGAATTGGTGGTTGCAAAGCAAGCAAAGCATCCCTTGGACGGCATGACAGGGGTGCAGCAGTATTTGACGTTTATGCTCGGGCACGAAGTGTTTGCACTGAATATTCTCAACGTTAAAGAGATTATTGAGTATGGGCAGCTCACTGAAGTGCCCAAAATGCCTGCGTTTATTCGAGGAGTAATTAATTTGCGTGGTGCGGTGGTTCCTGTGATTGATATGGCAGCACGGTTTGACAAGCCAACGGCGGACATCACGCGCAAAACCTGTATTGTGATTATTGAGGTTGCGCATGCTGAGGGAACACAAGTGGTCGGCATGATGGTGGATGCGGTCAATGAGGTGGTGGATATTGAGGCTGGCAATATTGAGCCGGCGCCGAGTTTTGGTGCCAATATCCGCGCTGATTTTATTGAAGGCATGGGCAAGATCGAGGGTAAGTTTATTATTTTACTCAACGTGAACAAGGTATTGTCTGTCGATGAGGTCTCTAGTCTGGCGACTGGCGCCGCTTTGGCGAATTAACGCTTGAAGCAAGTGAGAGATTGGAAACTAATCGCTAGTCTGATAAACATTGGCGAGTTAAAGGGTAAATAAGATGGATCAGATTGAATCATTAACCGTCAAAGAGTTTGGCTTGTTTAAAAGCTTTATTTACTCACAAGCAGGCATTGCCCTGTCTGACGTTAAAAAACCGTTGGTGAGTGGCCGGCTCAGCAAGCGCCTGCATTTTCATAAACTGCATTCATTCACGCAGTATTACAAGTTGATTAATGATCCGGCCAATGCGACGGAAAAACAGATTGCGATTGATTTGCTCACCACCAATGAAACCCATTTCTTCCGTGAGCCCAAGCATTTTGATTTTTTTACGGATGTCATTTTGCCTAAACGCAGTAAGGGCAAGCCTTTCCGGGTCTGGAGTGCGGCCTGCTCCTCTGGGGAGGAACCGTACACCATCGCCATGCTGTTGGACGAGCACCTAGGTAAAGAGCCATGGGAAGTGGTGGCTTCTGATTTGAGTACCAAGGTATTACACCAGGCACAAACCGGTTGCTACAACATGCAGCGCGCGTCTGAGATCCCCAGGCAATACTTGACCAAGTATTGCCTGAAAGGCACCGGCGATCACGAAGGTGAATTGCTGATGGTCAAGGAGTTGCGTCAGCGTATCAAGTTTTTGCAGGTTAACCTGACCAAGCCTTATCCTGATCTCGGCCAGTTTGATGTGATCTTTTTGCGTAACGTGATGATTTATTTTGATGTAGAGACCAAGCGCCAGATCACTGACCAAATGCTGCCGCTGCTTAAAAATGACGGTTATTTCATGATCAGTCATTCCGAGAGCTTGAATGGGGTGACAGACAAATTCACCTCTGAAGCCCCCTCTATTTATAAAAAAAGCACTTAATGATTGCTTATGTTGATGCGTACTGAGCCTGCATTGTGTTTTGGGTTGGTGGAGAAAAAGCCGGAAGAGGTTTTTGAGGTATTTTTGCAGCCTGGCGAATGGTATTGGGGCGATGCCGATACCAGAATCCGTACCATCCTCGGCTCCTGTGTGGCTGTGACCATCTGGCACCCTGAGAAGCGTGTGGGTGGCATGTGCCATATCCTGTTGCCGCAACGTCAGGCGACGCAAAAGAAAAGTCATCAGGCCCTTGCTGGCAAGTCTGCAAAATATGCGGATGAGGCGCTCGCTTTAATGATGGACGAAATGGCCAAGCTGAAAATTCGATCTAAAGATTGCCAGGTGAAGGTGTTTGGCGGCAGCAATATGTTTCCCCAATTGCAAATACAGCAAAAAAACAATATTGGAGACCGGAATCTGCATGCTGTCCTCATGCATCTGGATGAACATGGATTTCAAATTCACGCCAATCATTATGGGGGTGAAGACTCGCGGTATATTATTTTTGATATCTGGAGCGGGTTTGCCTGGGTAAAAAGCCGGGTCTAAGAACGGATTGCTAATATGAAAAAAATCAGAGTAATGATCGTGGATGATTCTGCTGTTGTCAGAAAAGTCCTCGCCGAAAAAATTGCAAAGTCGTCAGAGATAGAGGTGATTGCCGCGGCCTCTGACCCGATTTTTGCCATGGACAAAATGATGAAAGATTGGCCGGATGTGGTGATTCTGGATGTGGAAATGCCCAGGATGGATGGCATTACCTTTCTCAAGAAAATCATGGCACAACGCCCGACGCCGGTGATTATCTGCTCGACGCTAACCGAGAAGGGGGCTGAAACCACCATTCAGGCCTTGGCCGCCGGGGCGGTGAGCATTGTGACCAAACCCAAAGCCGGATTGAAAGACTTTTTAGAAGATGATGCCAATGACATCATCAATGTGATCAAAGTGGCGGCAAAGGCCAACCTGAAACGCATTGTGCACACCGAGCCGGTAGCCAAGGTCGCCCCCAAGCTGACTGCAGATGCTGTACTTGCTGCGACAAGTCGCGCCATGGCACAAACCACCGAGGGAATTGTTGCAATTGGGACCTCAACAGGCGGCACGCAAGCATTGGAGGCCGTGCTGACCTCGTTACCACGTGTTTGTCCTGGCATGGTGATCGTGCAACATATGCCTGAAAACTTCACTGCGGCATTTGCCAAACGCCTGAATGAACTGTGCGAGATTGAAGTCAAGGAAGCCGCCCATGGCGATCGTGTGATTGCCGGCCGCGCTTTGATTGCGCCTGGTGGCAAACATATGCTGCTTAAACGCAGTGGTGCGCAATATCATGTTGACGTGATTGATGGCCCGCTGGTGAGTCGCCATCGCCCCTCGGTGAATGTGCTATTTCGCTCGGTTGCCCAGCAGGCCGGTAAGAATGCCCTGGGCATCATTATGACCGGCATGGGGGATGATGGCGCTCAAGGTCTCAAAGAGATGCGCGATGTTGGTGCAAAAACGCTAGGGCAAGATGAAAGAAGCTGTGTGGTTTATGGCATGCCTAAAGAGGCAAACAAACTGGGCGCTGTTGAGCGAGAGGTGTCACTGGCAAAAATTCCCCAAGAGATTGTGACGTATGGGAGCGGGCGGTAAGGTGAAAGCGTTGATTGTAGACTCTTCAAAGTCAACCAGAAGAATATTGTCTTCTTTATTGAAAGAATACGAGATTGAGGTGAAAGAGGCGGTGAGTCCTGCCCAGGCAATGGAAATGCTAGATGGATGGCCGGTGGATTTGCTCTTGTTTTCTTATCAGCATAAAGCCATGCATGGCATTGATTTTTTCAAGGCACTGCCTCTAAAAACGCGCACGCGCTGTGTGAGCTTGTTGATGGTGTCCACCGCAATGCAGAAAGTGGCGCATGAAGCCATTGAGGCTGGCATTACTGCCTGTTTTAGTAAATTAAATATCGCGTCTTTGAATGTTTTTATTCGGAATTTTGCGCAATTCAAGCGTAATAAACTGCAAGGAAAAGTGCTATTAATTGAAGATAGCCCGGCCGTTTTAAAAGTCTACAGTGACCGTTTAGAGCACATGGGGCTCGCTTGTGACTGTTGTGCGGATGCAGAAGAGGCCATTCAGCATATTGGTAAAAAAAATTATGACCTGGTCATCACTGACTTCAATTTAGCAGGATTGGGCGACGGATTTTCCGTGATTAGCGCCGTCAGAAGCTCTCTTGATGCGGCAACAGCGTGTGTGCCGATATTGGCTATTTCAGGATTAAATAGTCCCGCCAGACGCACGCAGTTGTTACTCAATGGTGCCAATGACTTTTATTCAAAAGACTCTTCTCTGGAGGAGTTTGAAATCAGGGTGAAGCATTTACTTGAGAACTACCATCTATTACTCACTTATGAAAAGCAATATCAGTCCATGCAAGCCCTGGCAACGCATGATGCATTGACCAAGCTCTATAACAGGCATTATCTGCGTAGCGTACAAGAGCAAGTCATTGCCGAGGCTAACCAGTATTTCACACCCCTATCCTTAATTGTGGCCGATGTCGATTTCTTTAAACGGATTAATGACACCTATGGGCATAAAATTGGGGATGAGGTCCTTGCCGCAGCAGGCGCTTTATTTGCACATTTTTTTGCCAATGATTTATGTTTTCGTATAGGCGGCGAAGAGTTCCTGGTGATTTTGAAAAATTCAACCATGCTGGCTGCGACTAAGAGTGCTCAAAGTTTTTGCGCCTTTTTTGCAAGCCAACATTTATCCGGATTAAATGTCACCATCAGTGCTGGCGTGGCTTCGTATCATGCTGGCGATGACTTTGAGCATCTTTTCGCGCGTGCTGATGGTGCGCTTAGCAAGGCTAAGCATTCAGGTCGAAACCAAGTGGTACTTGATCAATCTTTAAATTTGCAGCCTTTAATGGCCTGATGATCAGTGATCTGATCATTGCTTAATTGTTAACTTATGATGGGGCCTTACAGTGCGTGTATTTAGTTATTTCATCGTTTTACTTTCTATGACCTTTGCAAGTCTGGTGCGGGCCGAGGTGGAAGAAGACGGCCGCTATTGGCTCAATATTTATGCCCAAGGCAAATTGCCGGTAGAAAACTTATACTGGAGCATGGATACGCATCCGCGCTGGCGCGATGAAGGCAAACATTTTGATACCTTGATTTTACGTCCGTCCATTTTTTACAAAGTGACGCCCAAAGCCAGTGTGTGGTTGGGTTACGACACGATTATCAACCATCCGGCAGGCGGTTCGGCGTATCAAGAAAACCGCTTGTGGCAACAGTTTTCTTACCAGTTTGACCCGATTGGCGGGGTGAATCTGAGTAGCCGTTCAAGGCTGGAAAACCGCGAGCGCGAAGATTTTAGCCAGCATGCTTACCGTTGGCGGCAAATGCTGCGTGCCAGCTTGCCATCCAGCTTGAACCCACAATTGTCCTGGGTGGTGTATGACGAATTGTTCATCAACTTTAACGATACGCACTGGGGCCCGCGCAAAGGCTTTGACCAGAACCGCTTGTTTCTGGGCATCAACTGGAAGTTTAATGATTTTAGTAATGCGGATGTCGGCTACCTGAACCAGTTTGTGAATACCAAAACCGTAGACCGTGAAAATCATGTGTTGATGACGGCGATCCGTTTTAATTTCTAGTGGAATGTGCCGTTAATGTATTTGAGGATGAAACACTGGGGATGGCTGCTGGGGATGGCGGCCGGTTTGTTACCCGTGGCCGGGTGGACTGAAGAAGCGCCAGCACCCTTGATGTTGGCAGCGGCAGAGACACCTGCGCCGTTAACTTTAAGCGGCTATCTGGAAACGTATTATGTACGTGATTTTAATGATCCGCCCAACCATAAACGGCCAGATTTTATTTTTAGCCACAACCGGGCCAATGTGTTGAGTGTCAACCTGGCCATGCTGAAAGCCAGTTTGAATACGCAACGGCTACGCGGTAACCTGGCGCTGGCTTCGGGCAGTTATATGCGCGCCAATTACGCCGCAGAGCCTAAGGATTTGCAGAACATTTTTGAGGCCAATGTGGGTGTTAAGCTGTCTGACAGTCACGACCTTTGGTTAGATGCCGGGGTGATGCCCTCGCATTTGGGCTTTGAAAGTGCGGTGGGCACCGAAAACTGGACATTGACGCGGGGCCTGATGGCAGAGAATTCGCCGTATTTTGAAACAGGGGCTAAGGTCAGTTATACCTCTGCGGATGGCAAATGGATGGCGAGCGGCTTGTTACTCAATGGCTGGCAGCGTATCCGTGCGCCGCAAGGCAATACCACGCCGTCGATTGGACATCAGTTGACGTACAAGCCGAATGATCGCGTGACGCTCAATAGCAGTTCGTTTATCGGCAATGACAAGTCTGACCGTGACCGCCAGATGCGTTATTTTCATGACTTTTATGGCATCTTCAAGCTGGATGAGCAGTGGAGCCTGATCACCGCGTTTGATATTGGTGCCGAAGAAAAACCGCCAGGGGCGGGGGATGGCTACCATGTGTGGCTTGCCCCGGCGCTATTGGCTAAATACCAGTACTCCAGCCAACTGAGCTTTACCGGACGGCTGGAGTATTATCAGGATAAGCACGGTGTGATTATTAACACCGGTACGCCGCATGGGTTTAAAACCATGGGTTACTCGGTTAATGCGGATTATAAGGTGTGTCCGCGTGTGACCTTGCGCGCCGAGCTGCGGCAGTTGCAAAGCCGGGATGCCATTTTTAATGAATCCGGTGATCGGCAGACGGATCAAAGCTTGACCGCTACTACCGCCGTCGCCATACAGTTTTAACCATGTCCCCCTGAGGGCAAGCGGGACCGTGGTATGCCATCATGCATGCGGCGAGTCTTCCGCTAACAATATCAGGGTTTATGAGTCCAAGTGAGGAAGCAGTGATGAGTACAGCGACACAAAACAGCAATCCGGAGAGCGCAAGCGCCAAACAGACGGCAGGGGAATACCTGACCTTTATTCTTGGTAACGAGCAATACGGCATTGATATCCTCAAGGTGCAGGAAATCCGCGGCTATGATCCCGTCACCCATATTGCCAATATGCCGGCATTCATCAAGGGCGTGGTCAATCTGCGCGGCAAAATCGTGCCGATTGTCGATTTGCGCATCAAGTTTGACCTGGGCGAGGTGGTGTATAACGAGTTCACCGTGGTTATTATCTTGAACCTCAGTGGCCGTATTGTCGGCATCGTGGTGGATGGCGTGTCTGATGTGCGCGAGTTGTTTGAAGAAAATCTGCGTGAAATGCCCACCCTGGTGACGCGGATTAATACGAATTATGTGATTGGCCTGGCGACGGTAGAGAGCGAAATGATTATCCTGGTGGATATCGAGCGCTTGATGACCAGTGATGAAATGGAGTTGTTGGACAAGCCTGCTGAGTAAACGGTGTTCTACCTGAAAAAAAGAAACCTGCGCAAGCAGGTTTCTTTTTTTGTACATCAAGCATGCGTCAGCCGCAGGCTTACTTTTTAACCGACTCGGTCGGGCTGTGATACCTGGCTAGCCAATGCGCATAAGGCGCGGGCAGCACCCAAGAGGCTTGATCCTTGCCCAGGGCCTTGGCTGCAAAATAAGGCCAGTGCGGATTTTCAAGATGCGCGCGGCCGATCATGGCCAGATCCAGTTGGGCATTGCGGATGGCGTCATCGGCCAAATTAGGCGCACCAAAGCCCCAGGCCGAAGACACCGGAATGCCTGCCTCATTGCGTACACGTTCGGCAACCGGGGCCAAAAAGGCGGGTCCCCAGGGAATATTGGTTTCTGGAATGGTAAAGCCAACGCTGACACTGAGCATATCCAGCCCGCGTTCATGCCAGGCTTTCACCAGCTGGATAGACTCGGCCAAGGTTTCCTCATCTTTGCCATCATACTCAATCACTCCAAACCGTGCGGTGAGTGGCAAATGCTCCGGCCAAACGGCGCGGATGGCTTCCAGGGTCTCAATGGTAAACCGTGAGCGGTTTTCAAAACTACCGCCATAGCTGTCGGTACGCTGGTTCGAATGCGCGGAGGTAAAGCTTTGTCCCAGGTAACCATGCGCAAAGTGGATTTCCAGCCATTCAAAACCCGCGGCCAATGCACGTTGGGCGGCTGCGACAAAGTCATGCTGTACACGGGCAATATCGTCTAGTGTCATGGCCCTGGGCACACGCGTCAAACCACCGCCAAACGCAATTGCAGAAGGCGCAATCGGCTGCCAGGCGCGTGCATCATTTTCCGGCAGATGGTCATCGCCCTCCCAGGGTTTGTTGGCGCTGGCTTTACGGCCTGCGTGCGCAATTTGGATGCCAGGCACCGCCCCGGCGGCTTTAATGGCCGCCGCAATCTTGCGTAATTGTTCTGCTTGCGCATCATTCCAGATCCCCAGGCAGCCCGGCGTAATGCGGCCTTCAGGCGCGACACCAGTGGCCTCGACAATCACCAGGCCACTGCCGCCACGGGCCAGTGACGCGTAATGCGCCTGGTGCCAATCGTTGGCGACGCCCTCTTCGGCCATGTACTGGCACATGGGCGGGATTGCGATGCGGTTTCTGAGCGTAACGCCTTTTAATGTGTAACTAGAAAACAAGTCAGCCATAACAGTCCTTTGTGTGAATGTTGAATTTAAAATTGCCCACTACTTGATTGTTTGCGTTGATGGGTGCGCAAAGAAATGCATTTCTATCAATGCCAATGCGAGCCCGGTCGCGACGATGCAAGCCGCGATCCAGCCGATGGCGGTCAGGCCCAAGCCGAAAGAAATCACTAGTCCGCCCACCCAGGCACCTGCGGCATTGCCAATATTGAATGCGCCGATATTCATGGCAGAAGCCAACGTGGGCGCGCCACTGGCTTTTTCCAGGATTTTGATTTGCAATGACGGCACGACAGCGAAACCTGCAATGCCGAGCAAGCCCACCAGACTGATCACCGCCACTTGGTCATGTGACAGCCATGAAAAACCGGCCAGCACAGCGATGATGCTAAGCAAAGCACCGGTCAGCGTGCGATCCAGATGGATATCCGCGAGTTTAGCTCCCAGGATATTGCCGACCACCATCCCGGCGCCAAACAGCAAGAACACCGGCGAAACCGCAGCAGGGGGGAGGTGCGCGACATCAGTCAGGATGGGGGCGAGATAGGTCAGGATCGCGAATAAGCCCGTATCCGAAATAATGGTTAACAGTAATCCGGCAATCACCTGTGGCTGCAGCAAGGTCTTGATTTCGGATTTCACATCGACCTTGGTGCTATGCTGGTCTGCGGGCAGCAGAAAATACAGTGCAGCGAGTGCGATCGGGCCGATTAGGGTGACTGCCCAAAAGGTCGAGCGCCAGCCCAGCATCTGGCCTAACCATGTGCCGGCAGGCACGCCCACGACGTTTGCCACCGTCAGGCCGGTAAACATCAATGCCAGCGCAAACGCACGTTTATCTTTAGGCACCAGGTCGGTGGCAACAATGGCGCCTATGCCAAAAAAAGTACCATGTGCAAAGGAGGTAACTATCCTGGCAAACATTAAGGTCGGGTAATCGGGTGCAATCGCACAAATGAGGTTACCCAGGGTGAAAATACCCATCAGCCATAACAGGGCATTTTTACGCGAGAATTTTGCCATCAGGATAGACATGAGCGGCGCCCCCAGGGCAACCCCCAGTGCGTAGCCGGTAATTAACAGGCCGGCGCTGGGAATGCTGACCTGCAAATCCCTGCTGACGTCAGGTAAGAGCCCCATGATCACGAACTCAGTGGTGCCTATCCCAAATGCCCCCGCCATTAAGGCGTACAGGGCGAGCGGGATGCCTGGTGAAGCAGTCTCTTTTTTCATCATCTCTTTCGAATAAGCAGTGAATGACTAAATTCCATTATTCGAATATAATCGAACAATGGAATAATATCAAGTAGTATGTTAAATTTAAACCATGCGACAAATTAAACATCCCAACATTGAGCAGGTAGAACTCACCGACCTCATGTATGCCTTGTCTGACCCGACCCGGTTAGAGATTGTCGGGCGCCTGGCAGCCGCGGGCCGAAAGATGACGTGTGGTGAGTTTGATCTCAACCGACCCAAATCCAGCCTGTCGCATCACTTTAAAATCCTGCGCGCCGCTGGTGTGGTTGAAACCATTATCGAAGGTACCGAGCATATGAATGCGTTGCGGCTGGCAGAGATCGAGCAGAAGTTTCCTGGCGTGCTGCAATCCGTATTGCAGTCATTGCTGGCCACCGGCACAACGCCCTCAAAATAAACCTGGCGGCCCAGAAGTGACCAGGTTAAGCCAAGTCCATGCTGGCCCCAGTACAAGATTTTTCAGTGACCCTATGTTTCACGCCATCCTGGCCTGAGACGACTGTCACTGGCTTAAGCGAAAGTAACAAGTGAACCTGATCAAAACCTATTTGATGGCTACCCTGGCAGCGATTTTGTGGGGAGCCAATTTCAACCTGGCAAAACCTGTGCTGGCTGAAATGAGCCCTTATCTGGCCGGTGCCAGCCGCTATACGATTGCGGCGATTGTCATGATCATGATTGCCCAGTTTACACGGGCGGCAATTCCATTACGCGAGTGGAAGGCGTACTTGACGCTGGGGATTGTGGGTGTTTTTGGCTTTAACCTGTTTTTCTTTTTGGGCATGGCACATTCTTCGGCCATCAATGGCGCGTTGATCATGGCTTTAAATCCGCTCCTGACGGCGATCTTAAGCTATGTCATCCTTGGTGAGCGGCCCAAGCTGGCGCAGCTGTTGGCTTTCCCGGTAGGCATCGCCGGCGTTGCCATTGTGGTGCTGGCGGCAGGGGCGGAGTGGACGATTGCGACGGGCGATCTGTATATCATGATTGCATCGCTCAACTGGGCGGTTTATAACGTGCTGGTGAAAAAAATGATGCCTAAACAGGTGAGCGGGATTGCCAGCACCGCCGGCATCATGACGGTGGGAGCGCTGGCATTGAGCCTGGCTGCGGCGTGCAACGGGAGCCCGCTGGTGATGCCGACGGCACATGCCGGTTTGGCCTTGTTGATCATGGCACTGGGCGGCGGTGTCCTGGCTTACCTGTTCTGGAATGCCAGCATTAAACATTTAGGCCCTGCCAAAGCAGCGATTTTCATGAACCTGATTCCAGTCACTACCATGGTGATTGCCGCTTTTGAGCACGTTCCACCTACGCAGGGGCAATTATTTGGTGCCGTGCTGGTGATCAGTGCCGTCAGTTTTAGCGCGTTCTCGGGGGCAAAAGCCCGTTAAGATTCAAACTTAGCGCGAGGTTTATGTTTTCTCCTCGCCTATGAACGCGCGCTTAAGTGCCTGTCATGCGCACTAAAGAATCCTCCTCGTCCACCGGCGCCGCCGACGTTAACCTAAGCGCTGTTGTACGGCCAGGTTGATCCAGTTTGAAGCGCTGGACGGATTGGCTGAGTTGATGCGCCTGATCCAGCAATGATTCTGCTGCCGCGGCGGCTTCTTCGACCAGTGCCGCATTTTGCTGCGTGGCTTCATCAATGTGGGTAATTGCCTGATTCACTTGTTCTATGCCTTTGCTTTGCTCAAACGAGGCTTCACTGATGTCACGCATGATTTCAGAAACCTTTTTCACTGAACTGACCACTTCTTCCATGGTTTTGCCAGCAAGATCTACCTGTTTGACCGCATCGTAGGTATTATTGACCGAGGTACTAATCAAGCTATTGATTTCTTTTGCAGCGACGGATGAGCGCTGTGCCAGTGCGCCGACCTCATTCGCTACCACGGCAAAGCCTCGGCCCTGTTCGCCGGCGCGCGCCGCTTCTACGGCTGCGTTCAAGGCCAGGATATTTGTTTGGAAGGCGATGCCATCAATCACGGCAATGATGTCTTCAATCTGGCGTGCACTTTCGTTCATTGCATTCATGCTAGCAATGGCCTCGCGTACAACCTGGCCGCCGTTTTCAGCCACGTTTGATGCTGTCAGCGCCAACTGGTTGGCCTCTTGAGCATTCTCGGCATTATGTTTAACGATAGAAGCGAATTGCTCCATGCTGGCGGCGGTTTCTTCAAGGCTCGCTGCCTGGTCTTCGGTACGGCGCGAAAGTTGGTTATTGCCACTGGCGATCTCACTGGCTGCGGTATCAATCGCTTCAACAGCCTGACGTACGGCTTTAATCGGTTCTACAATCAGGTCCAGTGTCTGGTTAACGCCAGCAATCACCTTACGGAAATCACCAGCATGCTTCATTTCGTCAGCCCGCACCTGGATACGTCCTTCCTTGGCCGCTTGTGCCAATAGCGCAGAGTCCTCTAGTAATTGATTGATCGCCTGGATGCAAGTATTCAGGTTGTTTTTTATTTCGTTGAAATCGCCGTAATAGGGGGCGGTAATCTCGGCAGGAATGTCGCCATGCGCGATTCGCGCGACATAGCTGGCCGCCATATTCAACGGCACAATTACCGCATCCAGCGTGTGATTCACGCCCTCAATAATTTTTCTAAAATCGCCATTATGTTTGTTGGCATCCGCCCGTGTAGACAGCTCGCCTTTGACGGCGGCCTCTGACAGTCGGTTGGCATCCATAATCAGCGCATTGACGGCATCAATGCACTGGTTAAGGTTGTTTTTAATGGTGTTGAAATCGCCATGGTAAGTGTCCGTGATTTTAGGTGGAATGTGGCCTTTGGCAATGTGGTCGACATACTCCGCAGCGACATTGAGCGGCGAAATGACGGCATTCAACGTATTATTGACGCCCTCCACAATTTTGCGGAAATCGCCTTCATGTTTGCTCGCATCTGCACGTGTAGACAAGCGTCCGGCAACCGCCGCCTCTGACAACCTATTGGTGTCCGCAATTAGCGCATTGACGGCATCAATACAATGGTTCAGGTTGTCTTTAATGGCATTGAAGTCGCCATGATACGTTTCAGTAATCTTGTCCGGGATATTGCCTTTGGAGATATCTGCCACATAGCTTGCAGCCACATTTAACGGCACAATCACGCCATCCAGTGTCTGGTTAAAGCCTTCCACAAGACGCTTAAATTCGCCCTTGAACCCTGCCGTATTGGCGCGGGTAGACAATTGCCCTTCAATCGCCGCCTGCGCCAGGCGGTTGGTTTCGGTGGTGAGTTTGCTCAGTGTGTTCTGGAGTACCTGCATCGAATGCGCGACGCTGGTTTCATCGCCAGCGGGCAATTCAATCTGCGCAGAAAAGTCACCGTCAGAAAAACGGCCAGCCAGCTCCGATAGCTCAACAGGATCCATTCCCAAGCGATTTTTTACGGTTTTAACGATGAAATAGCCCAGGCTGGAAGCAAATGCGATCAGCAATAATACCATTGCATAATTGATCCATTCGCCGCGTGAAATCACATGCGCCGTTTCAATTTCCAGTTGCTCTGAGGCACTGGTTGTAGAGGCCACGATCTGATCCACAATGCGTCTGTGCGCTTGATAAGCGGTATTTAATTCTGCCAGTGCAGCCTCAATCTGTTTTTTATCCTGGCTGCGCAGCGCAGGCACAAATTTGCTGTCATAAATCGTAAAAAAGGCTTGTCCAGAGGCATATAACTGTTCAACCACCAGTTGCCGGATGTCGGATGATTTGAGCTTGCCAGCCCAATAGTCATGGCGTTTTTCAAACTCTGCGCGCAGGGACGTAATCCTTTCCTCCAACTGGCGATTTGAAGACTCATTCATTGCCACGCTTTGCAAAATCAATTGCCAGGTTTCGATCAAGTATTCAGGTGGAGGCAAGACATCCGCCATCAGGTCTTTCTGGTCAATGATCTTGCCATATTGCTCACCATTAATGGCGACGGTTTTGTTGGTCTGGATGTCAATATAGACAAACAGGCATACCGATAGCAGGATAATCGTCAAAACGCTGACTATCAGGGTAGACAGCTTGAGACGTGCGATCTTCATGAAACATGTCCTCTTTTGATTTTTAAAGGATGGATACACTCTGTGAGTCTGTTATTAAACCCCTGAATGGTTTGCGGGAATTGATAGAGAAAACCCGGTTGATAGTTTCAAATCATTTATTTGCGCGGATATTATTATTGAGATTATTTAGTTGTATGAATTTTTAACTCTTGCTGTGTGCAGCCACTAGAACCAAGTTTAGTGACATGCCAAACAGCTGCCATGTAGGGATTGGATTGCTTACGACGCATGTTTTGTAGTGATCTCAAGTTGCTTGATGGGCGAACTTTAAGTCAGCTGAAGCAGGTCTTCTCATTCAGCCAGACCTGTATACCAGGCAAGCAAGAAAAGAGGGCCAAAAAAACCTCCTATTGAAAATAGGAGGTATTCAAAACCTTTGGAGATCAATTCAAAGGTGCTTGCAATCTTGCTACAGTGAAAACACGTTGAGCGTGCCACCGCCTGGTGCAGCGTTATATTTGGTCAACTCTTTGTATGCGCCGCTTGCGCCTAGCGCATCGGTGTCATTACTCATGCCCAAGTTCATCGCCACCCCGGCCCAACCGCCAATGCCTGAATAGACGCCTACATACTGCTTACCCTTATGGCCATAGGTAAAAGCATTGCCGACCACGCCCGAGCCCACTTGCATTTTCCAGAGCTCTTTCCCGGATTTAGCATCGACAGCTTTAAACCAGCGGTCCAGGGTGCCGTACATGACGATGTCGCCCGCGGTCGTCAATGCACCGCTCCAGGCTGAGAATTTTTCTTTGTTGTACCAAACATTCTTGCCATTCATGGGGTTGTAGGCGGCAAAGCCTCCCATCACGCCATCTGGTCCAGGGAACATGGTCAAGGTTGCCCCTACCCAGGGTTGTCCTGCAATATATTTGGATTCGACCGGTTCATAAGTCATGCACAAGTGAATCAACGGTGTGTACATATAGCCGGTTCTGGGGGAGTAGGCAGCGGGTTGTTGGTCTTTGGTACCTTGTGCTGCCGGGCAAATCCCCTTGGCGTTATAGTCCTGATGGGTAGAAGCCGCAGCGTTCTTGTCAGGGATGCCTGTCTTCAAATCAATCCCGTTGGCCCAGTTCACAAATGGATGTACTTTTTCGGCAACAACGATGGAGCCTGTTTTCGCTTCAAAGGTATAGGCAAAGCCATTGCGGTCATGATGCCAGGCGTAGGTTTTACCGCCTTTATCAAACAGAATGAGTTCATTTACACCATCGTAGTCCCACTCGTCATGCGGCGTTTTTTGATAACCCCATTTAGCCATGCCCGTGTCTACATCACGCGCAAACACAGTCATGGTCCATTTGTTGTCGCCAGGGCGGACATCCGGGTTCCAGACCGAAGGGTTGGCCGTGCCGTAATACATCAAGTTGGTTCTCGGATCAAAGGAGAACCAGCCCCAAATGGAACCGCCCCCATGTTCCCAACCATTTTTAACCGCTTGAGGTTTCAGCCAGGTTTTGATGCCCAGATCTTTTTCAGGATATTGCAGTTGTTCTTTTTTCAAGGCTTTGAATGAGCCCCCTTGTTTATTGCCGCCGTTGACATCCTGATACACCGATAAAGCACTGTAGTGCGGATTATCTGCATTAAAGCCTTCACCAATCAAAGCGTCTGCATCTGACCCGGTACTGTAGGCACGCCAGGCCAGAGAGCCATCTTTCGCGTTATAGGCTGACAAGTAACAACGCAAGCCGAATTCTGCCCCTGAACAGCCTACAATCACTTTGTCTTTGATCACGTGTGGCGCTGCAGTGAGCGTCCCGCCCACTTTGGTATCGACGACCTTGGTGTCCCATAGTTTGGCTCCGGTTTTTGCATCCAGCGCGACCAGCGTGCCGTCGTTTTGGGTCAGGTAAATTTTACCGTGGCCCCATCCCAGTCCACGGTTAACGTTGTCACAGCACAGTACGGCTTGTACCGACGGCTCCTGTTTGGGGAAGTAGGACCAGAGTATCTTCTGGTTGTCATTCAGGTCCAACGCATACACATTATTTGGAAACGCTGTATGAACATACATGACACCATCAACCACAATCGGCGAGCCTTCATGGCCACGGTTCACGCCGGTTGCAAATGTCCACGCCGACTTGAGGTTTTTGACGTTGTTTGCATTGACTTGATTTAAGGTGCTGTACCCATGGTTGCTGTAGTTCGCACGGGGATGAACCCAGTTGTTCGGGTTTTTCATGGCAGCTTCCATGTCGGTTTCGGCATGCAAGACCGGCACATAAGCCAATGCACTTGCCATGGCAACGATCGCTAAGTAAGTTGTTTTCACGTTCATTGATTCTCTCCATATTCTGATAATCTTGGTTTTGATCTCCCGGTCGTTTGGGAGAGACTGATTGCATCAGTGCAGCCACTGTAACCATCTGCTGGGATTCAAAAACCAGCCAGAATTCAAATGTTCATGGGTCCAGGCTTGAAACGCGCCAGCTCATGTCAACAATAGGTAAACTGTGTCTTGAGAAAAACAATCGCAGACGCTTGCGAGAGAAAGTTGAGGGGGTATGCTAAGACCATGGGACCTGGTAATTAAGCTGGATGAATCTTCATCCACGCCGTTTTATTTGCAACTGGTGACGCTGATCATTGCAGAGATCAGAGCTGGCAGGCTCAAGCCACAAGATGCTTTGCCGGGCACGCGGGAGATGGCCAGCAAGCTTGCCATCAATCGCAAAACCGTTGTACTGGCCTATGATGAACTCATCGCCCAAGGGTGGTTGCAAACTGAGGGTAGGCGGGGTACCTTTGTCGCAAGTCATTTGCCTGTGAGCTTGCATCAAGCACCTAGCCAAGATTCATCATATCCCGTGGCCACTGTTCCTGCGATGCCTAAGGTCACATCCCCCGCTGTAGAGCGATTTGATGTAAACATTAACGACGGTATTCCTGATTCACGCCTGATTCCGTTTGAAATTATCTCCCGTGCCTTTCGCCACGCGTTGATCTACACCGCCCGCTCCAGCCGTCTCGGCTATAGCAATCCCTTGGGGACAGATGAACTACGCAGTGCGATTGCACACATGCTCAATATGGAGCGGGGCCTGCATGTTACGCCAGAGCATATTTGTGTCGTGCGTGGTAGTCAGATGGGTATTTTTCTGACGGCGAAAGTCATGATTCAGCCAGGCGATGCCGTGGTGATGGAGCGGCTCAGCTATCAGCCAGCTCGGCTGGCTTTTCAGTCCTGTGGCGCAGAAGTGATGACGGTGGAGACCGATGAGCACGGCATGAATATTGATCAACTGGATCATATTTGTAGCAAACGCGAGATCCGATTTGTTTATGTGACCCCACATCATCAATTTCCGACTACTGTAATGATGAGCATGGAAAGACGCATGCAACTGCTCACTGTGGCGGCGAAGCATGGCTTCAAGATTCTTGAGGATGATTACGACCATGAATTTCACTATTTCTGGCAACCTGTGTTGCCATTAGCCTGTCGTAGCCCGGAAAGCGTGATTTATGTCGGCTCACTCTCCAAAGTGTTGGCGCCAGGCTTACGCGTGGGTTATATCGTTGCGCCCAAAGCGTTTATTGAGGCGTGTGCCGAACATATCATGATCATAGACCGGCAAGGCAACCCGGTCACAGAACTGGCGGCGGCAGAGTTGATGGGCAACGGTGAGTTAAAGCGCCATATTCTTAAAACGTTGAAAATATATGATCAGCGGCGAAAAACGCTGGCGGCTGCCCTACACCAAGACTTTGGTCATGTGTTTGATTTTAGTCTACCCAGTGGTGGCCTAGCCTTTTGGCTGACCTTGAAAACCCCTGTTGCGATGCAAGACTTTCTGTCACGGGCTACACAGCATGGACTACATTTTCATCGCGACAGCCTTTACACGCATGGCAATCACATGCTGGCAGCGATCAGGTTGGGGTTTGGTAGCCATGATGACAGGCAACTCGCGCAGCTGTTGGGCAAACTGCAATCGCTTCTCACCTCATGATCGTATTCATGATAAACGCAAATAGCGTTAACTAGCGCTAATACCCAATACCAGCATCTTGCTGGACCATCCCATATTTCATAACAGGCTCACGACAGCGGGGCTCATCTCTCATACATTTACGCCTGAAACAGCGTGACCTGCCGACAGACGCTACCGGCGATGGGAGAAAAGAAATGAACGATGTTAACCTGCGTAGAAAAAAGGCGATTGTGATCCGTCATCTAGCCTTTGAGGATCTGGGGACACTGGGACCTGTGCTACACAACCGTAATTATGAGATTCGCTATGTTGAGGCAGGCGATCCATTCCCTGCATTGCCTGATGTCACACAAGCCGATTTGGTCGTCATTCTCGGTGGCCCCATCAGCGTGTATGAACTGGGTCGCTACCCATTTCTTAAAGATGAGATGGAACTCATACATACCAGGTTGCTGTCGCGTAAACCCATGATTGGTATTTGTCTTGGCGCACAACTGATCGCCAAACAACTGGGCGCCGAAGTGCTACCGATGCGGCAAGGTAAAGAAATCGGTTTTTCACCCCTTAAGTTAACCGCTGAAGGTCGACAATCTGTATTGGGGTTACTTGGAGTGGATGTCCCTGTCTTGCACTGGCATGGCGATCAGTTTTCTGTGCCGCCTCAGGCCACGCTATTAGCGGCTACAACGCACTGCCCACAGCAGGCATTTAGCCTGGGGGACTCTCTGTTGTGTTTGCAATGCCATCTGGAGTTTGACGCGGGCGTGCTAGAAAAATGGCTGATTGGGCATGCCTGTGAATTACATATGGCTGACATCAATCTGCATGAGCTGCGCGGACAAACCAAACTGTATGGACCGACTTTGGCTAATGCAGCCAGTCGTGTATTTAATGCCTGGTTGGATCAAGCAGAAAAGGATCTGGAATGGAAAATATAGCCGGAATTGTTCAAGCCATTTGTGTGGGAAAACCACAGGCCTTTTTGCGTCCTGGTACGCACAGCGCCATCTTAAAAACGGCAGTCACCACCCCAGTCAGGGTCGGGTTTAACGGCTTGGATGGCGATGCACAGGCTGATCAACGACTGCATGGTGGACGCGATAAAGCGGTGCATATTTATCCGTGGGAGCATTATGCCCAATGGCTGCCTTTTTTTAGCCATCCGTCAGCGCGCCTGATTAGTCATGGCGCTTTTGGCGAAAATTTAAGTACAACAGGCCTCACCGAGCTGACGGTGTGCATCGGCGACATATGGTCGATTGGAAGTGTCATGTTGGAAGTGACGCAACCCCGGCAACCTTGTTGGAAAGTCAACGACCGGTTTGGGGTGCCGGATCTGGCCTGGCAAATGCAGCAACACAAGAAGACAGGGTTTTACTGCCGCGTCCTACAGGCTGGTGTCATCGCTGCAGGTGAGCCGATTACACTGATTCAGCGGCCTTATCCTGAATGGCCCTTGCAGCGGATGCTGGCACTACTTTATCACCATCCGCTGGATCAGGATGAACTGAATAGCGCACTCCGTTTGCCTCTGGTGACCAAGTGGCAGGCCATGTTTGAGCGCAGGCTGGAGACTGCGACGGTAGAGGATTGGCGCGCACGGTTGGCAGGGCCAAAGAGCTATGAGCACGCGGTATAGACTCATCGTCTGGAAAGATTTTCGCCTGTGGTGCAAGGTGGAAACGCATGGCCCGATGGCGAAAGACGTGGTGCGTGACATGATGGCTTTGTTGAGCCCTCAGGCGGGGTATTCGATCGAAATGCAGATCTCCTGCGAGGAAAACCGGATTCTGGAAACAGGACCTCATGGCACCCGTTTGCTCGCAATAGAGCCGATTTTTACAACGGTAGACATTTCTTCCCTAGACATTCATTAGAAAGACCATCCATGCATTTGATGCATACCTATCAGCGCCTGCCTGTGATGTTTCAACGGGGTAAAGGAGACCGTTTGTGGGACACTCGCCAAACGGAATATATTGATGCCGTTTCTGGCATCGGTGTTACCAGCCTCGGACATGCGCATCCTTTGATTGCTGAACAGATCGCAGCACAAGCGAAACAATTGATCCATACCTCTAATATGGTCGAAATTTACTGGCAATCTTTGCTCGGCGAGAAACTGTGTGCGCTAAGTGGTTTGGAAAAGGCTTTTATTTGTAATTCCGGCTGCGAGGCAAACGAAGTTGCCTTAAAAATTGCAAGACTTTATGGCTTGAAAAAAGGCATCAGCCATCCAGTGGTGATTGTCATGGAAAATGCATTTCATGGCAGAACCTATGCCACTAATGCCGCGAGCTTCAATGCTGCCCGTCAGACCGGGTTTGAGTTTGAACCGCAAATTACAGGGTTTATCCGGGTGCCTTTTAATCAGCTGGAAGCCATACAGCAAGTGGCAGCAGAACACACTGGGGTTGTTGCGATTCTGGTGGAGCCGGTGCAAGGCGAAGGGGGCGTGCAAGTATTCTCTCCAGGCTATCTGCAAGGGTTAAGAGCGCTCTGCGATCAGCATGGCTGGTTGCTGATGCTGGATGAAATACAGTCTGGTCTGGGTCGGACTGGCCGGTGGTTTGCCTACCAGCATGAACATATTTTGCCGGATGTGTTGACCTTGGCGAAAGCCTTGGGCAATGGGGTGCCAATAGGCGCCTGTCTGGCAACAGGGGCTGCTGCCAGTGTTTTTTCACCCGGAGGCTATGGCACGACATTTGGTGGCAATCCGTTGGCTTGCCGGGTTGCCTGTACGGTCCTCGATATCATGCAAGCCGAGCAGATTGCGAGTCGCGCTAGCGAGATCGGTACAGCTATTTTAAACCGTCTCAAATACGCTACGGCAGCCAATCCACAGGTGTTGAATGTTCGAGGATTGGGCATGATGTTGGGCATAGAACTAGCGCGGCCAGGGCATCAGTTGGTGACTCAAGCGTTGCAACAGGAGCGGCTATTGATCAATGTGACGAGAGAGCGTGTTATCCGGCTGTTACCTTGCTTAATTTCTTCCGAGTACACGCTCAATCTGGTGATTGCAAAAATTGGGCACCTGCTTGCACAGCATGAACACCAACCATATCAGCAACCAACCATGGCTTGATGCAATAAGTGCTTCATTTCACTTTTCTGGTCCGGCATGCTGGTACTGCAATTGCTTGAGTATCTGCTGCAATAGCGCTGGATTCGCATGCTGCTTGTGCCAGAAGAGGCCAATCTCGCGCGCAATGGCAGGGGAGGCAAACGGGATGTAGCGGACATCTTGATCCTCATGGTTGATGGCGGTCCCAGGGATGACGGCCAGTCCCAGACCATGTTTGACCATCAACCTCAGTGCTTCAAAGCTGACGGCTTTAAAGTCTTCATCCTTCTCCTGGTGCTGTTGGGCAAACGCAGGATCCTCCTGTTCCAGTAATTGCCTGTAATGCGACTGGTCTTCCACTAAAAACAAGAGCGGCTGTTGGCTTAAGTCGCTTAAGGTGAGACTGGCGCGTGTCGCATAGGCATGATGCGTCGGTGTCACCACATATAAGGGGTCATCGAGTAGTTTTACCCCTTCCAGACTGGCATGCGTGACCGGCATCGGCAGTAAGGCAAAATCAATTTCCTGCCGGGCCAAGAGGTCTAGCAGTACATCCACATCTTCTTCGACATGCTGCACTTTAAATGGCTTGAACTGCTGTTTTAAATGGAAGATGTATTGCAGGGGCAGGGCATGGCCCAATGACGGAAAACTGCCAAAGGTGAGCTTGGCAGGCAGAGACTGCCTGGATTCTCGTGCAATGTGTACAATCTGATTGGCATTTTCAATCACGCGTGTGGCCGCATCAATAATCTTTTTACCCACCGGAGTCACCCGCACATAGTGCGTGCCTCTTTCAAAGATTTCAACCTCTAAATAATTCTCCAGTTTACGGATCTGGTTACTCAAGGTCGGTTGCGTGGTCGCACAATGTTCAGCCGCCTTGCTAAAGTTCTTGAATTCAGAGACGGCTAATAAATACTTTAAATCACGTAAATTCATGGTGGATTCCCTGTTTATGCCTTGGCTAGACGCCGTTCATGAGGCGTTGTGATGCCATTTTCATTGCTGGGTGGATACAAATACTGGCGTATCAAAACGCTGAATGTATGCATCGTGGCGTCAAGGCGGCGCAACAGGCTCGGGCGGCTGCGGCAATGGTTGGGGAATCACTGGCGGATAGGGTTGTGGCGGGCAGGAGATCCAGCCTGTACCTTCAAGCAATCGCATTTGGTAGAGAGAGGTCAGCGTCAATTTCAAGAGACTTGTCCTAAGCTTAATTTCATGATCAGGACAAGGCGTATGGTCGTGTCTACACCCCCGGTCCCGGGTTCGTGTAGACATCATCAGCACGAGGCGGTTGAGGAAGTCCTTACTCGCGACTCCCAGGGAGGAATGTCATCTCCCATGGCTTAAATATTAGATGGGCATCAATCTATGGTCAAGGGAATTTCTTCCCTATTTGAGGCTTTGTAAGCTCGCCGTAAGACGCCAAAGGTTCCATTGTTTGTTTGAATAAATTCATTCAAACAAACAATTTCATTTGCGGGGCGAGTGCGCGTAAATTTCATTTCACAACGTACTGTCGTTCATTACTAGGAGTCAAAAATGAAATTATTATCTGCCATTATTCTCTTGTCTTTTTCAGTTGCTGGCTTTGCGGCCGACAATTCAAACGCGACAGATTTGCATGCCGTGGAAAACATGCTGCATACCAAGTTTGAATCGAGTCAGGCGGGGAGTTCTGCAACGTCAGGCTATGCGCTCAGCCAGAATCCTTTTATTGAGCAAGTGATCGAAAATAACGTTGAGTCGCAGCAACAGTTGGCTGCTGCGCATCCGCAACATGGTTAATCGCGGGCATCATGACGTAGCTTTCGCCGTTTAACCAGCGACGCCATTGATAGGCGCGACCGTGAAGGCTGAAACAAATCACCATCTCCCATGTGGGCGGATGGTGATTGCATTTTGGGCGCTTTAATCACTCACCATTGCTTTAGCCACCAGTTGTTCAATTTCGTTGGTGATATCGGTCATGACGCTGGCGACGACCGCAAACTCCTTCCCTGCCTCGCCAGAACGCGCAGCAATCACCTGCGCGTTAAAGGAGACGATTTTGGCTTCTTTGGCGATCTGCTGGATGCTGCTCATCAGGTTTTCCTGCTTTTTACGCCTGAGCAACTCGCAGCGTTTGGACTCATTTTCATAAGTGACCGTGATCTGGTTGAGGACGGCGACGATCAAACCGGCTTCTTCACCCAGCAATGGGATCATGGCTGCGGGCAGGCCCTGATTGCTTTCACAGGCGGTAATCGCCTGCTGGCAATGCTGAATAAATTGCCGGATGTTGGCTTCGTTGTCCTCCGGGCCAAACAAGACTTTTTCCAGTGCCTCAAAATACACACCGGGATACTCATGATTGCCTTTGACCAGCAGCGCATGCGTCTGGCTAAACAATGCCAGGGCTTCTTTAGCCTGGGCCAGCGCTTCTGGGTGGTGGGTACTCATCACCAGGTTGAGCACGATCCGTTGCGACAACATGCGCTGACGGCCAGAAAGGTTGATCAGCGCCACCATGCGGTCACTATTCAGGATGGGGTGCTGGCCGGGTTTATCGGTCTTTTTCATGGCGTGCATGGTTCTGTCCTCTGAGTCACCCTGCTTATCGTTGTACCCACACCTTGCCATCCCTGACTTCGACCGGGTAAACATTCAGACATACGTTTGCATCCTCAACACAAAGGCCCGTGCGGAGCTGGTAGTGATGCTTGTAAATCGGCGAGGCGACCACAGGCTCGCCGCCCAAGTCACCGATCAGGCCGCGCGACAGCACATTGGCCTCGCTATGCGGGTCATGATTATCCAGCGCGTACAGCTCGCCGTCTTTGAGGCGGAAAATGGCGATCTGCTGGCCTTCAATCAGGGCACAGACGCCCATATTCGGCCAGATATCGTCGAGTGCGCACACCGGGTGCCATGCCCCAGCTGCCGTGGCAGGCTGGGCGGTTGTTGCTTGTAACTGATTCATAAACGGTTTCCTTGATTACTCTGTTGCCGCCAGGATGGGAATGACCTTGGCGGCAGGTGCGGTCTGCTGTTTTTCTGCGGGCGTGGCCGGCCGGATCTGGTTGCGCTCATTGACGAAGACAATATTGTCGTCACCCGCCACGCTGTTGACGAAGCTGCGGAAGCGCTTGCGCACTTCAGGGTCATTAACGGCGGTTTTCCATTCGTCCTGGTAGTTATCCACGACATGCTGCATCTGCGCTTCCAGCTCTGCGCCCAGGCCGAGCGAGTCGTTAATCACGACATCACGCAGGTAGTCGAGGCCGCCTTCCATATTGTCGCGCCAGGTGCTGGTGCGTTGCAGGCGGTCAGCGGTGCGGATATAGAACATCAGGAAGCGGTCTATCATGCGGATGGCTTCTTCTTTAGTCAGATCACTGGCGATCAGCTCGGCGTGGCGTGGTTTCATGCCGCCGTTACCGCACACGTACAGGTTCCATCCGTTCTCGGTCGCAATCAACCCCACATCTTTGCCTTGGGCTTCTGCACATTCACGCGTGCAGCCTGAGACGCCAAACTTGATTTTGTGCGGGGCACGCAGGCCTTTGTAACGGTTTTCCAGTTGCACGGCTAGGCCGACACTGTCATCGACGCCATAGCGGCACCAGGTGGAGCCGACGCAGCTTTTGACCGTACGCAACGATTTGCCGTAAGCATGGCCAGATTCAAAGCCAGCCGCGATCAACTCTTCCCAGATATTGGGTAATTGCTCCACGCGGGCACCAAACATGTCCACGCGTGCGCCACCGGTGACCTTGGTATACAAGCCGTATTTTTTCGCAATCTGGCCGATGGCGATCAGGCCATCTGGCGTGACTTCGCCGCCCGGCATGCGTGGCACCACCGAGTAGCTGCCGTCTTTCTGGATGTTACCCAGGAAATAGTCATTCGAATCCTGCAAGGACGCCAGGTCTTTTTTCAGGATAAATTCGTTCCAGCATGAGGCCAGAATGCTAGCGGCGGTGGGTTTGCAGATATCGCAGCCCAAGCCCTGACCATGCTTATGCAGTAACTCGTCAAACGATTTGATCTGGCCCACACGCACCAGGTGGTAAAGCTCCTGGCGCGAATACGGGAAGTGTTCGCACAGGTGGTTGTTGACGGTCATGCCCAGCCTCATCATCTGCGCTTTCATGACTTGTGTCACCAACGGCACGCAGCCGCCACAAGCCGTACCGGCTTTGGTGCAAGACTTGATGGCGCCTATGCTGCAATTGCCAGCCGCCACCGCTTCACCAATGGCGCCCTTACTGACGTTATTGCAAGAACACAGCACCGCGGTATCCGGCAGGGCATCGACGCCCAGGCCAGGTTTTTCCTTGCCATCACTGGCTGGCAGAATCAGGAATTCAGGATTTTCCGGCAACGGCATGTCGTTGACGGTCATCTGCTGCAAGGTGCCGTATTCATCGGCATTCCCGATCAGCACCGCACCCAGCAGCTTTTTGCCATCTTCGCTGACGACGATTTTTTTGTAGATATTGCGCACTTCATCGGTGTACTGGTAGCTGCGGCAACCATGGGTTTTGCCATGGGCATCGCCGACGCTGGCGACATCCACGCCCATCAGTTTGAGCTTGGTGCTCATATCTGCGCCCCGGAACGTGGTCGATGTTTCACCCAGCAGGTGTGCGCAAGCAGTACGTGCCATGTCATAGCCAGGTGCCACCAAGCCAAACATCTCGTCGTTCCAGCTGGCGCATTCGCCGATGGCGTAGATATTGTGGTCATTGGAGCGGGAGAAGTCATCAATGGCGATGCCGCCACGGGCGCCGATGGCCAGGCCGGATTCACGTGCCAGTTCATCACGTGGGCGGATCCCGGCAGAGAACACGATCATGTCGGTTTCCAGCCAGGTTTCATCAAAAAACACCATGCGGTGGCGTGCAGTCGCGCCGTCTACAATCGCGGTGGTATTGCGGCTGGTGTGCACGTGTACACCCAGTGCTTCAATTTTGCTGCGCAGCACTTTGCCGCCCGCTTCGTCTACTTGCACCGCCATCAAACGCGGCGCAAATTCAACCACATGGGTTTCCAGGCCCATGTCTTTCAAGGCTTTGGCACATTCCAGACCTAGTAAACCACCGCCTACAACGACACCACTCTTGGCGGTTTTGCCTGCGGCCGTCATCGCTTCCAGGTCTTCAATGGTGCGGTAGACAAAACAGTTTTCACGGTCGCGCCCGGCGACAGAAGGGACAAATGGATAAGAGCCGGTTGCCAGTACCAGTTTGTCGTAGGGCAGGATAGTGTTGTCTGTCAGAGTCACGGTATGCTGGTGGCGGTCAATCTGGCTGACGCGGGCATTCAGGCGTAACGTCAGGCCCGGCCGGTCATAAAACCCAGGCTCGACCAGCGACAGGTCTTCCGCCGTACTGCCCGAGAAAAAGCTGGACAGGTGCACGCGGTCATAAGCCGGGCGTGGTTCTTCGCCTAGCACGGTGACTTGCAGGTTGGCGGCGGCCAGGTCAGGGTGGCGTTTCACCAGTTCTTGCACAAAGTAATGTCCCACCATGCCGTTGCCGACGACGAGGATGCGTGTGTGTTGATTCATCTTGTATTCCTAATCAGATGCAAGCAGGCAGTGTCACGATGTTTTCATGTCAGTTGCGTGCATTGCGTTACCAAACTCAAAGCCTAAAAACAAAAACGGCGTCCATAGCCTATGCCGCGATTGCACATTGCAATCCTGCGAAACAAGCTATGGACGCCGTTGTCCGGTTAGAGATTGGCCGACGATGGACAATCTCTGGTTTAAACATGGCATGATCAAATGCCACGTATTACAAAAAAAGCAATTGGCATGCCAACCGCCAGCAGAAGCGGGTGAATGACTCAGGGTTTATTTTAAGTCATTGATTCGAATTGATTTTATCTGCATGCGCTGGTGCATCGCTCAACCCGTGGGCGCCAAGTGATTGATGCGATTTTGGTCTTGTGCACGCTAATGAGGCATGCGCACAGGATTGCAGCACCGGGATTGTATAGTGGGCACCGTCCGCTGCAGGCAGGCAAACGGACTCACTCAGGCGCGGTTTTGCGGGGCCTATTCCGCATGGCTTTTACCATGCAGCTTCACCAGCCGTTTAAGCTCGGGCACGCAGGAGCCGCAACTGGTCCCGCATTTGAGCTTGGCTTGCAGCGTGGCGAGATCTGCGCCCTGCTGGCAGGTTTCGATAATCTCATTTTCTGAGACATCCAGACAGTTACAGACGATTTTGCCGCGGGATTTTTGTCCGGTGGGGGGCGCCGCCAGCGGGGCGAGGGCCCACTTGCGTAGTTCATCGGTAAACTGG
Organism: Methylophilus sp. 3sh_L; assembly: GCF_046766015.1. Lineage (NCBI taxonomy): Bacteria > Pseudomonadati > Pseudomonadota > Betaproteobacteria > Nitrosomonadales > Methylophilaceae > Methylophilus > Methylophilus sp. 3sh_L. Next base: position 170,127 of record NZ_JBKOUF010000002.1, read on the forward strand.
CCTTCAAGCATGACTTGTTTGAGCCAGTCTGCTGCCAGTGTTTCACCAATCAGGCGTACTGCGCTGACCTGGCCTTGCTCGACCAGGATGCGTTTGCTAATGCCGCGTTTGACATCATCCAGGCGCAGCATGGGCGCATCTTCCACCATGCCGAGTAAGTGGTCGAGCTGGGCAATCAGCTTGGGATCCGGTGCGGCGCCATGGGCGGCACGCAAAATCAGCATGCCGCTGCCACGGCCATAGAGGCCCACTGTGGCGTAATCAAAGGCTGGCAGCAAGGCACGAATGTCGGCAAGCAAGTGCAGGTCGTTGCAACTACGCATGACCGTCATTTGCCACGGCAGGCTCAGTTTTTCGATTTTGACGGCCGTGTGCTTGAGCTCAGGCTGCTTGGAGCTTTTGTCAAATGCTGGGGGCATCAACGCATTGACGCCAAGGCCATGCATAAACTGGCTGCCCCAATGCATGGGGATAAACAGCTCCGCCGGTTTGACCTCCTCTGACCGTTGGACCTTGATGGTGAGCGTCCCACGCTTGTTACTCAACTTGACGATATCGCCATGGCTGATCTGGCGGCGCTGCATATCATCGGCATGCATGGAGACCACGGGTTCTTCGACGTGATTGTAAAGCTGCGCCAGGGTGCCGGTACGGCTCATGCCATGCCACTGGTCGCGCAGGCGGCCGGTCAGCAGGCGGAACGGATGGCGCGCATCCGGTTTGTCGGCGGTTGGTTTATACACCGCGCTGACAAAATGCGCCTTGCCGCCCGGTTTCTGAAACACGCCATCGGTGTATAAGCGCGCTTCGCCTTGGCTGGCGCCCAATTTAAATGGCCATTGTTGCGGGCCTTGAGTTTCCAGGATTTGATAGCTTAAGCCGCCGATATCGAGATCGCGGCCTTTGGTGGTTTCACGGTGCTCATTAAAAATGGTTTCGGTATTCGGATAATTAAACAGCGTTTGGGGTTTACCCAGTTTCTGTTCCAGCCGCTGCGCAAAATCAACCACCGCCTCCCAGTCATGACGGGCTTCTCCCGGCTTGGGGGCAGCAGGCTGCACGCGTGTGATGCGGCGCTCGGAGTTGGTGACCGTGCCTTCTTTTTCGCCCCAGGTGGAGGCTGGCAGGAACACATCCGCATAGACATTGCTGTCGGTATTGTTAAACGCATCTTGTAGCACAACTAATTCTGCCTGTTGCAGGGCTGCCAGCACATTATTCAGGTCTGGCATGGAGTGTGCGGGGTTGGTGCAGGCAATCCAGATCGCCTTGATTTCGCCATTTTTAACCGCTTCAAACATCTCTACTGCGGTTTTGCCTGGCGTGGCCGGGACGTCGGGCACGCCCCACAAGCGGGCCACTTCAGCACGGTGTTCGGCATTGGCCAGGTCGCGGTGGCCCGACAGCAGGTTGGCCATGCCGCCAACCTCGCGGCCACCCATGGCGTTGGGCTGGCCGGTCAGTGAGAACGGCCCCGCGCCGGGCTTGCCGATCTGGCCGGTGGCCAGGTGCAGGTTAATCAGGGCCGCATTTTTTTCGGTACCATGGATGGACTGGTTCAGCCCCATGCAATACATGGACAAGGTCGGGCCCGCACCAAACCACTTGGCGGCCTGGATAATATCGGCCTCAGGCACGCCACAAATATCGGCCACCATCTTGGGGGTATATTCGCGCACGGTTTCCTTGAGCGCCTCAAAGCCTTCGGTATGGTTGCGGATATACGCCATATCCAGCAGGCCTTCCCACAGCATTACATGCAGCAAGCCGTTAAACAGCGCGACATCGGTGCCGGGCAAAATCGCCAGGTGCAAGTCGGCCAGCTGTGCGGTATCGGTGCGGCGCGGGTCCACCACCACCATTTTCATGTCCGGATTTTTGGCCTTGGCATCTTCAATGCGGCGAAACACAATCGGGTGGGCAAAAGCGGTATTCGAGCCGGCAATAAACAGGCACTGCGTATGATCGATATCTTCATAACAGGCAGGCGGGGCATCGGCGCCCAGCGTGGCCTTGTAGCCGGCCACGGCCGAACTCATGCACAGACGTGAATTGGTATCGACGTTGTTGGTGCCGATCAGACCTTTAGCCAGCTTGTTAAAGACATAGTAATCTTCGGTGAGCAACTGGCCAGAGATGTAAAAAGCCACTGCATCCGGGCCGTGGGTCTTAATAATGTCTGCAAAGCGGTCCACGGTGTAGTCGAGGGCGGTATCCCAGCTCACTCTCTCCCTGGGCGCATGGCGGGAGAGGCGGACTTCCGGGTACAGTGCGCGTGCATCCAGTTTGGCGGTCAGGTGTAGCGTAGAGCCTTTGGTGCACAGGCGGCCATAGTTAGCCGGGTGCTCGGGGTCACCTTTGACATCAACAATCTGCTGGCCCTCGGTGGTAATAATGACGCCACAGCCCACGCCGCAATAGCAACAAGTGCTGCGCGTTTCGCGCCGGTGCTGGTAAAACGTCACCGGCTCTGCGGTCAGCGCATGGTTGGAGGTCTGGAGTTGTTGCTGTTGCGTCATACGATACCTGGAAATTAAGAAACCTGGGAAATGAATAAACCTAGGAGCGACAAATTACTTGTTTAATTGTAGATAAACCATGCCATCTTCTACCTTGACGGCATAGCAGGCGGTTTGGCCAACATCGGGTTCTTCGGCCTTGCCATCGACCAGGCTGATTTTCCAGCTATGCAGGGGGCAGGCCACTTTGTCGCCGTAGACCAGGCCTTGTGACAGCGGGCCCCCTTTGTGCGGGCAACGGTTGTTGAGTGCGAATACGCGGTCATCTTCGGTACGGAACACGCCGATATCGATCTCGCCATGACGCACCACGCGCGCGCCCAGGGCAGGGATGTCATTCACTGGGCAGATTTTAGTCCAATTCATTTTTTCCTCTTTTCGTCTTTTTCATGCAAGGCTGGTCTTACGAGACCAGCAGCAGATAAATCAATAACACATTGACGCACAATGAAATAATCGCCAGCCATTGCCACTTCACCAGGCGTGCGCGGGCAATCAACGGTGTACGCGGGATGACGATGGGCCTGAGTTCGCCATGCTCCAGTGCCAGTAGCATTTCTTCGGCGGTTTCAAAGCGGGTTTCCGGTTTGCGGGCAATCGCTTTCAGGATAATGTTTTCCAGCCAGGCAGGAATCTCCGGCCGGTAGCGGCTGGGCCGCACCGGTTCACCAAAGCGCGGGGACTGGAACGGCTCGATTTCACCATAAGGATATTTACGCGTCAGCAGGTGATACAGCGTCACCCCTGCGGCGTAAATATCGGCCTGGCGGTCCGCCAATTTGCCGTCGAACAACTCCGGTGCCATAAAACTGGGGGTGCCGGGGTTTTCCATCTGCTCGGGCATGGGCAGCGTGGTATTGAGCGCGACCCCAAGGTCCAGAATGCGCAGCCGCGTATCACTGCCGAGGTGGATATTGGCGGGTTTGATATCACGGTGCACAATATTGAGCCGGTGCAGCATGCTCAAGCCACGCAACAGGTCCTGGCCGATATTGGCCACGCCGTTGATGGTGAAATGATGACCTGCGTCCAGCCGTTGCTGCAGGGTGGCTCCTTCATGCCAGGTCATCACGTAATACAAGTGCGTGCGTTGTTCGCGCGTGAGCGGCAAAATTTGCGGCACACATTGAGATACCACGCGCTTGCCCAGCCATTCTTCATTAAGCAGGGCTTCGCAACTCGCTTTATCCTCCGCGCGGGCGGGCTGCAGGGTTTTCAGCACAAATAATTGCCCGGCGGCATTTCTTACCTGGTATAGCATACTAATGCGAGAGTCATGCAACACGCGGGTGACGGTAAAACCATCTAATGCGTCCCCTACGGCCAGTTTGCGCGGCACTGGCAGGCTCAAGGCATCGGCCAGCATGTCGGTCAGGTGATCTTGTCCGAGCTGGTCGATCCGCACCACCACGGCAGACGCGTTATCCTGGCCACCAAGCTCCAGCGCTTGCCGCGTCAGGTGCTCCGCCATCAGTTGTGGCGTATGGTAGAGCATCAGTGTTTTGTGCAGTTCGGCCTCGCCCATTGCTGCCCACACGCCATCACTGACAATCGCATAGACATCGCCGCTTTGCAGCAGGCCTTCGGCATAATCCACGCTCAACTGGTCATCAAGCCCGACCGCGCGCTTGAGCACATGCCGCATATCGGGGCGGTCCCAGACATGGTCGGTGGTTAGGCACTGTAGAGACTGTTCACGCAGGCGGTAGATGCGGGTGTCGCCGACATGGGCCAGCACATAGCGCTGCCCGCGTAATACCAGCATGGATAAGGTGGTGGCCATGCCGGCCATCTGGCTATGTTTGCGCGCCTGTGACAGCACCCAGCGGTTAGCCGCCTGGATCACCTTGTCCAGCGCATGCTGGATAGTCCAAGTTTCCGGGGTGGCGTAATAATCTGCCGACACCGTCCGTACCGTCATCTCGGCGGCTTCGGCGCCGCCAGCCCCGCCGCTGATGCCATCGGCCACCGCCAGCAAGGCACCCTTGATCTCCAGCTGTGCATCTGCAGGCGTCACCAGACCGACGTAGTCCTCATTTCGAGGCCGCGGTCCGGTGAGGCTGCTTTCGCCGACGCTGATCCGTAATTTCATGTAGGGGTCCGTGATGACGCTAACATTGCAATGCTGGGCGGTTGTCCGCTGCCGCTAAATTTTGGCGCTGGTGACCGTTGCTGCGCCCCAAGTGGTGCGCCAGCGGTTTTTTACGCGTGAGAGACCAATCAGCGCCAGAATCGCCAAGCCGGCAAAAATGGTCAGGCCGACCTGGTAGCTACCGGTCACTTGCTTAGAGTAGCCTAAACTGGACGCCAGGTAAAAGCCACCGACGCCCCCGGCCATGCCGACCAGACCAGTCATCACGCCAATTTCCTTGCGGAAGCGCTGGGGCACCAGCTGGAATACTGCGCCGTTGCCCATGCCGAGCGCCGCCATGGCGAGCACGACCACCAGCAAGCCGAGCGACTGACTACCGAGACCAAAGCTTAAGATAAACAGGAACACGGCTGCCAGCACGTACATGGAGCTCAGTGAACGGATACCGCCGATGCGGTCAGCCAACCAACCGCCAATGGGGCGCACCAGCGAGCCGGCAAAGACACAGGCTGCAGTGAAGTAACCCGCATGCACAGCATCCAGCCCATACTGGTCGTGGAAGTAAATGGTCAATGAAGAGGCCATACCGACAAAACCGCCAAAGGTGACGCTGTAGAAAAACATAAACCACCAGGCATCTTTATCCTTGAGCACGGCCAGGTATTGCGACAGCGATTTCGGCGCAGGGGTATCCGGTGCATCTTTGGCCAGGGCCAGGTAAACCACAAACGCCAGCGCCAGCGGAATCAGTGCCAGGCCAAACACATTGTTCCAGCCAAAGGCAACGGCCAGGCCAGGTGCAAACAGGGCGGCCAGGGCAGTGCCCGAGTTGCCTGCACCGGCAATGCCCAGCGCAGTGCCCTGATGCTCAGGTGGATACCAGCGTGAGGCCAGCGGCAAGGCCACCGCAAATGCCGCCCCGGCAAAGCCCAAAAACATCCCCAGTAACAAGGCTTGCTGGTAGGTATGGATGCCATGCAGCCAGGCGGTGAGCAGGGCTGCGATGACGATGACCTGGCCAATCAGGCCAGCTTTTTTCGGCTGTAGCTGATCCACCAGTACGCCCATGACAATCCGCAGCAGGGCGCCAGTCAGGACCGGCGTGGCGACCATCAGGCCTTTTTGCGCCGGATTCAGTTGCAGGTCGGCGGCGATTTGCACCGCCAATGGCCCCAGCATAACCCAGACCATAAAACTCAGGTCAAAATAAAAGAAGGCCGAAAACAGGGTGGGTTTATGGCCCACTTCCCAAAAACTTTTTTGCATCTTAATTCTCCCGGGCGTGCCAGCAGGATGCTGTCACGCCACTTTACATTTAAACAGTATTTGTCTTTACACAACAATCGTGTCGAACTCTTTGTGGGCATCACGCTGACTGACACGTTCTGCCCACGGGTCCACCGCGCCTTGTAGCGCATACAACAGACGCTCATATGCCGCTTTGCGGCCTTCAGCATCTTCTAGAATGCGTTTTTTCACATAATCCAGCCCGACACGTTCTATCCAGTGCACGGTACGGTCCAGGTAACGGGCTTCTTCCCGGTAGAGCTGGATAAACGCGCCAGAGTATTCAATCACCTCTTCAGCGGTCTTCACCTTGCATAAAAACTGCGCGACTTCGGTTTTGATGCCACCGTTGCCACCGACATAAATCTCCCAGCCGGAATCCACGCCGATGACGCCAACGTCCTTGATGCCGGATTCGGCACAGTTGCGCGGGCAGCCAGATACTGCGAATTTGACCTTATGGGGTGCCCACATATGGTCAAATGCCTTCTCAATATCGATCCCCAATTGTGTGGAGTTTTGCGTGCCAAAGCGGCAAAACTCCGAGCCGACACAGGTTTTTACCGTGCGGATCGATTTACCGTAAGCATAACCGGACGGCATATCGAGGTCCGCCCACATGCCGGTCAGGTCTTCTTTTTTGACGCCCAGCAAGTCGATGCGCTGACCGCCGGTGACTTTCACCATGGGTACCTTGTATTTGTCGGCGACATCGGCGATTTTGCGCAATTGCTCGGGCGAGGTGACGCCACCGTACATACGCGGCACCACAGAGTAAGTGCCGTCTTTCTGGATATTGGCATGCACACGCTCATTGATAAAGCGTGATTGCGGATCATCCTTGGCTTCATGCGGCCAGGTCGAAATCAGGTAATAATTCAACGCCGGCCTGCAGGTGGCGCAGCCATTCGGCGTTTTCCAGCCCATGCCTTTCATGGCGGCTGGGATGCTCAGGTATTTGTGTTTGCGGATTTCGTCGCGCACTTCTTCGTGGTTAAAGTCGGTGCAGCCACACACGGCTTTGCTGCTGGAGGGTGGCGCGTAACCGCCGCCCAGCGTCGAGGCCAGAATCTGCTCAACCAGGCCGGTACAACTGCCACAACTGGACCCAGCTTTAGTGTGTTTTTTGACGTCGTCCAGCGTAAACAGGCCTTGTGCCTGGATCGCTTTGACAATGGTGCCTTTGCAGACCCCATTACAACCACAGACCTCCATTTCGTCGGTCATGGCGGAAACCTTGTCCTGACCCTGGTGGCCGGTATTGCCCAGACTATCTTGCCCGAACATCAAGTGATCACGGATTTCGTGGATCGGCTTTTTGTCGCGCAGCATCTGGAAATACCAGGCTCCATCCGTCGTATCGCCATACAGCACGGCACCGATGATGGTGTCATCTTTGATCACGAGTTTTTTGTATACCCCGCCGACCGCGTCGTGCAGCAAAATTTCTTCAGCATCGTCACTGCCCATAAAATCACCGGCAGAAAACAAATCTATACCGGTCACCTTCAATTTTGTCGAAGTGACCGAGCCTTTGTATAAGCCGATACCAAAGTTGGCCAAATGTGTGGCGCACACTTTGGCCATTTCAAATAAGGGTGCCACCAGGCCATAGGCGATGCCACGGTGGTTCACGCATTCGCCTACGGCATATATGCGCGGGTCATAGGTCTGCATGGTGTCGCTCACCACAATCCCGCGGTTGCAATGGATGCCTGCCGATTCGGCCAAGGCATAGTTGGGGCGGATGCCCACTGCCATGACCACCAGGTCGGCCGGTATTTCCTGGCCATCTTTAAAGCGTACGGCGACCACACGGCCGTCTTTGCCGATCAATTGCTCCGTGTCTTTTTGCAGCAAAAACTGTAGCCCACGCGCTTCAAGGGATTTTTGCAGCATCTTGCCCGCGGTCTTGTCTAGCTGGCGCTCCAGCAGCCATTCATTTTTATGCACCACGGTGACGTCCATGCCTTGCACCTTGAGGCCGTTGGCGGCTTCCAGCCCAAGTAAGCCGCCACCGATGACGACGGCATGCTTGTAGACCTTGGCCGTAGCGATCATGTCGTTGGTGTCTTTAATATCGCGGTAGCCCAGCACGCCTTGCAAATCTGCACCGGGGATCGGCAGGATGAACGGCTTGGAGCCGGTCGCCAGCAACAAGCGGTCATATTCCACCGTGAGGCCGTTTTCTGCAGTCACCGTCCGCGCCTTGCGGTCTATTTTGTTGACACGGGCGCTGGTATGCAGCGTGATGTGGTGCTCGGCATACCATTCACGGCTATTCAGGATAATGTCATCGATGGTCTGCTCGTTGGCCAGCACCGGTGACAACATGATCCGGTTATAGTTGGGGTAGGGTTCATCGCCAAACACGGTAATGTCGTACATGTCCGGCGCGATCTTGAGCAGTTCTTCCACTGCTCGCATACCGGCCATGCCGTTGCCGACCACCACCAGTTTCTGTTTTATCATTTAATCACTCCTTTAAGCGCTTATGCTGCATCGCCGATGCTGAGCCAGCGTTGCAGGTTTTGTTGCCAATCTTGTTCTTGTTGGCTGTTTCTGGCTAATTTCACCACTTCGCCGACCACGATAATGGACGGGCTTTTAAGACTTTGCTGATGGGCCAGATAAGGCATGGCTTGCAGCGTTGAGGTCAGGCCACGCTGTTCGGCGCGTGTGCCGTTTTCAACCACCATACAGGGCATGTCTGTGGGCATGCCTGCAGCGATCAGTTCGCGGCAGATTTCAGCCAGATGCTGCATGCCCATGTAAATGACCAGGGTGGTATGGCTGGCCACCAGCGCTTGCCAGGGCAGGGGGCCGCCATCTTTGGTATGGCCGGTGACCAGCGTCACGCCATGGTTGTAGGCGCGGTGGGTCACCGGTACCTCCATGCTGGCGCAACTGGCAAGGCCACTGGTCATGCCCGGAATAATTTCGTAGTCAATATTGGCGGCACGCAGTGCCAGCATTTCTTCGCCACCACGGCCAAACACAAACGGGTCACCGCCTTTCAGGCGAGCCACGGTTTGGCCTTGTTCGGCCAGGGCGATCATCATGCGGTGAATAAAATGCTGTGGCGTAGACTTGCAACCGCCGCGCTTGCCCACCGGCACAATACGCGCCTGCGGGCAATGCTTGAGCAGTTCAGGGTTGACCAGGTCATCGACCAGCACCACCTCTGCCAGCTGCAAGGCCTTGACCGCCTTGAGCGTGATGAGCTCAGGGTCGCCAGGACCGGCACCGATTAAATACACTTTGCTTGCTGACATGAGGGGCTCCTTTGGTTTGAGACGAGACGTCCGCTTAGAAAGTATACATGGCGGTCAGCCACAGTTTTTCGGTATCACGGATACGGCCAGCATTGCTTGTGCTATTGGGGCCAGTCGCGTAATGGTCGTCTTCGGTGTATTTGCCGTACTCCAGTTTGGTCATCCAGTTTTTATCCACATTCCAGGTGACGGCGGCGTTCCACTCGGTACCGTAACGGCTGCCATTGCGGTTGGTGCCGCTACCCACGGTATAAAAATCCCTGTCCGCGTCAATGATGTGATAGTCGGCAAAAAACAGAAAATCGCCATAGCGGTAAGTCGCCGTGACAAAACTATCTTTGATGCCATCGCGTGGGGTGACCAAAAACTTGTCTACCCAGCCCTGGAACAAATGGTTGGTCCCAAATGGGGTTTGGAAGGCATATTTTCCGTTGTTGCTGGAGAGTAATTCCTGGTCTACACGCAGGTTGAAGTTATCAATCCCGAAGCCACCGCCCAACTTGTAGTAATGCGCATCAATGCGGCTGTCACCGCCGCTGTAGTCAGACTGTTTGGCGTATTCCGCGGTGTAGTGCGCGCGGTAGTTAGGGGTGAAGGGGTGGGTGCCGTCCAGCCGGAGGCCAATAATTTTGTTGCTTTGGTCGGCAAACTGGTTGTTCGTGCCTTTGGGGTTGTTAGAGGCCCCTACACCAAACCAGCCATTACCAAAGCCCAGGTTTTCAAAGTCAGAGAAATACCCATAGCCGACCAGAAACTCGGTCGGGGAAATACGGTAGCGGCCATTGATGACTTCCAACGCACCATGATGCGCTGCCGTGGTGATCTGGTTCACCTTGCTAAAGTGGGCCGCATAAATTTCGGTATCCGGGATGGTCTTGTTAAATACCGAGACGCCGTCAAATACCTGCATGACCTGGCGGAAGGCAATGTCACCAATAAAACGTACATTATCCAGGTTCACTTGTTGGCGGCCCGCACGTACACGGGTGTTTTTGATGCCAGTCCAGTCGACAAACAGCTGGTTGATATCGGTGTAGTCCGGGTCTACCACTTTGGCATACTGAATGCCGCTGTTCTGGTTGGATGCGCCGTTGATCAATACATTGTTGGTGCCGTCATTAAACTGGCTATTCAATTGCGTCACATTGATCAACTGTCCGGCCACACTCCAGTTGTGGTAAGGCGCGGTTTGCCAGCCAATCAGGCTGCGCAAGGTGTATGCATGCGCTTCTTTCAGGTTCTGGTTTGCCGTCGGATTCGGGCTGCCATTGGCATAGGTCCCAGGCTGCAAGCCATCCTGATCAACGTTTTCATAACGTAATCTGAAGCTGCTCATGTTTTTACCGGTTTTAATGGCGTCCATAAAGGTATATTCAGGCAGGGCCTCTTCTTCGGCCATTGCCGGTGAGCCAAGTGCGGCCAGCAGGATGGCTGCGGAAACTTGACGCAAGCGGGGGTGTAGGTTAGCGTTCATGTGTTGCTCCTTTTCTCTATTGGGGTAACCTTGCTTGGATGAGGGTTGCTTTTGATAAGCAAGTGGCGCTGGCAGGTGGCCGCCTGCCAGCGCCTTTCACTTAGGCCGCTTTTTTGGCGTGCCGCTCATACAGAAACTTCAAAACTTCGCTGCGCAAATGCGTGTAAGCCGGGTCTTCCACCAGCTCCAGGCGTTTGCGTGGACGGGGTAAATCGACTTCCAGGATTTCACCGATGGTGGCTGCCGGGCCGTTGGTCATCATGACGATGCGGTCCGAGAGCAGTACGGCTTCGTCCACATCGTGTGTCACCATGACGGCAGTACAACCGGAACGTGCCATGATGGCCATCAGTTCGTCTTGCAGGCCAGCACGGGTCAGCGCATCCAGCGCACCAAACGGCTCATCCAGCAGTAACACCTTGGGCTCCATGGCGAGTGCCCGGGCAATCCCTACGCGTTGCTTCATGCCGCCAGAGATTTCATTCGGGCGTTTTTCCATAGCGTGGCTTAAGCCCACCAGCTCCAGTGCTGCGCGGGTACGTTCTGCCAGTTGTGCTTTGCTTTCAGTGGCCGCAAACACGCGCTCCACCGCCAGGTAAACATTTTCATAACAGGTCAACCAGGGCAGCAGGGAGTGGTTTTGAAACACCACGGCGCGCTCAGGACCCGGCTTGGCGATTTCGCGGCCGGCACAAAACAAATAGCCGTCTGTCGGTTGCAACAAGCCGGCAATCAGGTTGAGCACGGTCGATTTGCCACAGCCGGAGTGGCCGATGATGGAAATGAATTCCCCTTCCTGGATAGACAGGTTGATGTCTTTCAAGGCCTGGAAACTGCCTTTTTTGGTGTTAAAAATCATGTTGACGTTTTCAATCAACACATAGCGGTCTTGTTTTACAGTGGTCGTCATGATTAGAATCCTTCAGTCAAATGGGGCGAGTCATTATTCGTAGCTATAGCGTTTGGCCAGCATGACCAGACACTGCTCCAGCAACAAGCCGACGATGCCCACAATGAAAATCGCGATGATGATGTGCTCAACATTCAGGTTGTTCCATTCATCCCACACCCAGAAGCCAATGCCCACACCGCCAGTCAGCATTTCTGCCGCCACAATCACCAGCCACGCTGCCCCAATCGACAGGCGTACGCCGGTCATCATGTAAGGCATGACATAGGGCAGCAGGATTTTGGTGATGACCTTCCACTCGGACAGGTTCAGTACCTTGGCCACGTTCATGTAGTCTTGCGGCACTTTGCTCACCCCCACCGCGGTGTTGATGATCATCGGCCAGACGGCGGTGATGAAAATCACCCAGATCGCCGCCGGGTTCGCAGCTTTGAATACCAACAGGCCGATCGGCAGCCAGGCCAAGGGGGAGACGGGTTTGAGTAGGCTGATAATGGGCGCCGCCATTTTGGACATAAAGGCGTAGCGGCCGATGACAAAGCCCATGGGGATGCCAACAACGGCTGCCAGCGCGAAGCCGGTGGCGACGCGTTTGAGCGAGTTGAGGATGTTCCAGCCGATGCCCATGTCATTCGGGTTGTTGATGTAAAACGGGTCGCTAAACAGTTCCACCGCCGAATGCCAGGTTTGCACCGGTCCCGGCAAGCCCTGAGTCAGGGCGGCCACGGTAGACCAGATGGCGCCAAAGATCAGCAGGCCAATCACAGGCGGCAACAGTCCTTCAAAGACTCGTTTGGCTATTGCCGCCCATGCCCCGGCTTTTTTGCTCGCCGGGGTGGCTGCTGTTGCGGTGGCCGAGAGAGGGCTCACCACCGCGACAACCGGTTTTGCTTGCTTGGCTGGCATTGCTTTGGCAGCCTGCTCACTGTTTTGCATGATTTTTTCCTTGTTAAAGCTGACGACACTCATGGTGACTCTCCTTGAAAGAATTACGCTTTAACCTTGAAGCCATTGGCATAGCCTTTGGGATCTTTGCCATCCCACACCACGCCATCAATCAGCTTGCTGCTACGCATCACGTCTGTCGGCACGCTAATGCCCAGAGATTTGGCGGCTTCGGTATAAATATCAATGCGGTTCACCTTTTTCGCCACGCCGAGGTAATCCGGGTCAGACTTGAGCAAGCCCCAGCGTTTGTGTTGGGTCAGGAACCACATGCCGTCTGACAGGTAAGGGAAGCTGACTTTGCCGTCATTGAAGAACTTCATGTAGTTGGGGTCTTCCCATTTTTTGCCGATACCGTTGTCGTAGTGGCCGAGGAAGCGGCCTTCAATCACTTCTTCTGGCGCGTTGACGTAGGCTTTGCCTGCAATCAGCTTGGCTACCTCGGCGCGGTTTTTAGTCGCATCGATGTAGCGTGAGGCTTCGAGAATGGCTTTGGTCAGTGCGAGGGCCGTGTTCGGGTTTTTAGCAATAAAGTCAGCGGTGGTGCCCAATACTTTTTCCGGATGGTCTACCCAGATATCTTGGGTGGTGGCTACGGTGTAACCGATCTTGTCGTAAATGGCACGGGCGTTCCAGGGTTCGCCCACGCAGTAGCCATCCATATTGCCAATCCGCATGTTGGCGACCATTTGTGGCGGTGGCACCACAATGGTTTTCACGTCCTGCATCGGGTTGATGCCATAGGTCGCCAGCCAGTAGTACAACCACATGGCGTGCGTGCCGGTAGGGAAGGTCTGGGCAAAGGTAAAGTCGCGGTTTTCGTTGTCGAGCAGGCGTTTCAGCGTCGCGCCACTGGTGACGCCTTTTTCCTTGAGCTGGTTAGCCAGCGTGATGCCCTGGCCATTGTTGTTCAGCGTCATCAGCACGTTCATGTCTTTTTGCTGGCCGCCGATGCCCATTTGCACACCGTAGATCAGGCCATATAACACATGTGCGGCGTGCAGCTCACCATTGACCAGTTTGTCGCGTACCCCTGCCCAGGAGGCTTCTTTAGACGGCACAATCTTGATGCCATACTTTTTATCAAAGCCCATTTGTGCGGCGACGATAATCGGTGCACAGTCGGTCAGCGGGATAAAGCCCACTTTCACTTCCGTGATTTCTGGCGCATCTGAGCCTGCCGCCCAAGCCTGGCTACGGATGGCGGAAGGCACCATGTTCATCATGGCGGCAGCACCAAACGCGCCTGCCAGCGTATTCATAAAGAAATGGCGGCGTTGCTGGTTCACCTGGTCCACCGGCGTTGCCTCGGTGGGGGATACATTTTTTTTGTCAGAACTGCTCATGTCGGCTCCTTGAGATTTGATTCGAAAAAGGGGTTCGGAAAATACAAAACAAAAAAGGCGTCCTGAATGCAGACCGTGGTCTACACTCAGGACGCCTTTGTCCTTATCTTTGCCAGCCGTGGATGATGAAACAGCAACGGCTAATCAGAAATTCAAACTGTGGTTTCCAGTTAACTCACTACAAGCAACGCACCGCCTTTGGTAAGTTGCTTGATTTCATATAAGCAAAGCCTGTGCCAAGTGGGTTGATTTTTTTAAGTGATTGATTTTAATTGGGTTTTAACGGAACTTTTTTCAAGCAGGGCTTAAGAAGGGGGCATGCCTCTCGCACCACGTGGGTGCGGATGCACCAATTTGAAGGTCTGGTAGCGTTGTGAAAACCGTTATCGCGTCACGGTGTGATGGGCCAAAATATTTTCCGCCACATCAATAATTTTACGGTTTTGCTCCATGGCCAGGCTACGCATGGTTTTGTAGGCTTCCATTTCATTGAGGCCGCGCGTACTCATGAGCAAGCCCTTGGCGCGCTCAATCAATTTGCGCTCGGTCAGCGCCTTTTTGGTGTCTGAAAGCTCTGTTTCCATGTCGGCAATTTGCCGGGACTGGTGTTGCAGCAAGGCGATCATAGACGCCATGGGATAGGTTTGCGAGGTGTCATGGGCCTGAAAGTTCAGCGCATTTTCGATGGGAATCGCCAGGTTGAAAAACGTGCTGTTCAAGTTGGCCTGCGGACTGGCCTGGATAGTTTGCAGGTACTGCCGGGTTTGCTCGTAATCTTGTTTGGCCTGGCGGGTGAGCCCGGCCAGCAGTTCATGCATAGTGTCGACCAGCTGGCACTGAATCTGCCACATCTCGCTCAGGCGGCGGCTGCATAAGTCAAACCAGAGGTCGGCATGGCTGGGGTTAAGGGTTTGTTGGTCGCGCGCGCTGGTCAGCTTGGCGCGGTACTTGGTATGTTGCTGCTGCCAGTCACTGGTTTGCCACTGCTGCCAGACTTCACACAGTTCTTTACTGCCAAACTGGCATACCAATTCAAAGTGCCGCTCCTGCTGCGCAATCAGTTCAAACAGCTTTTGCTGGTGTGGCAGTTGCAGGCTGCCAGAGCCAAATAAATAAGCGCCCACTGCACGTTCCTGTCCTGCAAATTCCTTGCCCTGGATCAGGTTGTACAGGGCCAACAAACAGGTAGAGATCTTGCTGTTGACTGAGCTGTCGGTGATCTCGAAGATCAGCGCAATCAAGCTGCCTATGAGGCGGTTAAATGATTCGATGCCATCGGCAAACGAAATATTGAGCAGGGTAATTTGATGCCGCAGTGTGGTCATCTGGTCCAGACCGAGCAATATCCAGGAGATCAGCGTCAGCTGCTTGGCATCGGCGCGGCTGTTTTTATCCAAGTGTTGCTGCAAGGCGGCCCTGAAGCCGGTTTCGATCGCCTGGTTCTGCGCCACAGTCTCTGCCCGCTCGGCGGCAAAGCGCTGGCCTTCGGAGGCAATATAGAGACAACTGGCGCCACGCTCAATTTGCAAATGGTGGATCAGTTGGCCAATTTTTTCTACAAACGCAATGCAGCTATCCAGGCGCTCGAGCTCTTCGATATGCCTGATTTTGGCCAAGGTAATGGTTTGCGCGGGGGAAATGTCGGTCATCATCGGACTAATTCAAGCAAAAACTGTGCGCAGGACCGGCAGCGGCCATGCAAGGGCGTGCATTCTAACGGTGTTTGGCTGGATTGGACAATAGACCGTCGGTTTGCAGCAGCGCACGTGCAATGTCTTCCACCGTCACGCGTTTGAGCATGGCCTGCTCGCGCAGGATTTTGTAAGCCTCGGTTGCACTGATTCCGCGCGCATGCGCCAACATGGCTTGTGCCGCACTGATTTCGCCTGCCGCCTGCAGTTTTTCTTCCAGGCGCTGGTTACGTTTGCGCAAAGTTTTCAGTTGCTGGCAATGATGCATGGTCAGGATGAGGGTGGAGAGCAAGCCTTTGGCTTGCAGCGGCCTTACCAGCATGCCATGACAGCCCAGCGCAGTGGCCGTCTCCAGCGTGGTCGGGTTTTCATAATCGAGGACACCGATCAGTGGAATTGCTGAATCTGGGCTTAGCCAGGGCAGTTTCTTTTTTGCGCTGGCCTCGGCGTCGAGCAAAAAAATCACCAGCTCGGTGTCTGCCGGCAGTTGGGGGATGGGCGGCCATAAAGCGACGGTCTGGCAGCCAATCCGATGCAATTGCTGGACCAAGACTTCGCGGTTCTGGTCTTCTGGATGAAAAATGGTGATGCAGGCATGCCGCAAATGGCGGAATAACTCCAGCGTCGAGCGCTGGGCGGACGCTGGCTTGGCTGGGCGCTGAGGCGTTGCGGGTGTGTCAGCCAACGCGATACTCCGTTGCCTGGGCCAGGTTATTCCAGCTGGCGCCAGGATGCGTGACCAGGTAAGGGTCGGGCATGACCGCCTGGGTGCCGCCACCGGCAATGATTTCAAACTGGCCGCTGGCATTGACACGGGCAATGCGCGGATGCAGGCTGGTATGGTGGTTGCCAGCGTCAATGGCAATGCGTCCTTGCAAGGCTTCAAATTCACGGCCTAGCACGTGGGGGAGCAGCACATCATACTGGTCACTGCCAGCGGCACGCATGGCCTCGGCAAACAGCTGGGTTTGAAAGTAAGCCGCTTCCCAGGCCATGTTAGGGACGATGTCGGGGCCGTATTGCTGCTGGAAACGGGCGATGCAGGCCTGGTTTGCGGCACTGGCGATACTTTGAAAATAAGGGGCAGATGTCAGGTGGCCCTGGGCCGCTGCAGCCCCCATTTCTGCCACTTCTGCTTCCGAGGTCGTCAGGCTGGCAATGGGCGTCTGCAGCGCATCCATGCCGAGTTCGGCATAGGCCTGGTAGAGTCGCTGCGTTGCTTGACCGACGACGGTAGAAAACACAAAATCGGGTGCCTTGGCCTTGATATCCTTGACCACGGCTAAAAAATCTTTTTCTGTGGCCGTCAGCGGCACGTAGCGTTCAGCCAGTTTTTTGCCACCCGGGACTTCAAGAATGAAGTCACTCATGATGCGGTTGGACTCATAGGGGTAAATGTAGTCGCAGCCTATCATGTAGACGCGCGCACCAAAATGCCGTGTCATGTAATCGGCCAGTTGTGCACTGTTCTGGTTGGGCGCCGCACCTGTATAAATCACATGCGGCGAGAACTCAAAGCCTTCATATGGCGTGGGGTAAAACAGTAGCTTGCGCCATTTTTCCACCACCGGGATCACCGCTTTGCGCGTACTGGACAGGTAGCAGCCAAAGATCACATTGACGCCATCCTCGCGGATCATACGCTCTGCCAGTAACTGGTATTGTTGCGGCATGCCCTGCGGATCATAGTGGACAGGCACCAGTTCACGCCCATGAATACCGCCCGCCGCATTGATTTCATCTATGGCAAAAAACGTGGCAAAGGCCTGTGAGCGCTCTATGGTGGCCGTGGCGCCGCTGGTGGAAAACAGCACGCCGACCGGGATCGGGTCAGTGTTTGCCATGAGATTCTTTCGTCAGGGGCCCCGGCCAGGCCGGAGCCATAGTGTTGCGGCGATCAAGCAAGTTATGATCGCCTCTGGTCATCGCCAGTCAGCTCAATCGGCTACTCATTGGGTAAACCTGCAATGGGCGCTTCTTTGGTGCCTAGCGTCGTACGCGTAAACGATTCTACCATGTCGCGCGCGGCTGCCGGGTCCTGTACCCACTTGCTGTAAAAGCTGTAAGGGCAGGTTGCCACGCCCTGGTCGCCATCGCCTGAGTTGAGCATGCCGGTGTAGCCACGGTGCAGCAACTTGAACAGGTGGTTTTCGGACTGGCCATGTTTACGGAAGTCGCGGATCAAATGTTTGCTTAAGGCCGCATACTGCACGCCATTTTCTTCTTCGCCACATTCGCCCAGCGTCCGGCCATCAAAGCCGATAATCGCCGAGTGACCAAAGTAGGAGTAGACGCCATCAAAGCCAGCCGCATTCGAGACGGCTACATAAGTATTATTGGCAAACGCCATCGCCTTGCTGATGAGGATTTGCTGCTCTTTGGCCGGATACATATAGCCCTGGCAACGCACAATCAGTTCAGCCCCCTTCATGGCGCAGTCACGCCAGATTTCAGGGTAGTTGCCATCATCACAGATAATCAGGCTGACCTTGAGACCTTTAGGGCCTTCGCTGATAAAGGTTTCCTTGCCTGGGTACCAGCCTTCAATCGGCACCCATGGCATGATCTTGCGGTACTTCTGCACGATTTCACCTTGGTCATTCATGAGGATCAAGGTGTTATACGGTGCTTTTTTCGGATGCTCTTCGTGCTGCTCGCCGGTGATCGAGAACACGCCCCACACTTTCGCCTTACGGCAGGCTTCGGCAAAAATGTCGGTTTCCGGGCCGGGCACGGTGGTCGCATTGTCATACATTTCCTGGCTGTCATACATGATGCCGTGGGTGCTGTATTCGGGGAAAATCACCAGGTCCATGCCAGGCAGGCCTGCTTTCATATTCACCACCATATCGGCAATGTTGCGGCAGTTAGCCAGAATCTCGGCCTTGGTATGCAAGCGCGGCATTTTGTAATTGACGACGGCAACACCGACGGTGTCCTGACTGCTGGAAATATCACCATGTATCATGAAGCTTCTCCTGAAAGATTTAAAAAGGCTTAAGACTCGATACATACCGATTACGCATAAAAAAAGCCCACCGGCCACGAAGATGGCGGGTGAGCTTTTTTGCTCGAATCATCACCGGCGCTGTTGACGGTGTGATTAAAATGTAGGGCGTAGCAGGTATTAACCTTGGTGCTAGTTTAACCTTAGCTTGACGTGCCTGCCATACGTTAATTGGCGTATCCGCGATGCTTCGTGCGACAGATTAAATGGCCCGCTCATAGCGCTGCAACACGTGTGCTGCCATGCCTTTGGCCAGTTCTTCCTCGCCAAAAAAGACGGCTTCGCTGGTGCCCAGCTCCTTTTGCAGGCGTTGATACTCGTCTTCATGATGGGTGCGGATCACCACTTCAATGTCCGGTTTGAGCTGTTTGGCGATCTCCACCATTTTGCGGATATGCATGGCATCCGGCGTGGCAATGATCAGCATCGCCGCATTGGCAATGTGCGCCTGGATCAGGACCATGGGGTCGGCGGCATTGCCTGAGACGGCTGGCTGGCCTTGTTTACGTAGCTTTTCCACCACTTCACGGTTTTGTTCAGCCACCACAAACGGGATGCCTGCGTCTGTGAGAGATTGGGCGATGCGTCGGCCAACGCGGCCATAGCCAACCAGCACCGCATGTCCCTCCAGAAACTTCCGCTCTGTGGTCATGGGTAATTCCCCGTATGGATCCATGCGTAGCGCCAGTTGCCTGGCCAGGTCAGACTTGCTCACAATCCAGTTTGCCAATGGCTTGATTGAGGCAAATACCAGCGGATTCAGCGCAATTGAAATCAGCGCCCCTGCCAGCACCAGGCTCATGCCATCGGGAGACATCAGGTTTAGTGACACGCCTAGCCCAGCGAGGATAAACGAGAACTCGCCGATTTGCCCGAGGCTGGCAGCGACCGTGAGGGCTGTATTCAGTGGATAGCGCAGGGCCAGCACAATCGCCACTGCGGCCAGAGATTTACCCAGAATGATAATGCCGACCACTGATAAGACCTGCATCGGCTGTTTGATCAGGATGCTCGGGTCAAACAACATCCCCACCGCGACAAAAAACAGCACCGCAAATGCATCACGGAAGGGCAGGGAATCTTCGGCAGCGCGGTGACTGTATTCTGATTCGCGCATGATCATGCCAGCAAAAAAAGCGCCCAACGCAAACGAGACATTGAACAGGGAAGCGGCAAAGAAAGCCACGCCAATCGCCACTGCAATCACGGTCAGCGTAAACAGTTCGCGCGAACCAGTGCCTGCCACATACCACAGCAACCAGGGCAGCACACGTTTGCCTACCACCAGCATGATGGCGATAAAGCCTGCCACTTCCAGCAGGGTCATGCCTATGGTTTCCCAGATGGCAGCGACATTGGTGGCTTCATTTTGTGTCCCGCCCAGCACACCAGCCAAGGCGGGCATTAACACCAGCACCAGCACGGTCACCATATCTTCTACCACCAGCCAGCCCACAGCAATTTTGCCGTTCATGCTTTCCAGGATGCGGCGGGATTCCAGCGCCTTGAGCAAGACCACGGTACTGGCGCATGACAGCGACAGGCCAAACACCAGGCCTTCGCCCAGGCTCCAGTGCCAGCTCCAGGCAACCAGCATGCCGAGCAAGGTGGCCAGTGTCATCTGCGCCAGCGCGCCAGGCAAGGCAATGCGTTTGACCGAGAGCAGGTCTTGTACCGAAAAATGCAGACCAACGCCAAACATCAATAACATGACGCCAATCTCGGATAGTTGCGAGGCGATTTCCAGGTCAGCGACAAAGCCTGGCGTGGATGGGCCGATCATGATGCCGGCCAGCAAATAGCCGATCAGGGCAGGCAATTTGAGTTTTTCCGCGATCAGTCCAAACACCAACGCCAAGGCAAACGCCGCGGCAATGGTGGTGATGAGGGTCAGGTTATGGTCCATAGCAAGGGTTTCTTTAAGTTGTTTTTATCCGCAGCATGTTCGCCACTGGCGCGATGCGCAATGTTAAGGGGCTGATAGGCGGCCCAACTAGACTGACCGTGTTCTGGCCAGAAAGTTGAAATTAATTGCGATCAATGTATCCGTTTTTATCTTGCCGCAAGAAGCAGCAGCTCGTCAATCATCAATCACGGACAGCTCTCGCTCACGGCTGTGAAAAAGGCATGGACAAACGCTGCAAGCTATAAGTACAGAGTTGTTCTGCACGCTGCCAGCGTTCACTTTCGCTCATGCTGCCAAAGTAGACGATGCTGAACACGCCTTCGATCACTGACTGGCAATAGAGGCTGATTAAATCAAAATCAATGTCCGTAGGCAGCTCTTGATGGGTGATGGCCAGGGTTAACAGCTGATTGATCTGCGTAATGCGTTTTTTCTCCCAGTTAAAGCGCAGTTGCAGCAGCTCGGGCGTATCATCAATGCCCACATACAAAAAAAACAGCACGCGCTGGATAGGACTGGGGTCAATATAACTGCGGACTTCCTGCAAACAATATTGTTTCAGGTTTGCCAGCGCACTCAGTGCAGGGTCGGCCTGAAAGGGCGAGGTGTGCTGGATCACATGTTCTGTCATGGCGGTGGCGACTTCGAGCTTGCCTTTATAGTGACCATAGACGGCGCCGCGCGAGAGCTGCGCGGCCTCAGCAATATCTGCCATGGTCGCCAGGGTAAAGCCTTTGCGGTAAAACACCTGTTCCGCTGCATCCAGGATCTGGTCACGGGTTTTTTGCGCATCTTCTTTGGTTTTTCTGGCCATGATTTCTAGGGGGATCATCCATCAAACAATGCCGCTATGATACCAAAAAACAATTAATCAGTCATGATTGATTAATTATAAAAGTGCCGCTAGAATATTGCCATCCATGTAATTATCAAGGTTGCTGCATGTTCAGAATTTCTTACTCGACGCTGGTGCTTTCAACGCTGTTGATCTTGCAACTGTCTGCGTGCAGCAAGCCGCAAGAGACTCCCCAGGCCGCGGGTGCGTCCCCTGTGGTGGAGGTGGTCAAGGTGCAGCAGGCCGATATCCCCGATGAAGTCGAACTGCCTGGCCGGGTCGAGGCTTACCGCATTGCCGAGGTGCGCGCACGCGTCTCCGGTATTGTCGCCAAACGGCTGTATCAGGAAGGGCAGGTGGTCAAAGCCGGGACACCTCTATTCCAGATCAACCCTGAGCAGTTGCAAGCCAGCAAGCTGGAAGCTGAAGCTGAGTTGGCGCGGACAGAGGCTAACCTGGTCAATGCCAACGATAAATTGCAGCGCTACCAGGCCTTGGTTGCAGATCAGTCAGTGAGCCAGCGCGATTACCGCGCCGCACAGGCCGAGGCGCAACTGGCGAAAGCCGAGGTGGCGTCTGCCCAGGCCAAACTGAACCGTGCCCGTCTGGATTTAGGCTATGCAAACGTGATTGCGCCTATCGAAGGGGTGGCACGCCGTGCCTTGGTGACTGAGGGGGCGCTGGTGGGCAAAGACGAAGCCACGCATCTGACCACGGTTGAGCAGGTCAATCCGGTGTATGTCAATTTCTCCCAGTCTTCCTCTGAAGTATTTGCCTTGCGCAAAGCGCTGCGTGACGGTCAACTCAAAGGCAGCGACGGCCAGTTCAAAATCGCCTTGTTGCTGCCGGATGGCTCTGAATATGCCAAAGCGGGCAAACTGTCTTTTTCGGATGTTTCCGTTAACCAGACCACAGACTCGGTGGTAATGCGCGCCATTTTTGAAAACCCGCAACAAGAGCTGATGCCTGGCGCTTATGTGCGGCTTAAGCTGCGCCAGGCAACCAACCCGAATGCGATCCTGATCCCGCGGGATGCGCTGATCCGTGACCAGTTTTCCACCCGCGTCTGGGTAGTGAACAGCAAGAATGAACTGGAGTCGCGCGAGGTGCAACCCGGGCGCGTGATCGACAAACAATGGGTGATAGAGCAGGGCTTGCAAGTGGGTGAACAAGTGGTGGTGACCAACGCTGCCAGCCAGACCGCCGGTGCCAAAGTGACGCCTAAACAGGTCAATGCCGGCGACCAGATCACCAAAGCGGTGGCGCCATAACCGGCGGCACAGATAACCCTTGAATGAAGGATTAGGCAATGAGCCGTTTTTTTATTGATCGCCCTATTTTTGCCTGGGTGATTGCCATTCTGATTGTGTTGGCGGGCCTGATCGCCATTAAACAATTACCGATTGCCCAATATCCTGATATTGCGCCGCCCGTGGTCAATATCGCCGCAACTTACCCTGGCGCCTCGGCCAAGGTGGTTGAGGAAACAGTCACCTCAATTATCGAGCGCGAGATGAACGGCATGCCTGGCCTCATGTATGTCTCGGCCACCAGCAATGTCGGCATGGCTTCTATCAGTGTGACTTTCCGCCAAGGCACCAATCCCGACCTGGCGGCTGTGGATGTGCAAAACCGTCTCAAAAGTGTAGAGGTACGCTTGCCTGAGATCGTGCGCCGTAGCGGCATCATGGTGGAAAAGTCAGCAGATAGTTTCCAGCTGATCGTCTCCCTGACCTCGGAAGATAACCGCTACAGCGAAATTGACCTGGGCGAATTGTCTTCAGCCACCGTGATGCCTACCCTCAAGCGGGTGCAAGGCGTGGGTAAAGTACAATCGTTCAGCCCGGAATACGCCATGCGCATCTGGCCGGATCCGCAAAAAATGGCCGGCCTCAATGTCAGCGTGACCGAGATCATCAATGCCTTACGTAGCTACAACACTCGCCTGACGTTGGGCCAGGTGGGTGCCAGTGGTGTGCCAGACGGCGCCCCGCTCAGCGTGTCGCTGGAGGCAGAAGCCACGCTGAAAACTGTGGATGATTTTGCCAATGTGCCGATTCGTGCGCAGGCGGATGGCTCGGCCTTGCTGGTCAAGGATGTGGCCAAGGTCGAATTGGGCAGCAGTGACTATACCTATAGCTCCCGTGTGAACGGCAAAAATGCGGCTGGCATGGCGATCAAGCTGTCACCAGGCTCCAATGCCGTTGAAACCATCAAGCGTGTGAAAGCGGCCATGGAGCAGATGCAGCCGTATTTTCCGCCGAATGTCGCCTTCCAGCTCTCGTATGATTCGTCTGCATTCGTCTCCATTTCGATCAAAAAGGTGATTCAAACGCTGGTTGAAGCGGTGGTGCTGGTGTTTCTGGTCATGTACCTGTTCATGCAAAACCTGCGCGCCACGCTGATCCCGACCATCGTCGTGCCGATTGCGCTGATGGGCACCTTTGCCGTCATGTACTGGCTGGGCTACTCGATCAACGTGCTCACCATGTTTGGCGTGGTGCTGGCGATCGGTATCCTGGTGGATGACGCCATTGTCGTGGTCGAAAACGTCGAGCGCCTGATTGTGGAAGAAGGCCTCTCTGCCTATGACGCGACAGTCAAAGCCATGTCGCAGATCAGTGGTGCCGTGGTCGGCATTACCGCAGTGCTGGTATCGGTGTTTATCCCCATGGCGTTTTTCAGTGGTGCGGTGGGTAATATTTACCGCCAATTTTCACTGGCGCTGTCTGTGTCCATCAGCTTCTCGGCGTTTTTGGCGTTGTCACTGACACCAGCCTTGTGCGTGACACTGTTGCGCCACGAGAGCGGCAATAAAGCGCGCTTTTTTGTCTGGTTTAACCGCAGCTTTCAGCGCCTGACCGAGCGTTACACCCGCTTGACCGGTGGCCTGCTCAACAAACCTTTGCGCTGGCTGGCCGTATTTGCCCTGATTGTGACACTGGTCGGTTGGTTGTTCATGCGCTTGCCAAGTGCATTTTTACCCGAAGAAGACCAGGGTAACTTTATGGTGATGGTGTCATTGCCACAAGGCGCGACGCTGGCAGAAACGGCTGAAGTACTGGGCGACATGAGCCGCTATATTCAGGCCAATGAGCCCGTTGATATTATCTTTGAGGTGAGTGGCTTTAGCTTTTATGGCACCAGCACCAATAGCGGCATGCTTTTCATCACGCTCAAGGATTGGGCAGAGCGGCCTAATAGGGATCAGCAGGTGCAGGCGATTGTAAACCGCGTCAACCAGAAGTTCTTTGGCCGCCCTAACTTGAGCATTTTTGCCATGAATGCGCCGCCTTTGCCTGAATTGGGCAGCTTTGGTGGCTTCGACCTGCGGCTGGTTGACCGGGCCAGTGTAGGGGTAGAGACGCTGATGAAAGCACGTGACCAGTTACTGGCTGAGTCTGCCCAGCATCCTGAACTGGCTAACGTGCTGTTTGCCGGGCTGTATGACACGCCGGTGGTCAACATGCAGCTAGACCGCAGCAAAGCCAAGGCCTTAGGTGTCTCACTCGATGAAATCAATGACTCATTGGCGACCCTGCTCGGCTCGAATTACCTGGGTGATTTTGTCTATGGTAACCAGGTGCGCCGCGTGATTGTGCAGGCCGATGGCAAACAGCGGCAAACGCTAGAAGATATCAAGAAAATCCGCCTCAAAGCGGCAGATGGCAGTTTGGTGCCGTTGTCTTCGATCATGACGCTGGATTGGGCCATGGGGTCACCCCAACGTACGCGGTTTAACGGCTTCCCGTCATTTAATATCAATGGCGGTGCCGCGCCCGGCTTTAGCAGCGGTGAGGCCATGCAGGCCATGGAAAAACTGGTGCAAGGCCTGGGCAAAGGCATTGGTTTTGAATGGGCCGGGCAGTCGCTGGAAGAAAAACAGTCCGGCAGCCAGGCGATCATGCTGTTTGGGTTGTCGATATTGATTGTGTTTCTGGTGCTGGCTGCGCTGTATGAAAGCTGGGCGATTCCGTTTGCCGTGATGCTGGTGGTACCTTTGGGCGTACTGGGTGCCTTGCTTGGGGTCACCTTGCGTGAATTGCCCAATGATATTTATTTCAAAGTCGGCCTGATTGCGACCATCGGCTTGTCCGCCAAAAACGCTATCTTGATTGTGGAGTTTGCGCGTGAACACGTGTTGCAAGGCATGCCGCTGATCGAGGCCAGCCTGCTGGCGGCCAAAGAGCGCCTGCGGCCGATTGTGATGACCTCACTCGCGTTTGGCGTCGGCGTGATTCCGCTGGCGTTTTCCACCGGTGCTGCCTCCGGCGCACAAGTCGCCATTGGCACCAGCGTGCTCGGTGGCATCATTACCGCCACCTTGCTTGCCATCTTTTTTGTGCCGCTGTTTTTTATTGTCGTGGGCCGCTGGATGAAACAGCCAGCCTCAAAGCAAAGGGTATCTCATGAAGTTTAGCCGTATATCCCTCATTATTGCCGTGGCCTTTGCGATGGGTGGTTGCTCGCTCGTGCCCGAATATTTCAGGCCGACTGCACCCGTACCTGAAACTTACCCTGGCCAGCCAGCCACTGACAACGTGACCAATACGCCTGTCACTGAGGCGCCCCCACTCAGCTGGCAAACCTATTTTGCCGATGCTGACTTGCAGCACTTGATCCAGATCGGGCTAGACCATAACCGCGATCTCAAAACTGCCGTGTTGCGTATGGATGAGGCGCAAGCGACTTATGGCGTGCAAAAAGCAGACCGCCTGCCCACTGTGCAAGGTAACCTCAATTACGACCGCAGCCGGACCGTGTTCAGCTCCAGCCAGGCGTTTGAGGCTAAATTGTTCCGGATTGGCGTCGGTATTTCAGAGTACGAAATTGACGTTTTTGGCCGGGTGAAAAGCTTGTCGCAATCAGCCCTTGAGCAATACCTTGCCGTGACCGAAAACAGGCAAGCGGTACAAACCACGCTAATCACCGAGATTGCCACCCAATACGTCAATTTTTTAGCGATCAACGACCAGCTCAAGCTCGCCCAGCAAACGCTGGATGACCGCAAACAAACGCTGCAACGCACCCAGCGTCGCTTTGAAGCCGGGCTGGATCAAGTGCTGGATGTCAAAGCCGCGCAAATCCAGGTTGAGCAAGTGCAAGCGCAACGCGCGCAATGGCAGCGCCAGCTCGCCACCACGCAAAATGCCTTATATCTGCTGCTAGGCGAAACCTCGCACCGCACGCCACTGCCAGTCAAACCACTCGCTGCCCTCAAACTGGTCGACGTCACGCCCGGCATACCTTCAAGCTTGCTCACCAGACGGGCCGATATCCGTGCCGCCGAGCATCAGCTCAAAGCCGCCAACGCCAATATTGGCGCTGCCAGAGCCGCGTTTTACCCACGCCTGCAACTCACCACCAATGTCGGTTTGGTCAATTCAAACTTCTCCAAATTGTTCTCGGATACAGGCAGCAACTACTGGGCCTTCAGCCCGCAACTGGTGCTCCCGATCTTTAACTACGGCCGCAACAAAGCCAACCTCAACCTGGCCCAAGCCCGCCAGCATATCGAGGTCGTCAATTACGAAAAAACCATCCAGACCGCATTTAAAGA
This sequence comes from Methylophilus sp. 3sh_L, assembly GCF_046766015.1. Lineage (NCBI taxonomy): Bacteria > Pseudomonadati > Pseudomonadota > Betaproteobacteria > Nitrosomonadales > Methylophilaceae > Methylophilus > Methylophilus sp. 3sh_L. The sequence goes on from NZ_JBKOUF010000002.1 coordinate 196,974, forward strand.
AGTCATGGATGTGCTCAGTACGCGCACCGCCATCGCCGAAGAAAGCGCTGCCAGAGACCGTTTGCACACTCTCGAAACTAGCCGTTTGCAACTGGTCAAGCGCAAACTGGATCAAGGCCTGGTGACTTATCTTGAATTGCTCGATGCCCAACGCAGCGTGTTGGATGCGCAATCGCAGGCTGTGCAGATTCAACAACAAGCGTTGCAGAATCAGGTGGGTTTATATAAAGCGTTAGGCGGCAGTTAGGCTGCTAAAACGGCGTGATTGACGTGTTGAAATGTGTGTTTTAGGATGGTCTAAAATTTAATAACAAGTCGATGGTTTTAAGCATGCTCCTAAAGTATGCACTCAAAAAACCATCAATCATGCATAGTTTTACGTCATGCCCGCTATCCATCGTCAACAAGAGGAGGCTTATATGAAGGTAAACACGGAATCAAATCACTTTTACACCACCCAGAGTGGATCGACACCGTCGGCGGCAACTATCGCCGCATCGTTTAAGTCAGCACTCTCTGCGGCAACTGCCGAAGCATCCTCCCCCAAACAATCAGACTTCACTGGCATGACGCGCAAAGAAATGTTCGATTGGATGAACGAGCAAATCCGTAGCGGAAAAATGTCACTTGATGAGAGTTCACCTTTCCTGGGGATGACTATGAAAGTCTCGGTGGCGACTGGTCAACCAGTTGATATGGCTACAGACACCACGCGTATCAATTTTATTGAGAAAGCCCGGTTGGGCATCGAAGGAGCCCGCTCTAACAACGATCCAGATTTAGCCAAGAGGCTACAAGTGGCGATAGATGTCATGCTTAAGCAACAAGGCTAGGCGGTTGGTGTGAATGCGCGTGCATAAAGTGGGGCAGGTGTCGGCATAACCCGTCCTTAATCTAGACGTTTGTCGGCTCCAGTTAGCTCCACGGTCTCTAATGGACTGATTTTAATCTGACCCTAAACCTCATTTACCGACATGTTAAAGCGAGCGTTTATGATGGAAATTGGGGTGTTGGGCTAGATTTGTGGATGGAGCGTTTGGTGACGGATAATCAGTTTACGCGTGGGCAAAGCCTTGCCCACCCTCTACTGGACTCAAAGTTATGCATCAGCGGAGGGGCGGCATATATCTGGCCTTATCGAAAAATGAAATCGATTGGGAATCAAACGAGTATCAAAAACAGATAATCAATCGAATCTGAGATTATTCGTGCAGCAAATTGTTTGGAAGATTAAAGAAATGCCTTGTATGTCTACAAGGCATTTAGTCAACCTGAGAATCACCTTCAGGTATCCTACAAAGTAAACGTTTCGTTCAAGTCTGCTTAAACTTTCTACGATTCACTGTGAAAATTAAAACTCCAAGACTGACCAGTAGTAGCGCAGAGTTGCTAGGCTCAGGTACTGCAAGTGGAGGGGCATTTTTTATATAGCCATTTACTGTAAATGCTGATTCTAAACCAAACATCAAAGTGAGTGCCGTACCAATAGATTGAATTCCATTAGCAGGTGCCTGACTGTCTGATGCGACATATGTGTATGGATTAGAACCTGATTTTAAAGTATGGCTAATACCTAGCCAGTAGATTCCAGCATCCAAATTGACGTTAATACCATCAATAGTTACTTTATTGAATCCGTTGGACAATTTGATTTCCCCAACGTTGTTGCCAGATGCTATCAATGTTCCTTCTACTTCCAAGCTTGGAGAAGAGTGAAGATCGGACCAAATGCTCCAACTAGTATTTAAATAGTCAGATATACTGCCAAAGCCATTCCAGTTACTAAACCCTGTGACTACACTATTTGACGACAAAGTAAAGTCATCATATACAACCCATGTTCGACCATCAAACTCTCCACACTGTAAAGGGCCACTGATGCAGCGATCTGTTGCGAAGATGGGTACTCCGTTATTAAAGAGCTCCTCAGAAAACGAGTTGGAAGTCCAAATGGATGCAAAAAACAAAACCAAATGGAGGAATAGCTGTTTTTTCATTATTAATCCTCTACGAATGCTTAATTTTATAGTCTTTACGATGCGCTTTTTAACTCTCGTTAAATTCCCTTGATGCCCTGCCTGCTTACAGTCGGATGAGATGCTTGATTCTATATAATTGCTACATGAATTTATATAGCCTTTATTGACTATTTCTAAACACGCATAGTGGTGATTCCTGCATTTGCAGGTACTATCTGCCCTCTACCATTCAAGAAGCTTCGTTCCCTCATGCAAAGTGAAGTCAAAGAGCCCGTCAGCCATGCCGTTGTGGCGGCCGTGCAACTGCCCAATGTCAGTGATATGGAGTTTGAAGCTTCGCTGAATGAGCTGCGTGAACTGGCAAAAACGCTGGGCTACAAAATCGTCCACACCTTTGTGCAGAAGCGCGCAGGCTTTGATATCACGGGCTATCTGGGCGTGGGTAAGCGTGAAGAGATTCGTGATTATGTGCGCAGTATGGCCGGTGACCCTGAGGTGCTGGCGTTTAATCCAGAGGCACTGAATATTGAGGCGGTGCTGGTGGACCATGAAATCTCGCCGTCGCAGGCGCGTAACCTCGAAATTGAAGTCGGTTGCGAGGTGATGGACCGTACCATGGTCATTCTCGAAATTTTTCACCGCAACGCTCGCTCACGCGCAGAGCTCGTAGGGCGTACCCGCTTGCGGTACGCCGAACACATTAATGATCAATCATAAGTTCAACTTGGAACAGCATTTTGATCTTTTCTAATCCAATCAGATTTGCTGTTTGCAGTGCGTAAAGCGTTATCCCTATCCCTTAACTAATCAGTTTTTCTCACGGTTCAATTCGCAATCCTGCCTCGCTCAAGCTATCTGTTGACGCGATTAAGGTTGTATTTTAGTATCGGAAAAATTTAACAAATATTTATAATTGTTAAATTAGAATTTCCCCAATAAACCCGAGCAGCAATTAAATGGGTGATAGCTTAAAAAAACAGGAGAATCAAAATGATGAGTTTTGCCTTTTTACTGTTAGTTTTGGTGGCGATTATCGCTATTGTCGGATGGTTGAAAACAACGTTTCAAGTTAATTCAAATGAGCATGATATTTGGCCTTTTTATGCAAAAAGGCCGCTTTCACAACCAGAGCAAATTTTATATTTCCGCCTGATTGAGGCGCTCCCAGACCACATCATTTTGGCTCAGGTCCAACTCTCCAGATTTTTAGGTGTTAAGAAAGGCCACAATTATCAATCATGGTCTAATCGTATTAATCGCATGAGTGCAGATTTTGTGATCTGCAAAAAAGATGCGTCAGTGGTTGCTGTGATTGAATTGGACGACAGCACTCATCAGAAACTGGATAGACAAATTGCGGACAGTAAAAAAGATAAAGCATTAACAGCTGCAGCAATAAAAGTCGTGCGTTGGCAAGCTAAAGCAATACCAGACCTTTCAGAGATTAAAGCCACATTTTTTACTCAACTTACGCTATAAAGCAGCATTTGTAGGGCGTACCCGCTTGCGGTACGCCTAAAAATACCTAGTTGATAAGCAACACAACACACTCATGGAATATCGTCGCGCTTGGCGGAATGGTGGAACGTATTTTTTTACCGTGAATTGTTTGCAACGTAAAGATAATCATTGTCTCGTTGACAATATCAGCCTGTTGCGGGAAGTGATAGCCAAAGTCAAGCAAACACATCCATTTAAAATTCATGCATGGGTTTTGCTGCCAGATCATATGCATTGTGTGATTGAGTTACCAGAGAATGATGCAAATTTTTCGATACGCTGGATGCTGATTAAAATGTTATTTTCAAGAGGTTTGCCGAAGACAGAGAGGTTGTCAGGTGTGCGCCAATTAAGGCGTGAGCGTGGTGTTTGGCAAAGACGTTATTGGGAGCATTTGATCCGTAATGATCGTGATTACAAGGCCCATATGGATTATGTTCATATCAACCCAGTCAAGCATGGTTTGGTTAAAGAAGTAAAGGATTGGCCATACTCGACCTTTCACAGGCTTGTAAAAGAAAGTGTTTATGAACCAGGGTGGGGTGGTGGAATGGAAGCTGAATTGGGCTATAAAGATTAAGCATGTTTGAATTGAACATACGGCGGACTGTAAACGAGTCCGCCCTACAGACTGGACGGCTGATGCAAATCTAGCATGCGACTTGTGAGGCTCGATCAAGATCAATGACCTCAAAGATTCAATCTAAAGCGTTAACACCCTGAGTTGACGATACTTACAGTGGGTGGGGTGCCGTAGGTGAGAGACTCGGTATATTTCACATAGCAATTGTTCGGGTCACTGGCAGAGTTGTGCTTGAAGATGTGCTCTTGGCTATTGGCAATCGAGACAGTAAAGCCTGAGTAAGTGATTTGCACATCGAGCTCGTTATTATTGAGATTGTCACCTGCATCTGGCCAACCCCGCCACATTTGAAATGTTTGGCCGCCATCTTCCAGATACCAGACGTTATCCCCATCACATCCTTCCGTGACGATGCATTTTGACCGCATTAAACTTGCGTTGGCTGTTAGCGCGCCTTTCATGCTTTGCAGCGATGAATTGATGGCAGACTGGTTAGTATTGACAAAGCGAGGCATGGCACTGGCTGCCAAAATAGCCAGGATGGCAATGGTGATTAGCAGTTCTACGAGCGTGAACCCGGAAATAGCAAATTTAGCAGGTGGTGGCATGCTTTAGTATCCGTCAAAAAATCATAGACCGATCGCAATTTTGTCATTGATACGCTTTGGGTGATGGCTGAATGTATGCCTGAAAAGTATGGTAGTTTGAAAAATCAGTGTCTTGGCAAATGCGTCAATATAGTGGCAACTAACAATAGTCCGTTTTGGGGCAACTGCTTTCCAGGACGCTTATTAAAAACACGGATTTCATGGCCTGTTGACCGCCAAGCACTGCACGCGCAACATGTCTGATAATCCTTTGACAACGCCTCGAAAGCGAATCTGCCGATGATCAAAGAAAACTTGGTTTGCCCAATCTGCAACACGGCGGCTACGCTGCTGGATGTGGTGGATTTAAACAAATCTTGCGAGGAGCAGCGCGGTAAGTTTCTGCCGCTTTCGGGCGATGCGGTTTATTACAGCCTGTGCAATCACTGTGGCTTTTGCTGGGCGCCTGAGTTGCACCAATGGCCTTTAAGCCAGTTTGAGGAATATATCTACAACGCGGATTATGGCGCGGTAGACCCGGACTATCTTGAGACCAGGCCTCAATCGAATGCTGAGGTGTTGCGTTCAATCTTCCCGGTATTTCCGCCTACGCTGAGGCATCTGGATTATGGGGGTGGCAATGGCTTACTCTCACGGCAACTGTCAGCGGCTGGTTGGCACTCTGCTTCATATGATCCCTTTGTCGATAAGCACACAGACCTTGCATCGCTGGGGCAGTTTGAGCTCATCACCGCGTTTGAGGTGTTTGAACATGTGCCCGATGTATGGGCCCTGATGTCTGACCTGTCATCCTTGTTGGCTAGAGATGGCTTGGTGCTATTTTCTACCTTGCTCTCTGACGGTAATATTCATCCAAACCAGCGGCTGAGCTGGTGGTATGCCTCCCCGCGTAATGGCCATATCAGCCTGTTTTCGAAAAGCTCGCTCGCGCTGCTTGCCCAGCGTAACCAATTTAACTTTGGAAGCTTTAATAGCGGCTTCCATGCCTTGTACACCACCGTACCACCTTGGGCGAGCCATCTGATTCGTGTGGGTTAGCCACCAATCAAAAGGCTAACCGTACCGGTGCATTAAGTCTGTGCCAAGCTAATAAACGCCTGTACATAATCAATCTGTATATCTGCTTCTCGAATCCCTAAGTAAATCTGCTTGGCAATACCTTGCTTACCAAGCTTAACCGGCACCACATCAAACCGGGTTTGATATTCCTCGACCAACCAGCGTGGCAGGGCGGCGACACCGCGGCCACTGGCGACCATTTGCAGCATGATATCTGTGGTTTCTATGGGCTTATGCAGGTGCGGACGGATGCCGGCGGGTTGTAGAAACTGGTTGTAAATATCGAGGCGGTCTATGTCTACCGGGTAGGTGATCAGCGTTTCGCTGCTGAGCTGCTCGGGTCGCACGTAGTCTGCTTGCGCGAGCGCATGTTGACGATGCACGACGAGCACTTGTTCGTAATCAAACACCGGCTGAAACAGCAGGCCGGGTTTATACAAGGGGTCGGGCGTGACCAGCATGTCGATCTCGTAGCCAAACAGCGCGCCGATGCCGCCAAACTGGAACTTCTGTTTGACGTCCACATCGACATCCGGCCAGTCGGCCAGGTAGGGCGAGACCACTTTGAGTAGCCATTGGTAGCAGGGGTGGCATTCCATGCCAATGCGCAGGGTGCCGCGTTCTCCTTGGGCAAATTGGCGCAGGCGCTCTTCAGCCAGCGCCAGTTGTGGTAGCAAGCGGTTAGCGACGGCGAGCAGGTATTGTCCGGCCTGGGTCAGGCGCAAGCTACGGCCTTCACGCAGCCAAATATCCGTGCCCAATTGCTGCTCCAGTTTTTTAATCGAATGACTGAGCGCCGATTGTGTCAGGAACAATTTTTCAGCCGCGGCGGTGAGTGAGCCTTGTTGCTCGACCTCACGGATAATCGCCAGGTGGATACGTTCTATCATGACTCTATATATGAATTAAATTAATGGTTTGTTGAAATAATACCATTTTACTTCATGGATTGCGCTTTCTAGAATGCCGGTTCTGATTTGTTAAGGAACCCATCATGATCACGACCCACAACCTCGGTTTTCCGCGCATAGGCGCACAGCGCGAGCTCAAGTTTGCGCTGGAGTCTTACTGGAAAGGCCAGTCTTCGTTAGCCACCCTCAAGCAGGTGGGCAAAGACTTGCGCCAGCAGCACTGGCAATTGCAATCAGCGCTGGATTTAGTCCCGGTGGGTGATTTTGCCTTTTATGACCAAGTGCTGGATATGAGCTTTACGCTGGGCAACTTGCCTGCACGGGTGCAGGATTTTCATGGCGATGCGCTGGATAACTATTTCCGTGTCGCGCGTGGACAGTCAGCGCAGTCCGCTGAGGCGCATGCGCAGTGTTGCGGCGGCGTGGCCGCCGGCGAGATGACTAAATGGTTTGATACCAACTACCACTACATTGTGCCGGAATTCACGGCCGACACAAGGTTCAAACTCGATGCGACGCGGTTGCTTGAGCAATTGGCCGAAGCCCACGCACAGGGCGTGCAAGCTAAGCCAGTCATCATCGGCCCGGTGACTTATCTGGCCATAGGCAAGGCCAAAGATGACTCTGACCGGCTGGCACTGTTGCCGCAATTGCTCAATGTGTATGCCGAATTGCTGGAAACCATGGCGCAGCAGGGTGTGCAATGGGTGCAGGTGGACGAACCGTTGCTGGTCACTGAGCTGAGCGCGGAATGGCAGCATGCGTTTAACCTGGCTTATCATCAACTCAAGAGTAGCCGGGTCAAGCTGCTGCTGGCGACCTATTTTGGCCCGCTGGCGGATAACCAATACCTGGCGGCCAACCTGCCGGTGGCTGGCTTGCATATAGACGCCATCAATGCCCGGCATGAAGTTGTGCCTTTGCTGGCGATGTTGCCCGCGCACAAGGTGCTGTCGCTGGGTGTGATTAATGGCCGCAATATCTGGAAAACCGATTTGAATGCTACGCTGGATTGGCTGACGCCCATTGCTGAGCGCCTGGGAGAACGCTTATGGCTGGCGCCTTCCTGTTCGTTATTGCATGTCCCGGTGGATATCGACAGCGAGCTTAAGCTGGATAGCGAAATCAAGTCATGGCTGGCGTTTGCCAAACAAAAACTTGATGAGCTGCAGGTGCTGGCCACGGCGATCAATCATGGCCGGGAGGCGGTGAAGGTCGCCTTGGCTGTGAATCAGGTGGCGATTGAGGCACGCCGCCTGTCAAAGCGCGTACACAATCCCGCCGTGCAGGCGGCGTTGGCAACATTGACGCCACAACTGGGGCAGCGCCAGAGTGTTTATCCTCAACGTGCCGCCAAACAGGCTGCCTTGTTCAACCTGCCAAAATTTCCGACCACCACCATCGGCTCGTTTCCGCAGACGGCAGAAATCCGCCAGGCGCGCCGCCAGTTCAAGGCGGGCGAGTTAGACCACGCCGCTTACCAGGCTATGATGCAAGCCGAAATTGCGCGCAGCGTGCGTGAACAGGAGGCATTGGGCTTGGATGTGCTGGTGCATGGCGAGGCAGAGCGCAACGACATGGTGGAGTATTTTGGCGAACAACTGGAAGGCTATGCCTTTAGCCAGTTTGGCTGGGTGCAGTCCTACGGTTCGCGTTGCGTCAAACCGCCTATCCTGTTTGGCGATATCAGCCGCCCGCAAGCGATGACGGTGGAATGGATTGAATATGCACAATCGCTGACCAACAAGCCGATGAAAGGGATGCTGACTGGACCGGTGACCATTCTGAACTGGTCGTTTGTGCGCGATGACCAGCCGCGCGAAGTGTCATGCTACCAGTTGGCGCTGGCCATACGCCAGGAGGTGCTGGACCTGGAAAAAGCCGGTATCCGCATCATCCAGATTGACGAGGCGGCCTTGCGTGAGGGCTTGCCACTGCGGAAGTCGGACTGGAAAAAGTATCTGCAATGGGCGGTGGCGTCGTTCCGTATTACGGCGAACGGGGTCGCAGATGAAACGCAAATCCACACCCATATGTGTTACTCGGAATTCAATGACATTATTGCCGAGATTGCCGACATGGATGCCGACGTGATCACCATAGAAACCTCGCGCTCGGACATGGAGCTGCTGGAGGCGTTTGACGACTTTAACTACCCGAATGAAATCGGGCCTGGGGTTTACGATATCCATTCGCCGAATATTCCAGAGCCTGACCGGATGGTGGCCTTAATGCAAAAAGCGGCGGCGCGCATTCCGGCCGAACGCTTGTGGGTCAACCCGGATTGTGGCTTGAAAACCCGCCAATGGTCAGAAGTGATTCCGGCCTTACGCAACATGGTCTCTGCCGCGCAGCAATTACGGGCGCAGGCTGCATTTTAACCAGCGTACTCAATTCGCTGACACATTCACTTCCAGGGCCCGCATGCAGGGCCCTTTTTTATCATGTGAATAGGAGATTAAGAATTATCTTTTAATTGATAATGATTTTCATTTGTATTTTTTGCGGGCAGCGGCTAAGATATGGTTTTTATTCTTTCTCCGTTGTGCAGTGCAGCTCCATTCCGAACACTCCAAACTCGTGGTTGCCTTGGTCTATCACTATGATGAATTGGTCAGCTATGTCAGGCGCCGATTTGGCGACCAGCATTTCGCCAGGGATGTAGTGCATGATGTTTGCCTGGAAATTATGGAGCGGCCACCACAACTGGCGGTGCAGACGCCCATGGCGTTTTTGCGCCAGCTGTCGCGGCACCGGGCGATAGACCGTTACCGGCAATACCAGACGCAACAAACCCACCTCAATCAACTCCAGCAGACGGCAGCGCAATCACATCACGTAGATGGCGAGCGGGTGCTGCATTTTGTGCAACGCCTGGAAGCCTTGAAGCGCATTATAGAAGCGCTGCCCGCGCGGCAACGGCAGGTATTTTTGCTGCACCGCCTGCATGACATGCCGCAACAGGAGATTGCCGATGCGCTAGGGATTTCGCGCAATATGGTGACGCAACATTTTAACAAGGCCATGGCGGCTATCCAGCGCCAGTGGGAGGGCGTATGAAGCCACTGGATAAAAACTTGCCTGCATCCGGCAAACCGGCTGGTCAGCAAGATGCCTTATCCCCCTATGCTGAAGCGCTGCGCGCGCATTTCCCATCCCGCGAGGCCTTGTTGCAAGAGGCCATCCAGCAAACGCAGCGGCGACGCTTTAAGCAGGCCCTGGCAAGCAGTGCGTGCTGCCTGCTAGCCGCGGTCGTCTGGTACGACCCGGTGTGGTCTACGCAGCCCATGCAAACCGCTATTGGCCAGTCTGCCAGCTTCCAGTTGCAAGACGGCAGTACCGTCAGCCTGAATACCAATACCTTGTTAATTGCTGAACAGCATTTACGTTCGCGACAGTTCAGATTGGTTCAAGGCGAGGCATTGTTTAGCGTCAAACATGCCTGGCAGCCCTTTACCGTGGCTGCTAATCAGGTGATGGTCCGCGATATCGGCACGGTGTTTAACATCCGCAATACCGCCCAGGGGGCCACCGTCACGGTGATCGAAGGCAGTGTGGATGTGATCACTGCGCAGGAACAGCGGCGGCTCACCCAACACTTGTCAGTGACCACCACGGGGGCGGCTATCGCTGAAACGACAACTGCTAATGCCGAAACCGTCACCGCCTGGCAGCAAGGGCGGTTAATCTTTGATGGGCAGCCCCTCAGTGAGGTGGTTGCCGAGTTGCAGCGCTATCACGCCGGGCCGATCATTATCGCCGATGCGCGTGCCGCGCAATACCGCTTGTCTGGGGAATACGACATCCACGGCATTGATGCATTGCTGGCAGCGTTGCCCGAGATATTGCCCGTGCGTGTTGAAAAGCGGGCAGAAGCGACAATCGTGATCAGGCAGCGTTAATGCTTAGGCTTAAATGGCTGGCAAGTGATGACGGTGCAAAAAAATTTTCAACAAGACATCAACATTGGCAAAGGCTGGCACGACATACCCATGTCATTCATATTTATTCAATGGGAAGAAGATGTCATTTACTCGCAACTCCGCCTTGCTTGCCGCCTTGCTGTCCAGCCTGACTGTGCAGGCTGTTGAGCTTGATATGCCGGCACAACCGTTAGACAAAGCGCTTAAAGCCCTGGCCCACCAGACCGGCGAAAGCATTATTTTTTCAACCGAGCTGACTGAGCACAAACAAGCGCCTGCGCTGAAAGGCGATTTGAGCGTACGGCAGGCGCTGGAAAAACTGCTGGCAGGCAGTGGACTGGTGTTAAAGACCACCGCCTCTGGCTATACGCTGACTAAAGCCGCGCCAGTGGTGCCACATACGCATAGCGAACCGCAAGAAATGCCTGAAGTCAGCGTGTCTGGGCAAACCGCGCAAGAACCCGCCAATGGCCCAGTCAAAGGCTATGTCGCCAAGCGTAGCGTGACGGCGACCAAAACCGATACCGCCCTGATCGAAACGCCGCAATCGCTGTCTGTGGTGACGCGTGACCAGATGAACGCACAGGGCGTGCAGTCGGTAGGGGATGCCTTGCGCTATACCGCTGGTGTGCAGTCCGAAGCAAACGGGCCAGACCCGCGCGCTGACAATATCGGCATCCGTGGCTTTAGCCTGGGCCGGGACCAGTTCCGCGATGGCTTGCGTAATTACGCATTTAATAATCAGGGCGGTACGGTGGTTGAAGCTTACGGCCTTGAGCGCATTGATTTATTGCGCGGCCCTTCCTCCATTGTGTATGGCCAGGGCGCGCCGGGGGGGCTGGTTAACCTGGTCAGCAAACGGCCCACGGATCAACCGCTGCATGAGCTGGGGTTGACCTTGGGCCAGTATGACCGGCAACAGCTGCGTGGCGATGTCAGCCAATGGCTGGATGATGAGGGCGTGTGGTCTTACCGCCTGGTGGGCTTGGTGCAAAAAAGCGATACGCAGATCGACCGTGTCACTGACGACCGCGTCTATCTGGCGCCTTCATTGACCTGGCGGCCTTCGGACGCGACCCAGCTGACCTTGCTGACCGATTACCAGAAAAATGACCGTGGACAGGGCTACCAGGCATTGCCGCGGGTTGGCACGCTGGTTAGCAGCCCGTTTGGCAAAATTTCCACCAGCCGGTATGTGGGTGAGCCAGGTCTGGATAAATACCTGCAAGAGCGGTATTCGGTGGGCTACCAGTTTGAACATGCGTTTAATGAGCATTTGACCCTGCGCCAAAACCTGCGCTACCAGCAACTGCGCACTGATGCCATTTCAACCTATTTGGTGAGCTTGCGCGCAGACCAGCGCAGCATTAACCGGGCAGCGATGGGCACCGATGAAAATGTCGACAATGTGGTGGTGGATACGCATCTGCAAGGTCACTGGACGCATGGCATGTTCGAGCATACGGTGCTGGCGGGGATAGATAACCAGCGTCTGGATAACCATGTGCTGCGTACATCAGGGACGGCGAGTCCGCTGGATTTGTATACGCCGGTATATGGCGTGACGCCGGTGAATCTGGTGCTGTCAGCCAATTTGAAGCAACAGCAACGCCAAACCGGGATTTACTTGCAGGACCAAGTAAAAATTGACCGCCAATGGGTGGCGACTCTCGGGGTTCGTCAGGACCACACGCGAATGCAAACAAATAATGTGCTGAGCCCAGCAGCTTCCTCGTCGCAACGCGATCAGGCAGAAACCTGGCGCGGTGGCCTGGTTTACCTGGCAGAGAATGGCCTGGCACCTTATGCTAGTTATACGGAATCCTTTTTACCCGTGATCGGCACCATGTTTGATGGCAAGGCCTTCGCCCCTGAAACCGGCAAACAATATGAACTGGGCATCCGCTACCAGCCGAAAGACAGTCAGACGCTATTAAGTGCCGTTGTATTTGATTTGTGCCGCCAGAATGTGACCACGACTGACCTGCAGCATCCTTTGTTTAATCTGCAGAATGGAGAGGTGCGTACCCGCGGGCTGGAGCTTGAGGCCAAAACCCAGTGGGACGCCTGGTCGCTGATTGGCAGTTATACTTATATGCTGCCTGAAATCACGCGCAGCAATAATAGCTTGCAGGGGGTGCCGTTCCAAGGCAAAGACCCTAACCATGTACCGCACCATACCGCCGCATTATGGACCGATTACCGCTTGCCTGGGCAATGGCTGCCCGGCGTGGTGGTCGGCGGCGGTGTGCGTTACACCGGTAGCCGTTTCGGTAACGATGCAAACACCTTCAAGCTGCCGTCTTATACCCTGGTAGACTTGGCGGTCCGTTATGATTTATCCCAGCTGGGCACAGGCTGGAAAGGCTGGCAATTTGCACTCAATGCCAGTAATTTGTTTGATAAGGAGTATGTGGCCAATTGTGCATACAGTGGCGACGGTTGCAAATGGGGCTACCGCCGTAATGTCATGGCCAATTTAAATTTCCAATGGTAACGAGAAACGCACTTGTGGTTTGGCATCGCTGGGTAGGCCTGGCGATGGCCGCTTTTTTGGTCATTGCTGGCTTCACCGGCGCCATCATCACTTTTCAGGATGAGCTGGATGCGTGGTTGAATCCGCACCTGTTTCAACCGGCATGGCAAGCGGGCCAGCCCATGCTGGACCCGTATCAGCTGCAAGTGCGGGCGCAGCAACAGGCCCCGGCCAATACCCGCGTCGATGAGTTGCAATTCAAATTGCCGCAAAACGCGCAGGCTGCCCACCATGGCGAGGCGGTCCAATTCCGCCTGACGCCGGTCGACCCGCAAGCCAGTCTCCATGCTGACCAGCTCTTTATCGACCCGCAATCCGGGCAGGTGCTCGGCTCGCGTTTATCTACGGCAGGGCCGTTCCAGCGCGAGACGCTGTTGCCATTTTTGTACAAACTGCATTATTCGCTGGCCTTGCCCGGTGTCAGCGGCCGCCTCATCATGGGCATTGTCGCCGTGCTGTGGACGCTGGATACCATTGTGGCGTTTTTCCTCACCTTGCCCCGGCGGCAGCCACAATCCAAAAGCAGTTACTGGCAACGCTGGAAACCGGCCTGGCTGGTCAAATGGCAAGCCTCAGGCACCCGTATCAACTTTGACCTGCACCGTGCGGTTGGGCTCTGGCTATGCAGCGTATTGCTGATCTTCGCCTGGTCCAGTGTCATGTTCAACTTGCGCGAGCAAGTTTATTTGCCGGTCATGACCAAGCTGATGCCATTTGATCTGTCCTGGCGCAGCATCCCCAAATTGCCACAACCGCTGACCAGCCTGCCCATGCCCTGGCCGCAAGCTCACCAGTTGGCGCAGCAAGCCATGCAAGGCTTTGCACAAAGCCATCACCTGCAGATTGATTACGAAGACCGTTTGCGTCTGGACCGCGAGCGCGGCGTGTACCAGTATTTTGTGCATAGCTCGGCCGATTTGCGGCAAGACCGTGGCAATACCGCCATTGCCATTGATGCCTATACCGGTGAAATCAAAGGCCACTGGCTGCCCACCCAGGACCAGTCAGGCAATACTTTCAGCAATTGGATAGGGGCCTTGCACATGGCACAAGTGTTTGGCTTGCCTTACCGTATATTTGTCTGTGTGACTGGCCTCTCGTTGGTGATGATTACCGTCACGGGCGTGCTGATCTGGAGTAGAAAGCGCCAATCGAGCAAGGTGGTAAAAACCCTGCAACGCAAAAAATGGCACCGTTCAGGTGCCTGAAAAAATATATTCTGGTAAAACAATCACTTAGTTATGGATAACAATATATTGTGTTTTTGTGTGTTGAAAATGCGTATATATTGATTTATAGTCTCGTCCATACGGTATACGGGCACTCATCAGTGCCTGTCTTTAAAAGGGAATCTGGTGCGTGATGGTGTCTTCCATGATCAAGCCAGAGCTGCCCCCGCAACTGTAATCAGCGAGTTGTTTGCTGCTTTGCTCGCCACTGAAGCGATTCGGGAAGGCCAAGGCAAACAATCATGACCTGAGAGCCAGGAGACCTGCCGTGATTTTTTCTTGTTAACGTTTGAGGCGGGGTGTCCTCGGCAGATGCAATGAGTCTTGTACTGATTGCATGTCTGGTCTTTGAACGGGTGCAGGTTTTTTCTTGAATAGCTCGGCAACGGGCACGCTTTTGCCAGAAAAAATGCGCCCGCAGCCAGTGCCGTGTCCGTTCCGCCGCCAGCACTGGGAGCCACCATGACACAATACGAATCCATGCAAGCCACGAAACGTGATGGCCGCAAGGAACCGATTAACCTCGACAAGATTCATCGGGTCATTGATTGGGCCGCACAAGGCCTTAACAATGTCTCCGTGTCTCAGGTGGAGCTCCGTTCACATATCCAGTTTTATGATGGCATCCGCACGGATGATATCCATGAGACCATCATCAAGTCCGCCGCTGACTTGATCTCGGAAGAAACCCCGGATTACCAGTACCTGGCTGCACGCCTGAATATTTTTCACCTGCGCAAAATTGCCTATGGCCAGTTTGAGCCGCCGCATTTGTTTGACCACGTCACCAATCTGGTCGAACTCGGCAAATACGACAAACATTTGCTGAGCGATTACAGCCGTGACGAGTTTGATACGCTGAATGGGTATATCGACCACTGGCGTGACCTGAACTTCTCTTATGCCGCCGTGAAGCAGCTTGAGGGTAAATATTTGGTGCAAAACCGCGTCACCAAAAAAATCTACGAGAGCCCGCAGTTCCTGTACATCCTGGTGGCGATGAGCCTGTTTGCCAATTACAAAGGGCAGGCCAGACTGGACCTGATCAAGCGCTTCTACGATGCTGTCTCCACCTTCAAGATCTCCTTGCCTACACCGATTATGTCGGGCGTGCGTACGCCTACGCGCCAGTTCAGTTCTTGCGTGCTGATTGAGTGTGACGACAGCCTCGATAGTATCAATGCCACCTCCAGCGCCATTGTGAAATACGTCTCGCAACGCGCCGGTATCGGCGTCAATGCCGGCCGCATCCGCGCGCTGGGCAGTGAAATCCGTGGTGGCGAAGCGCAACATACTGGCTGCCTGCCGTTCTACAAACTGTTCCAGTCTGCCGTGAAATCCTGTTCACAGGGCGGTGTGCGGGGTGGGGCGGCGACCTTGTTCTACCCACTGTGGCACCTCGAAGTCGAGTCACTGCTGGTGTTGAAAAACAACCGTGGCGTGGAAGAAAACCGTGTGCGCCACCTGGACTACGGCGTGCAGATCAACCGCCTGATGTACCAGCGCCTGATCAAAGGCGAGCAGATCACCTTGTTCTCGCCGCATGATGTGCCCGGCCTGTATGACGCCTTCTTTGCCGACCAGGATACGTTTGAGCGCCTGTACACCCAATACGAAGCCGATGACAGCATCCGCAAGCGCAGCTTGCCAGCTGTCGATTTATTTTCACTCATGATGCAAGAGCGCGCCGGTACCGGGCGTATCTACATCCAGAACGTCGACCACTGCAACACGCACAGCCCGTTCGACCCATCGGTGGCACCGGTACGCCAGTCCAACCTGTGTATGGAAATCGCGCTGCCGACCCATCCATTGAACGACATCAATGATGAAGAAGGCGAAATCGCGCTGTGTACTTTGTCCGCGTTTAACCTTGGCGCGCTGGAATCGCTGGACGAGCTTGAAGGCCTGGCTGACCTGGTGGTTCGCGCCCTGGATGCCTTGCTCGAGTATCAGGATTACCCGGTCAAAGCAGCCCTCAACGCCACCAACAAGCGCCGTTCATTGGGCGTGGGCGTCATCAACTACGCTTATTACTTAGCCAAAAATGGCACCAGCTATACTGACGATGCTGCGCTGGGACTGACCCACCGCACGTTTGAAGCGATTCAATACTATTTACTCAAAGCTTCCGTACAGCTGTCACGCGAGTTTGGTGCCTGTGGTGCGTTTAACGAGACCACTTATGCCAAAGGCATTTTGCCGATTGATACCTACAAAAAAGACCTCGACGCCGTGTGCAGCGAGCCACTGCATCTGGATTGGGAAAGTCTGCGTCAAGAAATTCAAAAAGATGGCCTGCGTAACTCAACACTGACCGCCTTGATGCCATCAGAAACCTCCAGCCAGATCGCCAACGCCACCAACGGCATTGAGCCACCGCGTGGCCTGGTTTCGGTCAAACAGTCCAAAGACGGCATCCTGCGCCAAGTGGTGCCTGAGATTGAACGCCTGCGTAACCAATACCAATTGTTGTGGCGCATCCCCAGCAATGACGGTTACCTCAAGCTGGTGGGTATTATGCAGAAGTTTGTGGACCAATCGATTTCCGCCAACACCAACTACGACCCTGCGCGTTTTGAAGGTGGCCGCGTGCCGATGAAACAACTGCTCAAAGACCTGCTGCAAGCCTACAAACTCGGCGTTAAAACGCTGTACTACCACAACACCCGCGATGGAGCGACTGAGGGGGGTACGGAAGCAGAGGATGATGGGTGTGCGAGCGGAGCATGTAAGATTTAAGAAGTAAAAACGCATACGCGCGTGCCTATGCGTTTGGGGTAAATGAACAAAAGAAATAGCAATAAGTGAGCGAGCGGGATGAAGTACAAGGCGCACGGAACGCACGAACCGAGACAGTACAAATAGTACGGCGAGGTTAGGAGTACCGCGTAACGCAGTAATTCGCCCGCGCAGCCACTTATCACTCAAGGAACACAAGATGGCCTACAGCATCTTCACCAAAACCGACAACGACCAGTTAAAAGAACCCATGTTCTTCGGCCAGCCCGTCAATGTGGCGCGCTACGACCAGCAGAAATATCCTGTCTTCGAGAAGCTGATCGAGAAGCAGCTTTCCTTCTTCTGGCGTCCAGAAGAAGTCGATGTCTCGCAGGACCGTGCTGACTACCAGGGTTTGCCAGAGCACGAGAAACATATTTTTATCAGCAACCTCAAATACCAGACCTTGCTCGACTCGATCCAGGGCCGTAGCCCTAACGTCGCTTTGCTGCCGCTGGTGTCACTGCCTGAGCTGGAAACCTGGATTGAGACCTGGGCGTTTTCCGAGACCATACACTCGCGTTCATACACC
This sequence comes from Methylophilus sp. 3sh_L, assembly GCF_046766015.1. NCBI lineage: Bacteria > Pseudomonadati > Pseudomonadota > Betaproteobacteria > Nitrosomonadales > Methylophilaceae > Methylophilus > Methylophilus sp. 3sh_L. The sequence goes on from NZ_JBKOUF010000002.1 coordinate 214,615, forward strand.
CACATCATCCGCAATATCGTTAATGATCCCTCGGTGATGTTTGATGACATCGTGCGCAATGAAAACATCACTGCACGCGCCTCGGATATCGCCCATTATTACGATGAGCTGATCCAGCAAACCATGCTGTACTCGCAGCTGGGCGAGGGTAATCATGTCATCAATGGCGAGACTAAAGTGGTCAACAAGCGCGCGCTCAAAAAGCTGCTGTACCGCTGCCTGATGAACGTGAATATTCTCGAAGCGATCCGTTTTTACGTCAGCTTTGCCTGTTCGTTTGCTTTTGCCGAGCGCAAGGTGATGGAAGGCAACGCCAAGATCATCCGCCTGATTGCGCGTGACGAAGCGCTACACCTCACCGGCACCCAGCATATGCTTAACATCATGCGCTCCGGCCAGGATGACGCCGAATTTGCCGAGATTGCTGCAGAACTGCACGACGAATGCTTTGAGATGTTTAAAGCTGCCGCCGAGCAAGAAAAACAGTGGGCAGAATACCTGTTTAAAGATGGCTCCATGATCGGCCTGAACAAAGATATTTTGTGTCAATACGTGGAATACATCACCAACAGCCGTATGGGCTCGGTTGGGTTGCCACCTGCGTTCCCCAACGCCAAAAACAACCCGATTCCATGGATCAACACCTGGCTGGCGTCCGACACTGTGCAGGTCGCCCCACAAGAAGTAGAATTAAGTTCTTATCTGATTGGTCAGATTGATTCGGAAGTATCGGCTGACGATCTCAACGACTTTGAGTTGTAATATAAATGGCTGCGCGGGCAAATGGCGGTGTGACGCGGATTTGCCCTCTGGGCGCCTTGCACTTTATCCCGCTCGCTCATTTATTGATTGTTTCGCTATTTGTTTTAATAAGTCATTTTTAACGTGATCAGCATACGCAGCCAACATACCCGCTTTAGCCTGATCCCGCATGAAACCTTGCTGGAAGGGCTGGAGCGCACCGGGCACGAGGTCGAGTACCAATGCCGCGGGGGCTATTGTGGTGCCTGCCGCGTGCGCCTGCTCGATGGTGAGGTCGAATATCTGGAGCAACCGCTCGCTTTTATTGCCAGCGACGAAATCCTGCCCTGTTGCTGTGTCCCCAAATCCGATATCCGTCTCGATTGTGAGCTGCGGCCAGAGCTGCAAGTGTTCCAGGCACAAGAAGAGCTGTTCCCAGCCCAAGGCTCACTGTTTGATGATGACTTGCCCACGCTGGATAGCCGCGTAAAAAAGCTGGCCAGAAGACGTATCCCCAGGCCGGTTTCTACTGCCAGCAACTTGTCCTTGTTTTAAGTTTCAGGGCTTACCGTTTTAAATGACATCAATAATAAAAAAGGCGCGAATCTTTATCGCGCCTTTTTTATAGTTTGCCTGAAATCGCTTCTGATGGGGAATCAGCTCATGCACTAGCCCGCTGCACGTGGGGCCGGTCGCACCCATTGCATTTTGAGGTTGGGCGCACGTGTATCTAAGTCCGCGACCAGCTTGCAACTCAAAATTTCGCAGCGCCAATACATCTGGCGAATTTTCTCATCGGCTTCGGCGCGGGATTTGCCGTACACCTGTAGATTTTCTACCAACACCCCATTGGCGCTACGTATGGAGTACAAATATTTTCCAGATCTTTTAGCCATAATCGAATTTACCCACCCCGGGAACAATGCGTTGTAAAACATCGTAATTCTTTTAGTTATAAACACCATAACAGAGTTTTTTGCTGATGTATACACCGCTAAGCGGTAGATAAGTGATTCAATTCAATACTTTAAGGGGCTATTTGCATAAAACACCTAAAATTTAGTGCCTAAGTTGAACTTTTTAGCTCCAAGATTGGACGCATATCTCAATAGGCAATGCTATATATTCACAATGGCTAACAAATTGGTATCGCCTGTTTGTAGACGGCTTATTTTTATACCATTTAAGGGTATAGTTGATGCTCGCTATTATTGAGACCAGTGTCATTATCAAGTATGCAGAAATGTATGTAGGGAAGAAGGGCGCGTTGAGTTTGCCAATTGGCTTGCTGATCGTGTATGCAAAAGCCAAGTTTGACAATCTCCCCAGTGACTTCTTGAGTGTTTTAAAACAGGAGTTCATCAATGACTAAAGTTGATCAAGAGATGGCGCAATTCAAGGCAGACTTGCTGACATCAGTCAAAGAGCTTAAAGCTGGCAAGGTCGCGCGTAGCACGCAGGTAGACGTTTCATTTGTGGTTTCAGCACGCAACCAGGTGGGGTTGTCGCAAAGCGAGTTTGCTCAATTGCTAGGGGTATCCGTTCGCACTTTGCAAGCCTGGGAGCAGGGGCGGATTAAACCTTCAGGTGCGGCGCAAACCTTGATGCGCATTGCGCATAAACATCCAGAAGTGCTGTTAGAGGTGCGTTGAGTTCGCCTAAACTATTTACGCAAACTCAAGTTGCTCGCTATAAAGAAGTTCAGTGAGTATCTGTTCACGTATTGTATGCTTAGCCACATGACGTCCCATAACAGCTCATAAAAAGCTGTGCTGGAGTCCGAAAGTCTTTACTCCAATCTCCCTTCTGTTTAAACTAAACTAACTAAACTTAGTTTAAGTTGGGCATCATGCAAATTATCAATATTCACGAGGCAAAAACACAACTCTCTAAACTGGTGGATCAGGCTGTCAATGGGGAGTCTTTCATTATTGCCAAAGCGGGTAAGCCGCTGGTAAAAGTCACCCGGCTAGAGGCGACTGAGCCGCCCGCAATTAAGCGTATTGGCTTTATGCAAGGTCAAATTCAGGTGCCCGCCGATTTTGACGAGATGGGCAAAGCCGAAATTTCAACCCTGTTTGGCCTCGAGTAAGATGAAGCTGTTACTCGATACCCATATTTTGCTTTGGGCAGCGGCGGGGGCTGAGCAGCTGCCAAGCAAAGCAAAAGCCCTCATTGAAGATACAGGCAATCAACTCTACTTCAGCAGCGCCAGTCTGTGGGAAATTTCCATCAAGAACACCCTGGGCCGGGCGGATTTTAAAGTGGACTTGGCCGTATTGCGGCGTAACTTGCTGGAGAACGGTTTTGAGGAGATCGCGATCAATAGCAGCCATGCCATGAGCGTCGCCACCTTGCCAGAGGTGCATAAAGACCCCTTTGATCGCATGTTGCTTGCGCAGACGCAGGTCGAAGGGGTGACGTTAATGACGGCAGATCGCCAGCTCGGCGGCTACCCGGTCGCTTTAATCATGGTGTAGCGACCTATTGTTAGGCTGCACTCAGCAGCGTGATATCCATCTGCTGAGTGCAAGGCTGATGCTGTTCTGGCCTGCATTAAAAAATCCTTTTAAAAAATAGCTCATCATTTACAATCATTAAAAAATAGCGCGCCAGACTGTTTGATCCACCGTGATTAAACGCATACAACAAAACTTGGCGTGCAACGATTTCCTCATCGTCATTCGGTCATGACAGGCCGGATGTTAGCTTTGGTGTAAAGGGGTTGGTAGCGCATGCGTGAAACATCTTTAGAGAACCTGATTACGCGGTCCGAAAGGCTGGCCGAGCAAAATTACAGTACTTATTTTGTCCGCGTCATCCTCGTGAGCCTGCTCGGCTTTTTGATTCTGGGATTTGCCATCTTGATGGCCTTGATCCCGTTGGCCTTACTCATCGGCTTGGTCGCGCTGACCTTTGTTGCTGGTGGTGCAGTGCTACTCATCCTGCTCAAGCTGGGCAAATTGCTCATTTTGATGATCTTGCCCGCCTTCTTGATGCTTAAAGCCTCTTTCAAAGTCTTGTTCAGCCGTTTTGATAAGCCAGTGGGCACCGAGCTCACGCCCGCCCAAGCGCCTGCGCTGTGGCAAAAAATCAAGTCACTCGAAACTGCGCTCGCAGGCCCCAAAATCAGCCATGTGTTGCTCACTCACGATATCAATGCGGCGATTATTCAATATCCGCGCTTTGGCCTGTTTGGCTGGGAAACCAATTACCTGATGCTGGGCCTGCCGCTGTTGCAAGGCCTCACCGAAGGCGAGGCGATGGCAGTGATCGCGCATGAGTATGGGCACCTGTCTGGCGACCATAGCCGTTGGTCCGGCTTTATTTACCGCTTGCGCTCCACCTGGGCGCGCCTGCACGACATGGCCAGTGGCTGGCGTGACTGGGGCTCGCGCTATGTAGCCAAAATGTTTGGCTGGTATGCGCCTTATTTCAATGCCTACAGCTTTGTATTGGCGCGCAAAAATGAGTATCAGGCCGACCATGTCTCGGTCAAAATCGCCGGGGTAGAAAACACCGCCAGCGCCTTGTTACGCGTGCACGTGCTCTACCAGCTTGAAAAAGAATGCCTGCATGCGCACATCCAGCAACGCGTTGCTACTGAGCCCACGCCCATGCAAGACAAAAGCGCCGTTTGGCAATCTATCGTCAACCAAACGCTAGAACCAGACACCCTGAATCGTTACATAGACCTCGCCTACACCTACGAGACCAACCATCTCGACACGCATCCCGCCATCAAAGATCGCCTGAAAGCCATAGGTGTGGAACTTGAGACCCTGAAAACCCTGCCACGCGCAGACAACAGCACCTCCGCCGCCGATGCCTGGCTTGGCGCCGAGCTGCCACACTTCACCCACAAGCTTGATCAAGAATGGCAGTCCAGCATCGAACAAAACTGGAGCGCACGCCATCAGGATATCCAGGCGCAAACCGCCATCTTGAATGAACTGCTCGCCAAAGAAACGCTGAGTGCCGACGAGCAATGGCAAGTCATTGCCATTAAAGAAGACCTGACGCCAGACGAACCGCAACGCGCCGCCATTGAAGCCTTTGTGCAGCAACACCCTGAGCATTTGCAAGGCCGCTATAGAGTCGGGGTGTACAAACTCCTCGACGATGATGAAACCGGCATTGACGATTTAGAGTACGTCATGGCGCAAGACGAATCCGCCATCCTCGCCGCCTGCGAGCAAGCCTACCATTACTACGCTGCCAAAAACCCGTCCCGTGCCGATGAATACCTGCAACGCTACCAAGCCCGCGCCAACAAGTTGCAAGCCATCCACCAGGAGCTCTCCACCTTAACCCCAGCCGCTACGCTGGCACAACACGACCTCGATGATGCCACCGTGCAACAAATCCGGGCCGTCATCGCCAGCGACGCCAAAGATATTAAAAGGGTCTATTTACTCAAGCGCGTGTTAGATGCCGACAACACCAAGGGCGACTATTTGCTCGCTTTTGAAATGCCCACTTTTTCACTCACCGACCCCTCGAAAAAAGTCATCGAGCGCTTGGTCAGCAAAGAATTTCCCATCCATTTGTTTATTGTTTCGCTCAAGTCTGGCGCGTTTAAGCCATTTAGGAAAAGAATTAAAAAACTGGGTGTGGAGCCGGTTTATGAGAAGCGGTAGTTTGGGTGAGTTTTGATATCCAGCGCTACCCAAACTTCCGATTTATTGATCAAAAGCGTCATTGATTAGTTTAAATAATCTGTTGGTCAATAATGTTGATAGTTATTTTTCACGTTAATTTTTAAATTCATAAATTTACAATATTTTAATTCTTGTTGAGTTCGTCGCTGTGGACGTTTATGTGGCGTACATGCTAAATTTTTTAAAAATATTATTAATTAACGTGGGAGGCTAATATGAATAAAAGAAAATATCTTTTGCCTTTGGCTGTATTGGCGAACGCATTAACCGCAACTCAAGCGCACGCAAACTCCATCGATAGCGTTTCAATTGATAATCAGGAAAAGTCTAAGTTACTTGAAATTGAGACCGCAGAAATCAATAAGTTCGACTTTAGTGATAAGAGCGCATTGAAGTTTATTCTTAAACCTAATAGTGACGGTATTTTTTACGCTGATCACTACTCTCATTCGTCGCATAGCTCACATTCCTCGCATCGTTCACACTCATCTGGTTATTAAGTGAGTAAGACTACAACAACGCTCACATTTGATGAGCGTGTTTATTCTGTTGAAACAATACAGAAAGCGGCATATCGATTTATCAATAAACTTTCGGTTGATTTTGAGTTAAATGATAAATCGATACTTTGCCGTATTACCTTTGATGGGGATCTCTCAGAACTACACCTCAAAAAAGTAGAGGCAGATTTTAAGAAGGAAGTTCTTGATCAGCACTTACGTCAAAATTATTTCTCACCTTTTGGGGATAAGAATAAAAAGTTACTCATTAGGAAAGAGTTTATAGGAGCAGACTCTACAAGTTTGATTGGAACATATGGGGTAAACGAAGAAAATGCTACTGACTTTAGTTTCACTTTTAAATATCAACCAAAGCGTGCCGTGTATTTTCTTGCAACAGTCACTGGGCCATACGTGAATATAAAAGAAGGGCGCTGGGGTTTTGTATGTGATGTCGGGGCAAATTAGACGGCATTAGCAAATGCAAGAATAATCTGGTCTTTTGCCAAAACCTTAAGTAAATTCATTCTTCAATCACATCGCCTTTAATCGGCGCTTGACCACCTGATCTATTCATAATCACATCTAACTTTTCATAGTCTGCCTGTTGTTGCCGCGCGCTAAAAATCTCGGCGGGTTTTTTAGCGTCTTTGACTGATTTTGAGAAAGATGGCGGGGTGGTCGATGTATTTTTCATTCAAAGTCCTTCGCTATTTTCATTGATTACTTTCTGAATTAGGCCGTCATGCCTATTTGAGCAAGTATCCCAGGTATGTTTTCTGCGGCGACCGGGCGGCTAAACAGATATCCCTGTATTTCGTCGCAATGACTGTCGTTGAGAAAAGCCAGTTGCTGCTCAGTCTCTACCCCTTCTGCAATCACCGTGAGTTGCAAAATGTGCCCAAGTTGGATGATCGCACGGACAATTTCAGCACTGTCCTGGTCTTTGTGAAGGTCACGGATGAAGGATTTATCAATCTTGAGTTTGTCGACGGACAGGCGTTTAAGATAAGACAGGCTGGAATAGCCGGTACCAAAGTCATCAATGGCTAGTTTGACCCCGATGTGTTTTAGCGTGTGCAGGGTGCTGATGACGGATTCTGTGTCCTGGATCAGGATAGATTCTGTCAGTTCGAGCTCCAGGCATTGCGGGGGCAGGCCGAAATCATGCAGTGCAGCGCTGATGGTTTCTACAATATTGCCATGCCGGAACTGGTGTGAGGATAAGTTGACCGCCACCACCAGTTGGGTTTGCCCTCGCTGGTGCCATGCGGCCAGTTGCCGGCAGGCTTCCCGCAACACCCACTGACCCATTTGGATAATCAGCCCGCTTTGTTCTGCGATAGGTATGAACTCGCTTGGCGGGAGCATCTGCCCATCTGCATTTTGCCAGCGGATTAAGGCTTCAATGCCACTGATGCGGCCATCAGATAGGCGTATTTGTGGCTGGTAGTGCAGTAAAAACTCATTATTTTTAAGTGCAGTGTGCAGGTCTGTTTGAATACGCATGCGCTTTTGCGCGTCGGCATTCATCTGGGTGACAAAAAAGCGGTAGGTATTGCGGCCACAATCTTTTGCCAGATACAAGGCGGCATCGGCGTTTTTGCGTAGGGTTTCAAAGTCTTTGCCATCGTGCGGATAGAGGCTGATGCCTATGCTGAAAGACGCATGCAGGGTATTACCGCTGACCTCAAACGGCTCTTGCATGGCGTTAAGAATTTGCTGTGCGGTTTGAGTCACGATATCGGGCGCTTGGGCATTGTTAATAAGCAGCACAAATTCGTCACCGCCCTCGCGGCTGAGCATACAACCCTCAGACAGCATACGTTCGAGGCGCCTGACCACCTCTTTTAGCAGCGCATCGCCTATGGCATGACCAAAGCTGTCGTTGATCTCTTTGAAGTTGTCCATATCAAGAAACAGCATGGCGAGGCCGTATTCGCGCTTGTTGGCTTGATGGATAAACTGTTCAAAACGTTTGCGCAGTAACAGGCGGTTAGGGAGGCCGGTCAGTGGGTCATGGTGGGCCAGATATTCCAGTTTTGTTTCTGCGTCCCGATGTTCGGCACGGATACGCAGGGACTGAATGCCAAACGCCAGGTCATTGGCGAGTTCATCGAGCAGGGTGACTTCTTCAGCAGAAAATGCATAGGTGCGGGAGGCGTAGATCGTGATCACGCCTATGGTCTGTTTTGCCACTTTGAGTGGCAAGGCGATGCATGAAAGCAGGCCTTCCAGGCTGGCGAGGTCGCCCAAATTATTCAAACGGGCTGCATTGGGGTAGTCCTGAATAATCTCTACACGCTCGGATTGAAAGGCTTTTACGGCCAGGCTGATTTCCGGGGTTTGCTGCTCAAGCGCCATCGTTTTCGCCAGCGTTTGGCCGGCCATTGCGGCAATACGCAAGGGTTGGTAGCTGCCATAGTTGGGATAACCCACCCAGGCCAGCGGATAGCCCCCAGAGTCAATCACCAACTGGCAAATGTCGTTGAGCAGGTGCTGTTCATTTTCTGCATGAATGAGCATCTGGTTACCGCTACTCAACAAACGCAGTGAGCGATTGAGTGTCAGCATTGCTTTTTCGGACTGCTTTTGTTGGGTGATATCACGCAAGATGCAAAGCACCCCCGATACCTCGCCGATGGCATCTTTTTCCTGGACAAGACGGAGCTCTATGACGCGGTCATGCGGCCAGTGGCTCTCAATGGTGCAAGCGGTTTCTTGCTCTAGAGTTTGCAAAATCGCGTGGTGAATTTTTTTGCGTTCTGCTGGCGTGGCAATCAGATCAGATTCAAGCAGGGTCTTACCCAGCAGCGTGGATTCCTCTATGCCAAACAATGCTGTGAAAGAAGGGCTGACGTAGCTGTATCTGGCATGCTGGTCAAAGCGGGTAATATGGTCGGGATGGTTTTCAATCAGCGCGCGTAAACGTTTTTCACTTAACTTGAGTGCCGTGATGTCATGGGCAATCGCAAGGGCGCCCACCACGTTGTTATCACTATCCAGCTCGGGGACGGCATGAATTCTGAGCACCTTGGTATGGACATTCGGACCATCAGGCAGCCGGTCTAGAAAAAAATCAAACTCGATATCCGTGCCTGTTTCTATGACGCCGCGGATTTTTTCTTGGTAGTGTTGTAAAGCGACGGAGGAGGGTCTGAGCGAGCTGGGTGTTTTGCCTTGAAGATCTTTAGCAGGTTCACCAATCAGTTTTATTGCGGCTGGATTGAGATAAGTGCGCTTGCAATCTCTATCATAATGGATGACAGGTTCATGCAGATAATCTGTCAGCATGATGAATTTTCTGTCATCAGCAGCCATGGTCGTAACCCCTGAAAAATGTAGTTTTATTCGTTAAAGAATAGCACACAAACTTAATTGTTTTGACTTCACTTTACGAGACGCGAGTGCTGACCGTTTTACGGGTCTGCACACTTGCTTCAAGCATCTGGACTCAGTGTTTCAACGGCGGGGCTAGCAAAGTTTCACTCTCTATTCGACTTAAGTTTGTAGCAAAGTAAGCAATCAGCGCTGCTGCTAAATTAGGTCGCCTGAATGTTGTGAGGGATAATAGCGGTTTTCGCTCAAACGTCATTTTCGGAATCCCCCCATGGAAGTTAAAGTCAATTTTCTCGATAAGCTCCGCCTTGAAGCCAAGTTTGATGACTTCACGGTGATTGCCGACCAGCCTATCCGCTACAAGGGCGATGGCTCGGCGCCGGGGCCGTTTGATTACTTTTTGGCTTCGTCTGCGCTGTGTGCGGCGTATTTTGTGAAGCTGTATTGCAGCACACGCAATATTCCGACTGAAAACATCCGCTTGTCGCACAACAATATTGTCGACCCGGAAGACCGCTATAAGCAGATTTTCAAGATACAGATTGGGTTGCCTGCGGATATCTCTGAAAAAGACCGCATTGGCATTTTGCGCTCGATAGACCGTTGCACGGTGAAAAAGGTGGTGCAGACCGGCCCTGAGTTTGTGATTGAAGAAGTGGCGAGCCTGGATGCCGATGCGCAGGCCTTGCTGACGGTAAACCCGGCGGCGGAGACGCAGACGTATATCACCGGCAAAGATTTGCCGTTGGAGCAAACCATTGCCAATATGACCGGCTTGCTGGCAAGCCTGGGCATCAAGATCGAGATCGCTTCGTGGCGCAATATTGTGCCTAACGTGTGGTCGCTGCATATCCGCGATGCGCATTCGCCCATGTGCTTTACCAACGGCAAGGGCGCGACCAAGGAAAGCGCGCTGGCCTCGGCGCTAGGTGAGTATATTGAGCGCCTGAGTAACAATCATTTTTATGCTGGGTCTTATTGGGGCGAAGACATTGCCAATGCCGACTTTGTGCATTACCCGAACGAGCGCTGGTTTAAGCCTGGGCGCAAAGATGCGCTGCCAAAAGAGATTCTGGATGACTACACGCGGGACATTTACAACCCCGATGGCGAGTTGCGGGGCTCACATTTGATTGATACCAACTCTGGCAATCGTGAACGCGGCATTTGCGCTCTGCCGTTTGTGCGGCAGTCAGATGGCGAAGTGGTGTATTTCCCGTCTAACCTGGTTGAAAACCTGTATGCCAGCAATGGCATGAGCGCAGGCAATACGCTGGCCGAGGCGCAGGTGCAGTGCTTGTCCGAGATTTTTGAGCGCGCGGTGAAGCGCGAGATTATTGAAAGTGAAATGGCGTTGCCGGATGTGCCGCCAGCGGTGCTGGCGAAGTACCCAGGCATTGTGGCGGGCATTGCTGGGCTGGAGGCGCAGGGCTTTCCGGTGCTGGTGAAAGATGCGTCGTTGGGCGGGCAATATCCGGTGATGTGCGTGACGCTGATGAACCCGCGCACGGGTGGCGTGTTCGCCTCGTTTGGTGCGCACCCAAAACTGGAAGTCGCACTAGAGCGCAGCCTGACCGAGTTGCTGCAGGGCCGTAGTTTTGAAGGCCTCAACGACTTGCCGCAGCCAACCTTTGTCAGCGAAGCGGTGACCGAGCCGAATAACTTTGTTGAGCATTTTATTGACTCTAGCGGTGTGGTGTCGTGGCGCTTTTTCAGTGCTAAGTCGGACTCCGAGTTTGTGGAGTGGGATTTTTCAGGCAAGGACGACAATGCCAACGCTGAAGAAGCCGCGACCTTGTTTGGCATTTTGGCTGAGATGGGCAAAGAGGCCTATGTGGCGGTGTATGACCAGCTGGGTGCGACGGCATGCCGGATCTTGGTGCCTGATTATTCTGAGGTGTATCCGGTGGAAGACCTGGTGTGGGATAACACCAATAAAGCGTTGTTGTTCCGAGAAGATATCCTCAACCTGCATCAGCTGGACGATGACAGCCTGCAAGCCTTGCTAGAGCGGCTGGAGAATAACGAGCTGGATGACTATGGCGATATTGCCACTTTAATTGGCATCCAGTTTGACGAGAACACGGTGTGGGGTCAGCTCACCGTGCTAGAGCTCAAACTCTTGATCAACCTGGCGTTGCAGCAGTTTGAAGAGGCGCAAGATATGGTAGGGGCATTTTTGCAGTACAACGATAACACGCTGGAGCGCGGTTTGTTTTACCAGGCGCTGAATGCCGTGCTCGAAGTGACGCTTGATGACGAGCTGCAGCTGGCTGATTATGAGGTGAATTTCCGCCGCATGTTTGGTGATGCGCGTATGGACGCGGTACTAGGCGCTGTCGATGGCAGTGTGCGTTTTTATGGCCTGACACCGACCAACTTGCAGCTGGAAGGGCTGGACAGGCACCATAGACTGCTGGATAGCTACCGGAAGTTGCACGCCGCACGCGCCAAGGCCGGGGCTGCTTAGGCGCGCTGACCAAGTGCCATTGGCGATGACTTAGGTATGAAGCCCGTCAGTTCTTCATCTGTATTGCATCCACGCAATCTGCACCGCGAGGGCTATGACTTTGCGTTACTGGTGCAGGCGCATCCGGCCCTGGCGCCCTATGTGCGCCCGAATGCCTATGGCGATGACTCGATAGACTTTGCTAACCCGCAGGCGGTAAAGGCCTTAAATCAGGCCTTGCTCAAGCTGTATTATGGCGTGGCGGTGTGGGATATTCCCAAGCAATACTTGTGTCCGCCTATTCCTGGCCGGGCTGATTATGTGCATTACCTGGCGGATTTATTGGCCGGGCAGGGGATTGATCAGGCTGTGCGTTTGCTGGATATTGGCACTGGTGCGAATCTGGTCTATCCACTGATTGCAGCGCAGACTTATGGCTGGCAGTGCTTGGGCGTGGATATTGATGCCAAGGCCTTGCGTAATGCGCAGCAATTGATTGAAGCGAATGGCTTGCAGCCAAAGATCAGTGTGCGTCAGCAGCCAAATGCGGCGTCGATATTTAAAGGCGTGATCTTGCCGGGCGAGCAATGGACGCTGACCATGTGCAACCCACCTTTTCATGCGTCTGCAGCCGAGGCACAGGCAGGCACGCAGCGTAAATGGCGCGGGCTGGGCAAGCGGCCACCGCAGGCGCTGAATTTTGGTGGCCAAGCCAATGAGCTGGTCTGCGAGGGCGGTGAGGCCGCGTTTTTAACCACCATGATTCATGAGAGCAAGCTATTTGCCAAACAGTGCGTGTGGTTTACCACGCTGGTCTCTAAAGCCAGCAACTTGCCGCTGGTGATGCGCGAGCTTAACAAAGCTGGGGCGCTGACAGTCAATACGGTGGAGATGGCGCAAGGCCAGAAACAAAGCCGGTTTGTGGCGTGGACGTTTCGCGCGTCCACCAAAAGCCATGGCGATTAGCTAGGAGTTATGAGCGAGGTTAACGTGATATTAATCGCCAAATTTATCAAGTAATGTCAGTGCCGTGTTCGCATCTCCCTGCTTGGCTCTGGCTTCAAAGCGTGTTTTGGCGTCAAAGTTTGCCAGGGCGACAGTCGCCAACTCATCCACCAGTTTGTTGACGCTGACCTTATGCGCTTTGGCGAGGGATTTCAGTCTTTCGTGTTTGTCATCCGGCAAACGAATCGTCAATATGCTCATGTTGACTCCTTAGGGGGCTAATCATCTTTAAAAAATACTCTTTCTGCAAATAATGCAGCACCTATCAGTGGTTGAATCTGACCCTGCAGGCATAGACGCATAATCTCTCTGGCAACACTGCCTTCATTTTGCAAGGCTGCAACCATAATATTGGTACCCAGAACAATGTTGAAGGTCATGCTTCAATGATAGCGCATACGCTATCATGAATAAAAGGCGTCGGAGGAGTCCTCCTCACAAAGCAATTAAATGTATGAGCAATTAATAAACCACGTATAATATAGCTACCTTGTGAACTACCAATCCTCACAGCGGCCTTGTCATAAATCATCGATATACTCTTCGTTTGTCCAGATTGGTGTTGCTGCGGCAACAGACCAACGCCCAATAATTTGTTGCATGCCTGCCGTTTGTGATAGGTCATGCACGCTATTAAAGTTGAATAACCTTGTCACAAGAAACGACCCCCGCAAACATTACGTTTGCTGATTTACATTTGTGCGCGCCTGTGTTGCGCGCGATTGCCGATGCTGGCTATACCTCACCGACGCCGATTCAGGCACAGGCGATTCCTTATGTGTTGCGCGGTGGCGATTTACTGGCCGGGGCGCAAACCGGGACCGGCAAAACCGCTGGCTTTACCTTGCCGATTTTGCACCGCTTGTCTGAAAGCCCGTTAAAACAAACCGCCGCGGGCAAGCCGCGTTGCCTGATTTTGTCGCCCACACGTGAGCTGGCAGCGCAGATCGGCGAGTCAGTGACCACTTACGGTAAATATCTGCCGCTGAAAAGCATGGTGGTGTTCGGCGGGGTGGGCATTAACCCGCAAATCAGCCGCCTGAAAAAACCGCTGGATATCATGGTGGCGACGCCGGGCCGCTTGCTCGACCTCACCAACCAGAAGGCGCTGGATTTGTCCGGCATTGAGATTCTGGTGCTGGATGAAGCTGACCGCATGCTGGATATGGGCTTTATTCACGATATTAAGAAAGTGCTGGCCCTGTTGCCTAAAAAACGGCAAAACCTGCTGTTTTCGGCGACGTTTTCTGATGAAATCAAACAACTGGCAGACAGCCTGCTGAATAACCCGGATTTGGTGGAAGTGGCGCGGCGCAACACCTCAAACGCGCTGATTGAGCAAAGTGTGCACATGGTGCCGCAGGCGCACAAGCGTGAGATGGTGAGCTTTTTGATCAAGCAGCAACAATGGCAGCAGGTGCTGGTGTTTACGCGCACTAAACATGGCGCGAACCGTCTGGCAGAAAAACTGGTTAAAGACGGTATCCCGGCGATGGCGATTCATGGTAACAAGAGCCAGAATGCGCGTACGGCGGCGTTGGCTGAGTTTAAAACCGGTGGCATCACCGCGCTGGTGGCGACCGATATTGCTGCACGTGGCCTGGATATTGACCAGTTGCCGCAGGTAGTGAATTTTGAGCTGCCTAACGTGCCCGAAGACTATGTGCACCGCATCGGCCGCACTGGCCGTGCAGGCGCTACCGGGGCGGCGGTGTCACTGGTGGATAGGGAGGAACTCAAATTGTTGAAAGACATTGAGAAGCTGATCAAGCGCGAGATTCCCAAACTACCGGTAGAGGGCTTTGTCGCCCCCGAGAAAAGCAGTGAAGAGCCGGATCGGCCACCACGCAATCAGCCTCGCGGACAACGGTCTGCACCTAAATCAGCGCAGGCACCCCGTGACGCGTCGCGTAGTCAGAAACCAGGCCAGCCCAGACAACATCAGTCTAAACCAGGCCAAGCCCATTCTGCCGCAACTAACCCGCGTGCTAGTCAGCAAACGGGGCAAAAAAAACCGGCGAGTGCGTCAGGACATGCGCCTGGTCAGCAAAAATCTGCGCGGCAGCCTGGCGGCCACAAACCGCAGGGTGGTGCGTTATTTAGCGCCAGACCGGTGCCGAAAGCCGGTTAATGCGGATTTGGGTGGATGCCGATGCTTGCCCTGGCGTGATCAAGGAAATTTTGTTCCGCGCGGCGGAGCGTAGCCAGGTCATGACTACCTTTGTTGCCAACAAGCTGCTTTATGTACCGCCTTCGGCTTATTTGCGTGCCATGCAAGTGGCCAAAGGCTTTGATGTGGCAGATAACGAGATCGTGGCGATGCTGGAAGTGGGCGACTTGGTGATTACGGCAGATATTCCGCTGGCGGCGCAAGTGATTGAAAAGCAGGGCCATGCGCTGAATCCGCGCGGCGAGTTTTATTCGGCAGAAAATATCCGTGAACGGCTAGCCATGCGTGACTTTATGGAGTCACTGCGTGCCAGCGGCGTCGAAACGCAGGGCCCCAACGCGATGCAGGCGTCTGACCGCCATGCATTTGCGCGGCAACTAGACCAGTTTTTGGCGCGTGCGCGCCGGCCCTAGCCGTTTGGCGCTAGCATTTGGGTGCTCATGCTTGGGCTTATGGCGCTTTGGGCGTTGGCTGCATCACTCGCGCGCGGGATGCTGGTATAAATGGTGTTGCTGGATGTATTGCAGTACGGCTGCAGGCATATCTGTGATCGTGTTTAAGGCGTGTTGTGCCAGACTGGCTCTTAATCCGGTGGAAGAAATCGCTGGCGGCGTCTGCGTTAAATAGCTGATCAGCCCATGTGCTTGCGTTGAGAACGCCGTGGGTGCATCCTCAATATTGATCAGCTTACCCCTATGCCCTGCATGCAAGGATAAGGTTTTCTCTGCTTCAGCGCGGTGAATGACCAACAGGTGAGCGTAATCCAGCAGTGCCGTCCAACGGTGCCAGGTCGGCAGTTTCTGGTAGCTATCCTGGCCCATGAGCAGGCACAATGATTGGTGGGGGAAGCGCTGGCGGAGCAGGTGCAGCGTCTCTATGGTATAAGAAGGGCCTTGGCGATCCAGTTCACAGGTATCCAGCACGAATTGGTGATGGCCCTGAATCGCCAGCTTGACCATGGCTGCGCGATGCTGGGCAGTGACTGCCGGGGCAGTTTTATGCGGGGGCAGGGCGGCGGGCACAAAGCGGATTTGCGTGCACTGCAGCGTCTCCAGCACGCTCTGGGCCAGGGCCAAATGCCCGTTGTGGATGGGATTAAAGGTGCCGCCGAAAATGCCTATCAGTTCCATCATTAAGATTCTTTGGCCTTATGGAGGCATCGCGCGTCTGGAGTAACATCCGCCAAACGGCTGCAAATGTGGTTACGCGCGGACGTGGCCGTCACCCAGAACCACATATTTCAACGATGTTAACCCCTCGAGGCCGACCGGGCCGCGCGCATGCAGCTTGTCAGTAGAAATACCGATTTCTGCGCCAAAGCCATATTCAAAGCCATCGGCAAAGCGGGTAGAGGCATTGACCATCACGCTGCTGGAGTCTACCTCACGCAAAAACTGGCGTGCTTTGGTGTAGTTCTCGGTCACAATCGCTTCGGTGTGCTGGCTGGAATACTTGTTGATATGCTCAATCGCTTCATCCACACCACTGACCACCTTGCACGAGATAATCGCGGCCAGGTATTCGGTGTAGTAGTCTTCTTCAGTGGCCGCTTTGGCTTGTGGCACGATGGCGCGGGTTTCTTCACAGCCGCGGATTTCAATGCCTTTGCTGATCAGCATCTCTGCCAATTTCGGCAGCGCGGTGCTGGCAATACTACGTGCGACCAGCAAGGATTCCGCCGTGTTACAAGTGCCCAGGCGCTGGGTTTTGGCGTTCTCAAGAATACGTACGGCTTTGGTCAGGTCAGCTTCGTCATCCACATAGACATGGCAGTTGCCGTCTAAGTGCTTGATCACTGGAATACGGGCATCGTTGCTGATGCGTTCAATCAGGCCTTTGCCACCGCGTGGCACAATCACATCGACATATTGTTTCATGGTGATGAGCTCACCCACCGCGGCACGGTCAGTCGTCTCGACCACCAATACGGCGGCTTGTGGCAAGCCCGCCTGTTGCAGGCCTTGATGTACGAGTTTAGCCAGGGCCTGGTTGCAGTGAATCGCCTCAGAACCTCCGCGCAAAATACAGGCGTTGCCAGATTTAATGCACAAGCCAGCCGCATCGACCGTCACGTTTGGACGGGCCTCGTAAATAATGCCGATGACGCCGAGCGGCACACGCATTTGGCCGATCTGGATGCCGGAAGGGCGGTATTTGAAATTGCTCATTTCGCCGATCGGGTCTGGCAGGCTAGCGATTTGTTCCAGGCCTTCTGCCATGGTAGCCACCGATTTTTCACTCAAGGTCAGGCGGTCCAGCATGGCGGCTTCCATGCCATTGGCTTGGGCGGCTTGCAGATCTTGCTGATTGGCCGCGAGCAAAGCTTTTTCATGCTGACGGATCAGTGCTGCAATATTGCGCAGGGCCTGATTCTTGGTGTTGGTGTCGGCTTTTGCCATCAAACGGGAGGCGGCACGTGCCTGCTCACCCAGTTGCTTCATGTAGTGTTGAATGTCCATAACTTCTTATTCTATCCTAAACCCGATGCCGTCCAAATTGCTGGCGTTTTAACGTGCGCTTACCCTGGCTGATTTATTGGCTGCCATTCTGGCAATCCCGGTACATAACCGTGACAGCTCCAGCCAGGCATCACCATCGCCCACGCCTTTTGCCATCCGGTCTATGTCAGACAGTTTTTGCAAAGCAGCTTCGATATGTTTTTGCGGTAAAAATTCCAGTGCACGCCTGACTAATTGCTGGCGGTCACCAAATAACCTGGCCTGGCTCAAGGCTGCTTGCATGGCAATGCCTTGCTGCATGGCTAGCCTGACTTGTAACAGTGGCCGGAACAGCCAGATGAGTGGGTTCATCACCGCCACCGCAGTTTCCCCTTCTTCGCGCAGGCCTTCCAGCATGCGCATCACGCGTTGCGGGTCGCCTTGCAGCATGGCTTCACCCAATTGCGAGACGTCAAAGCGGGCCACATTGAGCACGCACTGACGGATCGCTTCTTCACTGAGCGGGCCGGGCGGGTATAGCAAGCCCAGTTTTTGGATCTCCTGGTGCGCGGCTAATAAATTCCCTTCCACCTGTTCGGCAATAAAGCGGCGGGAAGCTTCATCCGCTGTTTGCTGTTGCCTAGCCAATCGCTGTGCAATCCACTCAGGCAATTGCGCCAGCGGGACCTGATTCAACACCAGCAGCACCCCATGTTGCGACAGGGCTTCATACCAGGCGCTACTGGTCATGTCCCGGTCTGGCGCGGGCAGGGTCAGGATAATGGTGGTATCCGCCGCAGGCTGCTCGGCCAGTTGCTGTAATACCTTGGCGCCTTCGACGCCAGGCTTGCCAGTGGGGATATTAATTTCGAGGATGCGTTGTTCGGCAAATAGCGAAAAGCTCTGCAAAAACTGGCTGACTTGCCCCCAGTTGAAGTAGCGCTCTACCGTAAAACTGGCGCGCTCTTGCGCACCATGCTGACGCGCAGCGGCGCGGATTTGATCTATTGCCTCGGTGATAGAGAGCGGCTCATCGCCTGCCAGCACAAACAAATGCTGCTTGGGAGGCAAATATTGCGTCAGTTGCGCCGCCTGAATGCGCATGCTTAATCGGCTTTTTTAAGCGCAGACAGTCGCCGCATAATGCCATTGATGACATCCAGCTGCATGCTGTCGTTGAGCATTTTTTGCTCGGCTTGTTTGGCCAGCAGGTTGGCGTCGTTATAGGTGTAGTCACGACGGCCTTCCATCACCAAAGGCAGGGCCCAGGTCGGCTCGCTGGCGATTTTGGTACGGTATTGCACGCGGTAGTAGAGTTCGTATTCACGCACCACCCCGGTACCGCTCAAGGACAGAATGCGTTGCTCACTTTCTTCCTTCAGCAATTCCAGTTGCAACTCAGCCTCTTCGGCGTCATTGACGACTTTCACCCCTTGTTCGGCCAAGGCTTTTTTAAGCGCAATGTTGATCTGCGTTGAACCCTTGATAAAAATGGTTTTAAAAGCAATCGGCGATGGTTGGCGCAGGTGAAAACCGCAAGCAGGCAGCAGCGCGGTCAGCACGGCGATGCTGCACCAAAGGGTGATCGCGTATATCCACCGTGTAGAGAAAGTCTGCTGCACCATGCGCTCCTTGAGTAAACGGGCTAAGAATAAATCTCTTAGGCCACCACAATATTAATCAGCTTGTTAGGCACGACAATGATTTTTTTCACGCTGCCTTCGTTCAGGAATTTTTGGACGAAATCCTGATTGACAGCCGTTGCCTCAATCTGTTCTTTTGCCATGCTCTTGGGGATGCTGATGCTGCCACGCAGTTTGCCGTTGACCTGCACCACATATTCCACCTCGTCCTGTACCAGGGCAGCGTTGGCGGGTTCTGGCCATTTGGCCGTCAGAATGTCTTCGCCCAGTTTGAGCGATTGCCACATCACTTGCGTGATATGCGGCGCAATTGGTGACAGCAGGCGCAAGAGGATGCTGTACCCTTCAAACGCGACGGCAACCCAGTCTTTCTCGGCTTCTTTTTGCACTTTCTCCAGCGTATTGAGGATCTTCATGCAAGCAGAAGCCACCGTGTTGAATTGCAGTTTGGCCAGGTCGACATTGGCTTGCTTGAGCACGCTGTGTACTTCCCGTCTATGGTTGGCCAGTTCGCCAGTCAGTTTGTTCGGCAGGTCAGCAGGCGTTTGTTGAGACAAGGCATGGCCAAAGTTCCATACCCGCTTCAGGAAGCGGTGCGAACCTTCTACCCCGCTGTCTGACCACTCTAAAGTTTGTTCTGGGGGGGCCGCAAACATCATGAAGAAACGGGCGGTATCCGCGCCATATTGCTCGATCAGTGATTGCGGGTCTACGCCATTACGCTTGGACTTGGACATGGTGCCTATGCCCTGGTAATCAATCGCCGAGCCATCCTTGATTAATTTGGCGCCGGTCACTTTACCGTTGTTGTCATGCACCAGTTCCACTTCCTCCGGCGCAAAATATTCAATGCCGCCTTTAGCCGTGCGGCGCGAGAAAATGTGATTCAACACCATGCCTTGCGTCAGCAGGTTGGCGAACGGCTCGTCATAATTGACCAGCCCCAGGTCGCGCATGACCTTACTCCAGAAGCGTGAGTAGAGCAGGTGCAAAATGGCGTGCTCAATACCACCAATATACTGGTCGACCGGCATCCAATGGTTGGTTTGTGCATCCACCATGGCTACATTGCTAAAACCGGAGGCATAGCGTGCGTAATACCAGCTGGAATCCACAAAAGTATCCATGGTGTCAGTTTCACGCTTGGCAGGTTGACCGCATTTGGGGCAGGTGCAATTTAAAAAGTCTTCGCGCTTGTTGAGCGGATTGCCTGAGCCATCTGGCACACAATCTTCCGGTAATTTCACCGGCAGCTGGTCGTCGGGCACAGGCACGTCACCACAGCTGTCGCAGTGGATAATCGGAATTGGGCAGCCCCAGTAACGCTGGCGCGAAACGCCCCAGTCACGCAGGCGCCAGTTGGTTTGTTTGCCGCCCAGGTTTTTGTCTGCCAGGTCAGCTGCCACCGCGTCTATGGCTGCCGCATAGCCCAGGTCATTGTATTTGCCAGAGTGGATGCAGACGCCTTTGGCTTTGTCACCATACCATTCTTGCCAGGCAGCGAGATCAAACTCCTGGCCGACCACACTAATCACTTGTTTGATCGGCAAGTTATATTTTTTGGCAAAGCCAAAGTCACGCTCATCATGCGCAGGCACGGCCATGACGGCGCCTTCGCCGTAGGTCATCAGCACATAGTTGCCCACCCACACCGGCACTTGTTCGCCAGTGATCGGGTGCGCTACGGTCAGGCCGGTATCCATGCCTTCTTTTTCCATGGTCGCCATGTCGGCTTCCATGACTGAGCCTTGCTTGCATTTCTCGATAAAAGCTTGCAATGCTGGGTTGTTTTGCGCCGCATGGGTGGCGAGCGGATGCTCAGCGGCAACGGCACAGAAAGTCACGCCCATGATGGTGTCGGCACGGGTCGTGAACACCCACAGCTTGCCGTCATCAATCAATTGGCCATCATTGTTTGTAATGCCATGCGTAAAGGCAAAGCGCACACCCACGCTCTTGCCTATCCAGTTGGCTTGCATGGTTTTAACACGCTCTGGCCAGCCTGGCAGTTTGTCCAGGTCATCCAGCAATTGCTGGGCATAGCCAGTGATATTGAGGTAGTAGCCAGGGATTTCGCGCTTCTCAACCAGGGCGCCGGTGCGCCAGCCGCGGCCATCAATCACCTGTTCGTTAGCGAGTACGGTCTGGTCGACCGGATCCCAGTTCACCACCTGGGTTTTTTTATAGGCGATGCCTTTTTCGAGCATGCGTAAAAACAGCCACTGGTTCCACTTGTAATACTCAGGCTGGCAAGTCGCCAGTTCGCGGCTCCAGTCGATGGCAAAGCCTAATGATTTCAACTGTTTGCGCATGTAGGCAATGTTGTCATATGTCCATTGCGCGGGCGGCACGCTGTTCTGGATGGCTGCGTTTTCGGCAGGCAAGCCAAACGCGTCCCAGCCCATAGGCTGTAGCACATTAAAGCCTTTCATGTGGTGGTAACGGCTTAGCACGTCGCCGATGGTGTAGTTACGCACATGCCCCATATGCAACTTGCCACTTGGGTAGGGGAACATCGACAAGCAATAGTATTTGGGCTTGCTGCTTTCGGCCTTGGCCTGGAAGCTCAGCTTGCTGTCCCAGTGTTGTTGTGCCTGTTGTTCGACTTCTTTGAATGGATACTGCTGTTGCATGTTGGCGGCAATGGAATGATAAAAAGATGATTATACCTTGAAGCGCTTTAAATGACTGCTAGCCGGTCAGCTTAAAGACACAAAAAAGCCCGCAGTTGCGGGCCTTTTGAGACGGATGATGCACTTACTTCAATGCGGCAAAAATTTCTTCTTTAATCGTATTCAATTCGCCCAGGCCGTTGACCTTGACGTATTGCGGTGCACCGCTGACGCCAGATTTGGCCCAGTCAGAGTAGTAACCAATCAGTTGTTCGGTCTGGTTGTGGTAGACCTCTAGGCGCTTCAATACCACTTCTTCCTTGTCGTCATCACGTTGCACCAGGTCTTCACCGGTCACATCGTCTTTGCCTTCTGCTTTTGGCGGGTTGAATTTGACATGGTAGGTGCGACCGGAGGCAGGGTGGCTGCGGCGGCCACTCATGCGCTCAACAATGGCTGCATCTGGCACGTCGATCTCAACCACGTAATCAATGCCTACGCCCGCTTGCTTCATTGCTTCAGCTTGTGGAATGGTGCGTGGGAAACCGTCGAACAAGAAGCCATTGGCGCAGTCTGCATCTTTAATCCGCTCTTTCACCAGGCCGATAATCACTTCATCGGGCACCAGGCCGCCAGCATCCATGAATTTTTTGGCTTCCAGACCTAATTGGGTGCCTGCCTTGACTGCTGCGCGCAACATATCGCCAGTGGAAATTTGCGGAATATTGAATTTTTCTTTAATAAAGGTGGCTTGTGTCCCTTTACCGGCACCAGGGGCGCCCAGCAGAATCAAACGCATAACATGCTCCAAAAGTTTGGGTTTTAATAAAAGCAGGATTATATCAGGCTAAACTTTAAATCAGGTTAAGCTGGCGCAGATTGGCTTTAAACGTTGTCAGTCAAGTAATTGCTGATGGCAACAAACTCAGTCACGCCCAGATTCTCGGCGCGGCGTTGAGAGTCTATATTCAATGCAGTAAAGCCAGCGTCATCAAGCAGCCCTTTAAGGGTATTGCGCAGGGTTTTACGGCGTTGACCAAACGCGGCGCTGACGACTTTGGCAAATAAGGCTTCATCCTTGGCCGGACAGGGCAGTGTTGCATAAGGCACACAGCGTACAAAGGCGGATTCTACCTTGGGTGCTGGATCAAACGCTTCGGGGGGCACTGTCACCAGGTATTCCATCTGCAAGCGGTATTGCAGCATGACTGACAGGCGGCCATATTCCGGGCTCGATGGCTCAGCCACCATCCGTTCCACCACTTCTTTTTGCAGCATAAAGTGCATGTCTATAATCTGCGCCGTGTTTTCGAGCAGCTTGAACAGGATAGGGCTGGAAATGTTATACGGCAGGTTGCCGACCACACGGATACGCTCACCAATGGTGCCGAAATCAAATTTGAGCACATCTGAATTATGGATGGTGATTTTTTGCGCCGGATAAAAGCCTTGCATCCACTGAATGATGTCACGGTCAATTTCGACCACATGCAAATGATTCAACTGTTTGAGCAAGGGTTGTGTCATTGCCCCCAGTCCCGGGCCGATTTCCACCATCAGGTCTTCTGCTTGTGGACGAATGGCATTGATCAGGCTTTGGATAATACTTTGGTCGATCAGGAAGTTCTGACCAAATTTTTTCTTGGCGATATGTTTCATGAGAGGGCGGGCGTGCGGGATTTGGAAAGCGCGATGGCGAGTTGGATGGCACTGAGCATGCTACCGATATCGGCTTGGCCACTACCGGCAATATCCAGTGCCGTGCCATGGTCTACCGAGGTGCGGATAATCGGCAAACCGAGCGTCACATTCACGCCTTGGCCAAAGCTGGCATGTTTGAGTACGGTCAGGCCTTGGTCATGATACATGGCGAGAAACGCATCGGCCTGCGCCAGGTTTTTCTGTGAAAACATGGTGTCAGCGGGCAGGGCGCCAAACAATTGCATGCCTTCTGCGCGCAACTGGTCAAGGACAGGGTTAATGGTGTTAATTTCTTCCATGCCCAGATAACCGTCTTCGCCCGCATGCGGGTTTAGTCCTGCCACATAGATGCGTGGCTGGGCGATGCCAAATTTGTGTACCAGATCGTCATGCAAAATGCGCAGGGTGGTGGTGAGTGCTGCAGGCGTGATCGCAGCACTGACCTCGGTTAACGGCAGATGAGTAGTGGCCAGGGCCACACGCATGCCACCACCGACCAGCATCATGACCACTTGCGAGGTGTTGGTTTTTTCTGCCAGGTATTCGGTATGACCGGTAAAGGCAATGCCGGCGTCGTTAATCACGCCTTTGTGCACAGGCGCTGTCACCATGGCGTCAAATTCGCCAGACTGGCAGCCTGCCAGTGCGCGGTCCAGCATGGCTAATACAGTGCGGCTATTGTTGGCGTCCAGCTGGCCTGCCAGGACGGGGGCAACGGTATGTACGGGCAGTACCGTTAACTGCCCCTCTCCTGCATGCGGGATACGGGCTTCGGTATAAGCTTGAATCTCGACTGGCAATCCCAGTTGCGCGGCCCGCGCTTGTAATGCCGTAGGGTCTGCCAGCACCACCACGCTTGCCGGCAACGCCGTATGCGCGAGCTTGACGCAGACATCCAGGCCGATCCCGGCAGGTTCCCCCGAAGTGATGGCAATGTGTGGCAAGGTGCTCATGGCGCAGGGGTAGCCGTTTCGGGTTCGTTGCAATTAACTAGGGTACAGTGATGCATTTAAGCAAAATTTATCTTTTGATAATTGGGCGCTTTAGAATTTGTCTTCCAGACGCATTTCGACAAAGGCCTTGTCGCGCAATTCATGGATCCAATCGTTGTAGGCTTCTTCGGCCTTGCGCGCGCGGATTTCCTGGCGGGCTTTCAAGCGCTTGGATTCTTTGGACATATCCTGTTTGCGGCGCTTCAGCACCTGAATCAGGTGCCAGCCAAACTGGCTGCGCACCGGGGCACTGACTTCATTGATTGCCAGCTCTCCCATGGTTTTCTCAAACACTGGCACGGTGTCTCCAGGGTTGATCCAGCCAAGGTCGCCGCCATTGGAAGCACTGCCATCGTCCGAGTATTGGCGCGCCATATCCTGGAAAGGGGTGCCATGGTCTATGCGTTCTTTGATGCCTTCGATTTTCTGTTTGGCTTCCTTGTCAGACAAGACTTCATTGGGTTTGAGCAGAATGTGGCGCACATGCGTCTGGTCGACGATGAGCGTACTAGCACCGGCACGTCTATCGTTAAGTTTCAGGATATGTACGCCGCTCGCACTGCGGATAGGGCGGGAAATCCCGCCTGCTTGCATGCTTTTAACCAGCTCGAAGAATTGGGGGGGCATTTGCTGGCCACTGCGCCATCCCATGCTACCGCCATCCAGCGCATTGGGTGCATCTGAGAAGTTAGCCGAGGCTTTTTCAAAACTCATGCCGTCGGCCAGGGCCTTCATGACTTGTTCGGTACGTGCCTTGGCTTTTTGAATGTCTTCCGGACCACTGTCTTCTGGTAAGCGGATCAATATCTGTGAGAGGTTAAACTCGTCGAGCTCGCCTTCTTTTTCCTGTGTGGTCAGGTAGTTATCAATTTCAGCCTCAGAAATATTCACTTTGTTATCAACATCGCGTTCACGCAGGCGGGCGATGATAATGTCATTGCGGATATCTTCACGGAATTTGTAGAAGTTGGTGCCGTCTTCTTCGAGCGCTTTTTTAAAGGCCGGTAAGGTGAGGTTGTTTTGTTCGGCAATCCGGTCTATGGTTTTGTCCAACTGTGCATCGTCGACCTTGATCCCAGTTTGTGACGCCAATTGCAGTTGCAAGCTATCCACAATCAACCGTTCCAGAATTTGCTTTTCTAATACTTCATCTGGAGGAACGTCCACCCCTTTTTTAATCATTTGCGCTTTGACGTATTCCATGCGGTTAAGCATTTCACGTTCTGTGATCACGGATTGATCAACGACGGCGATAATGCGGTCCATTTTTTCGATCGGTTTTTTTTCTGCCGCAAACAATGCAGAGGATTGCCCGCTGACCAGCAGCGCGGCACTCAGGGTTGCGATTAAATTCAATAAATGTTTCATCATTGCGAGTTCTGGTCTCTGTAAATTGCCGGGATATCATAAGTGCGCATGTAGGTTGGGATATTGCGCTTGATTACATTCAGCGGGTTGGCACCAATGGAGGTTAGCCCCCCCAGTTCGAGTTGAAAAAACATGCCGTAGTTCGCATTGGCGGTGGCCGTCTGTACACGTTGCATGACCGCACGTGCTTGCCAGCAACCGGCATCATATTCGAGCCCGCCTAAGAATTGCACGGCGTTGGCATCACGGATCGAGTAGTTCAAACGACTGATTCCATACCAGCCTGAGCCTAAAGGCCATTGGGCAGAGGTGTCGATTTGCTCCAACACATTTGCTGTGTAGCGGTAGCCAAAAGTAAACGACTTGCCTGGTTCTGGATTGTAACGCAGCAAATAGTTATTGCGCTGCATATTGCTGTGTTCTAAGTCGTATTGCCAGAAAGTATCCAGATTCAAGCGGCTGGACAGTCTTGCGGTGAAGCCTGCCAGAATGTCAGAGGATTTACTGATCGTCGCGGTGGTATTGGGCAGCGTGACTTTCTGGTCTTCAAAATAGTAGCGTTGTGCCAGCGTGCCGCTCAAGCGTTCAATGCCGGTATCGCTATCAATCAGGCGGCTGGTAAGCGCCAGTGTCATCTGGTTGGCATTGTTAACACGGTCATCGCCACTAAACTGGTTTTCATAAAAAATCGAGTTTTGGTTCAATGTGTTAACCGAGGTATCGAAAATCGGCAGCTTGCTCTGGTCTTTATACGGGATATACACATAGTATGCCCTTGGTTCCAGTGTATGCGTGTACGAAGTGTCAAACAAATTGGTCTGACGGTCAAAATACAATCCAGAATCCAGACTCATGATGGGCAGCGTACGGTTGAGCTGGTTATATTCTTGAGAATATCCCACTGGAATATTGTTATTCAGGCTGTATTGCGTGCTCTGAACACCAATTTTTGGTGTTACATACCCATAAGAATTTTTGAACGGGTAGGAAATCGAAGGGTAGACACTCATGCGGCTACCGCTGGGTTTGTCTAACATCCCATCCATGGTTTGAAAGTTGACGTATTGGGCCCCCGATTGAACGTGGAAACCTTTGTAGTCATCGTTATAAGTCAACGTCAGTTGCGGTAAGCGCTGGTAAACAAAAGACACGTTATCCAAGTTTTGATAACGTTGAATCATGCCATTAAACGTTAAATGTTCGCTGTTGTAATTGGCAAACACCGCCTGCTGCAAGTTCACGCGAGAAGTCACCTGAATCCGAGTGGCTAAGTCTGAGAAATAAGTATCATCCGAAACCTTTTCAAAGCTGTATCCGCCTGACCAGTTAGGACCAAAGCTTTGCAAGTGCGTGAGTCTGGCATAGTAACGGGTTTGTCCCGTCATACTGTCTTTATCCAAGTACTCAAGATTATTGACGCCGGAATAGGTTTCCCCCAGGTAGCGGAACTCACCTTGCAGTTGCACCCCGCGTTTACTAAACACATTGGTGCCTATGGTGGCATCCATGTCCGGGCTGATATTGATATAGTAAGGCGTCAACAGCTGGAAGCCGCTGCGGGAGGTCGTTCCCCATAACGGGGCCAAAAACCCGCTTTTACGCTGATTGTTATAAGAGAAACTCATCCAGGGCGTGTAGAGAATAGGCACGCCTTTAAATTCAACATAGGCATTGGTTGCCACGCCGGTTCTGGTGTAGTCGTTGAGGTCTAGCGAATTGGTTTTGATATACCAATCATCCACATCGGCGGCGCAAGAAGTATAGCTGGCACCTTTCAGTCGCTTGATATTTTGGCCTTCAAACAGCACTTGTTTGGCGGTGGCACGAATATTGTCAAATGCACTTTTCTTACTATTATCTTGCGTGCTGTATGACTGGTTGTCATCGACATAATTTTTCGGGTCGCTGAGCAGAATGGCCTGGTCGTTCAGCAGAGGGCTGCCCCCCTCATCGTTAGGCGGGGGCGGACTGCTTTTGAATTCGATAGACACATCACGCATTTCACCGATATTTTCACTCAGGCGCATGCGCAGCATGGGTCCGGTAATCTTGGTCTGACCCGCGGTAATCACCGCATTGCCTTCTACTTGCAACTCATCGTTCTGGATATCGTAGCGGATATCATCGCCAGTCACTTGTTGCCCATCTTTACGCATGACGGCATTGCCAGTCGCGCGCATTTGGCGGTCCATACGTAATTGCAGGGTATCGCCTTCAATTTCAATGGCACCCGGCAAAGTGGCAGCCTCAGCCAGCTGAATTTTTTCAGGCGCAGCACTTTCGTCGGCGCGCAAGTGCTCAGGCGAGAGTGTGCCTATGGCGATCAATGCCAGAATCAGGCGCATACCGCGTTCCTGAAAAGTAGATGAGTGAACTTGCAAGTTATTCAAAGAATGATCGTTTCGGTCAAGCCTGCCATTGGCCGCTTAATTATTGTGACTCACGCTGGGAGGCAATAAAGCAGATACCCAGTTTCAATTGCGCTATATTATTCATGAAAATGCTTAAAAAGTCATTTTTAGCTGCAACCAGGATTTTCCATGCGGTGATTTCAATCTGGTTAAACGTTCACTTTCTCAATGAGTGCATCTTTAAGAGTAGTGTAAATTGTCGGTGAAGTGAACGACTATTGACGGCAAATGTGTATAAATAACCCCTCACGTCGGCCAGCGTTGCCGTTTCAAGTCCTCATGCAAAATCTGGGTTAAAATGGCAGCCGCATTTTTCTCGCCCGAGTAGCGGGCCCGTTCAATAGTTGGGATATTTTGTGGATAGAACACAGCAACTTCAGCAATGGCTGACGCAAGTACTTGATCAACCTTACACCCTGAGCACCGCGTCGGCAGATGCCAGTTTCCGCCGCTATTTCCGTGTGCATCTGGCTACCGAGACTTTGATTGCGATGGATGCCCCCCCGCCCCAGGAAGATTGCCGCCCTTTTGTAAACGTGGCTGAGCAGTTGCTGGCAGCCGGGTTGAATGTGCCCAAGATTCTTGCGCAAGACCTGGAACAAGGGTTTTTGCTGCTCAGTGACCTGGGTAATGACACTTATTTGTCACAGCTCAATGCAGGGAATGCCAAAGCCTTGTACGGTGATGCATGCCAGGCGCTCATTAAGATGCAACTGGCAACCAAACCTGCGGCCTTGCCACCTTACGATGCTGCCTTGCTCATGCGTGAATTGCAGTTGTTCCCGGAATGGTATGTGGGCAAACATTTGGGCAAGACGCTGACCGCAGAACAGCAGGCGGTGATCGATAAGACGTTTGCCTTGCTCATTAACAATATTCTGCAGCAGCCGCAAGTAACCGTGCACCGGGATTACCATTCTCGCAACTTGATGGTGACTGCGGAGAACAATCCAGGCGTGCTGGATTTTCAGGATGCAGTGATCGGGGCGATTACCTATGACCTGGTTTCCTTGTTCAAGGATGCTTATATCCGCTGGGATGAGGAAATCATGATGGACTGGGTAGTCCGCTACTGGCAGTCTGCCAAACAGGCGGGCTTAGCCATGAGTGCAGACTTTGGTGAGTTTTACCGCGATTTTGAATGGATGGGCGCCCAGCGCCACATTAAAGTCTTAGGGATTTTTGCGCGCCTGTATCACCGCGATGGCAAAGCCGGGTATCTTAAAGATATGCCTCTGGTGATGCAGTACCTGCAAGCGGCGTGTGAGCGTTATGTGGAGTTACGGCCTTTCCTCAAGTTACTCAAGACGCTAGAGGCTGAATGAATATGCGCGCCATGATTTTGGCCGCAGGGCGAGGCGAGCGCATGCGGCCGCTGACCGATCATACGCCCAAGCCCTTACTGGAGGTTGGTGGCAAGCCGTTGATTGTCTGGCATATTGAGCGCTTGGCACAAGCGGGTGTAACAGAGATCGTCATCAATCATGCGCATCTCGGCGCACAGATTGAAGCGGCGCTGGGCGATGGCGGACGCTGGCAGGTCCAGCTCCAGTATAGTGCGGAAGCGACCGCACTGGAAACCGCAGGCGGCATTGCTTATGCGCTGCCCTTATTAGGCACACAGCCTTTTTTGGTGGTGAATGGCGATGTGTACACCGATATTGACTATGCCAGCCTGGCTTTGCCTGCTGGGATGCTGGCACACTTAGTCATGGTGGATAATCCGCCACAACATCCGGCCGGAGATTTTGGCCTGGTCAATGGCCTGCTGCAAGAAGACGCCAGCCATAAGCTGACGTTCTCAGGTGTGGGGGTTTATCATCCAGACTTGTTTGTAACGGTGACGCGCGGGCAGCCAGCCAAACTGGCGCCGTTATTAAAAGCCGCCATGCGGCAGCAACAAGTCAGCGGGCAGCACCATGCCGGGGTCTGGCATGACATTGGGACGCCGGAACGATTAAAGCAACTGGATGACTGGTTGACATCATTATAAGCATTAAAAAAAGGGAGCATCATGAAACCACCATACGAGCATAAAACAGACAAGCTGGCGCACCAGGCCTTAATGTGGATAGAGCGATTGGGCCTGGGGCTGGTGACGCTGGCCACCTTTTTTTCACTGGCGCATGAACTGTCGCGTATGTGGAATGCCGGCATGGTCGGCCTGGGGGATTTATTGCAGCTGTTTCTGTATCTGGAAGTCTTTTCCATGATCAACAGCTATTTTGGTTCTGGAAAACTGCCGATGCGCTACCCGATTTATATTGCCATGGTGGCATTGGCGCGATATTTGTTGCTGGACATGAAAGAAATGTCTGAGACGCACATGCTGGCAGTGTCTGCCGCGATCCTGATCCTGGCTGTTTCAGTTCTAGTAATGCGTTTTGGTCACGCCCGTTATCCCTACGAGGATATTCCCGAGCAAAAACGTGACCTGCTGTAGGCTAGTGGACCTTAATTGGCCCAATTAAGCTGCAGCAAACGCTTCGGTAGACAAGACCGCACGGTTGCGGCCATTGGCTTTGGCCGTGTACAACGCTTGATCGGCGCGGCTGATCAGGTCATCCGCTTGTTCGCCTGCCTGGTAAGCGGCCACGCCAAGTGAGATCGTGATATTGGAAATCATATGCTGGGTGATCGTATTCTTGATGTTGATTGCGGCGACCTTATGCCGGATCTGTTCGGCAACCTCATGCGCCGTTTCCAGTCGTGTATTCGGCAGCAGTAACACAAACTCCTCACCACCATAACGCGCCGCACTATAGTGATTGCCTGCGACGGTTTTGAAGATATTGGCGACCGCCTGGATCACCTTATCGCCAAACAAGTGGCCGTAACTGTCGTTCACTTTCTTGAAGTGATCAATGTCGGCGATAATCAGGCTGGTATCCACAACATGTTGCTGCAGACAGTCGTGTAGAACCACATCAAACCCTTTGCGGTTCATCAGCCCGGTCAGGCCATCTTGCAAGGCTTCTTGCCTGGCCTTGATCATTTCGTTTTTAAGCCCATCAATTTCTTCCAGGCTGGAGCTCAATTTACCTTGCAAGTGTTGCATGCTGTTTTTCATAAGCAAGGTTTCAGATAACAAGGAATCCAGTTGCAAGGCCAGTTGCGGTTCCTTCTGCTGGATCTCGTTCGACCAGGCATCCAGCGTTTGCGTATATTGCGTGGTTTGCATGCCAGCTTTTTCGGTTGAGCTGCGCATATCGGTGACCACCTCGCTAAAGCGGTCTACCAGTTTTTTTGCATTATCGGCATCAATGCCGGCAATATGCTTATTAAACATATGGGCCGTACTTTTTTCATTGAGTTTTTTTTCTTTTTCAATCAATGCGTTGACTTCCTCAATCAGGCGCGCATGTTCGCCAGACGAGTATTCATACCAGACGGCATAGCTGACCGGATGGAATGCGGCATCCTGCATCGCCATGTGATGGATGGCCTGCCGCAGATGTTCTGCACTTTTTTCTTTGGTGACTTCGTATTGCATCATGGTTTTCCGCGATGTTTAGTTCAACACTAGGTAATCTTTATTCATTATTGGGGCATACTGGATAGCTTATCGGCGCTTGTAAGGAATTCTTGAGGCCTGGCCCTTATTGCGCGAAGATTGCCTGATTTTTTGCGTAGAATAGTCACGATGATTCCACTTTGGCTCCACAGGCATTAGCCCCATGAAAAACGAAGATTTATTACAGCTGGTCAGCGTCAAAATGCCGTATGGCAAATACCAGGGACGCTTGATTGCAGATTTACCCGGCCATTATTTAAACTGGTTTGCCCGTGAGGGCTTCCCGCGGGGGGAGCTTGGCCGCTTACTGCAACTGATGCAGGAGATTGATCACAATGGCTTGTCTGCCTTGCTCACTCCTTTACGCGAAAGTGGCCGTTCTTTCCATGATTAGGTTTTTCCATGATTAGGTCGTCTCATGGTTGGGGCTTGGCATGATTAAATGGATTGGTCTGCTGCTCGGGCTATTATGGTCGCAGATGACGCAAGCCGAGGAAGCCTGGCAGTCACCAGAATACCTGCAACTTGCGTTTTCAGAAGTGGCGTTGCACAACGAATACCGGCCAGGCGAGTTAGGCGTGCGTAAATGGTTAAAGCCCGTCAAGGTCTGGTTGGTGCATCACGCAGATGAAGAGGAAAAGCATACGACGCTCACGCGCTATCACCTGCAGCATCTTGCTCAAATTACCGGCCATCCGGTCAGCTTTGCCAGCAGTGCAGCTGAAGCCAATATGATCGTTGTTTTTAGTGAAGCGGTACAGTGGCAACAGGACTTAGTGCAGGTGAGCGGCAATCCGCATATGCAGCCGCCAGCGGATGCGGTTTGCATGTTCGGCGCGACGACTGATGCCAAGCAGGCATTCACGCGGGCTTGGGTGGTTATTCCTGTCGATCATGCGCAAGCGCACCGGTCGCTGGTTTCGTGCATTGTCGAGGAGATCACCCAGGCCATGGGCCTGCCAAATGATTCCGAGCGTGTGTTCCCCTCGGTATTTAATGATAAAACGCCTGAGGCTTTGCTTACCGGCCTCGACGCGCTGTTACTCAAAATGCTGTATCTGCCCGCGATCAAGCCTGGCATGCACGCCGCACAGGTAAGGCCTATCCTGGCGCGCCAATTGCAACAATGGCAGCAAGATGGCACGATTGCACAGGCAGAGCAATCGGTCAGGCGATCGCCACTCTATGAGATGATGGGGTTTTGATAGTGTGCGGCTGGTTTGCAGGGGGAACCATTCCAGCAATCGCCGACCAAATAGGCTACAATGCCCAACCATCCAGGATTTGCTTTGAGTGTTTCCATGCAAGAGTTTTCCCGTCGCCGCCGGCAGTTGATGACCCATATGCAGGCCGGTATTGCGATTATTCCTACCGCGCCCGAAGTGACACGCAACCGCGACAGTCACTATCCCTACCGTTTTGATAGCTATTTTTATTACCTGACTGGCTTTAAAGAGCCCGAAGCGGTATTGGTGCTGATCGCTGGACCACAGCCCAAAAGTATTTTGTTTTGCCGCGATAAAGACCTGGACCGGGAAATCTGGGATGGTTTCCGTTACGGCCCCGAGGCTGCGAAAACTGAATTCGGCTTTGATGCGGCGTATTCAATCTCGCAACTGGACACAGAATTACCTAAATTGATGGCGAATCAACCTAGCCTGTATTTTAGCCTGGGCGCAGACGCGGCCTGGGATAGCAAGGTCACCGGCTGGCTCAATGCGGTCAAAGCGCAAACGCGTTCGGGGATGCAGGCCCCCGCCAAGCTGCTTGATGTGCGTCAAGCGCTGGATGCAATGCGTCTGCTTAAATCACCTGCTGAAATCGACGTCATGCGCCGGTCTGCCCAGATTGCCGCCACTGCCCATAACCGTGCCATGCAACAGACCCGCCCTGGGCAATGGGAGTATGAGATTGAAGCTGAGTTTTTGCATACGTTTTATCGCCATGGTGCGCAGGCACCCGCGTATACCAGTATTGTGGCTGGCGGCGCCAATGCCTGCACGTTGCACTACAACTTTAATAATGCCCAGCTTAAAGACGGTGATTTGCTGTTGATTGATGCAGGTTGCGAGCTGGATGGGTATGCTTCGGACATTACGCGTACCTTCCCGGTGAATGGCAGGTTTAGCGGTCCGCAAAAAGACTTGTATGAATTGGTGCTGGCGGCACAAGCAGCCGCCCTGCAAACAGTGAATGCCCAACATCACTGGAATGCGCCGCATGAAGCCGCGCTGGAGGTGTTGGTGGATGGCTTTATCCATTATGGCTTGTGCCAGGGCAGCCGCGATGCGGTGCTGGAAACTGGCAGCTACCGCCAGTTTTACATGCACCGCACCGGGCACTGGCTGGGCCTGGATGTGCATGATGCCGGTGAATATAAAACCGCAGGCGGCGAGTGGGTGATGCTTGAGCCTGGTTATGTGCTCACCGTTGAGCCTGGTTGCTATGTGCGTCCTGCTGACAATGTGCCGGCGCATTTCTGGAACATCGGTATCCGTATCGAAGATGATGTACTGGTCACCGGTCACGGCCATGAGGTACTGACCGCAGCAGCTGTCAAAACCGTTGCCGACATCGAAGCGCTGATGGCGCAAAGCTAATCCTTTTCAGTGGGCAGGTTTAAAAGAGTCTTCTAAAAACGTATTTTTTGAGTGTATTTTTGTCATCCAAATGGTTGAAGCATGCAAATGATTGAACATCCAGTCGTGATTGGTGGCGGTCCGGTGGGGCTGGTACTGGCTATGTCTTTGCAGCAAGCGGGCGTGCCGGTAACTGTGCTTGAAGCACAGGCACAAGGCGCCATGTACAGCGATGGCCGTGCCTTGGCCTTGTCTTTTGGCACGCGCCAGGTACTGGAGCAATTGCAAGTATGGCCGCTGATGGCCGATGCGGCAACAGCGATTGAAACGATCCATGTCTCTCAGCAAAAAGGCCTGGGCCGTACCGTGCTCAAGGCGCAAGAGCACCAACTGCCGGCCTTAGGGTATGTGGTGTCTTATGGTGTATTGATGCGCGCGCTGGATGCGCGCCTGGCGCAATTGACCACTGGCGTTACTGTGCAGTACGAAGCCCCGGTGACGGACTTGCAAGTGCATGCCCATGCTGCCGACATCACCTATACGACGGCGGATGGGCAACTTCACACAGCGTCTACGCCATTGGCTGTGGTGGCCGACGGTGGCCGCAGTCTGGAGGCGATTCCGGGTTTACAGCGCGACACCAAGCACTATGGGCATGATGCGCTGGTGGGCCTGGTACAAACTGAATTGCCGCACCAGCAGATTGCCTACGAGCGCTTTACGCCGCGTGGCCCGATGGCACTGCTGCCTAATGGCGACCAGTTTTCCTTGGTATGGACCGGCGAGCAAGCCTATATCGACCAAATTGCCGCGCTGGATGATGCTGCCTTTTTAGAGGCCTTGCATGCCGCCTTTGGCGACCGCGTGGGACGTTTTCTGCATGCGGGTAAAAGATTCAGGTTCCCGCTTAAATTAAGCAAGCTGGAACAGACTTTTACGGCGCATTGTGTGGTGATTGGCAATGCGGCGCAAACCATGCATCCGGTTGCGGGGCAGGGGTTTAATGTCGGCATCCGTGATGCGGTTGCACTAGCCGAAAATGTTGCAGCCACTGCGCCACAAGAATGGGGCGCAGCTCACCGTTTGCTTGCCTACCGCGATGCCCGGCAGCGTGATACCGGCCGCGGCTTGCAGTTTACGGATTTTCTGGTGAATGTGTTTTCAAATGATTTGATCGGGGTAGGGATGTTGCGCGGTGCCGGCTTGGCAGCGCTCAGCATGCTACCAATGGCCCGGCGTGTTCTGGTGGAAAAAATGAGTTATGGACGCTGAAAACCATTTGTTGCAGACAGACGTGGTCATTGTCGGCGCCGGGCTGGTTGGCCTGACCGCTGCCATCGCTTTGTTCCGGCTGGGGAAGCAGGTCATCCTGACCGATGCCAAACCCGCTTTCAATCTTCCTGCAAGCTGGGCAGAAGATACGCTGCATTGGGACAGCCGCATCTATGCCTTGA
This sequence comes from Methylophilus sp. 3sh_L, assembly GCF_046766015.1. Taxonomy (NCBI): domain Bacteria; kingdom Pseudomonadati; phylum Pseudomonadota; class Betaproteobacteria; order Nitrosomonadales; family Methylophilaceae; genus Methylophilus; species Methylophilus sp. 3sh_L. The sequence continues at coordinate 250,192 of NZ_JBKOUF010000002.1, forward strand.
CCAATCAAACCATGGACTGGTTATGCAGCATTGGCGTCTGGGAGCATGTGCCTGCAAACCGTATCAACCCTGTCAAGGCCATGCATTTATGGTCGCCCACGCAGCAGCATGCCCAGCCTAGTTTACGCCTGACAGCCAACGAGGCGCATTTAACCGAAATGGGCTGTATCGTCGAGAGCCAGGCATTGATGCAGGCCTGCTGGACCGTGTTGGCGGCCACAGACGTGACAGTGATCACCGACGCCCCGGCACAATCATTGCAACAATTTGGTCATCAAATCCGTGTAGCATTGCCGCAGCGAACCATAGAGGCGCAATTATTGATAGGCGCTGACGGTGCGAGTTCCTGGGTACGTACGCAGTGCGGTGTTGCGGTAGAGCAAGTCGATTTTGCGCAGACAGCACTGGTGACCAATTATATTGCAGCAGCACCGCATCAACACGTCGCCAGGCAATGGTTTGGTGCCCACGAAACACTGGCTTTGTTGCCGATGCCCGAACAGCAGGTTTCATTGGTGTGGGCGCTACCCCAGGCTGAAGCGCAGCGCATGCAGACGCTGTCTGCCGCTGAAGTGGCGGCTGCGGTGGAGCGCCGTTGTGGGCAGGTGTTGGGGCCGCTGGCTCCGAATGGTCCGGTGCTGGCATTTCCGCTCAAGCAAAATACGGCGGCAACCATGGCGTTACCTAACATCCTGTTGCTTGGGGATGCCGCGCATCAAGTGCATCCTATGGCGGGCCAGGGCGTCAACCTGGGATTTGAGGATGTACAGGCCTTATGTGCGCAAGTGGCAAGTTTGCCGGGGATTAAACCCTTAGGGGACATCAATGTGTTGCGGCACGTCATGCGGGGCCGTCAACGTGATATCCGCAGCATGCATGCCCTGACGCGCGGATTGGATTTCCTGTTTGCGCGCCCACAGGCGGTATGGACTCATGCCGCCTTGCTTGGCTTACGTGGGGTCGAAAACAGTGCTATGCTGAAACGTTTTTTAATTCGCACCGCGACGCAAGCGTAGCGCCTGGTGCATGTTCGAGAAAGAGTTGGTATGAAAAAATACAACGCAACCGCTGTCATCAAGGGCTTGGGCGCCCTCTGTCTACTGTGGTCCATGGGCAGTGTGGCAGATGAAGCCAGTCTAAAAAAACAGATCGAGGCTGCCTATCCAAAGTTTAAGGTAGATAGCGTAACCAAAACGCCTTACGCCGGGTTGTACGAAGTGTACATGGGAGGCCAGATCATCTATACCGATGATAAGTTCAACTTTTTGATTGCTGAAGGCCGTCTGGTTGACCCAAAAACCAAAAAAGACCTGACTGGTGAGCGTATGGACGAGCTGACCAAAATTGATTTCAATACGCTGCCTCTGGATCAGGCCATCAAAGTGGTTAAAGGCAATGGCAGCCGCAAGCTGGTGGTGTTCTCAGACGTGGATTGTCCATTCTGCAAGCGTCTTGAGCAAAAAGAACTCACCAACATTAACGATGTGACCATTTACACTTTCTTGTATCCGATCGAACAGCTACATCCGGATGCAGCGAATAAATCGCGCAGTATCTGGTGTGCAAGCAACCGTGTGAAAGCCTGGCAAGACTGGATCATCAACAACAAGCTGCCGACTACGACGGCTAAATGTGATGTGCCACTGGAAAAAGTGGGCGAACTTGCGCATAAAGTTGGCGTCAACAGCACGCCGACCATGTTCTTTGAGAATGGCAAGCGCATGTTAGGCGCGCAGCCTTATGATGAGATTGAAAAGTCCTTGCAGGCCGCCAGCAAGAAAACCATGTAAGCAGATTGAATATCAGCTGAGTTAAAAACAAACAAGGGGCGTGCAGCCCCTTGTTTTTTACCCGGTTGTTTTATCACGCAGGCGCGGGTATTGGCCTAGCCACCACCACTGACCACTTTACCCATCTTGAAGATTGGCATGTACATGGCCACCACCAGCCCTCCAATCAGCACGCCGAGTACCACCATGATCACTGGCTCCATCAGGCTGGAAATTGCCGCAACCGCATCATCGACTTCCCCCTCGTAGAAGTCTGCCACCTTGGTCAACATCCCATCCAGCGAGCCCGATTCTTCACCAATGGCGGTCATCTGGATCACCATATTCGGGAAGACATTGGTATTTTGCATCGCTACCGTCAAGCTGGTCCCGGTGCTGACTTCACTTTGAATCTTTTTAGTGGCATCGAAATAAACTTTGTTACCTGAGGCACCTGCCACGGAGTCCAGCGCTTCTACCAATGGTACACCCGCTGCAAACATGGTTGAGAGCGTACGCGCAAACCGCGCAATGGTTGCTTTGCGGATCAGTTCACCAAATATCGGCAGGCGTAACATCAGGCGGTCCATGGTGGCCTGCATTTTTTCAGACCGTTTCCAGGTGTAAAAAAAGAACCAGAGTCCGCCGCCCAGGCTGCCAAAAATAGCCCACCACCATTTGACAAAAAGGTCGGACAAATTAATGACCACCACCGTGGGCCCAGGCAAGTCTGCGCCAAAACTGCTAAACAGCTCTTTGAATGACGGCACGACAAAAATCATGATCACTGCCGTGATGATAAAAGCCACCACAATAATGGAGGTTGGGTAAACCAGGGCGGATTTGATCTTGCTTTTAATCGCGAGAATTTTTTCCTTGTAAGTTGCCAGGCGTTCCAGCAAGGCATCCAGAATCCCGGCCTGTTCGCCAGCACCGACCAAGTTGCAAAATAACTGGTCAAAATAGAGAGGGTATTTTCTGAAAGCCGCACTCAGGCTGCTGCCTGTTTCAACATCAGCCTTGATATCGCCTAACAGCTTGGAGACTGCCGGGTTGTGATGACCCTTGCCGACAATATCAAAGGCTTGCAACAAGGGGACGCCAGCTCTCATCATGGTCGCCAGTTGGCGGGTGAACAAGGTCACATCTTTTTCTGTGACTTTGCCTTTGGCGGCCAGTGAACTTTGTTTTTTCACTTTGCTGACACTAATGCCCTGCCGGCGCAAGGTGGCATTGACCACTGCTTCGCCGTTGGCGCGCATCTCGCCCTTGACCAGCTTGCCTTTGCGGTCTTTGCCTTCCCACAAATACACAGATTGTTTGATATTGCCAGCTGCCATAATGTCTTCTTAAAAAGTTAATTCTTCGCAGGTTTACTCATTGGTGACGGCTTCGACTTCCTCAATTGAGGTCAGTCCCTGTTTCACCTTGAGCAAGCCTGACTCGCGCAGGTCTTTCACGCCTTCGCGTTTGGCCTGTGCGGCGATGTCCATGGCATTGCCGTTAGACATAATAATGCGTGCGATTTCTTCCGTAATGGGCATCACCTGATAAATCCCCACCCGTCCCTTGTAGCCATTGTTGCAATGCTCGCAACCGCCTTCTTTGGCGCCGTAGAGTTGCCAGCTGCCATCCAGGTCTGCCTCTTGAAAGCCCACTTTTAATAGCGCTTCTTTGGGGACATTGAGCGGCACTTTGCAGTGCTTGCACAGCCGCCTGGCCAGACGTTGTGCTGTAATTAACGTCACGGCAGAGGCAATATTGAAGGGGGCGACTCCCATATTTAGTAAACGGGAGAGTGTGGTGGGCGCATCGTTGGTATGCAGGGTAGACAGCACCATGTGCCCGGTAGAGGCGGCCTTGATCGCCATATCCGCTGTTTCCAGGTCGCGGATCTCGCCGATCATGATGATGTCCGGGTCCTGGCGTAAAAAAGACTTCAAGGCGGCGGCGAAGGTCAGCCCTTGTTTGTCATTGACGTTGACTTGGTTAATCCCCGCCAGTGGAATCTCGGCAGGATCTTCTGCGGTCGAGATGTTGACGCCGGGATCATTGAGTAAATTTAAACAGGTATAGAGCGAGACGGTTTTACCCGAACCGGTGGGCCCGGTAACCAACACCAGGCCATAAGGCCGATGAATCGCTTTGAGTAATGCTTCCTGTTGTGGTGCCTCGTAGCCTAGGGCTTCAATCCCTAGCGTGGCACTGGTAGGGTCCAAAATCCGCATCACAATTTTTTCGCCATGAATTAGGGGCAAGGTGCTGACACGGAAATCAATCGCACGTGTTTTCGACAGGATCAACTTCATGCGGCCATCTTGCGGAATTCTTTTTTCCGAAATATCCAGGTTGGAAATCACCTTGATGCGTGAGGCCAGTTTTTCCTTGATTGCCAGTGGCGGTTGAGAGATATCCCTTAACACGCCATCCACCCGGAAGCGGATGCGGTAAAATTTTTCATATGGTTCAAAGTGTAAGTCCGAGGCCCCCATATTGATGGCGTCCATCAGGATTTTCTGTAGAAACTTGACCACAGGGGCATCGTCCACTTCCTGGACGATATCGGCTTCAGGCTCTTCCTTGTTTTCTTCCAGGCCCAGATCAAAATCATCCCCACCCGCATTGAGTGCTGACATGCTGGTATCTTTGGATTCGACGATCTTGTCTATCCATTTGCCCAGCTTGTCATCTTCCACCACAATCGGGAATAGGGTTGCGCCCATTTGAAACTGGATGGTGTCAAGTGCATGCAGATTAGTCGGGTCAGATAGGGCAATATAAGCCACATTCCCCTTTTGCTGCAGCAGCAACACGCGATGCGACTGCATCAGCTTGATATCGATGCCTTTATCCGGCAACACGTTTTGCTCAAGGGCGTCGAGGTCAAAAAAGGGAAAGCCAAAAGCTTGTGAAGCAGAAAGGGCAATTTCTTTGGGCGAGATTTTCTTTTGTGCCAGCGTTGCTGCAAGAAAGCTGGCTTTTTGCGCATGACATTTTTCTTGTAAAGCGGCAGCCTCTTCCTCACTCATGAGTGAAGATTGCACCAACATGCGTGCCATACCACCCAGTTTTTTTGTACTTTCCAATGTCGCCATAGCGGTTTTAGTCTGTCTTCGGAGTCCTTGAGCACGTCGTTTATTCGACGGATACAACAATACTTTTCACTTCAGTATAGAGGGCAGTTCACAGATTCAAATCGCGGAAAAGACCCATTCTGATGCGGCTTTTGTGCAAATTTTGAATGGATTTATTGACTTAACTCAAAAGATACAAAAATGGGCTTGACATTTAAATAATGCTCACTTATAAATCCTTAAGGCGTTTGGGTTCAGGTTTGAGATGGCCGTCTTTAAGTAAAGCAAAGCTTGTTTATTGCGACTGGAGTACTTGAGACAAACTTTTGGGGGCGCCTCCCTGTTAAGTAAAAAAGTAAGGAAGTAAAATGGCAACAGGTACCGTAAAGTGGTTTAACGACTCTAAGGGCTTTGGATTCATTACTCCGGATGATGGTGGTGATGATTTGTTCGCACACTTTTCCGCGATTGTAGAATCCGGTTACAAGAGCCTCAAAGAGGGCCAACGCGTGTCTTTCGATGTGACTGAAGGTCCAAAAGGCAAGCAAGCAAGCAACATTCAAAAAGCATAATGATTGTTTAGGGGCACCAAATGCAAACGGCTCGCATATGCGAGCCGTTTTTTATTGCCTGATACCGGTTTAGATGGCGATCAGTTAAGACATTTGCTTGATGATTTCATCGCCAAACTCAGCAGTGCCGACTTGCGTTGCGCCTTCCATCTGGCTGCTAAAGTCACCAGTGACGCGCTTGCTGGCAATCGCTTTGGCTACACCATTGAGCACCAGGTCTGCTGCTTCAACCCAGCCCATATGACGCAACATCATTTCAGCTGACAAAATCAGTGAGCTTGGGTTGGCCAGGTTTTTACCGGCAATTTTAGGCGCGGTGCCATGGGTGGCTTCAAACATGGCCACGGTGTCACTCAGGTTGGCGCCTGGCGCAATGCCGATACCGCCGACTTGTGCGGCCAGTGCATCGCTCATATAGTCGCCGTTCAGGTTCAATGCAGCCACCACGTCGTAATCTTCCGGATGCAACAGAATTTCTTGCAGGAAGGCGTCCGCGATACAGTCTTTGATCACTATGCCGTTTGGCAATTTGCACCATGGGCCACCATCAATCAGTTCTGCACCAAACTCTTCTTTCGCCAACTGGTAACCCCAGTCACGGAAGCCACCTTCGGTGAACTTCATGATGTTGCCCTTGTGCGTGATGGTGACCGATTTACGGTTGTTATCAATCGCATATTGAATGGCTTTGCGGATCAGGCGTTTGCTACCGTCGATAGACACTGGCTTGATGCCAATGGAAGACGCTTCCGGGAAGCGGATTTTCTTGCGCACCCCCATGTCACTCAAGAAATTGATCACTTTCTTCACTTCTTCGGTGCCCGCAGCCCATTCGATGCCCGCATAAATGTCTTCTGTGTTTTCACGGAAAATCACCATATCGGTTTTCTCAGGATGTTTGACCGGGCTAGGAACGCCTGTGAAATATTGGATAGGGCGCAGGCACACGTAGAGGTCCAGCTCCTGGCGCAAAGTCACGTTTAACGAACGGATACCACCGCCAACCGGGGTGGTCAGTGGGCCTTTGATGGAGATCACATAGTCTTTTAAGGCTGCCATGGTTTCATCCGATAACCAGGTATCTTTGTGATACATAGTCGTGGATTTTTCGCCGGCATAGACTTCCATCCAGGAAATCTTGCGTTTGCCGCCATACGCTTTTTCAACCGCAGTGTCGACCACTTTGATCATGGGTGGCGTAATGTCCACACCAATACCATCGCCTTCGATAAACGGGATAATAGGTTGGTCGGGAACATTTAGGGTATTATCAGCATTGACGGTGATTTTGCTGCCAGTGGCAGGCACCTTGATTTTAGACATAGCACTTTCCATGTTATTACTGTTTAACAAACCCTTTAACGTCGTATGCCAGTTTACTGCGCATGAAAAACACGCGACGCTCAAGGACTATATTCCGATTCCCAACGTGTATGCCGCCGGGCGGTTAGATACCGATTCTGAGGGATTGCTTATTCTAACCGATGACGGCGCATTACAACATCGTTTGAGCCATCCCAAGCACAAACAGGTCAAAACCTACTGGGCGCAAGTGGAAGGCGCTCCTACACAAGCAGATTTGATGCCATTGCTACGCGGAGTGGATTTGGGTGATTTTGTCACGCAGCCCGCACAGGTCAAAATCATCGCCGAACCTGACCATTTGTGGCAGCGTGACCCGCCCATCCGCGAGCGTAAACAGATTCCGACCACCTGGCTGGAGATTAAAATCAGTGAGGGTAAAAACCGTCAGGTACGCCGGATGACCGCGCATGTAGGCTTTCCGACCTTGCGCCTGATCCGTTATGCGATTGGGCCTTATACCTTGGACGGAATCTTGCTTGGACAGTATCAAGAAGTCAGTTTAAAAAGGTAATTGCATGAAACCGGTGGTGATATTCAGGCAGGCTTGCTGCGAAGGTGCTGGGTATTTGGGCACTTTTTTGGCGCGGCATGCCATTCCGTGGTGCGAGGTGCGGATTGATAAAGGCGAGGCGGTCCCCGCGTCAGTCGAGCCCTACAGTGGCATTGTGCTGATGGGTGGGCCCATGAGTGTCAATGATGATTTGCCATGGATTCCGCCTTTGCTAACGTTGATCCGCCAGTCGGTTGCACAGGATGTGCCTTTGCTTGGTCATTGCCTGGGCGGGCAGCTGATCAGCAAGGCCCTGGGTGGCGTGGTGAGCAAAAACCCAGTCAAGGAGATCGGTTGGGGGCAGGTGCAGGTTGCGGATCATCCGCTCGCTAAAGAATGGTTTGGTGATTTAGCTGGCTTCAACAGTTTTCACTGGCATGGCGAGACGTTTACCGTGCCTGAAGGCGCCACGCATATTCTCTCTAGCCCTTATTGCACAAACCAGGCCTATGTTATGGGCAAGCATATCGGCTTGCAATGCCATATTGAAATGACCCCGGATATGGTTAAGGTTTGGACCGAGCAATGGAAAAACGATATTGCCGCCTCTGCTGCCAGTCCGGCTGTGCAACCGGCAGATACCATGCTGGCCACCGTGAACGCGGATTGTGATGTGCTACACACTGTGGCCGATAGGGTATATAGCCGCTGGATTCAGGGCTTGGTATAACCAAGCCTGCATCCGTGGGTTAATCAGCTTCTTTGTTTTGGTTATGCTGAAGCTTATGCATGGCATAACGCCTTTGTTTATAACGGTTATATTGCCAGAGGTACTGTACCGGACATTGTGAGACTTGGCGTTCGATTGCCTGATTCAGTAAGGTGGGGGTATGGATATCGTCCACTTTGGACAGGTGGATATGAAATCCCTCGCCTGCGGGCAACCGTTCACCAAACGCCATAATCACGGCTGCACCTGATTTAACCGCCAGTTTGCTGGCCAAGCCCATGGTGTAAGCAGGTTTGCCAAAAAAGTCTGCCCATTCGCCTTCGCCTGCTCTCGGAATCTGGTCTGGCAAAATCCCGATGGCTTCGCCGCGCTTGAGGGCTTGTAACAGTTTTTTGACGCCGGCCGCGTTGGCCGCGGCGAGTGAGACCAGTCCTTTTTGCCTGCCATGTTGTAACAGGCCTTCTAACCAGGCCAGTTTGGGCGGTCGATAGAGCACGGTAATGGGCTGCTGGCTGCCATAATAAATAGAGGTGATCTCAAAGCAACCCAGATGTGGCGTGAGGAAAATTAAACCTTTGCCTGCGCGTTGTGCTTCTTCTACCAGGTGCCAACCTGTGGTGGCCTTCACCAGCGGTAGCAAGCGGCTTTGTGGAGCCCCCCAGATAAACAAGCTTTCCATCAAGGATTTGCCCGCTTCTATCCGGCTATCTCTGGCTAATTGCTCAACCTCTGGCCGGGTTTTGCACAGGCCGCTCTGCTGGATATTTTCGATGGCGATGCCCGTACTTTTCTGATCCGTGCGCCAACTTACCAGGCCCATCACCGCACCCAGGCGGTGAATCCAGCTTAGCGGTAACTTGGAAAGCCATTTGCAAAAAAACACCAACATCAAAAAATCTGCCTTGTGGAAAATCGCACTCAGGGTGCATTCTGTTAAAATCCACCCCCTAACCCTGCCATATTAACAAATCGCCGTTTGCTAACCTGTCTATTCGCTGATTAATTTTGAAAATAAGTGCAATCCAAACCGAAGATGACCTTATACGTGATGCCCTGATTGCACAGCACATGGATCACTTTGATGCCTGGTGGCAACTGGCGATTGCCTGGCTGGAGCCGCCTAATCTCGAGCGGGGTGGCTGGAGTGGTGTCGGGCGCTGGCAACTGCGTTGCGCAGACAATTCAACGGTTGAACTCTACGTGAAACGGCAGCAGAATCACACGCGCTGGAGTTTAAGATATCCGTGGCGCGGCTTACCAACCTTTATGGTTGAGTATGACATGCTCAAGCATTTGCGGAGGCAGGGGGTGAGAGTGCCCGATGTGGTGTATGCGGGCGTGCGCGATGTGCAGGCAGGCAGGCAGGCCATTTTGGCGACGCAGGCATTGCAAGGCTATGTGGAGTTGACCCCTTATTGCACAGCGGACAATATGGCCGCCGAGCCAGACCTGCTAGCCGCTGTGGCCCATGCCTTACAAGCGCTGCATGCTGCAGGCATACAGCACCGCGCACTGTACCCCAAGCACTTGTTTGTCCGCCGGGAGCATGATACGTATGAGATCGCATTTATTGATCTCGAAAAAGCCAAGCATATGTGGCTGCCAGCCTGGCAGCGGTTGCGGGATTTACGGCAGTTCATGAGCCGTTTACAGGACTGGCCGGACAGCCTGTTGTACCAGTTATATGCCGCCTACATGAGCGGGCAGGGCAAGTTGTATCACCGCTGTGGGTGGTGGTGGCTGCGCTGGGGATTAAAGCGATTGAACAAGAGATAAATTTAAGATGGTTAATTCACTATTAATACTGACATCCAGTAGTACCGGCAACAATATCTTCTGTACGCCGGCTATCCGCTTTTTGCATAAGCATTTGCCACAGGTGTGTATCGATGTGGTCGCGCTCAATGCCTTGAGTGCGCAGGTGTTTGAGCATAACCCTGCTATTCACAAACTGTGGGTGACCAGCAGTGCGCGCCGTGTGAACAAGCTGGCGCAAGACTATGATGCCGTGCTGGCATTCAATAAAAATGCGCTCAAAAAATTACCTATTAACGATCCGCGTTTGCAGCTGGCCAGTATAGACAAGGCAGATGTGCATTATGCCGAACAATTACTGGTTTTTTGCCAGCAATGGTTGAGCCAGCAATTACAACACCAGGTTGAAATTACAGATGAAGATCGCGCCTATGCCATCTTTAGCGCACCTGGCCAGGTAAGCTTGCTGACCAGCTTTGATGTACAGCCTACGGATACTGTAATCAATATTCACCTGGGATGCGGCACCACATTACTCCATGGCTGGAAGTTTTTTTACGCCAGGCGTGCCGACGATAAAAAACTATGGTCCATTGATGCCTATATAGAATTAGGCCAATTGCTGGTGCAAGCCATCCCAGGGGTACGGCTGGTAATAACCGGCACCAGCAATGAAGCGTTTCTGGCTAAAAAATTCGCCAAAGCGGTGCCCAACAGTATTAATCTTGCAGGTAAAACGACAGTGGCAGATTTGCGTCAATTAATGGAACGCTCCAATCTGTTTATTTCGCATGATTGCGGGGTATTTCATGTGGCAGCCTCGGCCCACATGCCCATGCTAGGGCTGTTTGGCCCAACCAATCACTTGCTCACCGGGCCTTATCCCCAACGCGCCAACCGTCAGTTGATTAAAAAAGACAGCATGGCTGACATTCGTCCGCAAGAGGTCTTGCAACAAGCCCTAATGCTGTTGGGGCGTGCATCCCAGGCATGACGCTGGCTCAACTGACATCTCCCGGATCTGTCAGCCTTTGTTTGCCACTGGCCGGTCAGCCCGAGTTGCAACTGGATGCCCTGGTTAGGCTGCTCAAAGGTCGACGCTGGGTGCTAAGGGGCACTTGGGCTGGCCAGGCCGTGTATGCCAAACTGTTCGCTGGTAAAGAGGCTAAGCGCTATGCAAAACGGGATGCGGAAGGCGCGCGTCGGATGCTGGCTGCGGGCATCCGTACGCCTGCCTTGTTATGGCAAGGCCGTGGGGAGGCGGAGAACCAGCCGCTGGAAGTATTGCTTTATGCCGCCGTGCCCGATGCGGTCAATGCTGCCGAGGCTTATACACTTAGCACTGGAGAAGCCCGCCGTGACTTGCTGGGATTGCTGGTACAGGCATTAGCGGCCCAGCATGCTGCGGGGTTGTGCCAAACTGATTTGCATTTAAAAAACTTTTTATTGGCAAGAGGCGAAGTGTGGGCCATTGATGGCGATGGTATACGGCCACAAACACTGAGCCGCAAACAGGCGTATCTTCAGCTCGCCGAATTGATTTCAAAATTGCAGGTGCTGGATCAGATCGCGTGGACAGAAACACTGCTTGAGGTCTATCTAGGCGCGCGTGGCTGGAAGTCCAGCCTCCCGGCTACACAAGTGTTAGCCTGGGCGCAGCAGATGAAAACGCGCGAGGTCGAACACTATGTCACACGCAAAATCTTCCGCACGTGTAGCGATGTCACCTGGCAGCAGACGGCGCAAAGTGTACAGGCAGTCAGTGTTGCCAGCGGCTTGCATGCCACTGACATGCCAGCGCTGGAGGTGGCCATGCATGTCGGGCAGGGGTTAAAGGCGGGCAATACCTGCACGGTTGTGCATACCCAGTTACAAGATCAGCCTGTGGTGATCAAGCGGTATAACATCAAGCACTGGCTGCATGCGTTGAGCCGCGCCTGGCGGCCGAGCCGGGCGGCTGCGTCCTGGCAAAATGCACACCGCTTGCAATATTATGGCATGCTGACGCCGCAACCGATGCTGATGTATGAGCGTCGTTATTGTGGGTTGCGTGGCCGCGCGTATTTTGTCGCTGCCTACAGTCCGTGGCCAGACGTACTCACTTTTTTTCAGCAGTTTCATCCCCCCGCAGTACAGTCAAAGGCTATCGAGCAACTGGTCATGTTGTGTTACCAGTGGTATTTACTCAAGATTTCACATGGTGACCTTAAAGGCAGCAATTTGCAGGTGACGGATCAAGGTCAGATTGTCGTGATCGACCTGGATAGCATGCGGCAGCATCATTGCAAGCAGGCTGCTTTGCGCGCGCATGCCAGAGACTTGCGTCGGCTGCTGCAAAATTGGAAACCGGATAGTTCACTGTATAATGCGCTGGTGGATAAATTTAAAACGGTTTATCCAGACCATACGCCACTCAAGCTGGCGGGCATTTCCCTTTAATCCATTCGATTTGATCGTTACGCGAGTTTCTGCATGATTGTGTTAGGTTTATCCGGTGCCTTGGGGCATGATGCTTCTGCTGCCATTCTGGTAGATGGCAAGATTGTGGCTGCGGCCGAAGAAGAGCGCTTTATCCGCGACAAGCACGCCAAAAATCACTGGCCTTACGAAGCGGCCAAATTTTGCCTGAAGCAGGCAGGGGTTACCCCTGAGCAAGTCGATATTGTGGCGTTTCCCTATGGTGAGATTCCGCTGACTTCGGCTGCGCGCTGGCATTATGCCAAACGCTACTGGTACGCACCTGACCGTGCACTGGATGCCATTTTTAACGGTAACCGCCGCTTCCGCCGCAACCGCGACAAGTCGCTTAAATTAATGGCAGAACTGGGCTTGAATAAAGCCAAATATGTCCCTGTGGAACACCACCTGGCCCACGCCTCCAGTGCTTACCATCTGAGCGGCTTTAAAGAAAAAACCGCTATTGTGGGCATTGATGGCAAAGGAGAATATGCCACCACGTTTTTTGGCTATGGCGAAAATGGCAAGATTCACAAAATAAAAGAATTCTATGATCCGGATTCGCTGGGCGGCTTGTACGGCGCCATCACCGAATACCTGGGTTTTGAAATGCTCGACGGCGAGTTCAAAGTGATGGGCATGGCGCCTTACGGCGACCCGAACAAATATGACTTAAGCCGCCTGGCCAAGTTTGAAAACGGTGAGTTGGTTATCAACACTGACTATGTCAACGTCGTCGGGTTGCGCCGGTACAAGGAAAATGGCAAGGGCTATTATTTCACGCCAAAACTGATTGAATGGCTGGGGCCCAAGCGCGAAGGCGACGAGATTGACGATCCGTATATCCATTACGCCGCCAGCATACAGAAGCTGTTAGAGGACCTGGCCTTGCAGATGATTGAGTATTACCTTGGTGATATTCTGCGTGAAACTGGCAAGATTGTGATGGCGGGCGGGGTGGCGCTTAATGTGAAGTTGAATCAGCGCATTATCGCCTTGCCGCACGTGAAAGAATTGTTTGTGCAGCCTGCGTCTGGCGATAATGGCAGCAGCCTGGGTGCAGCCACCTATGCTGCCCATTTGGCAGGCGAATCTATCCATAAAATGGAGCATGCTTACCTGGGGCCGTCTTACACCAATGAAGAGTGTATCGCTGCTTGTGAAGCGCATCCAGCCAAGCCTATTTTTACCCGGGTTGCAGATGGCCCGCGTAAGGCGGCCGAGTTATTGGCGGCAGGGAATCCACTGGCCTGGTTTCAGGGCCGTATGGAATTTGGCCCGCGTGCGCTGGGTTGCCGCAGTATCCTGGGCGACCCGAGCTTCCCTGGGGTGGCTGACCGTATCAATGCGCAGATTAAATACCGTGAACGCTGGCGGCCGTTCTGCCCCAGCATGCTGGACCGGGTGGCGGAAGATATTCTGCAGACGGACCATCCTGCGCCTTATATGACGTTTACCTTTGACGTGAATCCGGCCTGGAAAAACCGGATTCCTGAGGTGGTGCATGAAGATGGCACGGCGCGTGCGCAAATTGTCACCAAAGCCACCAACCCGCGTTACTACGCGCTGATTGAGCATTTGGAGCAACTGCGAGGCAACGGTGTGGTGCTGAACACTTCGCTTAACCGCCGGGGCGAACCCATGATCTGCAGCCCAACTGATGCCTTGAATATGTTTTATGGATGCGACCTTGAATATCTGATGCTCGAAGATATCCTGGTCACCAAATCGGCTTAATCCAAGGCGATTTCCCCTCGCTGCCAGTGCACTGCTGAAAAAAGATTTATATTGTTTTAAGTCATTGAATCATCTGAAAAAATGACGGATGCAGGTAATTCAATTTGACGTAGTGCGGCAGTTTGGAGATAATCAGGGGTAGGGAGCCTGTTTGGATTCATATATCTCCACCTAAATACTGTGACGCAATCGCAAGTTCAAAGCAGTTCGTCAGGATAGTTCATCAGGTAGTTAAAACACAGTTGAGCGATAGTCAATGAAACAATCTCACATTGAAGTAACAGAACGCATCATCGAGCGTAGCCGTCCGACCCGTAAGGCGTATTTGCAGCGTATTGATGATTACCTGAAGCGTGAAAAGGGCCCGGACCGTCTGGGCTGTGCCAACGTGGCCCACGCCTTTGCTGCCATGCCGCAAAACGACAAATTCAAGATTTACGCTGAGAAGCCCACCCATGTCGGCATCGTCACTGCGTATAACGAAATGTTGTCCGCGCATCAGCCTTATGTAAATTATCCCGATATTATTCGTGATGAAGCACGTAAGCATGGTGCCACCGTTCAAGTGGCAGGCGGTGTACCGGCCATGTGTGATGGCATTACCCAGGGCGAACCAGGCATGGAATTGAGCTTGTTCAGCCGCGACACGATTGCCATGAGTACTGCAGTCGCTTTATCGCACGATGTGTTTGATGCGGCATTATTGCTGGGCGTATGTGACAAGATTGTGCCTGGCCTGTTGATTGGTGCCTTGCATTTTGGCCATTTGCCCTGTGTGTTTGTGCCTGCCGGCCCGATGAGCACCGGCATTGATAACACTTCAAAATCCAAAGTGCGCGAAAAGTATGCGCAAGGCCTGTGTGACCGGGACGAATTGCTTGCCAGTGAATCTGCGGCTTACCATGGTGCCGGTACCTGTACCTTCTACGGTACGGCCAACAGTAACCAGATGTTGCTCGAAGCCATGGGCCTGCATGTTCCAGGCGCTGCATTTATTCATCCGCACGATGGCATGCGTGAAGATTTGACACGTGCAGCGGTGCGGCTGGTGATCCAGAATACCAAAAAAGAAAAATTTGTACCGATCGGCCGTTTGGTGGACGAGCATGTGATCGTCAACGCCATGGTTGCCTTGCTGGCCACAGGGGGTTCTACCAACCATTTGATTCACTGGGTAGCGGTTGCGCGTGCTGCGGGGATCATCATTGACTGGACAGATTTCCATTACCTGGCTAAAGGGACGCCACTGCTGGCCAGTGTTTATCCAAACGGTAAAGCAGACGTGAACGAATTCCAAAACGCTGGCGGTCCTGGTTTTGTGATTCGCGAACTTATCGAAGGCGGTTATATGTACCCGGATGTCTACACCGTGAGTGGTGGTGGCATGCGTGACTATGGCAAAAAACCAGAAAAAGAAGGCGATAAACTGGTCTGGAAAGATTACCCGGCTGAGAGTGGGGATGAAACGATAGTCCGTACTGCGGATCATCCATTCAATGAGTCCGGCGGCTTGCGCCTGCTTAAAGGTAACCTGGGCCGTAGCGTGATCAAGATTTCTGCCGTGCCAGAAGACCGCCACATTATTGAAGCCCCTGCGATTGTGTTTGACGCACAAGAGGAGTTGCTGGCTGCGTTTGACCGTGGTGAGTTGGAACGTGACTTTGTGGCTGTGGTGCGCTTCCAAGGCCCTAAAGCCAATGGCATGCCGGAGCTACACAAACTGACACCGCCATTGGCTGTGTTGCAAAATAAAGGCTTCCGCGTCGCCATCGTCACAGATGGCCGCATGAGTGGCGCTTCTGGCAAGATCCCGGCAGCGATTCACTTGAGTCCAGAAGCCAGTGCCGGCGGCCCGATTGCCAAAATTCGCAACGGCGACATCATCCGTCTCAATGGCACCGTCGGTCAGTTGAATGTGCTGGTGGATGAAGACACCTGGGCTGAGCGCGAGGTTGAAGAGTTGAGCGATGCCAAACGTCATTACAACGCACATGGCTTGGGCCGTGAGTTGTTTGGCGGCATGCGCCGGAATGTATTGTCGGCCGAAGAAGGCGCGGTCACCTGGTTGTAAATGAACATTGCGTCGCAATACTTTGTTGCAGTTCGCTTGCCGTACTCTTTGTACTGTATGCGCTCCTGCGCCTAGTCTTGCTTAGCAATCTTCATTTACATAAAGCAAACGATTAAAAAACAATTTTTTATTTTTTAGGTCAATATTCATAACATGAGCACATTAGA
Organism: Methylophilus sp. 3sh_L; assembly: GCF_046766015.1. NCBI lineage: Bacteria > Pseudomonadati > Pseudomonadota > Betaproteobacteria > Nitrosomonadales > Methylophilaceae > Methylophilus > Methylophilus sp. 3sh_L. Next base: position 266,379 of record NZ_JBKOUF010000002.1, read on the forward strand.
GTTAGCTAATCATGGCCCGGTGATTCCGGTCATTGTCATCAACAAAGTGGAAGATGCCGTGCCTATGGCAGAAGCCTTGCTGGAAGGCGGTGTGAAGGTGCTGGAGGTTACATTGCGTTCCCCCGTTGCCCTGCAAGCCATGGAGCAAATTGCCAAGCATGTCCCTGACGCAATTTTGGGTTCTGGTACTGTGCGCAACCTGAAAGATGCGAAAAACTCTAAGGATGTCGGCTGCCAGTTTGCAGTCAGCCCAGGCTACACCAGCGAGTTAGGTAAATATGCCCGTGAAATCGGCTTGCCACTGTTACCTGGTGTGTCTACGGGTTCAGAAATCATGATGGCCAACGCCGATGATTACTATTTCCTCAAACTGTTCCCAGCGGTGGCGGTGGGTGGGATCAACTTGCTCAAAGGCTTTGCCGGCCCATTTGCAGACGTGAAGTTCTGCCCAACCGGTGGCGTGAGCGTCGAAAGTGCACCGCAGTTCCTGGCGTTGCCTAACGTGGTCGTTTGTGGCGGTACCTGGTTGACACCTGCTGATGCTGTGGCCAATAAAGACTGGGCACATATCACCAAGTTGGCGAAAGAGGCTTCTGCGATCGTAGCGGCCAAATAAGTGTAGCACCAGGCAAATCGTCTATAATGAAGGCTTGTAGTGATACAAGCCTTTTTTATTAGCCAAGCTTATCTCCTGCCATGCCGCAAAGACCAGACCTCTCCTCGTATAAAACCATTGTGCTCGATTGTGATGGTGTTGTGCTCAATAGCAACCAGACCAAAGTGGATGCCTATTACAACACGGCAAAACGCATGGGAGGCACAGATGCGCAAGCGCAGGCGTTTGTGGATTACCATATCCAGCTGGGCAGCATTCCGCGTAATGACAAAATCCGTTATTACATTACCGAAATTATCAAACAACCATTAACGCCTGAACTGTTTCAGGCCTTTATGGATACGTTTACCGAGATCCTGGATGAAACCCTGATGCAATGCGAGGTCGCACCTGCATTGATGGATTTGAAAAAAGAGACCGCGCAGGCCAAGTGGATGCTGATGTCGGGGGGTGACCAAGAAGAATTGCGGCAAATTTTCCCCCGTCGAGGATTAGATCATTTATTTGAATTGGGCATCTACGGCGGACCCACCAAAAAGAATGAACATCTGGCCCGCATGATTGCCGATGGTACCCTGCAGTTTCCAGCCTTGTTTATCGGCGATAGCCGGTTTGACCATCAGGCTTCGACTGGCGCCGGGCTCGATTTCATTTTTGTCGCAGACTGGACAGATATGCCTGACTGGCAAACTTATTGCCAGACACATGGCGTGACGGTGTGCCATCAACTTGAATTGTCGCCGGTGACCTCTTTTTGTGCCGAATAATAGCCGTCCGCCTGTATAAAGACCTGAGCTCTCCATGAAAAAAATTTCACCGCTTAAACTGTTTTTAGGCCTGACGACCTTACACATGCTGGCCGCTTGCTGGGGCTTCTTCAGCATCGGCGCCCAGGGAAGCACCGGAGCGGCCTTTTGGTTCCATGTCTGTGCCTGGTTGTTTTACAGCTTCGCCTACGCGATTGTGACCCTGGTGCCGGCCTGGTTGCAAGCCTTGCTGGCACGCAAGATCAATCGCTATACCGCGCTGTTGGCAATCCTCTTTTCAGTGCTAGGCATTTTACTGGTCAGATCAGACTTGATGATTTATGACCTGTATAACTTCCATTTCAATGGCTTTATCTGGAACCTGGTCACGACCAAAGGCGGTCTGGCCTCGCTGGGCACCAGCGACGAGACCTATGTCGCGATAGGCATCTCTGTCCTGATTGTGATCCTGATCCAGCTGTTCGCCTGGTGGTTGAGTATGCGCATGCAGTCATTCAGGCCCGCGGTATTACTGACGCGCCCTTTATACCTGATGGTGCTGCTGGCCTTTGTAGCGCAGGCTGTTCTATATGGCATCAGTGATGTTAAAAATAACGGGGCGATTCTTGATTCGGCGACGGTATATCCCTTCTACAAACGGATTACTTTCCGTAGCTGGGCCGAAAAAATGGGGGTGCAAACTGTCCGTCATAGCAGCAATCACCTGAATGTTGATACTTCCAGAATCCAGTATCCGTTATCGCCTGTGCGGTACAGTGAAGTGAAACAGCCGCCGAATATTGTGATTCTGGTGGCTGAGTCTTTACGTTGGGACCGTTTGACGCCTGAGATCATGCCGAATGTCTGGCAATTTGCCCAACAAGGCCTCTACTTTAAAAACCATTATTCTAGCGGCAACGGCACGCGTGAAGGCCTGTTTGGCATGTTTTACGGTTTGTATGGCTCTTACTGGTCAAGCTTTCTGCACGCGCAACAGCCGCCCTTGCTGATGCAACGTGTGCAGGCCCTGAACTATCAACTTGACCTGCGGACCAGCGCATTATTTTCTTACCCTGAGTTTAATAAAACCTTATTCGCCAGCGTACCACTTGCAAAGCTGCACGAGGCGGAAGAGAAGTTAACGCCCTGGCGGCGTGACCAACAAAACGCGACAGAGCAAATTGCCTTTTTGCGTCAGCGGGATAGGCAACGACCATTCATGAGCTTTTTCTTCTTTGAGTCTACGCATGCGCGTTATGACTTTCCTGACCAGGCAGTCATTGCGTCTCCCTATCTGAAAGATGTAAATTACTGGGGCATGAGCCGCGAGTCCCTCAAGCCCAAGATCGGTGAGTTCAAGAACCGTTATACCAATGCGGCCCATTGGGTGGATCAGCAAATGGGAAGGGTGATTGATGAGTTGCGTGCGCAGGGCGTATTAGACAATACCATCGTCATCATCACTGGCGACCATGGTGAAGAGTTCCTGGAAAAAGGATTCTGGGGGCATAACTCCAGCTTTGTTGAGGAGCAAACACATACCCCCATGGTCGTGTGGATGCCGCAGCATGCGCATGCGGAGATTGAGCGCATGACCAGCCACTTGGATATTTCACCTACCCTATTGCAGGCGCTGGGCGCACCTGAGGATAGCAGCACTTATTCATTGGGCCTCTCCTTGCTGACTACGCAGTCACGCCCGTTTATTGTGGTCAGTGACTGGCATTCCATCAGTGTACAAACTACGGACATGAAGTATCGTATTCCGTATTTGCATCATGGTGTCGACCATTTTGTGCCAACCGGGGCGCATGACGAACCGCTAGCCGCCAGTGCACAAGAAACCCTAATGGCTAAATATCAACCGTTGTTACTGCAGGCGATCCAGAATTGCAGCCGCTTTCTGGCTTTGCACAAAGACAAGGCCTCATGAGTCAGGGCGTAAAGTTTAAAGAACCCAGTCCACTGCCAGCCGAAATCCGGCAGCGGCCAGATGTCTTTGACTTTTTCATGCAGTTGCCGGGCAAAAGCTTCCGCAAGGTTGCCGAGCGCGAGACCTTGCGGATCACGCTAGCGGGCAAAAGTTTTTTTATCAAAAGGCATTTTGGTGTGGGCTGGGCCGAGTTATTCAAAAATTGGCTCAGCTTCAAGCGCCCGGTAGTGAGCGCACGCAATGAGGTCGCCGCGATTGCCGCTTTACAGCAGTTGAATATCCTGACCACGCCCTATGTCGCGCATGGCATACAAGGCAGGTACCCTGCCAGCCAGCGCTCGTTTGTGGTCACGGAAGATTTAGGTGAGATTGTGACGCTGGAGGATTTGGCATTGCAATGGCAGCACACGCCGCCTAGGTTACGGGTCAAGCGCGCATTGATTCGCCGGGTGGCAGAGATTGCGCGCCAGATGCATGCGTATCCACTCTACCACCGTGATTTTTATATCTGCCATTTCTGTTTTAAAGCCGCAGAGTTAACGCAGATGCCGCCTCAGTTGCATGTGCTTGATCTCCACAGAGCCGATATCAGGCCGCAACCTTCGAAGCGTATGCAATTGAAAGACTTGGCAGCACTCTATTTTTCAGCCATGGATATCCAATTGTCACGAGGGGATTTAATCACCTTTCTGCAGCATTATGCCGGAGAGAACCGGCAACAATGGCGAGGGGATTCGGCGTTTTATCATGCGGTGCGGCAACGTGCAATTAAGCTTTACGCCAAGTTTCAACGCAAACGCCGCGCTGGCATCGCCATGTAAGCGCGGCGTCTAATAAAGCGCGGGTTAATATTGATTAAATCGTGCCGTGCAGCTTGGTGTAAATCATGCCAGCCAGCTCAAAGTCCTCATGGTAGTCAATGTCAACCACCATATGGTTGGTTTCAAACAGGTAGGGATTGACGCCGATATGGTAGTGAAAGCGGTTGACCGTCTCGCGTTTGAGAATAAACAGGCTCCACAACACCGAATATAACTTAGGCAGGTCTTGTGAGACCTTGTGCCAGTAGCCAAACCCGTAATTGACCGGATTGCCTTTGGCATCCAGCAAGTGTCCTTTAAATGGTTTGACCGCCACCAGCGAGTCGTAATCGTTGCGCACGTCTTTCCAGACGGCCAAAGCTTCCTTGAACTGGTTAAACAAGGGGGATGTGACCTGAATCCACATAATATCATCATCGCCCGGTAATGGATCGGTGAGCGCCTTGACCAAGTCGGGCTGGTAAATCTTATTACCGGTCAAAGAGGCATCGCGCGCCATGAAGTTAAAACCATACTTGTCACACAAGGGTTTGACCAGTTCCACACTTTCAGACGACACATAGACATTCTCAGGCGATTCAAAGGTCAGGATTTGTTTGGCTTTGATGTCAAACAGTGAGTCGTCCTGGTAAAAAGGACGAATGTTTTTGTGCGGAATACGCGTGGAACAAGTTTGCAGCGGAATAATAATTTTCATAACTTTAAGTCACTTATTGGCAGTCACTTCTTGGTGGATGCCGTCTCGGCAATTTGTTGCAAAGCCTCAGCAAACGACATTTTTGGAATAATCTCGGCAGGCAAGGCGCTTTGTAGCGACAGATTATATAGCTTAACCCCGGTTTTTTCACTGGCTTGGCGAGCTAGCTCAAAACAGCCCCGGATATGCGGCTCGTAATAACGCAGAAAATCCGGGTGAGGATTGTGCTGATCTGCATAAAAATGGGCTTTACCCGTGCCACCCAAATCCATGCCTAGAATATAAATCGCCTCATAACCCAGGCCAAAGGCCAGTTGTACTGCCCAGGTGGCGACTGTTTTTCCGGCAAACACGCCTTGTTGTAAGTCATGGCTGAAGCCAATCGAGCGGCAGTAAGGCAATAAGTCCGGGGCGAGCAGAATATCCTGGGATTGCGTAAATGCCTCTAAGTATTGCTTGGCACTGCCCCTGGCGACGCCATATTTTCGGCTGACCGATTCAATCAGGTAGATGTTGTCATGCTTAAACAGCTCGGGCGCCCGCTCCGCAATGATACTAAGTCCTTCAAAGTTAAAAAAACAGCGGGCACCCGAGCGCACCGATTCAACGACACAATCCCATTGGCGTTCAAATACGCGGTGGTCAACGATAATGCAATAGCTTGGATGAAGCTTGGCCGCGCTAAATTTTTTGATCGCACAATTCAGGCTGATCGTAGGATATTGCGCGACTTTTTGCAGGTCAATATCGGCCAGCGAGGGGCCCGAGGCCACGATCCAACAGGGCCCTTGGTACTGATGACTCAAGGTGTGCGCAAAGGGGATGCTGGCCAGTGGCTGTTTTTTCCACAGCACCGTACAGCTGTTTTCCCCGCGTATCAGGTCAAAGTCCGGGTGGCAGTTGTATTGATGCTTGAAGGCGTCACCCAATTGCCAGCGCCGGTAACCCATGCGCAATTTATCTACGAATCTCATGCGTGCGTAATCACTTCTGGTCCAGCCACTGCCTGAAGTTTGAAAACCCATGAATCAGGATGATGTACAAGGCGATCATGCTCAGCGAGAAGTTTCTGAACTCATCCTTGGTGGTAAAGTTCAGGAACAGCAGCAGGTTAGGAATAAAAATCCCCAATGTATACCGTTTGAGCATGTCATCCATTTGTTGCCAGCCAGCGCGTATCCAGTAGGCCAGCCATGGAAACAGCAAGACGTGCTGCAACGTGGGCGAGAACAATCCCAGTGTATAAAAATCACTCAATTTGAAGTAATTGACCGGATTGAGCCAGAATTTTGCGTTATCAAGCAAGTGAAAATGCAGCGCAGAATCCGTGTTCCCGGTATACGGTGCGATGATCCATTGCCGGATCAGGAAGCAGGCAATGAATTGCAGCGCAAAGTAAGCCACGCGCTTTTGCATGGGGTAGTCTTTGGCATGTAAGAAGAAAAAACCGAATGCGGCAACGAAGGCGGTTTCTTTGTTAAATGCCGTGAGCATGAGCAAGATGGACGCCAGAAACTTGCGGTCAGTGAGAAAGTAATAGGTGCTGACTGTGATACCAAGCAGTTCAAAGAAATCATAAAAATAGCCGCCACGCTTGAAAGTCAGCGGGTAGATCAGGCTAAACAGCACCACGGCGAGGATAGAGGCCGAGTAGTTGTCAGAAAAGTGCAGAAAAATTTTGCGCAGGTAAATCAGCGTCAGCAGAAAACTGAGCAAAGTCAGGCCATACATCAGGTGGTAGTCCAGCGCCACGCGAGGCGTCCATTGCTCGGCAGGTACATCGTGAAAGAAATGGTTTTTCAGTTTGTCGGACGAGATGATGCGTTCAAACAGCTTTTCCTGTTTCTTTTCCGGAATCTGCTGCACCGCCAGGTCAGCCAGACGCGGGACCGTTGAGCGGTAAACATAAGGCTGATAGGCCGTCCCATCAATGACCCCAATCAGCGAGGCATAACGGGAGTCATCGCGGAAGCCCCATTTAATAAAAAAGCTGTTGCAAACGTTAGCGGTACAGGCGACCAGAATCACCCAAAGAATGCTTAAACGCAGCAAATGTTTGAAAGGAGGTTGCCAGAGGTTAAGTATGGGAAATTTTTGGGTCAGCGAATGAATCATGAGGAGGCCTGAACAAGTAGTGAATTATTTTTATGAATTTTAACGGATTGCATCAGGGTGTCACGGCCTGTTTGCTAAAAATCATGACTTTTGATTTACCGCGCCAACCGTAAAAGGTTTTGACCAGTTTGAAATTGGCATCATGCAAGGTTTGTAGGGCGAGCTTTTCATAAGCAATATCTACTTCATCCTTGCTGATGGTGATCATATAGTAGTCATACTGTGGAATCGACTGCTGTTTTACCAGTTCAGAGAACAATACGTGGCCAAGTAGTCGATGTTGATATGGTTGGTGGGCATAAAACCGTGCATTTTCCGTATCGTAAAAAACTGGTTGATGCTGCGGATTAATGGTTTGGATAAAGTTCACTGCTTGCCGGTCAAGATCAATCGGATTTTTGTCCCATAAGGAATACGCCAGCATCGCCACAAGTAGCCCGGCAAAGATACGACTTGCGGTTTTGGGCCATCTGCTTTGCCAGTCTGCCATGGCAAAGGCCGCCAGAAAAATAAACACAATGCCGCTGGCAATCACATAACGGCTGGAAAGCACAAATGCATTTAACAAGATCACCAAACTGACTACAAAGCTGATCGCAAGGGTTGCCAGTGCAAGATGTTTGGCCGGTGCCGACAACCTTGACCACCAGCTTTGTTTGGGCCAGCAGAGGGCGATTAAGGCAGGCAGACCTGCCGTTTTTAATGTTTTGCTAATTGCAATGAGGATGAGCGCCACCCACAGGCTAAACAAGCCATATTCATCTAGATCCTCACCTAATACCTGATTACTGATAATCGCTGCTTTTTGTTGAATAAAGCTGATACGCTCGCCAAACAGGCGCGTGACCTGGGTGACGATTTCTTGCAACCGTCCTAGTTGTTGCACCTCTATGCTGCCAGCAAAGATCGCGATGCCCAACAGCAACGCTGTGCATAAGCTGAGACTGTTAGCGCGCAACCATAATTTGATCCGTTCTGAAAGCGTCAGGCTGGGGTAGACGAGCAGGCATAAAGGTAAGGCAAGCAAGTAAACAACGGCTTCTATGCGGAATAAAGTGGCAATCACCATCATTGCCTGGAAAGCCAGCAAGTCTCTCCAGCGCTGATTTTTCAGGCTGCGCAGCCAATATACCAGCCCCCAGGTATAAGCTGCCCAAAAGCTTTCATCGCGCAGTAACATTCCCAGCACACTGCCAACCAGGTATTGTGTGGAAAATAACAGGCCATGACCCCAGTGTAGGGTGCGCAGTTTGGCGCCAGCCTCCAGTAGCAATTGTTGAAAGCCCGCGATAAACATGACAAAGCACAGCACATTCAGACCAATGGCTGCACTGTGTATTTCCAGGCCTGTGCTGTTATGAATCAGTGCGAGTAGGCTTGCGTAGAGTGGCCCCGAAAACCGGCTGTACGCATCTTGCCAATGTCCGGCAGCAATCAGTCTGGCCTGTTCAAAATATAACAGGGAGTCATTGTTGACCCAGCCGTGCTGGTTATACATGATTTTGCTGACAATCAGCAATGCCGCCAGCAGGTACAATTTTAACCACTGGGGTTGGGTTATGTTTTGCAGGTAAGTATTCAGCTTCATGGTGCAGGCTTGATGCTTGACAAGGCGAGGGATGGCAAGACTTGATCAGGAGTGAGTTGCCGCAAGCAATTCAAATGTCCTAGCGGGCAGACACGCTTGAAACACGGACTACATGTGAGTCCCAAATATGCAATCACTGCGTCCGGGTGCATTGGTGGCGTGTGTTTAGGATCAGAGGAGCCGTAAATAGCCACCAATTTTTTATTCAATGCGGCAGCCACATGCATCAGGCCTGAGTCGTTGCTGATCACCCGTTGGCACATCGACATCAGGTCAATGGCATCCCCAAGACTGGTTTGTCCAGCCAAGTCTACACAACGCTGTTGCGTAAGCTGTTGGATGGATGCCGTCACTGGTTTATCTTTTTCTGAGCCGAACAGGAGCACTTGCCAACCTGTCTCTAACGCTTGATTGGCAACCTGAGCGTAATATTCGGCCGGCCAACGTTTAGCCTCACCATACTCTGCCCCTGGACAAAGGCCTAGAATCGGTTTGAATGCATCAAGTTTAAAGGCGTGCTGCAAGCGTTTGGCGTTGGCCGCCTCTGCCACCAATGCAGGTTGCGGCAGCACCGTGGGAAGCGCTGTTCGCGGTTTTAAACCCAGTGCGACAAAACGCTCTACTGTTTGCTTGAGCTGGCTTTTATCCAGGGGACGCATGTCATTGACCAGGCCGTAGCGCAACTCGCCTTTAAATCCTGTGCGTAACGGAATCCCGGCGGCCCAGGGCAAGATCGCTGATTTCAGGCTGTTGGTAAGCAAGATGGCTTGCGTGTAGTGCTGCGCCATCAAGCTCCGGCCAAACTGCCAGCGTTCTCTCAAAGCCAATTGGCCATGTTTAAAGGGCAGGGCAATAGCTTGCGAGACTTCCGGCATCCGTGCCAGCAAAGGCAAGGTCCAGGCAGGCGCGGCCACGTCGATCTGGCAAGCTGGTTGCACTGACTTGAGTTGCTTGAACAAGCTTTGTGCCAGGACCATGTCGCCTACCCATGAAGGGCCGATGACCAGAATCTTGTCGGCACTACTCATGCATGCATTTTTTTAATCAGGTTGGTGGTACTACGGCCTTCCACCAGGTCAATCAAGGCAATTTCACCGCCCCACGAAACCACCTCTTTGCCACCGACCACCTGTGCTGCGGTGTAGTCACTGCCTTTGGCGATGACGTCAGGTTGTATTGCCATGATCAAGTTTAAGGGCGTGTCTTCGTCGAACAGGATGACAGCGTCTACTGACTCAAGGGCGGCTAGCACGCGCGCACGGTCGTTCTCATTGACCACGGGACGGGTGGGGCCCTTTAATGCTGACACAGAGCGATCCGTGTTGAGCCCCAGCACCAGTTTGTCGCCGCGCTTTTTGGCCGCTTCAAGGTAGGTCACATGGCCTGCATGCAGCAAGTCAAAGCAGCCGTTGGTAAACACAATTTTCTGGCCTTGCTGTTTCCAGCGGTCAACCTTTTGCTTGAGTTCTTCGAGGGCACAAATTTTGTGGGCCTGTTCGCTGCCTTGGGCCGTCATTAGCGCATCGAGTAATTCCGCTTTGGTGATCGGCACCGTGCCGACTTTACCGACGACCACGCCAGCCGCGATATTGGCCAATGATAGGCTATCTAACGCCGACAACCCGTGCATCAAACCGGCAGCCAGCGTGGCAATCACGGTGTCTCCTGCACCAGAGACATCAAACACCTGCTTGGCGGTGGCGTTCAAATGGTGGGTGCTCTCATCAATCAGGGTAATACCCTCTTCACCACGGGTGACGGCTAAAAACTCCAGTGCCAAGCTTTGCTTGAGCGCGGTTGCTTTAGTGATCAGCGCTGGGTCTTGCTGGCTGGTGTCACAGGCTTCGGCTGTTTCTTTTTTATTTGGCGTGAGCGCGGTTGCGCCACGGTATTTGCTGTAATCGCGGCCTTTAGGGTCAACCAATACCTGGATCTGCCGTGCCCGGCAGCGTTGAATCACTTGCTGGCAAACGGTTTCAGTGAGCAAGCCTTTTGCGTAGTCAGATAAAATGACCAAGGAAGGTTGTGTTGCCAGTGCTGCCTCAATCTTATCCAGAATCTCAGTTTGTTCGCTCTCGCTCAAACTCTGACTATCTTCCTGATCCAGGCGCAACATTTGCTGATGCCCGCCCAAAATGCGGGTTTTGGCAATGGTAGGGCGCTGCTGGCTAGTGAGCATGGCCTCGGTTGAAATGCCATTGGCTTGCATGGCTTTGAGCAAGGTCTGGCCTTCGCTGTCATTGCCCATCAAACCGATCATTTTGGTGGGGATGCCCAGTAACGCCAGATTGGCTGCGACATTGGCAGCGCCACCGACACGCTGTTGTTCAGACTTGATCAAAACCACAGGCACAGGCGCTTCTGGCGAAATACGGTTCACCTCGCCCATCAGATAGCGATCAAGCATGACATCACCGATTACCAAGGCATGCGCACCATTTTCACCAAAATGTTGCACAACTTTACTGAATGCAGGATTCATCAGGCTTAAGACTCCAGAATCTCGCACAAGCTATGGCCAATAAAAATATGTGCCTCCTGTATGCGTGCTGTCACGCTGGAAGGCACCACAATATTGTGCTTACAAAGGGTATTTAACTTACCGCCTGTGCCACCGGTCATGCCTATGGTAGTAGCACCGATTTCATTCGCTGTTTCAATGGCGCGGACCACATTGGCACTATTGCCGCTGGTGGTGAGGCCAATCAACACATCCTCAGGACGGCACAGCGCTTCCACCTGGCGCGCAAAAATATAGTCATAGCCATAGTCGTTACCCACCGAAGTCAGGATAGAGGTATCTGTGGTCAGGGCGATAGAAGGCAAGCCTCTACGCTCTTTTTTAAAGCGCCCGACGATTTCTGCTGCAATATGCTGGCTATCCGCCGCACTGCCACCATTCCCGCAGAGCAGGATCTTGCCGCCACGCGCAATGCAGTCACGCAACAAGTTGCCAACATCACTAATCAGCGGAAACAACGGCTCCAGTGCTTGGAACATCGCCATATGGGCGGCGTGTTCACCTTTGAGGTATTCAATATGGTTCATATCGCTCACAATCTATCGCTCAATTGTTTGATGCTTATGCGTAAGGGTCGTCTTGCATCAAATAGTTCTGTACGTAGTCTTTCACGCCTTCTTCCAGCGAGGTAAACGGCTTTTTATAACCCGCATCGCGCAGCTTCTTCATCTCCGCTTGCGTAAAGTACTGATATTTGCCTTGCAGGTCTTGTGGCATATCAATGTAAGTGATGTTGGGCTCACGCTGCATGCTGGTCATCACATTGGTTGCCAGGTCTTTAAAGCTACGCGCCTGGCCCGTGCCAATGTTGTAAATCGCGCTGGTCACCGGTTTGTTTTTGAGGGCTGATTCAAGGAAAAAGCCCATCACATCTGCCACATCTTTCACATACACAAAGTCACGCAATTGCATGCCATCTTCGATGCCTGGCTTGGTGCCTTTAAACAGACGCATGGTGCCGGTTTCGCTAAACTGGTTAAAGGTGTGATAGGCCACGCTGGCCATGCGCTCTTTGTGATACTCGTTTGGCCCGTAGACGTTAAAAAACTTGAAACCTGCCCAAGCGGGTGGGGTCGCTTGCTTTTGTGCGACTTGCTGTAACACCCACTGGTCAAAAAAGTGTTTGGAATAACCATAGCCATTTAACGGGCGCAGGTTTTCAATACTCGCATCGTCATAGCCTTGCTCACCACCGCCGTAAGTTGCCGCAGAGCTGGCATAAAAGAACGGCACCTCATACTCAGCACACCACGACCACAAGTCTTGCGAATAATGCATGTTATCCGCTACCAGTTTGTTAAAGTCACGCTCGGTGGTTGCGCTGATCGCACCCATGTGGATTACCGCCGTAATGTCATCATTCTCTTCCAGAAATTCAAACAGCTGGTCTTTATCCAGGTATTCGGCATAGTGCCTGTGTACCAGGTTTTGCCACTGGTTTTCATGCGTAATACGGTCAACAATCACCAGGTCTTGCCGACCCAGTTTGTTGTTCAAATGCCAGGCCATGATAGAACCTATCATGCCTGCACCACCGGTGATAATGATCATAGGGGAAAGACTAAAACGTTAAAACGCGATTATAACGCGTAATTGGAGACGGCTGGCAGTGTAATAGATGAGAGGTGCCAGCAAGACAGCTGTGGATTGAGACTGAAATGCATTCGTCAACATTATATGAAAAATATTAGGGGGCTTTGCTATTTTTCTTACAGGATATATAGCAGTTAGATGCACTGATGGAACTCTGCTTTAATAAGATTACTCCCTTGAAAAAACAAGAATAGAGCATTCTTCGATATAAGTTCTGGTTTCTAGAATGGCAGGCTCAAGATGAATTGGCCAGGGAACTAGTTGAGATAGTTCTATTATCCATTCACTCATTGTGATTTCTCTAAATTTGCTCTGTGATGTTGAGTCTTGAATTGGGTTTATCAAAAAGCCAATATCAATATCAGAGTCAGCTCGTTGCGTTCCTTTGGCTCGGCTTCCAAAAATCCATAGCTTTGCAATTTCCGGCTTGGATACTGCCCAGTCATGAAGTGAGGTAATATATTTTTGGTCTATCGACATCTTGGAATGCCAACTTAAATCTAATCAAATGCGTGGATAGCAATGATTTAGAAACCTAGGTTACAGTATGCATCCATGAATTTTTTTGTTTCATGGATGCGGTTTTAAAAAAGCAAAGAGTTGTTCTACTCAACCTATTCCGTAGGTTGTAATCTTTTGGGGCTTTTCAAAATTAAATATAACGCTATCAAAGCTGTGTTTGGCAGCAATATTTTTTTAGTCCGTGAAGCCTCAAAAGACTCACAGAAAGTCGCTTTTTACTTTTCTGCACCCATCTCTAACGCTCGTTGGCGGCTCGCTGTTGTTTCAGCCTCTGCTTTCACTACGTGAAACTCACTACTCACCCACCCCTGCAAATGCTCCAGCGCAATGTCACGCATGGCTTCAATCCACACAGCCTCGCTGTTAAGCGCTGAAATATAGTGATAATCCCCACCGCCAACAGACTGGAACAAATGTTTGCCTTCCATGGCAATTTCTTCCAGCGTTTCCAAGCAGTCGCTGCTAAAGCCGGGACAAACGATATCTATTCGTTTGACTTGTTGTTTGCCCAGAGCATCCAGTGTGTTGGCGAGGTAGGGTTGCAGCCATTCCTGACGGCCAAAGCGGGATTGAAAAGCGACCTGATATTGTTCTTTACTCAACCCTAATGCTTCGGCCAGCAAGCGTCCGGTTTTGTGACATTCACAGTGGTAAGGGTCGCCTTTGAGCAGATGAAATTTAGGTACGCCGTGAAAACTCATGAGGAGCTTTTCTGGCTGGCCATGTTGTTTCCAGTAAGCTTTGATATGGGTCGCCAGTGCCTGAATATAAAGTGGATGGTCATGGTAATGCTTGATGGTGCGGATAGCAGGCACGTTGCGCATTTTTAGCAGAACGCGCCAGACAGCATCCAACGCTGCGGCCGTGCTACTGGCAGCATATTGCGGGTAGAGCGGAAATACCAGGATGCGGTCACAGCCTTGCGCTTTGAGGGATTCAATGGCGCTTTTCATGCTGGGGTTGCCGTAAGTCATGCCTAGCTCTACTGCAAATGGCGAATTGATTTTGCTGGCTAGCTGGGCTTGCAGTAAGCTTTTTTGCTGTTGGGCATATACCATCAAAGGTGAGCCGTCTTTGCGCCAGATACTGGCGTATTTCTCAGCAGATTTTTTTGGACGGAACACAAGAATGATGCCATGCAGAATCCAGCACCAGATAAAGCGCGGAATTTCGACTACGCGCCTGTCCATCAAAAACTGCTGGAGGTAGGGCCGTAAAGCTTTTGAAGTGGGAGCGTCAGGTGTGCCCAGGTTGGCTAATAAGATGCCCACTTTAGGTTGGCTGCCGTGGGTGTAAGCAGGTTCTGGCTGGTAGTAAGTCATAAGTGCATTTTAAGTGAAAAACTGCCCTTATGACTCACCTGCCTTTGAAAAGTGCCAAGGTTTGTTATTGCGGTATTTAAATCAGTGGCAAACCATTGGCGCGATTTGCCACATCAGCTAGTTACAAGCTGAGATTATTTTTTGTGAATCTGGTTACCAATGACGCCACCTACAGCTGCGCCACCTACCGTACCGATTGAGCTACCACCAGTTAAAACCGCGCCAGCTACGGCACCCACACCAGCACCAATAGCCGTGTTTTTGCCACGTGTACTCATAGAGCCACACGCCGTAGTGCTTAGAGTTAATACCAGTAATGCTGTCCAGACCAATGATTTTTGAAAGGTGATACGGGATGGTTTTTTCATGACTTCCTCTCCAAAGGAATTAAACATGGTTGCATTTTAAGCATTGGGATAGAACACAGGGAGTCAATCTAAGCTGATTTGCGTGTCAGAAGAATCTGACGGGGGGAGGATGCTACGAAGTGCTTTTAAAAGGATCTGACAGTATAAAATCTCCCGCACCTAGGTTAAGGATGCGGGAGATTTAAGAGTCGTGAAAGGTTGTGTGCTACACGAGTGTTTTGCGACGCAAGGCGATCACTCCCAAGCCGGCTAGTAATAGTGCAGCCGTTTCGGGCTCGGGTACGGCATTTGCTAAGCTGATCGTGCCAGCGTAGCCCGCATTTGTACCCGTGCTTTGCCCAATAATCTGCAGGTAGTAATTGCCTTGCTGAACACTTTTTGCAAAACCGAATGAAATCTGGTCGTCCGTATTAAATACGGTGCCCGCCATCAGCCAGTTTTTGTTGTTATCAAGTAGGTTAAATTCCTGAAAATTCATGGTGGTGCCAGTGCCGGAAATACTGGCAAGAATTTGTTGCAGGCCATCTGTACTAAACGAAATGTAATCATTAAAGTTGGTGTCGCCGGAAAAGGTATTGCTAAATACATAACCACCTCCCGCTCGAGTGGCGTCGTAAGTGTCCCCATAAGCAGAGTTAAATAACAAACTAAGGCCGATTGTAAGGGCTAAAGCAGATTTTTTCATGACAGGCTCCTGAGTGATTTGAAAGTACACCTGCTTGTCATCAGGCGAAAAGGAACTGCCAGACAGTTGAAAGAAAAACAAGCATGTACGTCAGGATTGTGTTTAAACGCGCGTGTAGGACGTTATCGGGACTTTGCTGATATTGCTGTCAGAATCTGTAAGGGTCACCAAATGAGCTTAATTGGAAAGGGCGTTAGATAAGAGTTTTGCCGTGATGTCCACAATTGGAATAATCCGTTCATAAGCCATCCGCGTCGGGCCGATGACGCCGAGTGTTCCCACGACCTGCCCATCGACCTCATAAGGCGCGGTGACCAGGCTGCATTCATCCAGCGGCAGGTAACCACTTTCGCCACCGATAAAAATTTGTACGCCATCGGCTCGTTGGCTTTGGTCAAGCAATTGCATGAGTGCGGTGCGGCGTTCAAAAATCTCAAACAATTTTCGCAGGCTACTGACGTTGGTTGAGAGCTCATTGACTTCTAGCAGGTTGCGTTCGCCTGCAATGACTACCGCTTCTTTTTCAGAGGTGTCTGGTTGGCTGGCGGCATCTAACGCTGCGGACATCAGCCGGTTGATATCCGCCTGCATTTGCTGCAGTTCCTGTTTGAGTTTGAGTTGTAATTCTTCCAGGGTCAATCCCTGGCAATGGCTATTGACGTAATTGCTGGCGGTCGTGAGCTCACTGGCGCTAAACGCGCGGTCAGTGAGCAGAATCCGGTTTTGCACCTGGCCATCTTCGGTCACCAGAATCACCAGGATTTTTTTGTCATTGATATGCAAAAACTCCAGGTGTTTTAGCACATTGCGGGTACGCTTGGGCGTCATGACCAGCCCGGCAAATTGCGTTAATTGCGACAGCATGTCGGCGGCATTATTAATCAGCGCTTGTGGGTCCGGCGAAGAGAGCCCCGTTTTGAGTTGGGCCAATGCCCGCTGGTCCAAGGGCTGTACAGTCATCAGTGAGTCTACAAAGAGGCGGTAGCCTTTTTTGGTGGGGATCCTGCCTGCCGAGGTGTGCGGGCTGGCGATAAACCCTAATTGTTCGAGGTCGCTCATGACGTTGCGGATGGTTGCGGGACTGACATCCAGCCCCGAATGCTGGAGCAGGGTTCTTGAACCGATGGGTTGCCCTTCACTGATGTAATGTTCCACCAAGGTCTTGAGCAAAATTTGCGCGCGTTTATCCACTTTAGACTACCTAATCACAATCAGCTAGATTTTGCATCATTTGCGCTTGTGATAACAGCCCCCTGTGCTTTTCAGTTCAAGGCTTCTATGCTTTAATGCGGCCATGCAATCTACATTCCGCTCTGTTGCCATTGTCGGCAAATACATGGACGCCGCTGCCTTGCAGCAAATGCGAAGTGACTTGACACGTTTAGCACATCATTTGCTGGCGCAAGGTCTTCATGTCTGTGTAGAGTCTAACACTGCCGCGTTTGTCGAGCATGAGGGTTTTGAGCAAGCCAGCCTGGAAACGATAGGCAATAAAGCCGATTTGGTGATTGTGATGGGCGGAGATGGCACCATGCTGAGCGTGGGCCGCGCCTTGCGTGACACGGCGGTGCCTTTGATCGGGATTAACCGCGGGCGGCTTGGTTTTTTAACCGATTTGCAAACCGAGCACATGCTGGATGAAATTGACAAGATCCTGCAAGGACATTTTCAGCTGGAATCCCGCATGTTGTTGCATTCGGAGACGACGCGGGACAATACGCTGCTACTCAATACTGTGGCCTTGAATGACGTGGTGATCAAAAGCGCTTTCCGCTTGATAGAGCTGGAGGTGCATGTGGATGGCCTGTTCGTGTCGCGCCAGCGCTCGGATGGCCTGATTTTAACCACTCCGACCGGTACCACCGCTTATGGCTTATCCGCGGGCGGCCCGATCATGCATCCAGACCTCGAAGCGATTTCGATTGTGCCTATCAGCCCCCATACCTTGAGTTACCGCCCGATTACCGTACCGGCGGACAGTGTGATCGAAGTGATAGTGGTGCACGCGGCTGATGCCCAGATTAGTTATGATGGCCAAGGCCAGTATCCACTGTCAGCAGGGGATCATGTGCGTATAGCGCGCGCCCAGCAGTCTATCCAGCTAGTCCATCCTGAAGATTATTGTTATTTTGATATGTTACGCAACAAACTCAACTGGGGTTGATACTCCCTCTGATCACTTATGTTACAAGCCCTATCTATTCGAGATTTTGTGATTGTCGATGCCCTGGAACTCGAGTTTTCGGCAGGGTATACCGCATTAACCGGTGAGACCGGTGCCGGGAAATCGATACTGATTGACGCGCTTTCATTGAGTCTGGGTGCTCGCAATGAAGGCGATGTAACCCGTAAAGGGGCTGAAAAAGCCGAAATCGCCACCACTTTTGATATCGCCCGTAACACCGCGGCGGCGGACTGGTTGCGTGGGCAGGAAATGGAAGTCGATGACACGCTGATTTTGCGGCGCGTGATTTATGCCGACGGTCGTAGCCGTGCATTTATCAATGGTGTGACTGCCACCATCAGCCAGTTACGTGAGATAGGCGAGACCCTGATTGATATTTATAGCCAGAACGCTCATCACTCCTTGTTAAAGATTGCGACACAGCGCGAGATTCTGGATGCTTATGCACAGGTGGAGCCGCTGGCTAAAGCCGTAGCTAAAAACTATAAAACCTGGTTCCAGTGTCACCAACAACAGTTGGCCGTCGAGAAAAATGCTAGTGAGTATGCGGAGGAATTGGCTTTATTACGCGATAGCACACGGGAACTATCGCAACTGGGATTTGCGGCTGAAGAGTGGCAGGCCTTGCAGCAGGAGCATGTCAGGCTCAGTCACGGGGCTAGCCTGCTGACCGGCATGGAAGCCAGCTTGCAGCTAATGAGTGAAGGCGAGGAAGTGAATGCGCTGGAGTTATTGTCGCAAGTACAAAGCAAATTGGCAGAATTGCAGGCCATAGATGCTGGGCTACAACCGATTGCCGAAACACTTGATTCAGCGGTCATTCAGCTCGAAGAGGCCAGCCGTGCCTTAAATCGTCATCTGCAAAAGAGTGAGCTTGATCCCGAGCGTTTGGCCGAGGTGGAATCTCGTATCCAAGCCATCCATAATGCTGCCCGCAAATACCGTGTGAAACCGGATGAGTTACCAGCGCAGTTAGCGCAACAGAAACGCCGGATGGCTGAACTGGAAAGCTTTGCCGATGATGGGGCGTTAGCCAAACAAGTGCAGGCAGCCTGGCAGGCCTATCAAAGACAGGCGAATGAACTGTCTGCTGCCAGGCAAAAGGCTGCGAAGGCTTTGTCAGCGACGATTACCGGACAAATGCAAGCACTGTCATTGAAAGGCGGGCGGTTTGCAGTCAGCCTCACTGCAGGGGAGCCTGCTGCCTACGGCCTTGAGCAGGTGGAGTTTCTGGTTGCAGGGCATGCTGGCGTAGAGCCGCGTCCGCTCAATAAAGTCGCATCTGGCGGTGAATTGTCGCGTATCAGTCTGGCCTTGCAAGTGACTACTGCCTCGCTTGGTACCGTGCCATGCATGATTTTTGATGAAGTCGATGTCGGCATTGGTGGTGGGGTTGCCGAGGTGGTCGGGCGCTTGTTAAGGGAGCTGGGCCAGCACAGGCAAGTGCTGGTCATTACCCACTTGGCGCAAGTCGCCTCCCAGGCGCAACAACACCTGCAAGTCAGCAAGTCCGAACAGCATGGGGTGACTTTGAGTCGTATTCACGCACTCAATCCTCCAGAGCGGATTGAGGAAATTGCACGTATGTTGGGTGGTTTACAAATTACTGAGGCGACGCGGCAGCATGCAAAAGAGATGTTGGGCGTGACAGCTTGAGTTGCAGCGCTTGCCATTGCGCAAGTTTTTGTTCAAAGCGCTGGCTGGCATGCGCAGGGCTGGTGGAAGGCAACAGAAGCGTGGTTGGCATAGCCTTCAAATCAATATGCTTTTGAAACAGTTTGGCGGCGGCTTGTCCGTTGAAGGCAATGCACTCAATGGATG
Organism: Methylophilus sp. 3sh_L; assembly: GCF_046766015.1. Lineage (NCBI taxonomy): Bacteria > Pseudomonadati > Pseudomonadota > Betaproteobacteria > Nitrosomonadales > Methylophilaceae > Methylophilus > Methylophilus sp. 3sh_L. Next base: position 285,912 of record NZ_JBKOUF010000002.1, read on the forward strand.
GAATCCTTTTCAATAAACCGGGGATATCATTCGCAATCACCGACTCCGCCACTATGGCACTATCCAGGCTGCCGGGCCTGCTGGCTGAATGGCAGACATCCCATAGCGCTAATTTAAGCAATTGCAGCCGTTCACAACGTTCGGCATAAGGCGCGTGCCTGGGAATCTCAAATAGCGTTTCCATGATTTTCCAAAACGCATTTTGTGGGTGGGCGTAGTATTGGTGTTGCTTGAGCGACGTCACGCCCGGCAAGGATCCCAGGATCAGGATTCGGGCACCGGGACTTGCGATAGGTGGGAAACTGGTAGAGATCGACATGTTATGTGATGCGTTTAACATGTGCCCCACAGGCACTGCGGTAACGGGTCTCCAGGCCTGTTGTGAGGCCTGAAAAGTCAATTCCCGCCTTAGGATTCGTCACAAGACGGTTTTGTGCAAGTCCCATAAATGGTTAGGGAATGGTCCTGCATGCTGAAGCCATATTTTTCAGCGGCAGCCTTCTGCCGTTTTTCGATTTCCTCATCGTAAAACTCTTCTACCCGCCCACATTTGATACAAACAATATGGTCATGGTGGCTACCTTCATTCATTTCGAACACGGCTTTACCGCTCTCGAAGTGGTGGCGAACCAATAAGCCGGCTTGTTCAAATTGCGTCAATACGCGGTAAACCGTTGCCAGGCCGACGTCTTCGCCATTGGTAATCATGATCTTGTAGATGTCCTCGGCTGACAGATGGCGCTGCTCGCTTTTTTCAAATAGCTCAAGGATTTTTAAACGGGGCAGTGTTGCTTTGAGGCCAGCATTTTTGAGGTCTTTAGGATCATGCATAAGTTTTGTCCGAGGGTTAAGTAGTATGGCGTACTTGATTCGCGAAACTACGTGGTATATTTATGTATGTTATGAATATACCGATTATAAAGTGAATCCAATGCGTAATTCTATCTTATTTGTATTGGTTGTCGCATCTCTGGAGAGTGGGTGCGGCGCCAAACTTCCATCAATGAAACCATTCAAGATGGATATCCAACAAGGGAATGTGGTGACCTCGAAAATGCTCATGCAGTTGCGGCCGGGGATGACGCGTTCGCAAGTTCGCTACATTATGGGGACACCGTTGATCGTAGATAGTTTCCGGGATAACCGTTGGGATTATTTTTATGAGATGCGTGAGCAGGGGCAGGTGGTTGAAAAACGTAGGGTGATCCTGGACTTTGATAAAGATAGTCTGGTGGCTGTGCGTGGAGACGTGATTCCATCAGAAGAGAATCCAGAGATCAAAACAATTGCTGAAGCACCTGCCAAAAAAACCGTAGAGCAGAAAGCGGATCAGAAAGAGGAGTCGTGGACGGATAAATTGAAATTCTGGCAGGGGGATGACGCTGCCAAGCCTGCCGCGCCGGTGCAGACCGATGGTGCTAACGCGTTGGTGCCTGCTGGCACTTCAGGCAAGGTTGAGCCAGTCACGTCTGCCAATAACCAGCCTGAAGCCACCCAGGTGACTCCAGTTGCAACCCAAGCCGTGCCAACAGCCGTGGCTGAAGAAGAAATCGTGCCGCACATCCCGGAAGGGGAGTACAAGGCGTCTCCAAGCCCGCAAGAAATGGTGCAAGCGAATCCGGCAGAGGCAAACACCCCCAGCGTTGCCGCGAGCGCACAAGCGGTGAATGAAAAAACCATGGCTGCCCAAATTGCAGATACTGTTGAGCCGCCACCAGTCTTTGAGCAGGATGCGGTGGCGCCTGCAGTGGCTGAGCCGGTTGCAGAATTGCCTGCACTACAACCAGCAGCCCCTGTGGCGGCCACCAGTCGCGCCACAACAACTAATGTACCTGCGGCCAGCGTACCGGTGGCAACGGTTGCAGCTGCGACAGCAACGGTTGCTGCAGCTGAGACGACAGCAAAATCAAAAAACAGCAAAAAGTCGCCTGCTGCCAAGGCTCAGAGCAAACCCGTTGCTGCCACACCGGTGACCAAGCCTGTCTCGCCGCCTGCTACAGTTAACATGGCTGAAGATGATGAGGTGATCCCTTATATTCCAGAAGGCGAGTATCAGGCACCTGTCATTCCTACCGAGCAGGAAATGATCAACGGCAATATGGCTGAGGCCAATGTGCCTGCCACGGATGCGCAAGCCCATCAGGTGACTGAAAAAGGCGTTGCGCCAAAAGCTGAAGCTGCCAGTGAACCTGCACCAACTTTTATTGCTGAGCAACTTCCTGAGCCTGAGCCCGAACCAGAGTTGCCGCCACCACCGCCACCAGTCGCCAAGCCTATCGTAAAAGAAACGCTAGCAAAAGAATCTGTGGTACAAGCCCCCGCAACGCCTGAGCCAGCTATCGCAGCTGCGCCGATTGCAGCAACAGATACTTTGGCTGAAAGTCCGGCAGCGACGCCAGTCGCACCTGCCTTGCCAGCCGAAACAGAGCCTGCCCAACCTGTTGCGTCAGCCGCGGCAAGCTTGACCAATACTGCAGCCGAATCTCCTGCGTTATCAACGGACGCGGAGATCAAGCAGGCGGTGGCCAATTGGGCGCAAGCATGGCGAAGCAAAAATATTAAAACCTACCTGGCTGCTTATGCGCCTGATTTTGTGCCAGAAGCATTGCCTAACAAAGCGGCTTGGGAAGCGCAACGGAAACAGCGTCTTTCTCCCAGTCAAGGTCCGATTACATTGGTTTTGAATAATATTCAGGTGCAGCGTGACGGCAGCGTCGCAACGGTGCAATTCGAGCAAAAATATGCTGCCAAGGCCTATAAAGATGCGTTGAATAAGACACTGGAAATGCGTTATGAGCCTATGCAAAAGCGCTGGTTAATTACACGCGAGCGGGTGGCTTCTATTCCAGCGGCTGCCGCAGTGGAGGCGACGCCCAAAGTTGAGTTAACAGCGTCGCCGGTTGCCGCCGCTCAAGTTGAAGGAGAGACACAAGCGCTTGCTGCTACCCCAGAAGTGAGTGTTGAAGCAGCTGTGGATGCATGGGCGCAGGCGTGGCGTAACAAAAATGTGAATACTTATCTTGCTGCTTATTCGCCTGAATTTGTGCCAGAAGGGTTGCCTAGCCGTAGTGCCTGGGAAGCGCAGCGTAAGAAGCGTCTGTCACCACAACAGGGTAAAATTACGCTGGAACTTGGCGAGTTGAGTGTGGCGCGTGAAGGCGATACTGCAGTGGTCATCTTTAGCCAGAAATATGCCTCTAAAGCCTATCGTGACGAGATGGTGAAGCGGCTGCAGTTCAAGCTGGATAGTGCCAGCAAACGCTGGCTGATTGTCCGCGAAACCGTTGCCAGTGCTGCAGATGTACCTGCCGCGAAACAGCAGGTCACTGCCCCGGAGGGTAGCGCTGAGCAGCCAGATGAAGCGGCGGAGCCAATCGGATTTTGATGTGCTGTTTAATCATTAAACAAAAAATACATTAAATAAACTTAATAAGTTGAGCGAGTTATGTTGAAAGTAGTCATTGCAGGTGTTTCTGGCCGTATGGGCCATGCCCTGCTGGAAGGTGTTTTTTCTGACGCTGGTTTGCAATTACATGCAGCCCTGGATCGCGCTGAAAGCGCCATGATAGGCCGGGATGCTGGTGAGCAGTTTGGCAAGGTCAGTGGGGTGAAAATTACGTCCGATATCCATGCCGCACTTAGTGGAGCTGATGTGTTAGTAGACTTCACGCGACCAGAAGCTTCCATGCAATATTTGCAAGCCTGTCAGCAGGCAAGCGTCAAATTGGTGATTGGCACCACCGGTTTCAATGAAGCTGAGAAAGCCAGTATCGAAGCGGCATCCAAAAATACTGGTATCGTATTTGCGCCCAATATGAGCGTAGGCGTCACACTCCTGATTAACCTGGTGGAGCAGGCCGCGCGCGTGCTCAATGAAGGGTATGACATTGAGGTGGTTGAGATGCATCATCGGCACAAGGTTGATGCTCCTTCTGGCACGGCCCTGCGTTTAGGGGAGGCTGCTGCCAAAGGGATTGATAAGGCCCTTAAGGATTGCGCAGTCTACGCACGCGAAGGCGTCACTGGCGAGCGCGAGGCAGGCACCATTGGTTTTGCAACCATGCGCGGTGGCGATGTCGTGGGTGATCATACGGTCGTGCTGGCCGGTACCGGTGAACGGGTTGAATTGACTCACAAGGCTTCCAGCCGGGCGACGTTCGCACAAGGCGCTTTGCGTGCAGCCAAGTTTCTGGCGTCAAAACAGTCCGGTTTGTTTGATATGCGGGATGTGCTTGGTTTTGAAAAAAGCTAATTGTTGCCCCATCTATTTCACGTGATAAAACAAAGTTTCAACCTCACCGCACGACAGCTCGCCCTTGAGTGAGGCTCCAATCTGAGCTATAATGCCGCAATTCTGAACGGGAAGAGTCCAAAAAACTTTTCCCGTTTTGCACATCTACTCACCGCTACAACGGGCCTTGCAGGCAGGTGGCGACCTTCAAGAGATGTGTTTCGATTCAAACTTAAGGAGCTAAAGGTGTCAAAAACAATTCCAGCGATTATAGTGTTAGCAGATGGAACTGTTTTTAAGGGCATGAGCATTGGCGCTTCCGGTCATACGGTCGGTGAGGTGGTATTCAATACCTCCATTACCGGTTATCAGGAAATCCTTACCGATCCTTCCTATACCGAACAAATTGTCACACTGACTTATCCGCACATTGGTAACTACGGGACCAATAACGAAGATGTCGAGTCAGGCAAAGTCTATGCTGCGGGTCTGATTATTCGTGACCTGCCCTTATTGGAAAGCAATTTCCGCAGTGAACAAAATCTCTCCGATTATCTCAAGGCCAACAATGTAGTAGCGATTGCCGATATCGATACCCGCAAGTTGACCCGTATTTTGCGTGAAAAGGGTGCGCAGGCGGGCTGTATTATGGCCGGTGAGTCTGTCGATGAAGCACAAGCCTTGGCCTTGGCGAATGGTTTTCCTGGCCTGGCCGGCATGGACTTGGCCAAAGTCGTGAGCTGTACTCAGCCGTATGAGTTTACAGAAGCTGAATGGCAATTGGGCTCAGGCTTTAGCAAAACAGCTGATGCGCAATTCCATGTAGTCGCGTTTGACTACGGTGTGAAGCGTAATATTCTGCGCATGCTGGTCTCCCGTGGCTGTAAAGTCACCGTGTTGCCTGCACAAGCGACCGCTGAGCAAGCCCTGGCTTATCAGCCAGATGGCATTTTCCTCTCCAACGGCCCTGGCGATCCTGAGCCATGTGATTACGCAATTACTGCCATCAAAACCTTGGTAGACACAGGCATCCCCACATTTGGTATTTGTCTGGGTCATCAGTTGTTGGCCCTGGCGAGTGGGGCAAAAACCCTGAAAATGAAATTTGGGCATCATGGTGCCAACCATCCGGTTCAGGACGTCGAGAGCAAGCGTGTCTATATCACCAGCCAGAACCATGGTTTTGCCGCTGATCCAGCGACCTTGCCAGCCAATGTCAAAGTCACGCATGTGTCATTGTTTGATGGCAGCCTGCAAGGCATCGCACGCACTGACAAACCTGCTTTCAGCTTCCAGGGTCACCCTGAGGCCAGCCCAGGTCCGCAAGAAATGAGCGTGTTGTTTGACCGCTTTATCCAGTTAATGCAAGAAAGAAAGTCCATCTAATGGCAAAAAGAACCGACATTAAAAGTATCCTGATCATCGGTGCAGGTCCGATTGTCATTGGCCAGGCCTGTGAGTTTGACTACTCTGGCGCACAAGCCTGTAAAGCCTTGCGTGAAGAGGGTTACCGCGTCATTTTGGTGAACTCCAACCCGGCCACCATCATGACCGACCCGGAAATGGCGGATGCCACTTACATCGAGCCAATTACCTGGCAGATGGTCGAAAAAATTATTGAAAAAGAGCGTCCTGATGCCTTGCTGCCAACCATGGGTGGTCAGACTGCATTGAACTGCGCATTAGATTTGGACAAACATGGTGTCTTGCAAAAATACAATGTAGAACTGATTGGCGCGACCAAAGAGGCCATTGATAAAGCCGAAGATCGCCAGAAGTTTAAAGAAGCCATGACCAAAATTGGTCTGGGCTCTGCACGCTCTGCCATCGCGCATAGCCTGGAAGAAGCCTTGCAAGTGCAGGCGACGATTGGTTACCCGGCGATTATCCGTCCTTCATTTACCATGGGCGGTAGTGGCGGCGGCATTGCTTATAACCGCGAAGAGTTTATCGCCATTTGCGAGCGCGGTCTGGATGCCTCACCCACCAATGAATTACTGATTGAAGAGTCATTGTTGGGTTGGAAAGAATATGAGATGGAAGTGGTGCGTGACAAAGCGGACAACTGCATCATTATCTGTTCGATTGAAAACCTGGACCCTATGGGTGTGCACACCGGCGACAGCATTACCGTTGCGCCAGCACAAACACTGACGGATAAAGAGTATCAGATCATGCGTAACGCCTCTCTGGCGGTATTACGTGAAATTGGTGTCGATACCGGTGGTTCAAACGTACAGTTTGCCATCAACCCGAACGATGGCCGCATGATTGTGATCGAGATGAACCCGCGGGTGTCCCGTTCTTCTGCGCTGGCTTCCAAGGCAACGGGTTTCCCAATTGCCAAAGTGGCGGCCAAACTGGCGGTAGGCTTTACGCTGGACGAGTTGCGTAATGAAATTACCGGTGGCCAGACGCCAGCTTCTTTCGAGCCATCGATTGACTACGTTGTGACCAAAGTACCACGGTTTGCTTTTGAAAAATTCCCGCAGGCCGATAGCCGCTTGACGACCCAGATGAAATCTGTAGGCGAAGTCATGGCGATGGGCCGTAGTTTCCAGGAGTCCTTCCACAAAGCACTACGTGGCCTGGAAGTCGGGGTCGATGGTCTGGATTCAGTCACCAATGACAAAGACCGTATCGTCAAGGAAATGGGCGAGCCTGGCCCTGAACGTATCTGGTATGTGGCGGATGCCTTCCGTTTGGGCATGAGCCTGGACGAAGTGTTTGACATCACCAAAATTGACCGCTGGTTCCTGGTGCAGATTGAAGAGATCATCAAGCTTGAGTTGTCATTATCTGGCAAGTCGCTGGGGGATTTGACCAAAGAGACCTTGTTCCGCCTCAAGCGCAAAGGCTTCTCGGATCGTCGTCTTGCCAAGTTGCTGAGCACAGACCAGCATGCAGTGCGTGCTTTCCGTCAGGCGCTGAATGTTCGTCCGGTCTACAAGCGTGTGGATACCTGTGCGGCTGAATTTGCCACCAATACGGCCTATATGTACTCCACCTATGAAGAAGAGTGCGAGTCGAATCCGTCAGACAAGAAAAAAATCATGGTGTTGGGCGGTGGGCCTAACCGCATTGGCCAAGGTATTGAGTTTGACTATTGCTGCGTGCATGCGGCGTTTGCCATGCGTGAAGACGGTTACGAAACCATTATGGTTAACTGTAACCCGGAAACCGTGTCGACCGACTACGATACTTCTGACCGCTTGTACTTTGAGCCAGTGACGTTGGAAGATGTACTGGAAATTGTCAATATCGAGAAACCGGTTGGTGTGATCGTGCAGTACGGTGGTCAAACGCCACTCAAACTGGCGCGTGACCTGGAAAAAGCCGGTGTGCCTATCATCGGCACCACGCCTGATGCGATTGACCGTGCGGAAGACCGCGAGCGTTTCCAACAGATGCTGCACAGCTTGAACTTGAAGCAGCCACCAAACCGTACGGCGCGCGCGCCTGAGGAAGCCATCCGCCTGGCGACTGAAATTGGCTATCCATTAGTGGTGCGTCCTTCCTATGTACTGGGTGGCCGCGCGATGGAAATCGTGCATGAGCAGAGCCAGTTGGAGCGCTACATGCGTGAAGCGGTGAAGGTGTCTAACGAGTCTCCGGTTCTGCTGGACCGCTTCCTGAATGATGCGATTGAAGTCGACGTGGATGCGCTCAGCGATGGCGAAGAGGTATTGATCGGCGGCATCATGCAACACGTGGAACAAGCGGGCGTGCACTCCGGTGACTCTGCCTGTTCATTGCCACCTTACAGCCTCAGCGATAGCCTGCAAGATGAATTACGCAGACAAACCGTGCAAATGGCAAAAGCATTAGGCGTTAAAGGCCTGATGAACGTACAGTTTGCCGTGCAGAATACCGAGCAGGGCGAAGTGGTGTATGTGCTGGAAGTTAACCCGCGTGCATCCCGTACCGTACCGTTCGTTTCTAAAGCCTGTGGCTTGCAACTGGCGAAGATTGCTGCGCGTTGCATGGCGGGTCAGACCCTGAAATCCCAAGGCGTGACCAAAGAAGTGATTCCGCCTTATTACTCTGTTAAAGAAGCGGTGTTCCCCTTCATCAAGTTCCCAGGCGTGGATACCATCCTGGGGCCTGAAATGAAGTCCACTGGCGAAGTGATGGGTGTAGGTAACACCTTTGCAGAAGCGTTTGTGAAGTCGCAACTGGGGGCTTCAGTTAAGATGCCTACGGGTGGTAAAGCCTTTATCAGCGTGCGCAACGAAGACCATAAAAAAGTGATCGATATTGCGCAAGATCTGGTGAAGCTTGGATTTACCCTGGTAGCTACCAAAGGGACCGCACGGGCATTGTCTGAGCAAGGCCTGGAAGTGACGCCGGTCAACAAGGTTGCTGAAGGCCGCCCACATATTGTCGACATGATCAAGAACGATGAGATCAGTTTGATTGTCAATGTGACGGAAGACAAAAAAGCCATCACTGATTCATATGAAATCCGTCGCAGTGCCCTGCAGAATAAGGTGACTTATTACACGACATTGGCTGGTGCACGCGCGGCTTGTATCGGCATGGCGCAAAGCAAGGACATGGATGTCTACTCTGTGCAAGACTTGCACAAACGCCTTGCTTAACATACACTAGGCTTAGTTGATATTTAAATAAGCCACGCTCATTTGGGTGTGGTTTATTTTTTTTATACTCATTTTTTTGAAGGTATTTTCATCATGGCAGTCAATCAGATTCCTGTCACCGTGAAAGGTGCAGAATTGCTCAAAGAAGAATTACAACGTTTGCGCGCGGTGGATAGACCCAATATTATCCAGGCCATTGCTGAAGCGCGTGCACAGGGCGACTTGTCTGAGAACGCAGAGTATGAGTCTGCCAAAGAGCGCCAGAGCTTTATCGAAGGCCGCATTGCCGAGCTTGAGGCGAAACTGTCTAACTTGCAGATTATTGACCCAACCACGCTCAATGCCGAAGGCCGGGTCGTATTTGGCGCCACTGTCAGGTTTGAAGACCTGGATTCTGGCGATGCCAAAACGTACCAGATTGTCGGTGAAGATGAAGCCGATATCAAAAATGGCAAAATCTCGGTCAGTTCGCCGATTGCCCGTGGCCTGATTGGCAAGTCTGAGGGCGAAGTGGTTGAAATTCAGTCACCAGGCGGCGTAAAAGAGTATGAAATCATTGAGGTGCTCTACGTTTAGTCCTTGCGATTGAATCATTCAGGATGCGGTAGTAGCAGAAGATAGGAGCGTAGCAGCGATGGCCAAGCAATCAGGATTCACCGGCTGGTTAAATCCGGTTTTACTCACGCTGTGGGTGGGGGCTTTGTGGATGACCGCCATTACTGCCAGTGTGCTGTTTAAAACCATTCCTGACCACATGCTGGCGGGAAATGTGGCGGGTAGATTATTCAGCATTGTCAGCTATATTGGCCTCGTGAGCGGCGTGTGGCTGCTCATCCAGCGGCTGGCGAATGAGGGTTTTTCAGCATTCAAGCAGGGGCTGTTCTGGGTGATCCTTATCATGTGGATCCTGGTACTGATTGGCGAGTTTGGCATCCAGCCATTATTGGCCCAGCTTAAAGCCAGTGCGCTACCAAACGATGTGATGCAAAGTGTCTTTGCAAGCCGATTTAAAACCTGGCACGGCATCGCCAGTATTGCTTATATGGTAGAGTGTTTGCTTGGCGTCTGGTTGGTGGTGAAGTCCAACTGAAGACCATAAAAAACGCGCAACGAATTGCGCGTTTTTTATTCACACGGGTATGTTTTACCGATGTTTTGTAAACTATTACAGCTTGGGGATCACAATTTTGGCTGAGGCTTTTACCGTTTCACTGGCGCGGTAAAACACTAATTGTTTGCCGATATGGTGCACGGCAATCGCACCCGCCTTGTCGGCAATCTCTTCCAGCAATGATTTGCGCAAGTCGCGGTCATCGCCAGCGACTTGTACTTTGATGAGCTCGTGCGCATTGAGGCTGACGTCAATTTCCTTTAACACTGCGTCGGTCAGGCCATTGTTGCCGATCATGACCACCGGATTTAAATTATGTGCCAGGCCACGTAAGTAAGCGATTTGTTTGCTGTTTAATTGCATGCAAAATATTCCTTGTAAACAGACCGCATTTTAGCATGAAGCAGGAATTCCCCCTATGAAACCCTCTAAAACCAGTAAAGCCTGGATGCAAGAGCATCTGAACGACGAATTTGTTAAACGGGCACAAAAAGATGGCTACCGTGCGCGCGCGGCGTATAAATTGCTGGAAATCGATGATAAAGACAAGTTGATTAAGCCGGGGATGACTGTGGTAGACCTGGGATCCACGCCGGGCAGCTGGTCACAGGTTGCTGTGCAGCGCATTAAAGGCCAGGGACGGGTGATCGCACTGGATATTTTGGAAATGCATCCGATTCCTGGTGTGGAATTTATTTGCGGGGACTTCCGTGAAGAAGCGGTGCTGCAGCAATTGGAAGCCTCGCTCAATGGCAAGCTGGTTGATCTGGTGATTGCTGACATGGCGCCCAATATGAGTGGACTAAAAGATGTGGACCAGGCCGGTGCGGCGTATCTGACAGAACTCGCCTTGGATTTTTGTCAGCATTGGTTGAAACCGGGCGGCAGCTTTCTGGTCAAAGTGTTTATTGGCAGCGGTTTTGAGGAAATTGTAAAACAAATGCGTGGCCAATTTGGCAAAGTGGTCACACGGAAACCGAAAGCTTCCCGGGACCGTAGCAGTGAAGTGTATTTGCTGGGATTGCAGCGAAAAGCTTGAATTGCAATGCTTTTTAGCGTTTAGTTTGATCGCACAAGCAAAAAAATGGGTATACAATGCCATTAAAGGCTTGAAATTTTGGGCTTTGCCTCCATTGTTTTCTTAGGGATTTTCCCTGCCTTTCGTTTTTAAAGTTAAGGAACCACTTTGAATAATCTACTGAAGAATATCGCGATTTGGGTAGCAATTGCCTTGTTGCTGATGACGGTATTTAATCAATTTAGCGGCACGGGCAGAAGCAGTGGCCAGGTGGTTTACTCCCAGTTCATGCAAGAGGTTAAAGATGGCCGGGTGGCCAAGGTGCAGATTGATGGACGCTCATTGCATGTCACCACCAACGAAGGCAAAAGTTATGAAACTTTCTCCCCTTCCGATCCATGGTTAGTGTCTGACCTGCTCAAAAATAACGTGATTGTTGAAGCCAAGCCAGAAGAGCATGAGTCCATGCTGATGAGCATTTTTGTCTCCTGGTTCCCAATGATCTTGCTGATTGGCGTCTGGATTTTCTTCATGCGCCAGATGCAAGGCGGTGGCAAAGGTGGCGGTCCCTTCTCGTTTGGTAAGAGTAAGGCACGTCAATTGGACGAGTCTAACAACAGCACTACCTTTGCCGATGTGGCCGGTTGCGACGAAGCCAAAGAAGAAGTGGCAGAACTGGTGGAGTTTTTGAAAGATCCTAGCAAGTTTCAGAAGCTGGGTGGCCGCATTCCACGTGGCGTGTTGATGGTAGGTCCGCCAGGGACAGGTAAAACTTTGCTGGCCCGTGCGATTGCCGGCGAAGCTAAAGTCCCCTTCTTTAGCATTTCAGGCTCTGACTTTGTGGAAATGTTTGTTGGTGTGGGTGCTGCGCGTGTGCGTGACATGTTTGAAACCGCCAAGAAAAACTCACCTTGTATCGTGTTTATTGATGAGATTGATGCTGTGGGTCGTCATCGGGGTGCGGGTACAGGCGGTGGTAATGATGAGCGCGAGCAAACCTTGAACCAGATGCTGGTCGAAATGGATGGTTTTGAAGCTAATTCGGGCGTCATCGTGATTGCAGCGACTAACCGTGCGGATGTGCTGGATAAAGCCTTGCTACGTCCTGGCCGTTTTGACCGCCAAGTAATGGTTGGCTTGCCAGATATCAAGGGCCGTGAGCAAATCCTTAATGTGCACATGCGCAAAGTGCCGATTGATCCAGATGTTAAAGCAGATATTCTGGCCCGTGGTACCCCTGGTTTCAGTGGTGCTGACCTGGCTAACCTGGTGAACGAAGCCGCTTTGTTTGCTGCGCGCCGTAACAAACGTACGGTAGACATGCAGGATTTTGAAGATGCCAAAGACAAAATCTTCATGGGTCCAGAACGTAAGTCTATGGTCATGCGTGAAGAGGAACGTTTGAATACGGCCTATCATGAGTCTGGTCACGCCGTGGTTGCTAAGCTGTTGCCTAAAGCGGATCCTGTGCACAAGGTGACGATTATGCCGCGTGGCTGGGCGTTGGGCTTGACCTGGCAGTTACCGGAGCATGACCGGATTAGTAACTACAAAGACAAAATGCTGGAAGATATTTCCATTCTGTTCGGCGGCCGGATTGCCGAGGAAATCTTCATGCATCAGATGTCTACCGGTGCTTCGAATGACTTTGAGCGTGCAACGAAAATGGCGCGTGACATGGTCACCAAGTTCGGCATGTCTGATACGCTGGGTACCATGGTGTATGCGGGCAGCGAGCAGGATTCATGGATGGGTAGCATGTCGTCACGGACAGTTTCAGAAGCGACCCAGCAAAAGGTCGATGCTGAAATCCGTCGTATTCTCGACGAGCAATATGCAATCGCACGTAAATTGCTCGAAGATAACCGCGACAAGGTGGAAGCGATGACCAAGGCGTTAATGGAGTTTGAAACCATTGATGCTGACCAGGTCAATGACATTATGGCTGGCTTGCCTGTGCGTGCACCCAAGCAGAAAAATGGCCCGACCATTAGTTCTGGTGGTAGCGGTACAGGCACATTGGTGAACCCGGCACCGCAACCCACCGCAAAAGGCGATGATACTGATACTTTAGTCTAGAGCACATTTAGATACAGAGTGCCGGGTTTGTGACAGCCTGGCTTTCAGTTAAAATAACAAGGCTGGCTTTTGCCAGCCTTTGTTTTTTGGAAATCAAGGACCTATGCTCTTTCATTGCGGACGTTTCCGTCTCAATTTTGATCAACCCCAAGTGATGGGGATCGTCAATGTCACGCCCGACTCCTTTTCGGATGGCGGGCAATTTAACCAGCTTGATGCCGCAGTCAGCCATGCCATGTCCCTGATAGATCAAGGCGCGGCCGTACTGGATATTGGTGGTGAGTCCACCCGGCCAAATGCAACGCCTGTCTCACTTACTGACGAGCTAGCGCGCGTCATTCCGGTGATTGAAGCTTTGGTGGCGCGGGATATTCCAGTGCCCATTTCGATTGATACTTATAAGCCAGCGGTGATGCGTGCGGCGATTGAAGCCGGTGCCAGCATCGTGAATGATGTCAGAGGCTTGCAAGAGGTCGGTGCGCTAGAGGTGGTGGCTGCCAGTGATGCTGGTGTGTGTATTATGCATATGCAGGGCACACCACAAACCATGCAGCAGGCGCCACACTATGAGGATGTGGTGGCGGAAGTAAAACAGTTTCTGCAGACGCAGCGTGATGCGTGTCTGGCAGCAGGGATCGCCCAAGAGAGGATTATGCTAGACCCAGGGTTTGGTTTTGGTAAAACGCGTGCGCATAACATTGCTTTGGCGAAGGCTTTGCCTGCATTCACTGAGTTGGGTTGCCCCTTGCTGGTCGGTCTATCACGTAAATCGGTGCTGGGACAAATGACCGGCAATGATGTGGATGCCCGCTTGCATGCCAGTGTCGCGGCGGCGGTGATCAGCGCCATGCAAGGCGCCCATTTGCTACGGGTGCATGATGTGAAAGCCACTGTTGAAGCACTCAAGGTGGTTGCGGCGCTTAAATAGTGGCTGGATTCGATCACCATTTAGTTGAACACATAAATCAGAACGTACATCAGAACGAGGATAAAAGGATACATACATGAGTAAGCAATATTTTGGCACAGATGGCATCCGCGGACGGGTAGGCGAGTCTGTCATTACGCCAGAGTTTGTCATGCGCTTGGGCTATGCCGCCGGACGTGTATTAGCGAGCCATGAACACTTGCCAGCCGGTAAACGGCCCAGTGTGTTGATCGGCAAAGATACGCGCATTTCTGGCTATATGCTGGAAGCCTCCTTAGAGGCAGGCCTCTCTGCCGCAGGCGTTGATGTGTTGCTCACTGGCCCCATGCCTACGCCCGCGGTGGCTTATCTGACCCGTGCCTTGCGTGCACAGGCGGGCATTGTGATTTCTGCTTCGCATAACCCGTATTACGATAACGGCATTAAATTTTTCTCTGCCCTGGGCACCAAACTGCCGGATGAGATCGAGTTTGCGATTGAGGCCGAGCTGGGCAAACCCATGCAGGTCATGGATTCCGCACAACTGGGCAAAGCCAAGCGCGTCGATGACGCCGCAGGCCGCTATGTGGAATTTTGTAAAAGTACATTTCCTAACCATCTTGACCTGCGCGGCCTCAAGATTGTCTTGGATTGTGCGCATGGGGCCACCTATCACGTGGCGCCACCTGTATTCCATGAATTAGGGGCAGAAGTCATCGCCATCGGTAATCATCCTGATGGTTTGAATATCAATGAGAATGTTGGCTCTACACATCCACAAGCCTTGCAAAAAGCGGTGGTCGAGCATCATGCCGATCTGGGCATCGCTTTTGATGGGGATGGCGACCGTGTGATGATGGTGGACGGTGCAGGTAACCTGCTAGACGGCGATCAGTTGCTGTATATCATTGCCATGGGGCTGTATGCCAAAGGCAAGCTCAAGGGCGGGGTGGCTGGCACGCTCATGACCAATCTGGCGTTGGAGCATGCCTTGCAAAAGCATCAGATTCCGTTTGGCCGTGCCAATGTTGGCGACCGCTATGTGCTGGAGCTTTTGCAGGAAAAGAACTGGAAACTGGGCGGTGAAAATTCCGGGCATATCCTCACGCTGGATAAACACTCCAGTGGCGATGCGATTATTGCCTCGCTCCAGGTGCTGCAATCCTTGCGCGAGAGTGGTAAGTCCTTGCAACAGCTGGGCGCAGCCCTGACGCTGTATCCGCAAGTATTGATTAACGTGACCACCAAACAAAAACTGGACTTGAATCAGGACGCTGTGCAAGCTGCCGTGCAACAAGCGGAGTCTGCGCTTAATGGTGAGGGCAGGGTGCTGTTACGCGCCTCTGGCACTGAGCCGAAAATCCGTGTGATGGTAGAAGGGTTGAACCAAACCTTGGTACAAGCACAAGCCGAGCAATTGGCCGCCGTCATCCGTCAACTGGCCGCCTGATTGGAATGTGGGCAATTGCCGGATGTGCGATTTCCAGGTGTAGCCTGCACAAGGATAGCGCGCCTTAACCTTCAAAAGGTCAGCGTGGCTGCGCTAGATATATTACCAGACATATTATTAGCTACCGCCGTCTGGCAAAAATGCCAGACGGCGGTAGATCTGTTGAGCGGATCTGGACCCTCTGACAGCCTGAAGCTTTAAGCGGCCAACTGATTTTGATAGACCGTGAGTTGCGGGAACGGAATTTCTATCTGCTGTGCATCAAAGGCATTTTTAATGCGTTGTAAATAAGCGCGTTTCACGGTCCATTGCTCCAGTGGCCGTACCTTGATGCGGCAGCGGATAATGACGGCGGATTCGGCCAGGTTATCCACTCCGGCAATTTCCAGCTTATCCAGCACCTTACTGCCCAACTCGGCATCCTGCACAATACTAGCCCCCACCTCATGCATGATTTGCATGACTTTGCTGAGGTTTTCATCGTATGCCACCCTGATATCCATCACGGCATAAGCAAAATCGCGTGAGCGGTTAGTCACCGTAGTGATCTGGCCATTTGGCACAAAATGTACATTGCCTTCGTAATCGCGCATCTTGATGTAGCGTAGCGTAATTTCCTCTACCAGGCCTGCCTTGTTGGCAATTTCCACGACATCATCTTTACGAATCTGGTTTTCCAGTAGCAGAAAAAAACCATTAAAGTAATCTTTGACCAGGCTTTGTGCGCCAAAACCGACTGCCAGACCGACCACCCCTGCCGCCGCCAGCACCGGTGCAATGGAGATGCCAAGCTCATGCAGGATTTCAACCACGGTAATCGCCATAATCACGGTGGTGACAATATAGCGCAGTACCATGCTGAGGGTATTCAGGCGTTTGATTTCTTCGAGGTTTTCAGCCTGTCTGGCATTGAGTTTATCCCTGAGTTTCACAATCAGGCTCTTGCTCAGCCGGTTAAGAAAATAAGCGACGCCAATAATGAAAAAAATACGCAGCAAGGTTTTTACCAGCGCCAGCATTTCTGCAGGTTGTTCTATTCCTAAATATGTAAACCAAGACATTGTGTCAAAAGCTCCTTTCGCTTGATGAAGTAAATACATTAACTGGATAACCAATAAGCCGTCAGCGCCGGGATTTCCAGACTTTCCTGCTCGGTGGACAGCGTTGCGCCACTACATAAATCTGTCACTGTTTTGGCTTTAAACAAGCCCCGTTGTTTAAACGCCTGTAGTTGCACCGGTTGTGGTTGCGTATCAAAGTTGGCAATCACCACCACATTGGCATGCATGCCGGTCGGCACATAGCGATGAAAGGCAAACAGGTGTGGGTTGTCCTGGACAATCAGTGCACGGTTATTTAAATCGGCAAACGCAGAAATCTCCTTACGGATGGCAATCAGTTGCTTGATCGGGTTGAAAATCCGTTGTTCTACCGTGCCTGGCTCGTGGCGGCGTGCCATCACCTCCCAGTCCAGCGTGGGTCTGTGCACCCAGCGGTTGTCATGCATTTTGTTTTCGTCTTGCAAATAGCTGTCGTTATTGAGGGTGCCGACTGCATCGCCGTAGTACACCAGCGGAATCCCGCCAAATGACAAGATCAGGTTATGCAGCAAAACAATGGTGTAGATGGCGTTTTCAATCGCCAGCGGGTCTTGGGTCTGTAAAGCCATCTCCAGCCCAGCCAACGAGGCCAGCGCCCCCGAGATGCGCGCATCGCCAGTTTTTTTATTGACGCCAAAAGCAAAGCCGCGCGCGTTGGATTCGGCGAAATGCCCGGTGTAATAATCCACCAAAAAGCGCCGGTGTGAGACCGGGTCAAAGCCGGCTTCGATAATCGCCTGATCACTAAAGCCCAGGCCAATATCATCGTGGCAGCGCACATAATTCAACCAGGTGGCACGGTCCAGTTTCTCCGGCAAGTCATCCACGCCCTTGGTCAACAAGACGGTACGCTTGGTGGCCACCGCATCCCACAACAAAGCCATGAAGGTGGCGTTATAAGCGATTTCGCACTCTTTGGCGTTAATCGCATCTTCGCCAAAATATTTGATAATTTCTGTTGGTGCGACGATCGCCTCGGCAATAAAAATTACCCCAGGCGCCGCAATCTGGCAACAATCCTTGAGCAGTTGCAAGATTAAGTGGGCTTCGCGCTCGTTCTGGCAGGTGCTGCCGATTTTTTTCCATAAAAAAGCCACCGCATCCAGCCGCAAGATATCGACACCTTTATTCGCCCAGAACAGGATGATGTCTACCATCTCGATAAACACAGCGGGGTTGGTGTAATTCAGGTCCCACTGGTAATGGTTGAATACCGTCATCACCCATTTGCCAGTGTCCGGATTAAAGGTAAAACTGCCAGGCGCCTGTTCAGGAAACACTTCCGGCATCGCCTGCTCAAATAAATCTGGCACGGTGCGGTCAGGATACATGTAGTAATAGTCCTGATAAGTCGGGTCACCTTGTTTGGCCTGTTGTGCCCAGGCATGCTCATCGGAGGTATGGTTCACCACCACATCCAGCGTCAACAAAATGTCGCATTGTTGCAGCGCGCTAATGAGTTGCTCCAGGTCGTCCATGGTGCCATAGCGCGCGTCAACCTTCCTGAAATCGCGTACCGCGTAGCCGCCATCGTTTTCATGTTCCGGGCAGTCACAAATCGGCATGATATGAATCATATTGACGCCCAGGTCTTGCAGGTAGGTCAGCTTGTCACGCATGTTTGCCAGGCTACCGGCAAAGCCCTGGCAATAGAGCGCCATGCCCACCCATTTCTGGTGCATAAACCAGTCATGGTTTTTTTCGCGCTCGAGATCCTTTTTGCGCAAATGCGGTGCCCGTTGCGCATACTGTTTAGCCAGCACCTCCACCAACCGCCCAAGCTGGGCTTTGAAGTCCTCGCGGTGGCCATACAGATGCTGAAACAAGGAGTGTATGGCATAAAAGTTTGCGCCCAACCGCGTGTAAAAATACTGCCAATCCTTGCCTGCCGGTTGTTTGTACGACGACAGTATCTCGTTAAGCACTGAGTGGGAAATTTGCTCATACATGCATCAAACTCCTTTGGTTGTTGTTATTTTTTAAGGCCTGTCACCTAAACCACCTGCGCGGGCGTGCCGAATTTGTAATGACGCATGCCTTCAAGGATGCCATGCGCATGGGTAGCCTCAGCAAAAAAGATACGCGGCATGCCTTTAAGGTGGGCCAGCTCCTGACTGTGGTTGCCGACGACGACGGCCATGGTGTCGCCCATTAGCATCTCGATGTCATTGCCCGAATCACCGGCTACCAAAAAGTTGGCCAGCGGCAAGTCCCATTTATAAGACAAGTAGCGGATGGCATGACCTTTGGAGGCACGAATCGGCAAGATATCTAAAAACTCGCCATGCGAATAAATGATTTGCGCATGCAGCCCTTGTTTGCGCAAATGCTGGCGGATTTTTTTGACCGGAGGCATCTGGCTAGCATCAACCAGGTAAGAAATCTTGAATTCGCGCTGGTTTTCCGCAGATTGCAGGCGTAACCCAGGCAGCTCTGCCAGCGCCTTGAGCAAGTCATCCCGCCGCCATAAATGACGGATATGGTTGGCCCAGCCCACATCAGGGATGCGGTTAACCCCATAATGGATTTCCGAGCCAACAGAGGTAATCAGGACGTCCGGGATAGGAATATGGTTTTTACGCAAAATCTCAATTGCGCTTTCCAGTGGGCGCCCGGTGGCAATGCCAAAAATGTTATAACCCACATTCGCCACCAGCCATTCCACCAGGTCCGCTTCCCCTTGCCGGTTACCCAGCAAGGTATTGTCGATGTCGGTGATAAAGGCAAATTTCGCCAGTGGAATAGGGGATTTACCGCTATGTAGCGCAATCTGCTGCTTGCGCAGGTTTTTGCGTTGTTTTCTCAACAGCTGGCGCAGCTCTTTCACATATTTATCGACATGTCCGGCCCAAGTGTAATGGCGTTTGACGTTTAAGACCCCGCTCTTGGCCCATTTGCGCCAGCGCGCCCTATCAGTGAGTGCAGAAAGCAGCGCATCGGCAATGGCATCGCTATTGAGGGTGTCTACCAACAAGCCATGATGGCAATTGGCCAGGATATCGCGCGGGCCACCATCATCCGGCGCAATTACCGGCAGGCCACAAGCGGCTGCTTCCAGTAAAGTGAGCCCAAACGGCTCGGTAAAAGCGGCATTGATAAACACACCCCGGCTTTTGGCCGCCATGCGATACAGCTCAGGGATATCTTCCTGGGCATGGCTTTTGGGAATCGCAACCTTGCCCCACAAATCATAGGCGTCAATATCCAGCAGCAATTCGTTCAACACCTGTGCCTGCGATTTTTCCAGGTCACGGATGCGCTCACGGCTACCAGCAACCAGGACCAGATTCGCCTTCTTTTGCAGCTCTGGGTGGTTGCCATACGCGGCCAGCAAGCCTTTGATGTTTTTGCGCACCTCGGGCCGGCAAATACATAAAATCATCGGCTTTTTCGGATCATGCAAAAACCGGTCTATACTTTGTTGCAGCGCGACAGGTAACGCGCGGCGGCCTGGCGGCGAAAAACGTGAAGTATCCGTACCCGGCGGGATCACGCGAAACCTGCGGCTATCGGGCTGCGCATACATGCCATATTGCAGCTCAACCTCTTGGCGCGTACTGGTAACAATTAATGAGGCATGCTGGATCAGTGCATCCTCCTCGGCAATGCGGCGCTCAAAATTAAACTGCTTTTCAATTTTCTCTGCCTTGCGGCCACTCGAAAGCAAGCGCTCCTGTTTAGGTTTGCCCAGTGAATGTCCAGTATGAATCAGCGGAATACCCAATAACATAGAGAGTTGGCGGCCCACATAGCCGGCATCGGCATAATGAGAGTGGATCACATCCGGCAAGCGTCCTTGCTGGCGCAAATAATGCAGGCAACGGTCCACCATTTGGTCCAAGTGCGGCCATAACAACTCTTTGCGCATGTAACGCTTGGGCCCGCATGGAAAACGGATAATCCTGGCTTTATCACTAAGTGTCTCTTCTGGCTGGGCATAATCGCCTGCCACGTGCGGGTCATCAATCAACCGCGTCATCAGGTCGACTTTGCCCACTTGCGGATGTTCAGCCAGCGCATGCGCCAAATCCAGCACATAAGTGCATTGCCCGCCGGTATCGGCATCCACGCCCAGCTCAAGCTGCTGGCCACGGATCAAGCCATGTACGCTGATTAACAGCACATACAAAGATTCTGAGGATTCTTTTTTATTCACACGCATGCGACCTCCACTGACTCACCATCCAGCAAGGCAACTGCAACTCAGGCCTGGCAACTGCCACTGTTTATGATGAAAAATGCTGCAGGACTTTACGTCCATTAGATTGAAAGATGCTGTTCGCATCCATGTTTTCCGCAAGGGAAATAAGCGGGATATCAGGCCTGTAATACCCCTATTTCAACTACAGGCTATTAAATTGACATCAATTGAAAATAAAAAGTTTCAACTTTTAACAAGATTGCAGGCAATAAAAAAGCCCTGACCAACAGGGCAGGGCTGATTTTTGGCACGTGGTAGAGGCTAGTAGGCTTGGCCCGTGGCAAAGAATACGCCGCCAGCAATATGGTGGATGGTACGTAACTCGTCATGCCCCTCAAAATGCCATCTGCCATCGCTAAATACCCGCTCATCAGCATGTGCGGCCACCACTTCAGCAATAAATAAATCATAAGTGTTCTGGTTATGCGGCTCGGGGATGAGCTTGCACTCTAGCCACGCCACACAATCCTTTACCAGCGGCGCGCTGATCTCATGTGCGGAAAAGGTCTCGATGCCGTATTCCGCAAACTTGTCTGCGCCTGGCAAATCACGGCCGCTTATACTGCCCACCTTTTTCACCATCTCGATTTGCTGTACGCAAGGCAGGTTAATCGCAAACGTGCCTTCCGCTTCCATTAGCTCGCGGGTGTAGGTTTTGCTGTCTATCACGACGGTAACTTTGGATGGGTTAAAGTCTAAAGCGCAGACCCAGGCGGCGGCCATGATATTACGCTGACCAGCGTGAGAAGAGGTTATTAAAGTTGTGGGACCGTGGTTGAGTAAACGATAGGCAGTTGAGGGGTTGACACTATGGAGCATTATTTTGAGCTCTTAGGTAAATTAAAGGTGATTATTTTTTGATCAGGATAAATAGTCTTCATACTATCTTTGAGTCTGTCAGCGACCAATTTTAGACTTTCAATCGTGCTATCGACATGAGTAATTACTTGCTCAGTCGTTTCTTTAAGCATCGACAAAAGGCGGTTGCCCAAGATAAGCTCTAAATCTGCATCACTGATTGTTATCGAAAGTCCATTTTTAAAGCCCGCGTTTTCTAGTTTTGGCTGAATTTCATTTAAGTGTATGTTAGATCTCATATTAATAGCCTCAATTGCAGCAATGTAACGTTCACCTTCAATGGCTATTTCACTCAAGAGATTTCTAAAGTCAGTATTCAGAAGAAAGCTTAGACTCTCAATATCAAGTTTAAAGAGTTCTTTGTCATATTGGCTTGTTGGCCTTAATTTTAAGAAGGCTTCTTTTTCATCACGTACAAGATTAATGTAATCTCTTTGATATACGAATAGATCATTTGCCATCCTAGATAAAGTAAAAATTGCTTTATTAATGGCAATTAAATTATGTTTTTTCTCAATTTCTAATTCTTTCTGATTCTGAAATTCAAATGCAAATTTAGCGCCGTAATAGGCAGCAACTAATGTTGCCAAAGCAGGTATATACGAAGTAATAAAGTTATGCCAATCTTTATTTCGTATCATAAGGCCAGCTCCAACACCAAGTAGAAAGCTTGTGCCAATTTTGAGAATATTGTTCAATTTATTTATGCCAAATAAGTTGATTTGTAAGTGCTTGTTTGGGCGCACTAATTCAGAGACAGGAGCAAATTATTTTTTATTAGTAATAATATTTTGCTTAAACTTATTTCTACCAGTGTCTAGTGAAACTACATAAGGTGTACCAGTTTGCTCTGCCAGTTTTTTTGCAGCTTTAGCTGCGCGACGTAGTGCTTGATCAATATCCTTAAACTCTTTCTCTATCAACTTTTCTTTTTCAGTCATAGATTTACGCCTCGTGAGATTAATTTTGGTTCATTGCCAGAATTGTCATACAAAGACCATGAGTTTGCCAGGGGACTGTAAAGCTGATGAAAGTTATTTAAGCCAGATTTGAATCTACGCCTAATGGTTGCTTCTGGGATATTGTGCCCACCAGCGGAAACTCTTGCGGCAACCCTGGCGATTGCTATTTCTGGGTCAGGCAGGCTGAGGAAAGTTAGTGTGATGTGATAGCCAAGTTTTTTCCATGCAAGAATATCTTTTGCATAGGTTTTGCCTGAAAGCGTTGTTTCAATCGCAAAACTTTTGCCAGCTTTCACATTAGACTCAATTTCTTTCAGCATGAGTCTTGCCGCTTTTACCGCAGCCGTTTCAGGAGAGAAGGGGGCCAACCCGGCAGCAATTAGGTCGGCATTGATAAAGATTGGACAATTGGCCTCATTAGGCAAGTATTCACGGGCAAAGGTGGTTTTACCAGCGCCGTTTGGACCTGCAATCATGATGACTTTTTTCATTGGTCTAGAAGTTGATCAATTCTTTCAAAAACGACTTCTGCTGGGAGGGTTTTTACCTTTTTGTAAAGGATGTCGTCCAGATGTTGATTAGCAACATTTAGCCACGCTTGCTCATTCAAGCTGAGTTCCCGATTATCAGTCAAAGATGAATGATCGGCGTGGCTCATATCCATTATTTCTGCCAAGTATCCTTCAATGTCACCGTTCTATTAAACACTGGCTTGCCAGCCACACTGTCTTTTCTGTCGGCGACAAAATACCCGTGACGCTCAAACTGGTAACTATCACCTGGTTGTGCCTCTTGTGCGCTTTGTTCCAGTTGGGCAGTGATCACTTTGACAGAATTCGGGTTAATGTCTTCTAAAAAGTCTTTATCGCCGCTACCTGGATGTGGGTCTTTAAACAATCGGTCGTACAGGCGGATTTCAGTTTCATAAGCATGCGCTGCGCTAACCCAGTGAATATTGCCTTTGACCTTGACGCTATCCGCACCTGGCGTGCCTGACTTGGTGTCTGGCAGATATTCGCAGTGCACGGTGGTCACGTTGCCAGCCGCATCTTTTTCGCAGCTGAGGCATTTGACCACGTAGCCGTAACGCAGGCGCACCATATTGCCTGGGAACAGGCGGAAGTAGCCTTTTGAGGGCTCTTCCATAAAGTCTTCGCGCTCTATCCACAGCTCTTTGGAGAGTTTGACCACGCGTTTGCCGAGTTCAGGCTTTTGCGGGTGGTTAGGGGCGTAGCAATCTTCGTCTTGGCCCTCTGGGTAGTTATCAATGACTAGTTTGATCGGGTCGAGCACGCCAATTTTGCGTGGAGCAGATTCGTTAAGTACTTCGCGCATGCAGTCTTCGAGGATGCTGTACTCTATCCATGAGTCGGCTTTAGATACGCCGATGCGGTCAGTGAACAGTTTGAAGCCTTCAGGGGCATAGCCACGGCGACGCGCGCCCGCCAGCGTCGGCAAGCGAGGGTCGTCCCAGCCACTGACGTGTTTTTCTTCGACCAGTTGAATCAGCTTGCGTTTGGAGAGCACAACATAGGTCAGGTTGAGGCGCGCAAACTCGTACTGGTAAGGTACCGGTTTGTTAATCATCCCGGCATCGGCCAGATTGTCCATCAGCCAGTCGTAGAAAGGGCGCTGGTCTTCAAATTCTAGCGTACAGATGGAGTGGGTGATGGTTTCCAGGGCATCCTCAATCGGATGCGCGAAGGTGTACATAGGGTAGATGCACCATTTGTCACCGGTGTTGTGGTGATGGGCGCGGCGGATACGGTAAATCGCGGGGTCACGCATATTGATGTTGGGCGAGGCCATGTCAATTTTGGCACGTAACACCATGCTGCCATCGGCGTGTTTACCATCACGCATTTCTCTGAAGATGCGCAGATTTTCTTCTGCACTGCGGTCGCGGAATGGCGAGTTTTTACCTGGCTCGGTCAGCGTGCCGCGGTTGATACGCATTTCATCGGCGCTTTGCGCATCGACATAGGCTTGTCCGCGTTGAATCAAGGCTTCGGCAGCGGCATACATAAAGTCAAAATAATCGCTGGCAAAGTAGAGATTGTCTTCTTTGCTGCCATCCGGGCGAGTATTGTCCCAGTCAAAGCCCAGCCACCGCACCATCTCAGTGATGCTATCTACATATTCCTGGCTTTCTTTTTCCGGGTTGGTGTCGTCAAAACGCATATGACAGATGCCGCCATAATCACGCGCTAACCCAAAGTTGAGAAACACCGACTTGGCATGGCCGATGTGCAAATAGCCATTCGGCTCGGGTGGAAAACGGGTGCGAATCTTAGCAAAATCGGTTTGTCCGCTGGCGTGATGCGCGGCATCGCCTGGCGTACCAGCCCATTTCTTTTCGGCATATTTTTCTTCGGTAAGGTCTCTATCAACAATAGCACGGATAAAATTGGAGGCGGCGGGGATGGGTTCTTTTTCTGTCGACATGGCGGTTCTTGAAGTTGCTAAAGTGTGCTTATTTTACACGGTTAGCGACCTGACCCAAAACGCTTAATACAGGGCGTTTCGGGCTTTTATCGCCCGGCCTGGCGGGGCGGGTATGCTACACTGCGGGCTATGAAGATCTGCATCATTATCGCCAATCAAAGCGTGTCATGAATAAGCTGGCATTTCCTATCCTGGCTGTATTGGCCGATGGCAAATTTCACTCCGGTGAGGCCTTGGCGCAGCGCTTTGGCGTCACGCGGGCAACGGTGTATAACGCGATTCAATCCGCTGAGCTGCTAGGGATCCAAGTGTTTTCAGTGCGTGGCCGTGGCTACCGCTTGCCTAAGCCGGTGACCTTGCTGGATGCGGATCAGATTACCCAGGCCTGTGGCGAGTATGCGCCCTGGTTTCATTTGCAGGTGCTGGCGCAGGTGGATTCGACCAACCGTTATTTAATGCAAGAGAGTGCGCGCGGCATTGCCCATGGCACCTGTGTGGCAGCACAAGTGCAGACTGCAGGACGTGGCAGGCGTGGCCGCACCTGGCATTCTCAGCTCGGTGGCAGCCTGACTTTTTCATTGCTGTGGCGATTTCAATGTGGTGCGGCGGGCCTGTCTGGCCTCAGCCTGGTCGTGGGGCTGGCGTTGGTGCGTGCCTTGCATGGCATGGGGCTGAGCAGCGTGCGTTTAAAGTGGCCTAATGATTTGCTGGTATTGCAGGCGGGGAGTTGGCACAAGCTAGGCGGCATCTTGATCGAATTGCAGGGCGACATGGAAGGCCCGAGTGCGGCGGTGATAGGCATAGGCTTGAATCTGGAGTTGGAGTCTGCACTACAACAGCAGATTGACCAGGCAGCAATGGGATTAAACCAGCTGGCAGGCAAAGCGCTGGACCCTAACCAGTTGCTTGGCCGTTGCCTGAGCCAGCTGGCACAACATCTCACGCTATTTGCTGAACATGGCTTTGCTTACTTTCAAGGCGAGTGGACGGCTTACCATGCGTTTGACCAGCAAGCCGTCAACCTGTTGCTGGCTAATGGCCAGGCCGTTCCCGGTCGCGTGGTTGGCGTAGCCGAAGAGGGCAGTTTGCTGGTTGAAACGGCTAACGGTATTCAACGGTTTAATGCCGGTGAAATCAGTGTGCGGAGTGCGGCATGAAACTGCTGATTGATGCAGGCAATAGCCGTACCAAATGGGCTTGGTGCCCGGACGACTTGCTCCAGTTGGCAGCGTTGCAGATCAATACATTCGACAATCAGGACTGGTTTGAGGGGGCAGCGTCTGCCCAGGCGTTACAGTCCGCGATGGCTGTTGCGGACCAGGTTTATTTAAGCAATGTGGCGGGCGAGCGCTGGCTACAAAGATTGCCCGAGCTGGGCCAGCGTTTGCAGCGTATTGTCGCTACGCAATCAGCGATGGGTTTGCAAAACACTTACAGCCAGCCTGCGCAACTTGGCAGCGACCGCTGGTGTAGCCTCTTGGCGGTATGGCACCGTGAGGAAAAGTCTGCGTTGGTCGTCAGCGCTGGTACGGCCATGACCATGGATGCACTGATGGTCAAGCAGGGGGAGGCCATTTTTGCTGGAGGAAGCATCCAGCCCGGTTTAAGACTGATGTGGCAAAGCCTGCAACAAGGCGCGGCGCAACTCGATTATGCATATCCATCAGGGCAGACGGCTGAAAGTGGTTTTGCCAATAATAGCCAGCAAGCCATGTGGCTGGGTTGTGTGCAGGCGCTCGCTGCCTCAGTGGCTGCGCAGTATGACCGCTTGTGCCAGTGCCTGGACCATGCGCCTTTATTGCATATCAGTGGTGGCGATGCAGATTTAATCGCCAGATATTTACCGCATACATTGTCAGCACAGGCGATTATTGTGGATAATCTGGTATTAGAGGGGTTGGCCTGGCTGGCTAAGTGTTCAGACAAATGAAAAGTAGACGTGGATGAAAAAAATATTCTGGATATTGCTGTTGCTGAATGTGGTGGTGTTTGCTTATTTTAAGCGCGATGCTCTGTCACCTGCGGTCAGCAGCCTCAAGCCAGAATTGCAGCCGCAGCAAATTAAAATCCTTACCGAGCAAGCATTAGCGTCTTACCCCCTGCGTCATCCAGAGTCGAGCCCAAATGAGGCTTCCGGTGAAGTAGAGTCATCTGCTGAAAGCAGCGCTCCAGCCAGTGAGCCACTTACAAAGGCAGAGCCCAAAGCCCCAGAAACCAAAAGCCCTGAAACGGCAGGCCCTGAAGTCAAGCCGGTTGAACCAAACAAGGTGATGACCAATAAGAGTGCTGAATCCAAGCCTGTGGAAGTAAAACCAAATGAATCCAAACTGGCAGAAAAAACTGCGCCAGCAGCTAAACCTGCTGAGCCCCATGCCGCAACGGCTGCCGCATGCTACGAATGGAGCAGCTTTAACACGGCACGCTTGAATGAAGCGCTGAGCCTGACGCAGCAACTGAATATCAAGTCGCATACCAATTTGATTGGCAGTCCACAAGACAATGTGCGTTACTGGATTTATAAACCACCGCTGCCAACTGCCGAGGCGGCACAAGTCAAAGCGGATGAATTACGCAAGCTTGGGGTAGAAGACTTTTTCATCGTGCAAGATGACCCCAAATGGCGTAATGCCATCTCGTTTGGTGTGTTCCGCGATGAGAAGCTAGCCGATAAACTGATGCTGGACCTCAAAAACAAAGGCGTGAAACTGTTGATTAAAGCCACGCGTAATGGAGGTCAAGCCGTGATCAAACTACAACAGGTGTCGCCACAACAATTTGCCAGTTTGCAAAAGGCGCGTTCGCAATTTCCTGATGCTGTGCTCAAAGAAATGCCCTGTAATTAGCGCTTACAAGGCGTGAAAACAGACATTAAAAAACCCGCATTCGCGGGTTTTTTAATGTCTGTTGCTTATTCTTGCAGTTCTGGAAGTACGCTCGCTTATCGCTTTTTAGGCGGCAACATATCGGTAATAGTGCCTTCTTTTAGCTCAGCTGCAAAACAGACTGTTTCAGACAGGGTCGGGTGGGCATGGATGGTTAGGCCAAGATCATGCGCATCTGCCCCCATCTCAATGGCAAGCACAGCTTCTGCGAGCAATTCACCTGCGTTGACGCCAACGATACCAGCCCCGATCACGCGGTGGGTCTCTTTGTCAAAAATCAGTTTGGTTGCCCCTTCGGTGCGTGCGATAGATAACGCACGGCCGCTCGCTGCCCACGGAAAGCTAGCTTTGTCGATCTCGATGCCTTTGGCTTTGGCTTCGGTTTCGGTGAGGCCGACCCAGGCCACTTCAGGATCTGTGTACGCAACGGATGGAATGACATTGGCGACAAATTCCACTTTATGTCCGGCAATGACTTCAGCAGCCACTTTGGCTTCATGCGTGGCTTTGTGGGCAAGCATAGGCTGGCCCACAATATCCCCAATGGCAAAAATATGCGGTACATTGGTGCGCATTTGTTTGTCGACCGCAATAAAGCCGCGGTCATCTACCGCGACCCCGGCATTTTCGGCGCCAATATTTTTGCCATTCGGGCGACGGCCGATAGAAACCAGTACACGGTCATATTTTTGTGTTTCTGCAGGGGCATTTGCACCTTCAAAGCCTACATAGATGCCATCAGCTTTGGCTTCAATCTTGGTGACTTTGGTCGACACCATAATACTTTCAAAGCGTTTCTCCATGCGTTTTTGCAGGGGACGGATCAAATCACGGTCTGCACCTGGAATCAGGCCATCCATAAACTCAACCACGCTGACTTTACTGCCTAGTGCGTCATACACGGTGCCCATTTCGAGGCCGATAATGCCGCCGCCGATGACCAGCATGCGGCCAGGAATATCCGCGAGCGCAAGCGCGCCTGTGGAGTCCATGATGCGTTCATCTTCTGGAGCGCCAGGAAATTTGGTCGCTTGTGAGCCTGCGGCAATAATCGCATTGTCAAAACCAACCAGGGTGACCTTGCCATCCGTATCAGTCACGGCAATCTGGTTAGGGCTGGTGAAATTGCCCACACCGTTGACGACAGTGACGCCACGCGCTTTGGCCATCTGTGCCAAACCACCGGTGAGTTTGCCGACCACGTCGTTGGCTTTCCAGTTGCGCAGTTTGTCGAGATCAATATTCGGTTTGCCAAAACTCAAGCCATGGTGTTCAGTTTCTTGGGCTTCGGTGATTACTTTGGCCGTGTGTAACAGGGCTTTGGACGGGATGCAGCCGACGTTGAGACAGACGCCTCCCAGGGTAGGGTAGCGCTCGACCAAAACCACTTTCAGGCCCAGGTCAGCAGCGCGGAAGGCGGCGGTGTAGCCGCCAGGCCCTGAACCCAACACCATCACCTGGCAGGTGATATCAGAATTGCCACTGGCGACTGCTGGTGCAACTGGCGCACTGGTTGTATTGCTCGACGCAAGTGGTGTGGCAGTCGTGGCTGGTGTTGCAGGGGCGGCCGCAGTTGCAGCGGATGCGGTTTCGGCAGTCGTGCTTGCAGCACTTTCAAGCAACAGGATCAGGCTGCCTTTGGCAACTTTGTCACCAACCTTGACTTTTAATTCCTTTACGACCCCTGCGTGCGAGGAAGGAATATCCATGGAGGCTTTGTCGGATTCCACTGTAATCAGGGAATCTTCT
Source organism: Methylophilus sp. 3sh_L (assembly GCF_046766015.1). NCBI lineage: Bacteria > Pseudomonadati > Pseudomonadota > Betaproteobacteria > Nitrosomonadales > Methylophilaceae > Methylophilus > Methylophilus sp. 3sh_L. The sequence goes on from NZ_JBKOUF010000002.1 coordinate 315,506, forward strand.
TTCGCCACGGTATCGCCGACGGCGACCAGCACTTCAATCACATCGACGCTGTCAAAATTGCCGATATCCGGCACTATGATTTCAACCATTTGACTCATTAAAACCTTATCTATGCGTTAGTTCTGCTATTTTATCACCAAAAGAACAAGCGCACTTTTGGCTTGTCTATTTGAGTGACTATCACTGATAAATTAGCGTTTGGCGGGTGTGGTGAGGGTGGGCTTAACCGCAGGGGCTGCTTTCATGGTGCAGGTCTCGTGGCCGTAATTGCCGCCGGTATCATCAGGTTCGTAATAGTCGTTTTTAAAGGTCCAGCCGCTTTTCCCTACCTTGCTGAACTGGCCCATGCCAGTTGAAAATTCAGCATATTTGGCATCAGACAATTTAAACGTCATGGCTAATTGTTTGCCACGCGTAATCGCCTGGCCTGTGTAGCTTTGCTTGTTTTCAGTGTGTGTGGCCAACTCGTAGACCGAGACCTGTGCCGTGCTGTTACGGCGGTTCTTTTTGAGGTAAATGGTAACTTCATAATCGCCGACCGCGATATTGTTGCCTTTGCACAGGTATTCACCGCTGTAGTCGGGCGAGACCGCTGTGGCTGAAAACGCAGTCGATGAAAATGCAGCGCATAGGCCGAGTGTGATTAAACAGGATTTAACGTTCATATGACTTCTGAAATAAATTTTGGCGTGAGTTTAGGTTTAAAAGTCTGGGTTTTTTGCGAGACTTTTGAATACGTTTCATCATAATTGCAATTACATATTTTACCAAGTCTCTTTTCGTGTTTTTGTCGCTTGTGGCTTGTAAAAGCAGGGCGCAAGCAGGGGCTATTTATGAGAGAATAGCCGCTATTTTTAGCAACTCCGTGACAAGGTGACCATATTGCAGCGTTTGTTATCAAAAATTTCACCCATCGTCTGGCTGACCTTGTTCCTCATGGGGTCTGTCTACTACGTCTGGCGTCTGCAGCAACCGCAAGCCTTGCTCGAGGTCGATGCGGATGCACTGCCGCTGCAATGTATTTCCTACTCGCCTTATTACAAGCCTGGCATGAGTCCGCTGGTAAAGGATATGTTTGTTGATCCGCTGCAGATCGAACAGGACTTACAGGCACTGTCCAAGGTGACACGCTGTGTGCGCACCTATTCAGTGGGGCAGGGCATGGACTACGTGCCCAAGGCCGCGCAAAAGCTGGGGATGAAAGTGATTCTTGGGGCCTGGATAGGTTGGCTGGAGGATTTGAACCAAGCGGAGCTCAAACTTGCAGTACAACAGGCTAACCAGTATCCAGAAACCGTACGGGGGATGGTGGTTGGCAATGAAGTATTGCTACGCGGTGAGCAATCAGAACCTAAAATGCATGGTTATTTGCAGTGGGTCAAGGCCAATACCAAAGTGCCGGTCACCTATGCCGATGTCTGGGAGTTCTGGCTCAAGCATCCCACGCTGGAGCAGGAGGTGGATTTTGTCACGGTGCATATCTTGCCCTATTGGGAAGATAAACCGGTTGCCATTGAGCAGGCGGTGGCGCATACCGCCTCGGTCATGGGTCACTTGGGCACCGTGTTTAAAAAGCCGATTCTGATTGGTGAAACCGGCTGGCCTTCCCAGGGACGTCAGCGCTTCTGGGCCAAACCTAGCGCGATCAACCAGGCCAAATACATGCGTGGCTTTTTGCAGGTGGCCAAACAAAGTCAATGGCAATACAATGTGATTGAGGCAGTGGACCAACCCTGGAAGCGTGAACTGGAAGGGACCGTTGGCGGCTATTGGGGCGTGCTGGATACCGACCTGAATCAAAAATTCAGTTTGCAGGGCGCGATGGCCGAGCGGGCTGATGGTCTTAAACCTTACTTGGCCGGTTTGGTAATAGGTATTGTGTGCCTGGCTTATGGATACTATCGCCGGCGGAGTGCCAGCCAATTAGCGGTGCTTGCCCTAAGCGGTATGCTCTTGGGCTTACATGGGTATCTGCAACTTGACTATGTGCATATGGCTGCCCGTAATGGCCTGGAGCTGAGCATGCTGGCGGGGCTGGCCGTGCTAGGTTGGGGATTGCTTGGCTTGCAAGTCAGACAATGGCTGGGAATGACGCCAAACGCTTGCCTGGAACAGGTGGCGCTACGGTTACTGGCACTGGCATTTTTGCTGACCAGTGCTGCCTTGGCCGTCAATGGCCGTTATTTGGATTTCCCGATTATTCTGGTTTGCTTACCGATGGTGGCCATCACAATTTCTTTGTTGATGCGTCGTACAACCCCGTTACAGACAGCGAACACGACCTTCTGGCTGGTCGCCGCTTTGCTGGTGATGGCGGCTAATTGTGCGGTGGCAGTGGCGATTATGGAACCAGGCAACACCATGGCCTGGTGGTGGACTGGCATGTGCGGCGCCGCCTTACTGGTGTTGCCCATCAGAAGTTTGCACGTAGGTATGCCGCTGACATCCAGCCAGGCTGATTCGGCGTATCATTCAGTTTAAAACAATCGTACAAAATAACGGGAAGAGTGAGAAGTGATCGTTTCATGGTTTAAAAGGTTATTGCCCGGGTTGGCGTTTGCCATCGTGTTTTCGGCTTTGCATTTCGGCCTATGGGCACTGGCCAACCGGGCGTTGCCACTGATTAGCGTCAAGCCTGCAGTCAATGGCTTTGCTTATACCGGCTACCGGGCCAATCAAAGTCCGCTTGAGGGCCATTATCCAAATACGGCTGAACTGGCGCAAGATTTGGATTTGATGCACAAGCATACGCGCCATATCCGTATGTATTCCTCGCTGGATTTGAACGAGGTGATTCCGCTGGCAGCCAAACGTAACATGAATGTCATTGCTGGTGCCTGGATAGACACCGACAACATGAAAAACACGCGTGAAGTATCTGCCCTGCTTGAAAAGCTGGAAAACTACAGCAATATTGACCGTGTCATTGTCGGTAACGAATCGCTGTTGCGTAACGATTTACCGGTCCAGGCATTGATTGGTTACCTGGATTTTGTCCGTGAACATAGCAATGTGCCGGTATCCACCGCAGAGCCTTGGCACGTGTGGCTCAAGCATCCCGAATTGGTTAAGCATGTCGATTACATTGCCGTTCACCTGTTGCCTTACCACGAAGGCGTGCCCGTTGAAAAAGCGGTGCAATACACGATAGAGCGCTACAACCAGCTCATGCAGGCCTATCCACGTAAAAAAATCGTGATTACCGAGGTGGGCTGGCCTAGCCGTGGCCCCGCCATTGGTGCATCGGTGGCCAGTGAGGTTAACCAGGCCAGGTTCATCCGCGAGTTTATGGCCAGAAACTCGATTGAAGACCTGGATTATTACTTGATGGAAGCATTTGACCAGCCCTGGAAGGTCGCGCTCGAAGGCTGGGCGGGCGCTTATTGGGGCATGTATAACGCCGACCGTCATCAGAAATACTCACTGCAAGGTGCGGTGCCCCCGAATACGCGCTGGATTGCCAAAGCCACCTGGTCTACGGTACTGGCGTTTATCCCCATGATGTTTATTGCCTGGCGCTTCAAGCATTGGGGCATCGGTGGCGTGCTCTCTATGGCCGTGTTGTTTCAGGCATGTATCACCACGTTGACCATCGCCTGGAACCTGCCGGGTGACTACTATTACACGATCCGGGACTTTGTGGTGCTCATCGGCCTGATTTTAGGCATTGCGCTGACTTCAATGGTGCTGATGATTTACGCGGCGGAGTTCAGTGAAGTGATGTTCAAACCGCAATGGCGCCGTTTGTTCAATCGCGCCAAACCGTTACCGGCAGATCAAGAGTTGTTCGTGTCTATCCACCTGGCGTGCTATAACGAGCCGCCAGAAATGGTGATCGCCACCATTGATAGCCTGCGCAAGCTTAACTACACACGCTATGAAGTGATTGTGGTAGATAACAACACCAAAGATGAAGCGAAATGGAAACCATTGGAAACTTATATGGCCACCATGCCGGATAACTTCCATTTCTATCATTTGCCATCCTGGCCAGGGTTTAAAGCGGGGGCACTGAATTTTGCGCTGGATAAAACGCATCCCGATGCGCAGGTGGTTGGCGTGGTCGATGCTGATTACGTGGTTACCCCTGACTGGCTGTCTGACCTGATACCGCATTTCCTCGAGCCACAAGTGGCTGTGGTGCAGGCCCCTCAGGCACACCGCGAGTGGGAGCATAGCTTCTTTCACCGCATGTGTAACTGGGAGTTTGAGGGCTTTTTCCGCATTGGGATGCATCACCGCCATGAACGTAACGCCTTGATCCAGCACGGCACCATGACGCTCATTCGTGCAGAGTCTCTAAAAGGCTTTGGCGGCTGGTCAGAGTGGTGTATTTGTGAAGACACCGAACTTGGCCTGCGTTTACTCGAGAATAATATGGAGTTGCGCTACATTGATGAGACTTTTGGCCGTGGCCTGACGCCAGCTAACTTCAAGGCGCTTAAATCGCAGCGTAACCGCTGGGCATTTGGCGCGATGCAGATTCTCAAGCATCACATGCCTAAACTGGTTGGTAAATCGACCTTGAATTTCAGCCAGCGCTACCACTTCCTGACCGGTTGGTTTGGCTGGTTTGGTGAGGCTTTGCAACTGATCTTTACGCTCGGATCTATTGGTTGGACGATTGCCATGTTGGCCTTCCCAAAACACTTCAGCTTACCTGTGGTGGTCATGATTGTCCCTATCTTGTGTTTCCTGGTAATTAAGGCGATTTTGGGGCCAGTGCTCTACCGCAAGACCATGCATTGTAGCTGGATGGATATCTTTGGCGCGTCACTGGCTAGCTTAGGCCTATCGCATGCGATTGCCAGGGGCATCATCAGCGGCCTGACACATAAGGCAGGCGTGTTTGTGGTCACCAACAAAACCAAAGCCAAACTCAGCAGTTGGCAGCTCATCGCGCCAATCAAAGAAGAGTTAACGATTCTTGCCTCTCTAATGCTCTGCGCAGCAGCGATGTTGTATGCACGCGGTTTTAGCAACCTTGATGCGCAATTATGGGTCTCTATGCTGGCGTTGCAATCATTACCTTACTGGAGTGCCGTAGCATGCCAGTGGATCTCGGAACGCAAATAGACGACGCGCAAGTTGATATGGACGCTTTTCCGCCCGCGCGGGTGGAAAAGCCCTTGGTCTACAAAGGACGTGCTGCCAGTAGCAATCAAGTCAGCCGCTTTGACCCGCACACCCGCGAAAGCATAGACGATGGCTGGAGCAGCCTGGATGAAGAAGTGCCAGCCTTACGGACTGAAGTCATGCTGGATGCTGCTAAAAGCGTCATCAATTACATTCAATCCCCAGACCTGCCGTTTGACCGCACCTTGAATCATTACCGGGGCTGTGAGCACGGATGCATTTACTGTTATGCCCGACCTATGCATGCTTATTTAGGGTTATCACCCGGGCTGGATTTTGAATCGCGTTTGCTGATGAAAGCCGATGCTGCTGCGTTACTCAAAAAAGAACTGTCGCATCCCAAATACCAGTGCGCACCCATTGCCATTGGCATGAATACCGATAGTTACCAGCCGATTGAACGCGAGTATCAACTGACGCGGCAATTGATTCAGGTACTCAGTGAGGCCAATCATCCTTTTAGCCTGGTGACTAAATCTTCACTGATCGAGCGCGATATTGACCTGATTGCGCCTATGGCTGCCAAAGGCCTGGCCAGTATTTATTTGAGCATCACCACCTTGGACCGGCAGATTGCGCGGCGATTAGAACCGAGAGCCGCCGCACCTGAACGACGCTTTGAGACTTTGCGTAGACTGAGTGCTGCAGGCATCCCTACCGGTGTGATGGTCGCCCCGGTGATTCCTGCACTGACGGATTGCGATATGGAGAAAATTCTGGAGCAGGCGCATCAGTCAGGCGCGCGCAAGGCAGGCTATGTCTTTTTGCGCTTGCCGCATGAGTTAAGTGATCTTTTCCAGGCTTGGCTGCAACAGTATTTCCCCCTCAAGGCTGACCATGTCATGAGCATTATCAAACAAAGCCGTGGCGGCAAAACCTATCAAAGTGGTTTTGGCCAGCGTATGCGTGGCGAAGGGGTTTTTGCCGATTTACTGGCGCATCGTTTTAAGCTGACCTGCCACAAGCTGGGCCTGTCAGGCGAGCGCCTGGATTTGCGTACGGATTTGTTCAGTGTGCCTGGCAGATGGCAGCAATCACTGGATACCCATCAACTGAGGTTATTTTAACCAGCATGTCTACTCTTTTATTTGTATATGGCACTTTGCGCCGTGGAAATCAAAACGCCATGGCCGATTTTCTTGCAGAAAATGCCACCTTTATCGGCTACGGCTGGTATCAAGGCAAGATGTATATGATCAGGGACTATCCCGGTGTGATCGCTTCTGACGATACTGAGGAGCGCGTTTATGGCGAGGTTTATCACTTGCATGAGGCGGATAGTGTACTTGCTAAGCTTGATGAGTATGAAGAATGCAGTGTCCGGTATCCACAGCCAGCAGAATATCAACGGGTTCAAACACAAATTCTTACGGTAGATGGTCGTCTGCTTGAGCCGGTATGGATTTACAGCTACCAATGGCTTGTCGTGGATAAGGCCAGGATAGTGACTGGCGACTTTATGCAACCGACGCAGATCGCTTAAAACACAAAGGGCGCATTCAGCGCCCTTTGTGTTTTTACTCGTCCAAAAATTAGAGTAACAAACGTCTCACATCACTCAACATCACACGCAGGTGGCTGGTGAAGCGGGCGCCGTCAGCCCCATCGATCACGCGGTGATCGTATGACAGTGACAATGGCATGATCAGGCGGGGATCGAAGCCGCCACTGTCTTTGTTGTACACCGGCTGCATGGCTGCACGGGAAACACCCAGAATCGCCACTTCAGGGCAATTGATGATAGGCGTGAACATGGTGCCGCCGATCCCACCCAAGCTGGAAATGGTAAAGCAGCCGCCTTGCATTTCTTCAACCTTCAACTTGCGCTCACGGGCTTTAGCTGAGAGGTCAGCCAGATCGCGGGCAATGTCCATCACGTCTTTCTGGTTCACATCACGCACCACAGGCACGACCAGACCATCTGGCGTATCGCAGGCAAAGCCGATGTTGTAATACTGCTTGAGGATCAGGCTATCGCCTTCAGGTGACAGGGAAGCGTTAAAGTTAGGGTAGGTACGCAATGCATTGACGACAGCTTTCATCAGGAAAGCCAGCAACGTCAATTTCACGCCACGCTTTTCCGCCTCAGCCAGCATGGACTTACGGAAGTCTTCGAGGTCGGTGATGTCCGCTTCATCAAACTGTGTCACATGTGGTGCAGTGACCCAGTTACGGTGCAGGTTGGCGCCAGACAGTTTCTTGATGCGTGACAGCGGCTTGGTTTCGATACTGCCAAACTGGCTGAAATCGATCACAGGCATAGGCAAGGTGCTTAAACCACCACCAGTGCTGATGCTTTCAGTACGTGGTTTGGACAACTCACCTTTGACATACGCCTGTACATCGGCTTGCAGAATACGGTTTTTAGGGCCGCTGGCTTTCACCAGTGACAGATTTACCCCTAACTCGCGCGCAAATTTGCGTACCGAAGGGCTGGCATGCGCCAGTTTGCCACTGCTGGCTACCGTGCTGGCCGCCACCGGGTTAGGGGTCGCTTGTGGCTGTATCACTTGCGGAACCTCAGCGACCGGGCGGGTAGGTTCTGGAATGGCTACCTTGGCTTCATCCACTGTCACCGTCGCGACGACTGGCGTTGCGGTGGGTTGTGGCGCCACTTTCTCTGCGGGTGCGGCTTCGCCCGCGGTATCCAGCGTCAGAATCAGTGCACCTTGCTTGGTTTTGTCACCCACTTTGATGTGGATTTCCTTGACCACGCCAGACAATGATGAGGGAATGTCCATAGAGGCTTTATCAGACTCGACCGTAATCAGAGAGTCTTCTTTGGCGATGGTATCGCCTACATTCACCAGGACTTCAATGACATCCACACTGTCAAAGTTGCCGATATCCGGCACCAATACTTCTTTGATAGACATATTGTATCTATTCCTTATGTCGTGACGTTAAATTGTGGCCGGGTTGGCACGAGTAACGTCGATATTGTATTTTTTAATGGCTTCAGAGGCTTTGGCAGCAGGCAACTTACCGTCGTCAACCAGTGCTTTGAGGGCAGCCAGTACAACATAGTAGCGGTCAACTTCAAAGAAGCTACGTAGGGCTTCACGTGAATCTGAACGGCCATAACCATCGGTACCCAAGGCCACAAACCGGTTAGGGACAAATGGGCGGATTTGGTCAGCAAAGCTACGCATGTAGTCGGTGGAAGCAATCACTGGGCCTTCGGCTTTTTGCAGGGAAGCTTCAACAAAGCTCAATTTAGGCTTCGCTTCTGGATGCAACAGGTTGTGACGCTCTGCATCAATGCCGTCGCGGCGCAGTTCGGTAAAGCTGGTGACACTCCATACGTCGGCAGACACGCCCCAGTCTTTTTCGAGCAACTCAGCGGCAGCAATCACTTCACGCAGGATCACGCCTGAGCCCATCAATTGCACTTTCGGACCTTTAGCTTTGGACTTGCTGAAGTTGTACATGCCTTTGAGAATGCCTTCTGCACTGCCTTCCGGCATGGCAGGATGGCTGTAGTTCTCGTTCATCAGAGTGATGTAGTAGTACACATCTTCCTGGTTTTGCACCATACGGCGCATGCCTTCTTGAATGATCACGGCCAGCTCGTAAGCAAAGGTCGGATCGTATGAGATGCAGTTCGGGATGGTGGCAGACATCAAATGGCTGTGGCCATCTTCATGTTGCAAACCTTCACCATTCAATGTCGTGCGGCCTGCGGTCGCACCCAGCAAGAAACCACGTGCGCGGCTGTCACCAGCGGCCCAGGCAAAGTCACCAATACGCTGGAAACCGAACATGGAGTAGTAGATGTAGAACGGAATCATCTGGGTGCCGGTGACGCTGTAAGACGTCGCTGCAGCCAGCCAGCTGGCAAATGAACCGGCCTCGTTGATGCCTTCTTCGAGAATCTGGCCGCTTTGTGATTCTTTGTAGAACATCACCTGGTCAGAATCCTGTGGCTCGTACAACTGGCCGACGGAAGAGTAAATACCCAGTTGGCGGAACATGCCTTCCATCCCGAAAGTGCGGGCTTCGTCCGGCACAATCGGCACTACATATTTACCGACTTGCTTGTCACGTACCAGCGTAGACAGGATACGCACGAACGCCATGGTGGTGGAAATTTCACGGTCGCCGGTGGCACCCAGCATGTTTTCAAACGCTGACAGTTCTGGCACGGTCAGCTCGTTGCCTTTGCGGCGACGGGCTGGCACAAAGCCACCCAATGCTGCGCGGCGTTCCATCATGTATTTGATTTCCGGGCTATCTTCAGCCGGACGGTAGTAAGACAGGTTTTCTACCTGCTCGTCAGTCAATGGCAGGTCAAAACGGTCACGGAAAGCTTTCAATGAGGCGATATCCATGCTCTTTTGCTGGTGGGTGGTGTTCTGGCCTTCACCGGCTTCGCCCATGCCATACCCTTTAACGGTTTTGGCCAGGATGACAGTCGGCTGGCCTTTATGCGTCACGGCTGCCTGGTAGGCTGCAAATACTTTGTGTGGATCATGACCGCCACGGTTCAAGCGCCAGATATCCGCATCGGACATTGCAGCCACCATTTCACGCAGCTCAGGATATTTGCCAAAGAAGTGCTCACGCGTGTAGGCGCCACCTTTTTGTTTAAAGTTCTGGTATTCGCCGTCTACGCATTCTTCCATGCGTTTACGCAAAATACCGTCTTTATCCATGGCCAGCAGTGGATCCCAGTAAGAACCCCAGATGACCTTGATTGCATTCCAGCCCGCACCGCGGAAGTTGGATTCGAGTTCCTGGATGATCTTGCCATTGCCACGCACCGGGCCGTCCAGACGCTGCAAGTTACAGTTAATGACGAAAATCAGGTTGTCCAGGCCTTCACGCGCCGCCAGTGAGATCGCACCTTGTGATTCAGGCTCGTCCATTTCGCCGTCACCGCAGAATACCCAAACTTTGCGGTCAGAGGTGTCGGCAATACCGCGGTTGTGCAGGTACTTGAGGAAGCGGGCTTGGTAAATCCCGGCCAATGGGCCTAAGCCCATAGACACGGTTGGGAACTGCCAAAAATCTGGCATCAACCATGGGTGAGGGTAGCTGGAAAGACCATTGCCGCCCGTTTCCTGGCGGAAGTTATCCATTTGCTCTTCGCTGATTCGGCCTTCGAGGAAAGCGCGAGCGTACACACCTGGTGAGGAGTGGCCTTGGAAGTAGACGCAGTCACCACCAAAACTCTCATTCGCAGCACGGAAAAAATGGTTAAAACCGACGTCATATAAAGTCGCGGCAGACTGGAAGCTGGCGATGTGGCCGCCGATCCCTGGTGATTTTTCATTGGCACGTAACACCGTCATGATCGCATTCCAGCGGATCAAGGCACGGATACGGCGCTCCATCTCAGGGTCACCTTGCAGTTTTGCCTGCAAATGGGTGGGGATGGTGTTCACATAAGCGGTGGTCGCTTTGTAAGGCAAATGCCCGCCTGAGCGGCGGGCCTGATCAATCATTGCTTCCAGCAGGAAGTGGGCACGTTCTGGCCCTTCATTCTCAATGACAGCACTGAGGGCTTCTAACCATTCTTGCGTTTCTTGTGCGTCGGTTTCATTGAGGTGTGCTTGCGAATGCGTTGCCATGCGTGAGGATTCTCCGAGTTTTAAGTCGCTATGCGTATAATCTAGCTTCGAGCAATGCCTAGAGCTGAGAAAGTGTTGATTACCAAGAAGGGATTCCGAAATTGGACACTGCTTTTATGGTATCACGTTGCTGCACTCAAGTGATGAGTCTCAGCAAGCTATCAATTAGCTGTAAGTGTCTCTTTTTTGACGCTTTTGGTCAAGTTTTGCATGTGCTAGACACGCTTGTCTACTGGCTTTTGCTACGTTTATTTAATGTTTTATATAAGAGTGTTTTTTAACTGTATGCGCATCGAGTGGTCCCAAAATCCTGAAGTCAATTCAACTGTGTTGTCAGCATTTGCGCAGCATATTTTGCTGGTGTTTGAAGAAAAGTCCTTTTCTGCGTTGCCATTTGCCGAAGTGTTAAGCGCCAAACTGGCAAGGGCAGGCCTGACCGCAGCCGATTTAGCGCAAAAACCGCTGACGCTGGAATGGCCGGACGGGCAATTGGTTAGTCTGGTGCAAGTGGATGCCAGCAGTTCAAATTTTGCGATCAATAGCTTGTTACGCACTGCGGTCAAACCGTTGCTGGAGGAGTGTCCAGCGCGGATTGCGATTGGCATCTACGCCAAAAAGCAGGCTGATAAACTCGCCAGGCAAGCGGCCTATGTGACACTGATTAATGCGCAAGCCTTGCCCGTGCTGAAGAAAAAGCATACCGGCCAAAAGTTACGTGAAATTGGCCTGTTTGGGGTGGATGCCATGGATTGGACTGATGAAATCATGGCCACAGTCGCTGGCAACACTGTGTGCCGGGCGTTGACGATGACGCCGCCCAATATGCTGACACCGGCGTTATATCAGCAGTGCTTGCAATCCATGGCCAGTGAAAAAGGCTGGCAATATTATGTTTTTTCAGTAGAGACCCTCAGGGAAATGGGCGCAGGTGCTTTTGTCGCTGTTGCACAAGGCTCAGAGCCGCAAGATGCGGCCATTGTTAAATTGAGCTACCGCCATCCGCAGGCGCGGAAAACCCTGGCGCTGGTAGGGAAGGGGATTTGCTTTGATACCGGCGGCCATAATTTGAAATCGGCCAAATACATGCAAGGCATGCATCAGGACATGAATGGCAGTGCCGTCGCTGTCGGGGTGTTACAAGCCATCAGCGCACAACAATTACCCGTCAATGTGGATTGCTGGCTAGCCTTGGCGCAAAACCATATCGGTCCCAACGCTTACAAGCAAAATGATGTTGTGACGGCGCTCAATGGGATGACCATCGAGATTGTGCATACTGACGCCGAGGGCCGCATGGTGCTGGCGGATACTTTGACCATGGCCAGCCGTAGTCAACCGGATGTCATGCTTGATTACGCCACACTGACGGGTAGCATGCAAATCGCACTGGGCTCCCGCATGAGTGGCATCATTGCCAACCAGGCCAGCCTGGCGCAGCAAATGACTGAGGCGGGGACTGAGTGTGGCGAGCGTGTGGTCGCATTCCCTTATGCCGAGGATTATGACAGCGAGCTGGATAGCGATATTGCTGACATCAAGCAATGCACTCTGGACAGTGATGCGGACCATATCCTTGCCGCACGTTTTTTAGGCAAGTTTATCGAACACAATGTGGACTGGTGCCACGTAGACCTGTCATCTTATACACACAAAGAGGGCTTGGGGGCGGTAGCCAGTGAGGTCAACGGCTTTGGTGTCGCTTTGACCTTGCAGTGGTTAAAGCGCTACCTCACCAGCAAATCCAAACGTTAACAAGCCCTAGCCACAGGCCCCGCATCTCGCCAGCCATTCGCGGCCTTTGAGCATCAAGTGCCAATAGACTTGAGGTAACAGGTATTTCTTGAGCCACCAGGCTGAGCGTCGGGGTTGGGTAGAGTCCCAGGGGAAGGTCGGTACGATCTTGCCTCCATAGCCAAATTCGGCAAGGATGATTTTGCCTTTCTCAACGGTCAACGGGCATGAGCCATAACCGTCATACCGCGAAGGCAAGCCCACGCCTGCGCGTGCTGCCAACAAGTTTTCGGCCGCAATCACCACTTGTTTGCGGGCTGCCGCAGCGGTTTTGGCATTCGGGGTGCTGGTGCAGTCGCCCACGCCAAAAATCTCCGGGTAGCGCACATGTTGCAAGCTGTGCTGATCCACTTCCACCCAGCCATCCGCATTCGCCAAAGGACTTTGCTTGATAAAGTCCGGGGCGGTTTGTGGGGGGACTACATGCAGCATATCAAACTGTTCGCTAATGCGTTGCACATTACCCTCGGCATCCTTGATGTTGAACCATGCGGTTTTGCTGGCGCCATCTACCTCTACCAGCGTGCTGCTTAGATGCAAATCAACCTGATAGCGGCGGATATACTGCATGAGGGGTTCTACATATTCTTTCACGCCAAACAAAGCCGGTGTGGCGCTGTAAAAAGAGGCTTTGATGTTGCCTAGCCGTCCCTGGGCTAACCATTCGGCACAAGAAAGATAAAGCGCTTTTTGCGGGGCTCCTGCACACTTGATCGGCATGGGAGGCTGGGTGAAGAGGGCTTTGCCGGACTGTAGTTGCTGTACCAATTGCCATGTATAAGGGGCGAGGTCAAAGCGGTAGTTGGAGGTCACGCCATGTTTACCCAAAGTTTCGGGTAAGCCTTTGATACCCTCCCAATTGAGTTTAAGGCCAGCGGCAACCACTAGTTGCTGATATTGAATCTTGCCCAGGCGGTCAGTGCTGACTTGTTTCTGTTCAGGTTCAAAGCCGGTCACGGCTGCATGCAGCCAGGTGACACCGTTGGGGATACAGTCCGCCATGGGTCTGACTGTCTTCGCCACATCAAACTCCCCCGCGCCTACCAGGGTCCAGGCAGGCTGGTAATAATGGTGCTCTGCGGGCTCTATGATGGCGATTGCCAAAGCGGCATCGCGTTTTTTCAGGCTGGCGGCAATGGCGCAACCCGCCGCGCCGCCACCGACAATCACAATATCAAAGTTGGTTTTTTGCATGGTATGAAACAGTCTTCCCAGATGGATTTGTATGCTTACTCTTTGAACCAGCCTTTAACTTTGTCCAGCAATCCTTCTTTGGTTTCTGCTGGGCCACAACAACACGCAGGTTTGCCTGCTGTATTCGTTACCGGGGATTGTAAAGCCTGCTGATAGACGGTATTGGCACGGTTGCCGGTACGGCAAAATCCCACCACTGGTCCGGGGTGGGCAATCAGCAAGGCTTGCAATTGTGCGACATGCTGGGCATTGACTTGATTGGGCAAGACGGGAATATGCGCGTAAGCCATGCCCAGTGCTGCTGCATGTGACGCCAATGACTCGCTGGTGGGCTGGGCGTCGCCGCCCTCGCCATCAGGCCTAAAGTTGACTACCAGTGCCGTGCCCTGTGCGGCTAGCGCATTTAAATCCTTAGGCGTGAGTTGGTCGCTAATGGTGTAACGTTGGTCGATCTGTTTGAGATTCATGATTCATTCCTTGGCAATGATGCAGGCAGCCTGCCGGATTATTTGCAAAACTCGCGGTGTAGTACCAGGATGACGGCGAGTGCGGCAGGGCTTCCTATGCGGTAAAACACATTTTTACCTTCGCGGCGGGTGCTCACCAGTTGCGCTTCGCGCAACACGGTTAATTGTTGTGACAAGCTGGGTTGCCTGAGATTCAGGCAAGACTCCAATTCGCTGACCGATTTTTCGCCCTGGGACAGTTGGCAGAGCAGCATTAATCGGTCGGTATTGGCCATGGCCTTCATTAACTGACTGGCTTGATCGGCCGAAGCCCTTAGCTGATCAAACAGATCCACCGCAATCTCTGAAGTTTGCATATTACCCCTTGCATAAGCATCAATTTTTTATTTTCTTTGTACGTTGAAATTCAATCATAAACCTGTTGTCACAGATTGTGTACGCTTTAACACTTATCTGTGCATGCAGTAGAAGAGGGATGTGGCGGTTCAGCAGCCTAAAAATGGCATTAAAATCAAACTATGATAAAGTGAAGCGCACAAAATAAAAAATGCTGGCTGCTATGCAGTCAGGACAAACAAAATGAACGAATGGGGATAGTTGGATGATGCAATCATTGGCTTGGATCAGTCAGTTTCCAGAACTGGAAGCACTGGAAGATGCTGCTAAAAAGCTGGTTTCGCAATACGCGCGTATTGTAGAGGCGCCAGTGGGGACGATCGGTTACCGCGAAGGTGACCATTGTGGCGGCTATGTGTTACGACTAAAAGGCCGCTCACGGGTATACAAAATGTCAGCCAGTGGCCGTGAAATTGTGCTTTACCGGGTCGGTGCCGGGGAAACCTGTGTCATTACAACGACCTGCCTGTTAGGCAACAGTCAATATCCTGCTTCTACGGTGGTCGAAGATGAGATCCAGGATGTGATTATCCCGGAAGCCGTTTTTCATAAACTCATGATCGATTCGCCAGTATTCAGGCAATACGTCATGCAAAACTATGGCGCGTTGATCAGCGACCTGATTGTGTTGCTGGATGAAGTCGCCTTTCAGACGCTGGATGCACGCCTGGCCAAATGGTTGCTGGATATGGGTAATAACACCATACAGCGGACACACCAGCAGATCGCAGACGAATTGGGCACGGCACGCGAAGTGATCAGCCGCCAACTCAAGCGCCTTGAGCAAAAAGGCTGGTTGACCATGGGCCGCGGCGTGATTGAAATCCAGCAACGCGGCGAATTGCTCAAGCTGGCCAATAGCAATCAATAAGCGTTCTGTATCGGCACGGATACAAAATTTCGCGCGCGGGACAGCGACAGTACGTCATCGTGGCCGCAAAGCTGCACGTTAATCTCATCAACTGCCACATGCAGTGTGAATGATAGAGAGGAAATAACGTGCGTAAAACGATAGGGTTAAGTGTTGTGATGTTGCTGGCAAGCCAGGCTGCGTTTGCCGATGCCGAGTATATTGACCGGGCGCGAGTACTATCGGTTGCCCCCCAGGTGCAGCAAGTGAATCAACCGCATCAGGAATGCCGCACTGAATATATCAGTGAAAGCGTTTACCAGGCCCCTGCGCGATCAAACACGGGCGCTATTATTGGGGGCGTGGCGGGTGGTTTACTGGGCAGCACCATCGGCCAAGGCAGTGGTCGGGTGGCTGCCGCCGCTGTGGGTGCAGGTGTGGGCGCGATTGTCGGTGACCGCGTGGATAACCAGGCTCCCTATGGGAATGAACGTGTAGTCACACGACCAGTGCAACAATGTGTCATGGTAGACCAATGGCAAACCGTGACCACAGGTTATTTGGTGAATTATGAATATCAGGGTCGCCAGTACTCTACGATGATGGACCGCGACCCCGGACCCACTCTGGAAGTGGCCGTCCTGATCAGGCCAAATATCGCACAGGTGCAGACTATGCCAGCCGCTGTCTACAGTCCGGCTGCCATGAGAGGGCATGGCCCGCGCCACCACCCACAATATTGGTAATTTTTGATTGAGAACCATCACGCGTTGCCAGAAATGGCAGCGCGTTTATGCTTTGAGCAGCACAATCACTGCGCCGCTGCCGCCATCGTTGGCTCGTGCTTGCGCATAGGCAATCACTTCATCTTTTTGCATCAGCCAATTGCGTAATTTGTGTTTAAGCACAGGTTCTTTATTGCGTGAGCCCAGGCCTTTGCCATGCACGATGCGCACGCAACGCAGCCCCCGCTTTTTACAACCGGCAATAAATTCCGAGACTGTGACCCTGGCCTCATCACTGACCAGGCCATGTAAGTCGATATGCGCTTGCACCACCCAATGACCGCGGCGCAGCTTGCTTAACACAATGGGGGACTGGCCTTCGCGCAAATACAGTAATTCTTCGCCGCTTTCGAGTTCGTAGGCCGGGATGTAATGGTCGCTTAGCGAATCAATCAGCGCCTGTTTTTCATCGCGGATCAGTTGGCGTGGAATGGGTTTGGGTTTTTTGGGGGAATACGAGACCCGGTTGGTTTTGACCGGACGCGCACCTTTCACTGCTTCGTAAAACAGGGAGACGTCATTTTCGTCATTGTCCGGGAGTTCTTGCGACATAGGCCGATTTTAAAATAAAAAAGCGCACCGGGGTGCGCTTCTTTAAGATTAGCGATGGATTTATTCCAAGCTGGTCAGGTAGCGCTCAGCATCCAGGGCGGCCATACAACCAGTGCCGGCACTGGTGACTGCCTGGCGGTAAATATGGTCTTGCACATCGCCCGCGGCAAATACACCGGGGATGCTGGTGGCCGTGAAATTGCCTTGGCGGCCTGCCTGGGTGACGATATAACCGCCTTCCATCTCCAGCTGGCCTTCAAAGATTTGCGTATTCGGTTGGTGACCAATGGCAATAAACACGCCTTTAAGGGTGATGTCCTTGGTGGTGCCAGAATTGACGTCTTTCAGGCGCATGCCCGTCACACCCGTGTTGTCACCAAGCACTTCGTCCAGCGTCTGGAAAGTTTCCAGGACGACCTTGCCTTCTTTGACGCGTTCCATCAGTTTATCCACCAAAATGGCTTCGGCCTTGAATTTATCGCGGCGGTGAACCAGCGTGACCTTGCTGGCAATATTAGCTAAATACAGCGTTTCTTCCACGGCCGTATTGCCGCCGCCGACCACAGCCACTTCCTGGTTACGGTAGAAAAAACCGTCACACGTGGCGCAGGCAGAGACGCCCTTACCGGCAAAGGCTTCCTCGCTGGGCAGGCCCAGGTATTTAGCAGAAGCACCGGTGGCAATAATCAATGCGTCACAGGTGTATTCACCGCTGTCACCCACCAACCGGATCGGTTTTTCTTTGAGGTGCGTGGTATGAATGTGGTCAAAGATCATCTCGGTGTTAAAGCGTTCGGCGTGCTGTTGAAAACGCGCCATCAGTTCTGGCCCCATCACGCCGTTGGCATCCGCAGGCCAGTTATCAACTTCGGTCGTGGTCATCAGTTGACCACCTTGGGCGAGGCCGGTAATTAATACCGGGTTCAGGTTGGCGCGGGCCGCATAGACAGCTGCCGTGTAGCCAGCCGGGCCAGAGCCAAGAATCATTAATCGGGCGTGTTTTGTTGCCATGGTGAGAATTCCATTCAGGAAAGTTATTTTTACTTAGATGGGGATGACCATGCGTTTTTAAATGGCCATCGCCCAGGCACGAGCAAAATCTAAAAGAATTTTACTGATGTTTGAAAGAATGCTAGGGATTATTTTCCCAGCACGCTCCTCAAATTATTTTTCTAATAAGCTACGCAGCATCCATGCAGTCTTTTCATGCACTTGCAGGCGCTGGGTCAGCAGATCAGCAGTGGCTTCATCAGAGGCTTTGTCGGCAGCCGGGAAGACGCTACGTGCTGTACGGCAAACTGCTTCGTGACCCGCGACCAGTTCACTGATCATGTCGTTGGCTTTCGGCACGTCCACGGTTTCTTCAATCGAAGTCAACTTGGAGAATTGAGCGTAAGTACCTGGCGCATACACACCTAATGAGCGGATACGCTCAGCGACCAGGTCGACAGCCAATGCCAGCTCTGTGTACTGTGTTTCAAACATCAAATGCAAGGTATTGAACATCGGACCGGTGACGTTCCAATGAAAATAATGCGTTTTGAGATATAGCGTGTAGGTATCTGCCAGCAGCTTGGACAAGCCTTGCGCGATTTCCTGGCGGTTTTCATTGTTAATTCCGATATCCATGAGCTCTCCTTGTGAGTGATTAGGGTATTTTAGAACCTCGTTCCCCTGTCTGCAATTTGATTTTGCTATAATCATTTAAGTTCACTCTTGCAGAGAAAGAGACAACATATTGTTTTTTAATAAGAAAAAAGCCGCGAATGTCCGTCTGGAAAAAGTCTCGACAGAAAAACAGCTGCGTGACGCCAAGCTCATCCGTGAGGTGGCCTGGATTGCGCTGGCCGCGCTCGGCGTTTTTTTAGCGGTGATTTTGCTCACTTACTCACATGAAGATCCAGGTTGGACACATGCGGTGGGCGAGAGCGACCGTATCCATAATGCGGGTGGTACAGTAGGCGCTTGGATGGCTGATATTTTTCTGTCTCTGTTTGGATTTTCCTCCTGGTGGTTTGTGGTGTTGGCCTTTTTTGTGGTGTGGCTGATGTATCAGCGCCTGCACCAGAATGCGGCCGAAAAACAGGATTGGTGGCTCAATGCCGTCGGCTTTGCCTTGATGCTGCTCGCCTCTGCAGCATTGGAGTCTGGGCATCTGGTGAGTTTGCCTGCTGATTTTCCACTGAAGCAGGGTGGGGTGATCGGCAGTGGCATCGACCATTTGCTGCGCAATATGTTTGGTTTTGCCGGCTCGACCATGTTGTTGCTGGTGTTGTTCGCCACGGCCTTTAGCCTGTTTACTGGCTGGTCGCTGATCACCATGAGTGAGCGGCTCGGTGAGTGGGTGATCCAGTGTTATCAATGGAGCGTATTGAAATATCAGGACTGGCAAGACCGTCAAGTTGGCCGCCAGGTGTTGCAGGCGCGTGAAGAGTTTGTCGAGGCGGAACGCAAACGCATCGAAGACCGCAAGCCGGTGGAGATTACTGTGCCTGAGGTTGCCATCGCGCCAAGTGAGCGCGTGGTCAAAGAGAAACAGGCGGTGTTGTTTGAGGTCATAGAGCAGGAAGGCCTGCCGCCGCTGCATTTGCTGGATGCCCCTAACCAGTCGGTGGAGTTGCAGTCGGCCGAAACACTGGATTTCACCTCGCGCCTGATTGAGCGCAAGCTGATGGATTTTGGCATTGAGGTTAAGGTGGTCACCGCGCAACCCGGGCCGGTGATTACACGGTATGAGCTGGATCCGGCGCCCGGTGTCAAAGGCAGCCAGATCACTAACTTGTCTAAAGATTTGGCGCGAGCCTTGTCCGTGATTAGCGTGCGGGTGGTCGAGACGATTCCTGGCAAGAGCTATATGGGGCTGGAGATCCCTAATCCAAAACGGCAGATCGTGTCACTCACCGAAATCATGGGTAGCCAGGCTTATGCCGATTTGAACTCGCCGCTGGCAATTGCCATGGGCAAGGACATTGCGGGTAAACCGATTGTGGCCGACCTGGCAAAAATGCCGCACGTGCTGGTCGCTGGTACGACCGGCTCTGGTAAATCCGTGGCGATTAATGCGTTGATTTTGAGCTTGTTGTATAAGTCTGAAGCCAGCCGCGTCCGCATGATCCTGATTGACCCTAAGATGCTGGAATTGTCTGTGTATGAAGGCATTCCGCACTTGTTAGCGCCGGTGGTGACTGATATGCGGCAGGCTGCCAACGCATTGAACTGGTGTGTGGCCGAGATGGAGCGTCGCTACAAGCTGATGTCCACACTGGGCGTACGTAACTTGGCCGGGTATAACCAGAAAATTCAGGAAGCGAAAAAACAAGGGACTTCTATTCCGCATCCGTTTAGCCTAACCCCGGATGAGCCGGAGCCGCTCGATGAAATGCCTTTGATTGTCGTCGTCATCGACGAGCTGGCTGACCTGATGATGGTGGTAGGCAAAAAAGTCGAAGAGCTGATTGCGCGTCTGGCCCAAAAAGCGCGTGCATCCGGGATTCACCTGGTGCTGGCGACCCAGCGGCCTTCTGTGGATGTGATTACCGGCCTGATTAAAGCCAACGTGCCGACACGTGTCGCTTTCCAGGTATCAAGCAAGATCGACTCGCGTACCATCCTTGACCAGATGGGGGCGGAAACCTTGCTCGGCCAAGGGGATATGC
Source organism: Methylophilus sp. 3sh_L (assembly GCF_046766015.1). Lineage (NCBI taxonomy): Bacteria > Pseudomonadati > Pseudomonadota > Betaproteobacteria > Nitrosomonadales > Methylophilaceae > Methylophilus > Methylophilus sp. 3sh_L. The sequence continues at coordinate 335,906 of NZ_JBKOUF010000002.1, forward strand.
TTTACCTGCCACCCGGCAGCGGTTACCCGCAACGGATTCACGGTGCCTTTGTCAGTGATGGTGAAGTGCATAATGTGGTTAACTTCCTCAAAGCGCAAGGCGAACCAAACTACATTGAAGGCATTCTCACCAATGAGACCGAAGGCGGCGACATGGATAGCCTGGGTGGGGGCGATGTGAGCGCAGGCGGTGAAAAAGACCCGCTGTATGACGAAGCGGTCGCGATTGTACTCAAAACCCGCCGCGCTTCTATTTCATCGGTGCAGCGTCAATTGCGTATTGGCTATAACCGCGCGGCGCGCCTGATAGAAGATATGGAACGTGCCGGACTGGTCTCTGCCATGCAAACCAATGGCAACCGTGAAGTACTCGTGAAAGCCGGAGGAGACCATGAATAAACGCTTTACCAGCCTGCTGCTGGCATTATTTACCCTGTGTGTGATTTCAACTGCATTCGCAGATGGAGTCGAGGATTTAAAACAGTTCTACCAGAGTACGCACGCCATGCGTGCTAACTTCAAGCAGACCGTGTTCGACCAGAAAGGCCGCAAGTTGCAGGAAGTGAATGGCGTCATGCTGCTGCAGCGCCCCAATAAATTCCGTTGGGATTATCAAAAGCCCTATGAGCAGCAAATCATCAGCGATGGCCGCCAGGTATTTTTGTTTGATGTGGATTTGCAGCAAGTCACGGTGCGTACGGTCGATAAAGTATTAGGCACGAGCCCCGCAGCCTTGCTCGCAGGCGGGCCCAATGTAGAAGAAAGCTTCCGTCTCAGCCGTTTACTCGACTTTGAGGGCATGCAACGCGTACAGGCCAAGCCGATACAAAAAGATAGCGGTTTTCAGGTAGTGATCATTTCATTCAGCCAAGGCAAACTGGCAGAGATGCGGCTGGTTGATTCTTTCGGGCAAAGCACGCATATCGTGTTTTCAAATGTGGAAGTGAACCCCAACCTCAACGCCAGCCAGTTTCTATTTACTGTTCCCAAAGGGGTGGATGTCGTTGGCGAATAGCCAGTGGCCCCTTCCATGAGTCGACATGTCATCGCTGTTTGAACCACAAACCCCTTCCAGTATCCCGCTCGCCGAGCAGTTGCGCCCCAAAACACTGGACGAAGTGGTCGGGCAAACACATTTGCTCGGCGAGGGTAAGCCGTTGCGGCGCGCGTTTGAATCCGGCAAGTTGCCTTCCATGATTTTATGGGGGCCACCTGGGGTCGGTAAAACCACGCTCGCCCGGCTGATTGCGCAAACAGCGGATGCAGAGTTTGTCCCGTTGTCTGCTGTGTTGTCAGGCATTAAAGATATCCGTGAAGCGGTTGAGCGCGCTGAACTCACCTTGCAACAAACCGGGCGCAACACCATCCTGTTTGTCGATGAGGTTCACCGTTTTAACAAAGGGCAGCAGGATGCTTTTTTACCTTATGTCGAAAGTGGCCTGATCACCTTTATTGGCGCTACCACTGAAAACCCCTCGTTTGAAGTCAATAGCGCCTTACTGAGCCGGGCGCAGGTGTTTGTACTTAATGCGTTAAATGAGACAGAACTGGCGCAACTCCTAGAGCGTGCCCGCTTAAAAGTCGCCCCAGCTGTTGCGATAGACGAAACGGTGCAAGAACAGGTACTCGCCTACGCCGATGGCGACGCTAGGCGCCTGCTGAATTTTGCCGAAGGCCTGTTTAACGGCGCCATCGCAGCCAAAGTCGATCGCATCGATGAATCGTTCTTGCAGTCCACCATGGCCAGTAAGCTGCGCCGCTTTGATAAAGGCGGCGAGGCCTTTTATGACCAGATCTCGGCGCTGCATAAATCCGTACGCGGCTCTAATCCAGATGCCGCTTTGTATTGGCTCATGCGAATGCTCGATGGCGGCGCTGAACCGCTCTACCTAGCCAGACGTATTATCCGTATGGCGTGGGAAGACATTGGCCTGGCAGACCCACGCGCTATGCAGATTGCCAATGATGCTGCTTTAACATTTGAGCGCCTGGGTAGCCCTGAGGGTGAACTGGCCCTGGCTCAAGCCGTGATTTACCTGGCGGTGGCGGCCAAAAGTAACGCCGGCTATATGGCTTATAACCAGGCCAAAGCCTTTGTTGCGCAAGATAAGTCCCGCACCGTGCCGCTACATTTGCGTAATGCCCCCACAAAACTCATGAAGTCACTGGATTACGGCAAAGAATACCGTTACGCCCACAATGAGCCTGAGGCTTATGCCGCGGGTGAAAACTATTTCCCCGACGATTTAGCACCGCAACAGTTTTACCAACCCACGCCACGCGGTTTGGAAGGTAAAATAGGCGAAAAATTACAGCACTTGAAGGAACTCGATAAAAAGGCTAAAAAATAATTTAGCCACAGAGGACACTGAGGGCACAGAGAAAATCGAATGGACGATTTGACGGGACAGATTATTGGGGCGGCCATTGAGGTGCACCGTGAACTAGGTGTAGGGTTGCTAGAGTCTGTTTATGAAAGTGCACTTTGTTATGAGCTTGCGTTGCGTTGCGTAGCATTGCATATCAACGTCAGGTTGAAGTGGATGTGCGCTATAAAGATGTGGTGATTCAAGGCCAGCGGCTTGATTTACTGGTACAAGGCGAGGTTGTGGTAGAGCTGAAAGCGCAAACAAAGCTGCCTGATTTTGCCTATGCTCAACTGATTTCATATTTAAAATCGACAGGCTTGAAGCGTGGCCTGTTGATTAATTTTGCAGAGCCTAAACTGGTCAACGGAGTTAAGCGGGTTTCTCTGTGAACTCAGTGTCCTCTGTGGCTAAAAAATTAAGAAAGAACTTATGTTAGACATACAACAACTTAGAAATGATTTGGATAATATTGTTGCCCGTTTGGCGGCACGCAAATTTGCTTTTCCGGCAGAAGAATTTAAAGCGCTTGAAGCCCAGCGCAAAACCATTCAAACCAATACCGAGAATCTGCAAGCCAAACGCAATGCGGCTTCCAAGCAAATCGGCATCGCCAAATCCAAAGGCGAAGATGCCAGCGCAATTTTGGCCGAGGTTGCTGGTTTAGGCGATGAGCTGAAAGCGGCTGAGGCGCAACTCAGCGAAGTGCAAGCGAGCATGCTCGCGCTCATGCAAAACGTGCCGAACCTGCCGCACGAGAGCGTGCCTGTTGGTCAGGATGAAAGCCAAAATATCGAGGTTCGCCGCTGGGGTACGCCACGCCAGTTTGACTTTGCCGTCAAAGACCACGCGGATGTCGGTGCGCCATTAGGACTGGATTTTGATACTGGTGCCAAACTCTCAGGTGCGCGTTTTACCTTTATGAAGGGCCAGATTGCTAAACTGCATCGCGCCATCGCGCAATTTATGCTGGATACGCAAACCGAGAAACATGGTTATACCGAGTGCTATACACCGTACATGGTCAACCGCGAGACCTTAGTCGGGACCGGTCAATTGCCCAAGTTTGAAGAAGATTTGTTTTCTACGCCACACAATGACAGCAAGCTCTATTTGATCCCGACTTCTGAAGTCACGCTGACCAACACTGTGCGTGACGAGATCGTGGCGCAAGACAGCCTGCCGATCAAACTGACAGCGCATACGCCCTGTTTCAGATCAGAAGCAGGGTCTTATGGTAAAGATACCAAAGGCATGATCCGTCAACACCAGTTTGATAAAGTCGAGATGGTGCAGATTGTCCACCCCGACAACAGCTACCAAGCGCTGGAAGAAATGGTCGGCCACGCCGAGGCGATTTTGCAAGCGTTGGAACTGCCATACCGCGTGGTCTCATTATGTACTGGTGACATGGGCTTTGGTGCCGCGAAAACATACGACCTCGAAGTCTGGCTGCCCGCACAAAATACCTACCGCGAGATTTCATCTGTTTCTAACTGCGAAGCCTTCCAGGCGCGCCGCTTACAAGCGCGCTTCCGCAATGCCAATGGCAAGCCTGAGTTGTTGCATACCTTGAATGGATCTGGACTGGCCGTTGGCCGTACTTTGGTGGCAGTGCTGGAAAATAACCAAAATGCCGATGGCACAGTGAATATTCCTAAAGCGCTGCAACCTTATATGGGCGGCAAAACTTTACTGAGTCTTTAGTTTTGAGAGGGCTAATCTGTCACTCCTAAACGACAATGGCATAACAGATGTATAAATTAAAGGCTCGCAGAAATGCGGGCCTTTTTTATCATCATCTGGTTTCTATTAGTAAGGCTTGCTTTAGTTCAGAGGCGCGTGAAGTTTTTTTGAAAATAGGCTATAAGCGATTGTGTTGTAAGGTATATACGAATTAGTATTTTTAACATGAAATCTTTTGTTGTCATTAGGATTGCTAATTAACCCAATCTATTGGCATTATTGGGTAGTAGCTGACGCTAAAGTATCGTCGTAAACCGATAATAAAGAAACCTGATAATAGTTTTCGAGATTCTTGGACTGTCGCACCGTATTAAAAATAAATGCCAAACCACAGAAAACGATCACGGATAATGCTAGTTAATTGCAAACGAGGGGGCGCTTAGAGCAAACTCAAAAACTGGAATAGGTGATGAAAGAAAATCCAAATTTATCAAAATTGATAAACTATGTTAAGGGTAATGTAATTATCCAAAAATTGATCTGGACAATATTTTTGCTGTGGTTTTGCTACGTTCCTGAGGTGCGGTTAGACCTGCAACATTCATACGTAAAAACAGGTTATTTAGTACTGTCAGGTTCTCGCAATGGATCATATCACTTGTTTAATGGTAAAGCGGTATGTGAGGCCATGACTGCAATAGGCTGTGAATCTGGATTCAGAAGAAATAATGAGCTTAAAAATGTTGAAGATGGCAGAACTCCGATTGAGCTGACTTTTGCTCCAAATGTTGGAAATGCACTGAATAAAAGTGACATTGTTGTAGAGATTAAAAGAGATGGGCAGCCATTGCCAGGTTACACAACTAATGAGATGGCGAAGCATATGAACGCTTTTTGGACGCGATATCTATTCTCGATAATTATTTTTACTTTCTTTTTTCCATTAATTCTTTTTCCTGATTTACTGAAATATTTTCAAAGGGGATAGGCATAGCACTTAGGTCTTGTTTAGCGTTCTCAGGAAGTAGCTGGACCATGTTTCCATGTTTAGTAACGGCACTTGAAAATAACCCGATGGTATGGTGAATATTCCTAAAGCACTGCAACCGTATATGGGTGGTAAAACCTTGCTGGCGTTGTAATCCGTCTAGTTTCGCAAACTTAAGATGCCCTGGCCAACAACCAGGGCATTTTTATGTCTGCAATTTTGTATGGGTCTACGCCAGGATCGTAAGGCGGAAAGTATTTTTGCATGATCTGGTAGTAACTTCTGACCAGCTCGGTATAAATGACCGGGGCGCCGCAGCTGCAATAGCCGTGTTTGGCATTGACATAGTGATTCGGGTCATTGAGCAGTTGGTAGCCGCGTTTAACATCCGCCCAGCTGTCGGGGTTGAGGCCCAGGCGTTGCGCGATGATGCGTGCATCTTCCAGGTGGCCGACACCGTTATTGTAGGCAGCCAACGTCATAAACGTACGGTCAGGTTCAGGAATGCGGGTAGGCAGGCGGTCTTTCATCCACAGGAAAAACTTGGCGCCCGCCATGACGCTTTGCTTGGGATCCAGCCGATCGGTGACGTTCATCATGTTGGAGGTTTGCTCGGTGAGCATCATGAGTCCGCGCACATTGGTGGGTGAGGTGCTGTAGTTGTCCCAATGCGATTCCTGGTAGCTGAGTGCAGCCAGCAGGCGCCAGTCAATGTCAGTGATTTCCTGGGCATTTTTAAACAGCCGGATATATCTTGGTAGCAAGGTCTGCGATTTGGTGAGGAAGGTGACGACGTCGACCGGTTTTAAGCGTTTGGTATGACCGTGGTAGCGGTCTATCAGGTTACGCAATACGCCATTTTTTTCGATCTGCTTGAAAAAAGCCTGTACTTGTTTGAGCCGTGCTTCGCCATGCAGTTTATTGAGCGCCCAGGCAATTTTGTCGGCCTGGCCTAGCATCATGCCGGCATCCAGTTGCGGATAGTTGTATTGCAAGATCGCTAGCAGGTGGTTATCTGCCACGGTAAAGTCGATCTCATTGCGGGCTACCGCTTCGATCAGTTGCTCCGAGCTCATCTTGTCGGATTCTTTCCAGGTCAGGCCTGGATGTTTGGCTTGCAACTCGCGCATGCGCTCAACAAAGCTGGTGCTTTTAGGCAGCACAATGCGTTTGTTTAATAGCGCGTTGGCTTGATTCGGTTCGCCGTTTTTGTCACGGTTAAATACCACCATCGACTGCACCTGGTTAAATGCGGGGCCAAACAACACCTGCCGTTTGCGTGCAGGGGTGATGCTAATGTCAGCGGCGGCAATGTCGGCATCGCCTTTGAGTAGGGTAGGGAATACTTTGGAGAAGCTGTCTACGACCACGAATTCGAGTTTATATGGCGGCCCTAAAAACTCGACAAAGCGTTTGGCCAGGTCGTATTCGAGGCCAGCGTAATTGTTCTGGCTGTCGATAAAATAGGTGCTTGGACTATTGATGGTGACAAACCGGATAGTGTATGGGTCTGGTTTGGTTTTGGTGCGTGCAGCGGGTTTGGTGTCGCTGTGGTCGCTACAGGCGGTCAGGCCTAAGCAGAGCAGACATAGGCTAGCCACACACAGCAAGGCTTTCAGGCACATGGCGCGAACCAAAGGAGAGGGCAGCATGTGGATTAACAAGCAGCTGGATCAGAAATCGCCGGCCAATTAAACCCGCGTGGCGATCTGGCCTTGATCTGCAATCAGGATGGTGGTCGCCAGTTTGGCAAAAATACCGTGTTCTACGACACCGGGAATATTATTCAGCATGGCATTGAGCTGGTGTGCATCTGTGCCAGCCTCAAACCGCATATCGAGCACCAGGCTCCCATGGCTGGTCATGCACAAGCCGTCTTTGGCCACGTTTTGACGTAACTCTCCCGTGCCGCCTATGGCTTCAATGCTACGCTTGGCGGTTTGCCAGGCAAACGGCATGACTTCAATCGGGATCGGGTAATTCTGGCCAATATGCGGCACCAGCTTGCTCTTATCTGCCACCACAATAAACTGTTTGGCCGCCTTGGCCAGCAGTTTTTCCATCACCAGGTCGTAGCCACGGCCTTTGAGCAGGGTATTGTCGGGCGTGATTTCATCTGCGCCATCTACATATAAGTCAATTTGGCTGAGCTGTTGCAGGCCGAGCACAGTCAAGCCAGCACTTTGCGCCTTGATCATGCTGACCGTAGAGCTGGCCACGGTGGTAATGCGCAGGCCTTGCTGCTGGCGTTGCGCCAATGCTTCAATAAAGTAATTAGCGGTAGATCCTGTGCCCAGGCCTACGATCATATCGTCTTTGACGTAGCTGGCAGCTTCCAGCGCGACGGCTTGTTTGTCATTCATCTTTATCATCTCCGTGCTGGGGTCATACATTTTAATCGCTCGGGCGCCTAGGGTGTCATTGCATGACAGCCAATCGACGCTTGCAGTTATAATAGCAAACTCGGCAGATTCGCCAACAAATACTCATCTAACCTGAGCAATAAGAGTCTAATTTTTTATGGCAGTTTCATTCCCCGTCATCGGGCATCCGCAGCGCTTTTCTTTTCAAAGTCAGGGCCTGGATAGTCAGGCATTAGCCGAGCTGGCTTGTGGTTTAAAAGCAACAAACACGCCTTTGGTGGTCTTAACGGCGAGTGCGTTTGAAGCACAGCGGCTGATGGATGAAATCCCATTTTTCGGCAAAGAGATTGCCGTGCATCTGTTGCCAGACTGGGAAACGCTGCCGTATGACGTGTTTTCCCCGCATCCTGACTTGACCTCCGAGCGCCTGGCAACCTTGTATCAACTGAGCCAGAACCAAAGCAATGTAGTGATTGTGCCAATGGCGACCGCATTATTGCGCCTGCCGCCAGTGGCATACCTGGCAGCGCATTCGTTTATGATCAAAAAAGGCCAAAAGCTGGATGTGGAAGCCTTGCGCAATCAGTGTGCGCAGGCCGGTTACCACCATGTGAGCCAGGTGATGGCACCGGGTGAGTTCAGCGTACGCGGCGGATTGGTGGATTTGTTTCCCATGGGCAGCGCCTTTCCCTACCGCATCGATCTGTTCGATGACGAAATCGAAACCATACGCACGTTTGATATCGACACCCAGCGCAGCGTCTATCCGGTGCCCGAAATCCGCATGTTGCCCGCACGCGAGTTCCCGATGGATGAAGCGGCGATTACGCGCTTCCGTAGCCAGTTCCGCGAATATTTTGAGGGCGATCCGCAGCGCGCCAAAATATACAAGGATGTGAGCAAAGGCACGCCAAGCGGCGGGGTCGAATGGTATTTGCCGCTGTTTTTTGAGCAGACGGCTACGTTATTTGATTATTTGCCTGCGCAAACAGTGCTGTGTTTGCATGGAGACCTGGACAAGGCCGCACAAACATTCTGGGCCGATGCCAGTACGCGTTACCGCCTGATGGCAAATGATGCGGAAAAGCCCATCTTGCGCCCGGAAACACTGCTGCAAAAAGTCGATGAATTTTTTAAGCGCACGCATGACTTCGCCTTGGTCACGCAGCAAATTGCCCAGCAAACCGTTTTACCGCCTGTGGATGTAGACCGCCGCGCCGAGCAGCCTCTGCATAAGCTGCAAGCCTTTATCCAACAGTTTGACGGACGGGTATTGATTGCCGCCGAGAGCCTGGGTCGGCGTGAGACCATTGCACAACTGTTCAGCGATCACGGCCTGAGCTTTTCACTGGCTGAAGATTGGGCCGGGTTTGCGCAATCCAATTTTCCGGTCATGCTCGGCGTGGCGCCTTTACATCAAGGTCTGGTGGATACTGATAAGGCAGTCATTACCGAAGCTGAACTGTATGCCAGCACGGTACGCCAGCAGCGCCGTCGCAACCAGGAAAAAGCGCGCAATGCCGAAGGCATGCTCAAAGATTTATCCGAGTTACGTATTGATGATCCCGTGGTACACGAGCAGCATGGGGTAGGGCGCTACAAGGGCCTGGTGAATATTGATTTTGGTGAGGGCGAAACCGAGCTCTTGCTGATTGAATATTTTGGCGATGACAAGCTGTACGTGCCTGTCTCGCAATTATTCCTGATTTCGCGCTACTCCGGCGGGCCGCCTGAAAGTGCGCCTTTGCATCGCCTTGGCAGTGGACAATGGGACAAAGCCAAGAAAAAAGCCCTTAAGCAAATCCGTGATACTGCGGCTGAGTTGCTTAATTTATATGCACAACGCGCTGCGCGCAAAGGCCATGCGTTTACCTTAGGGCTGCATGATTACGAAGCCTTTTGTGAGGGCTTCCCGTTTGAAGAGACGCCAGACCAGCTGGATGCCATCGAAGCGGTCATCAAAGACATGCAATCTGGCCGCCCCATGGACAGGCTGGTGTGCGGCGATGTTGGCTTTGGCAAAACCGAAGTAGCGTTACGCGCTGCATTTGTTGCGGTAATGGGCGGCCGCCAGGTAGCGGTGCTGGTGCCAACCACCTTGCTGGCTGAGCAGCATTACCAGAATTTTGTCGACCGTTTTGCCGAATGGCCGATCAAGATTGCCGAAATCTCGCGCTTCCGTACTGCCAAAGAGCAGGCCGAAGCACTCAAGGGGCTGGCCGATGGCAGCATAGACATCATCATTGGCACCCACCGGCTCATCCAGAAAGACGTCAAATTCAAGAATCTGGGCCTGGCGATTCTCGATGAAGAACACCGTTTTGGCGTGCGGCAAAAAGAACAGATGAAAGCCCTGCGTGCCGAGGTGGATGTGCTGACGCTGACCGCCACGCCGATTCCGCGTACGCTCAGCATGGCCATGGAAGGTCTGCGTGAGTTCTCAGTGATTTCTACGCCGCCACAAAAACGGCTGGCCATTAAAACCTTCCATACGCCGTATTCGGACGGCATTATCCGCGAGGCGGTGATGCGTGAATTCAAGCGCGGCGGCCAAGTGTATTTCCTGCATAACGAGGTGGATACCATCTATGTGATGAAGGAAAAACTGGAAAAAATCGTCCCCGAAGCCCGTATTGCCATCGGCCACGGCCAGTTGCGCGAGCGTGAGCTGGAGCATGTGATGCGCGATTTTTACCAGCAACGCGCCAACCTTTTGCTGTGTACCACCATTGTCGAAACCGGCATCGACGTGCCGACTGCCAACACCATGATCATCAACAAGGCCGATATGTTTGGCCTGGCGCAATTGCACCAATTGCGTGGCCGCGTCGGCCGCAGCCACCACCAGGCTTACACTTATCTGCTGACGGATCCGCACCGCAATATCACACCGCAAGCGCAAAAACGGCTGGATGCGATTCAGCTGCTCGAAGATCTGGGTGCAGGCTTTCACCTGGCCATGCATGACCTTGAAATCCGTGGGGCCGGTGAGTTGCTGGGTGACAGCCAAAGTGGCGAAATGCAGGAAATAGGCTTTAACCTATATTCAGAGATGCTCAATCACGCCGTCAAACAGCTCAAGGCCGGCAAAGAGCCCGATCTCGATGCGCCACTGGGGGTGACCACCGAAATCAACCTGCATACGCCCGCCTTGCTGCCCAACAACTACTGCCCGGATGTGCATGAACGGCTGGTGATTTATAAGCGCCTGGCCAACTGCGAAGACGACGATGCACTGGATGCCATGCAAGAAGAGCTGATCGACCGTTTTGGCCTGCTGCCTGAGCCTGGCGAGGCCTTGATTGCCTGCCACCGCCTGCGCATTGCCGCCAAGCCGCTGGGCATCATCAAAATTGATGCCTCGGATGCAGCGATACAATTGCAATTCAACGTCAAAGCCGATCTTGATCCGCTGAAACTGATCAACCTATTGCAACGCGATAAACGCTGCCGCATGAACGGGCCGGATAAATTACGTGTCACCGTGCAACTTGGTAACCTCAATCACCGTGTAGAATTAGTGAAAACCCTTTTGAAGGAATTTATGTAATGTTAGAAAAGTTTGTTGCTGCCGTGGCGGGCTGGATTATTGCCGTGATTGCCAGCATGGGCTATGGCGGTATTGTGTTGCTGATGGCGATTGAGTCCGCTTGTATCCCGTTACCCTCTGAAATCATTATGCCGTTTGCCGGATTCCTGGTCAGTAAGGGCGATTTAACGCTGTGGGGTATTGCGCTGGCAGGCGCTGTCGGTTGCGTCGTCGGCTCGATCCCCGCTTATTACCTCGGCATGTATGGCGGCCGTCCGCTGGTTGAAAAATTTGGCAAATATGTGCTGATCAGCAAAAAAGACCTCGACATGGCGGACCGCTGGTTTGCAGATCATGGTGAAATCATTATTTTTATTGCCCGCCTGTTGCCCGCCGTGCGCACATTTATCGCTTTCCCGGCCGGGGTGGCGCGTATGAACATGACGCGGTTTGTGGCTTATACTTTTGTCGGCTCACTGATCTGGTGCTGGGTGCTGGGGTATGTGGGCATGAAAGCCGGTGAACATTGGGAGGATTTGAAAGTGTACTTCCATGAATCCCACTACGTGATTGCGGCCCTGGGCGTGGTGTTTTTAGCTTGGTATGTGCGTAGACACTTTAAAAACGAGGCGGCGTAATCCGTCACCTGCTGAGCTAAATGACTCGGCGGTTTTGGGAGCATGATTAAAAATAAAAGGCCGTTTACCGGCCTTTTATTTTAACTGTATGGTTAACAGATTAAGCAAGCCAGATCATGCAAGCATGGTCTCTGCGTCCGAACTGTCAGCCTGATCATCCTCCGCAGAAGCGATCGTGTCCAGTGTGACAGTCAGGTCTGCATGCGCAACCACACGCTCAAAAGCCAAATAATCTGTCGTCGCGTGCGCAACCACGCTTGCCAACATGAACACACTGCAAGCGAGCATATTTTTAAATACTGATTTCATCCGTCACCCCTTTGATTTATTTTGAAATCAGACTGTATCAAAGGGTGGCAAGTCATTTAAATAGCCCTTTAAGGCCAATGCTTGAAGCGTCGTCCTGCGTGAACAATCAAGGTGTCAATGCGTACTGTTCAGCAGGGGTATCCAACGCTCCAAGTAGGCTCACTTCCAGGTGACTACCTGCGCCATGGCTCGGCGTGTTTTTGCTTTGGGCTCAAGCTTGCGGTAACCAAAGGCGACCATATACGCTAATCCGTATTCTTGCAGGTTGACACCAAATTGCTCGGCCAGCAAGGCATCGGTTTCTTTCTGTTTAAAGCCTTCAATCGGGCAGCTGTCTATGCTGCGCATAGCGGCGACGGTCATCATATTGGCCAGCGCGATGTAGCATTGCTTGCTGGCCCAATCAAACAGTTTGCGTTCATCTGTGAGGTCGAAGTCAGATTGTTGAAACTGTTTGTAAAAGCCCAGCCGCATCTTGGCGATGTCATCCGGGTGGTGCTGCACTTCACGCATGAATTGTGGCAGGTACGGGCTGTCGGCGTCCAGAAATGGCGACTTCATCGCTAGGCACAAGACAAAATGGCTAGCGGTATCCAGTTTGAGCGGCGCGCCCCAGGCATGCTGCTTAAGGCTTTCGCGCAGGGTTTTATCTTGCACCACAATAAAATGCCAGGGCTCAAACCCGAATGAGCTGGGTGAGAGACGGGCAGCTTCGAGAATCAATTCAAACTCTTCTGCAGGAATCTGTTTGCTGGCATCAAATTCTTTACAGGCATGGCGGAAGTGAAAGGCATCGAGAATGGCTTGTTTTTCTATCATCGTCTTTCCTTAAATGGTTTCCACAGGCACGAGCTGGCCTGCGCTTAAAAATAAAATGGCTGTTTTGATCGGCAAGCCTTCGCTCGCAAATAATTGGGCATAAGCAGCCAGTTGCGGTTTGAAGACTGCGGCTAACTTGGATAAGTCATCATCCGCGCTGACGGGGGCCGATTTATAGTCGACGATCCAGCGTACGCCATTAGCCACAAAAGTACGGTCTATGACTCTTTTACTGGCGGCCAGTTGCTCAATCGCCAGTTCAGAGGCTGCTTGTGGATGCGCCGTGAGTACCCAGCGTCCTGCTTCTGATTGTAGCGTGGTGGTGAGTAGCGCAGCCACTTGCTGGCTGGCTGGCACGGCGTCGGCCGGCAGATAACCTTGTTGTGCAAACCAGCGTTGCATGGCTGCCAGCAATGACTGACAGCCCGTGCTGACATGGGCTGCCCAAGCCGCCAAACCTTGCTCTGCGATCAGTTGCAGGTATAGGTGGGCCAGCGTGCCAATCTCTGCTTCAAGTTTGCTGACCGTGCTGTCCGTGGCGGCAGGCGCATAGCCTACCGTCATGCCTTCTGTCGTGCTTTTCAATACTGCGGGGCTGGCAGCCTCAGTCAGCCGGATCAGCTTGGGCACAAACTGCCGGATATCGGCCTGTTGACTTTGTTGCGGGTAACGGACCACGATATCTTGTTCGTGATTAAAGTGCGCATTCACGGCTGGCCAGAGCAACTGTAAAAAAGTATTTTTACGGGGTTGCGGGTCACCATTTTTGTCCGGCTTGGCAATGCCTAGTAAATGCAGCTGCCGCTCGGCGCGGGTGGCGGCGACATACAGCACACGGGCGTCTTCATAGGCCGCACGGGTTTTGTCGAGGTCGTTAAGGTAGTCGTAGGGTGTGACACCCGTTTGCTGCCGCTTGAGGGCTGTGGGCACAAACGGCGCCGCGACCAGCGCGATGTCTCCGTCTGCGGTCGTGACTTCCTCCCAGATCACCAGCTTGGCGTCATCGGGCGGGTTGCTGCCATCCAGGCCAGGCAGGATCACGGTGTCAAATTCCAGCCCCTTGGATTTGTGGATGGTCATGAATTGCAAGCGGGGATCGGCTTTGGCATCCGGCGCGGCATACAGTTTTTTCACATCTTCGGCCAGGCTTTGCGGGCTGAACTGACCATGTTGCTCGAGCGAGGCAATACGGGCAAAAAATGCCTGCACGTCCTGTACATCGTTTTCGTTCCATAAACAGTGTGCGCCGCCTAGCCGTAACCAGGTATTGTGCACCCAGCGGCTGGTGCTGCTACGGGAACGCCATTGCAGGGCGGTTTGCATGACCTCGCGCACATGCAGGGCGCGGGTCTGGCCATCCGCACTCAGGCGAGCCATGACCTGCGGATCTTCGAGCAGGCTCATGACGCTGCGTTGACCGTCCTGGCCGATCAAGGCATGCAGGTCGGCCAGGGTCAGCCCACACCACGGTGCGCGCAGCAAAGCCAGCCAATGCACACGGTCAGCGCGCTGGTGCAGGGCGTAGGTCAGGGTCAGCAGGTCTTGCACAATCTGGCGGTTCGCCAGTTCTTCAATCTCTACTGCCTGAAAGCTCAATTCGGCATGGTTGCGGCGCATTTCGGTGACCAGTGCATGCAAGTGCTTGCGCGCACGTACCAGCACGGCAATAGTGGCATCTGGTTGTTCGGCCCGTGTCTGCTGGATAATGCGGATAATCTGCTCGGCCTCGAGGCGGCGCAGGTCTGCCGGTTCTTCCTCTTCATGTTCGCTCACTGGTTGGATCAGCGGATGCACAAACACACCCTCGCCAGTCAGAGAGGGGCGGGTAGCGACAAAGGGCCGGTAAGCAATCGCGCCTTGCTGCGGGGCATCCTCAGACGGCAGCATGCCTTTAAAGGTCTGGTTGATCCACTCGACCACGGTCGGACACGAGCGGTTATTGCGCCAAAGCTTGAGCGGCGTCAGTGGAGTATCGCCGATGCCGAATTCAGCCGCATTCAAAAACAGGCCGACATTAGCTTTGCGGAAGCGGTAAATCGACTGCATGGGATCGCCCACGGTAAACAGGGTGCGGCCATCCCCGGCTTGCCAGCCACGGGTCAGCGCTTTGAGCAGGTCGATCTGCATCGGGCTGGTATCTTGAAACTCATCCACCAGCAGGTGCTGAATGCGGTAGTCCAGCCGCATGGCCAGCTCGGTTGCTTCGCCACCTTCCACCAGCGCTTGCAAGGCGCGCTGGGCGATCTCGACAAAGTCGACTTCGTTTTGCGCCTGAAAGTGCAGCCAGAGCTGGGCCGCGGCAATATTCAACAGCTGGCTTAAGTCTGCAATCAGCGCCTCGTCACGGGCATTGGGGTCTGGCAGCATGCGGATGCGCGCCAGGCTGGTTTCTGCGCGGCGTGCTTGTGCCAGGCCGTCCAGAATCTCGGTCAAGGCCTCCTTGTAAGGCTTGGCTTCGTCGGTGGCGGGCAGGCCCATGTTTTTATCCAGTCGTTTGCGTAGGCCACCCGAACTGGTCAATAACAACTCGGCCAGGGCGCGCCAGATTGGCAAATCGGCCAGGCTGGGTTGCAAGGCTATTTGCCAATCACCTAGTGGTGCGAGGGGGTGCGTGTCTGGGAGTTGACTGGCGGCATAGCGTGCAATCGGCATCAGCGCCTGTTGCAAGCGGGCTGGCAGATACTGGTGAATCTGTGCCAGCTCGGTTTCAATCAAATGGACCAGTGCCAGTTGCCCCGACAGGGTATGGCCGGTTTGGCTGTGATGCAGCCATTGTTCACGTTTAGCCAGCATGGACATGAGCAGTGCTTCCAGTCTGGACTGGTCATTATCCATATAGCGCAACACTCGCCGCACCGGTTCGCCCAGCTCAGGCTCATCCATGCTTTGCAGCGCCAGCCCGGCGGCTTCGCGGTAATAAGGCCAGGCATCTTCCGTCACTGCCGGTTGCGTACCAAAGCGGCTCAGCAAAGGCATTTGCCGCGCCAGGTTGGCACATAAGGAGTCTATGGTGTAAATACGCAAGCGGGCCGGACTATGCAGTAATTGCCAATTGAGTGCGGCCGAGCGCTGCAAAGCCTGCTGGCCCAGGGTAAAGGTGATTTTCTTATGCGCAGCTTCAGGGGCTACACCAGCGGCCGCCAGCAACAGGCTATCCAGAATCCGCACACGCATCTCTGAGGCTGCCTTGTTGGTAAAGGTGATGGCGATAATTTCTTCGGGCGCTTGTACGGTTTGCAGCAATTTGAGAAAACGCTGGGTCAGTAACTCGGTTTTGCCCGCGCCTGCCGGGGCCTCGACGATAAAGGACTCCAGCGCCAGCGCGCGTTCACGGTTGGCGGCATCCAATGCCAGCGCCTCAGATAAAACAGTTTCTGCTGGCATCATGCGGCACCTTTTGATTGCAAGAGGCCAGATTGCAAGAGGTCAGATTGTAAGTGCTCAAACTGCAGTTGCCGCTCAGGTAACCTGAGCAAAGGCAACACATCGCAATAATCCAGATCTTGTTCCGCCTCAAACAGCACCGCCGCCTCGCCCGCCTTGAGCGATTGCGCAGTCAGCGTGATTTGCGTGTGCCAGTGCTGCAGAATCGACGGCCAGTCGGGAAAGTCTGCCGGGTCAAACAATTTGTTTTTTTCGTGATTAAAAGCTTTGACGCCGGGCACAATATCCTCTTCGGCGGCGACGCCGGCAAACCCAGCATCAGTCAGGCGCAATTTGCCAAAACAGACGGCCGCAATTTCGGCATCCTGCAAAATAAACGCCGCATAAATCGGCAGTTGTGGTTCGGTGATTTTATCGCTGGCCCAGTTTTTGGTGTCAGGCATGCTGCCGGTTTTGTAATCAATCACCACCAGGCGGCCATCTGCCAGCGTATCCACGCGGTCTATCACCAGTTTGACCTGGATGCCTTCAATCAGCGGCTTAAAGGTTTTTTCAACCAGTGATACGGTAAACGGTTGCATGCGCTCGCGTTCGACTTGCAGCAGCCAGGTCAGGGCGAGTTTGCTCAGGCGTTCGGCTTCCAGCTGGCAAAAAATCTCTGTAAACGGCTGTGAAAACTCGGCATTGAACTCGGCCATGACTTGTGCAGCAAGGGCGTCCAGCTGGCTTTTCAAAGCTTCTTCAGTGCAGCTTTGCCAGTCCTCGCGCGGCTGTTGCCAAAAGGCCGCCATCACGCGGTGGATCAGGTCGCCGCGCTGCATGACATCCAGCCCGTTGTGCGGCGTCTCCAGCTTGCGGGCCTTGAGTCGGTATTGATAAAACGCCCACGCCGGGCAAATGGCTTGCGCACGCAGCAGGCCGGTGCCGCCGCTCACATGTTCGCCTTCTTGCACGGGCGGGGCCTGGTGGTCGTCCAGCCATTGCCAGTGCTCGGGCTGGCTGGTGGCCAGGGTTTCTGCCAGGGTGGCGACCCCGGCACTGGCAGCGGCTTCGGTGATGTCTTGAATCAGTGGGCTGATGCGCAACAGGCGGTCACCTTCTTTTTGTGCATAAGAAAAAATGACCTGGTGCGCCGTGCCTAACAGGCGCTGATGAATCTGGCTGGCAAAGGCGATTTGTACCTCGCTGCTGGCATTCGGCGTGCCTGCCTGCCGTTGTAGCTCGGCTGGGATCAAAGCATTGGTGCGCGACAGCGGGGGCCATACATGGTCATTCATGCCCATCACCCACACCCCGTCCAGCGGCTTGGCACTGGCTTCCAGCATGCCCATGACAGTAAGGTTGGGTTGGCGCACCGTCTGTGGTTGAAAAATCTGCGCCTGGCATAATTGTGTCAGCCGCTGGATAGCGGTGGTGGCCGGGATAGGTCCCAGCCAGGCATCGAGCGCGCCGAGTTGCGCCATGACCTTGTAAAACGCTTGCTGGCACTGGTATTCATGGCTGGACAGGGTGCGCTCGCCTGGCCAGTGGGTGGCGGTGAGCAGGGCCGTCAGGCTATTGGCCCAGGCTGAAGGCAGTTGCTTGGCGGGCAGCTGCCTGGCTGTGGTCAGCAAAGTGTTTAAGTCCTCGACTAGGGCCGGACTGTGAATGGCGTATTCATCTTGTTGCTTGCGGGTAATAAACCGCGCAAAGGTGCTGGTTTTCAATTGCAACGGCAACTGGCGGCGCATCTCGGCGTCCAGCGCGGCGCGCGCATCGGCTTCAAACAACGCTTGTGACCAATACACATCCGCTAGCAGTGCCGACAGCTCGGTTTGTGCCAGCGGCGTGTGTTGAAACGCCAGCCGCAACAGGCTTAAGGCCGTCGTGACCAGTGGCCAGCGCGTCAACGGGGTGCCCAGCGAAAACTCATAACAGCGGGGCATTTCAGCATGCGCAGGATGCAAGGCTTCAGGATGAAAGGTGTCATCCAGCAGGTTCGCCAGCGTATCGCGCACGGCTTCCAGGTCTGGCACCACGATGGCCAGCCTCGCCTGCGCGTGGCTGCTCAGTATCTGCTTGGCCCAATATACGGCAGCGCGCATTTCGTCCAGGCTTTCAGCAAAAGCCATGCGTTGCACCTGCTGCGCGCTAACGCGATGCTCAAATGGCTCTACAGTCACACCTGCGGCTTGCAGCGTGTCAATCAGGCGTTGCAAATGCGGGTTGATGCGGTCAAACCCGGCCAGGGCAATACGAGCTGGCAACTGCAACAAACCCTGTTGCAGTTGTGACAATTGCCAGGCTTGGTAACGCACGCCCTCCAGGTAGCCACTTTGTTTGCATAACACCTGGAATTGCTGGCGCCACTGCATGAACTGGCGGGTTTCCTCACTGGCCGTGTCCATATCCAGGCTGATATTCCACTCAATCAGGTAGCGGTTCGCCTCCATCGCCGCGCTGGCGAGGCCATTGGTGTTTAATAAATCGAGGTGGTCATGCTGACGCAGGCAATGCTGAATCGCTTGTTCCCACAGCAGCGCTTCCTGGGTTGAGGAAAGCATGCCTGCCGGGGCATCTGCCACGGCAATGCGGCCGCATAAAATGGCTTGCTCCGTGAGCTGGTGCAGCCAGTCTTGCAGCGGGAACACCTGTGGCGCCTGCCATTGCGACAGCCCTTGCTGCTGATAGCTGGACGATAACCATTGCCGGATCCCTTGCGCCAGGCGGGCCGAAGCACAGAGGATGGTCGCCGCTGGTGTGGATGAGGGAGGGAGGAAAGCGCTAGGCATGTTCAGCAAAGTGTCATTAACCAACAGCCCATTTTATAAGATAATGTCCTTTTCGGGCAGCTCTAATCATTCAACTTGCGTCGCGATACGGCGTTGCTTATAAAAAAATTTCTCCTCACATAGCAACGATATGTGAGGTCTAACTTTTTAATCATGCCTTGTCTGGCTGAGCCATTTGAATGATCAGAGGTGCCCTTTCGTCCGCGTTTTTGCCATATGAAGGATCATGCTATGCTGGCCCGTTTTTTGACACACGCTGTTTGCGCACAACAGGCGCGGTTTTCTGAGCGCTTTGCCAGCGGCTGGATGACTGCAAGTTGGCTGGCTGCCTGTTGTGTGCTGTGGCTAGGGTTGCTGGCCGGACATGTATGGGCGGCCGAAGCTGACACCGAAGCGCGCGTGACCTTTGCACCGCAAGGTGAGGTCAAGGCGGTCAGACAAGTCAGCGCCCGGTTTTCGCTGCCCATGGTGGCTTTTGGCGATCCGCGTCTGCCTGCACCGTTTGACATTCAATGCGAGGCCAAAGGGCAGGGGCATTGGCTGGATGACAGGCAGTGGGTGTATGACTTTGAGGCAGATTTGCCAGCCGGTTTGCAATGCCGCTTTTCTGTTAAAAAAGGGTTGCAGACTATCGCGGGTACCCCTGTTTCGTCGCAATCTTTCAGTTTTTCAACCGGTGGGCCAGCCATCGTCACCTCGCTGCCGGAAGAGGGCATCGAATATATCGATGAGTCGCAGGTGTTTTTGCTGGGGCTGGATGCCCCCGTCAATGAGGACAGCGTCAAGCAGCATGCGGCTTGCAGCATACAAGGGGTGGGCGAGTTATTTCCGCTCAAGTTGATCACGGGCCAGGCCCGCGAGCAGATTCTGCGTGAGCAAAAAGACCGCGCCAGCCAGTTGTTTTCGGTGTTGTTTAAAAATGCCCAGCAAGGTCTGCTCTCGGTCAAAGACCGCCGTATGCAGCAGGCAAACATTGTGGTCGCACAATGTAGCCGCCCGTTGCCAGCGGGCAGTGAGGTGAGTTTGCATTGGGATGCAGGCATCACCTCGGTTAGTGGTGTGGTTGCTAAGAAGCCGCAAGTGCTGCGGTTTAAAGTCCGCGATGCGTTTAGGGTGAATGCAAGCTGTACACGCACCAATGCCAAGGCCGGCTGTATTCCGGTGTTGCCGATCCAGGTGCAGTTTAATGCGCCTGTCAGCCGCCGCCTGGCTGAGGCCATCCGCCTCAAACTGCCGGATGGCAGCACGCAAAAACCGGTGATTGCAGACTATGCACAAGGTGAGACCTTGGAGTCGGTGCAATTTAAAGGACCGTTTACCGCGAATAGCCGGGTGGTGCTGCAATTGCCAGGTGACTTTAAAGACGATGCTGGGCGTGTGCCGGTCAATGCGCGCGCTTTCCCGTTGGCGATGACAATGGATGTCGATCCGCCCCTGATCAAGTTCCCGGCAAAATTTGGCATTTTGGAGCGGTATGCGCAACCTGCCTTGCCGGTGACGGTGCGTAATGTCGAGGTCACCTTGCAAGGCGCGCGCATCACCCCCGGCGCCAATGCCGAGCAATCTGGCCGTGTGGGCCGCTTGCAACCCGAGAATGATGCCGAACTGGCGGCCTGGTATTTTAAAGTCACCCAGCATCCTTATGGCAGTGGGGAGTCTGACGCCTTTTTGAAAACGCATGACCGTTACCCGCGCGAGGGAGAAATCCCCCTGCTAATAGGCAACCACGACGTAGCTTCCAGTGAGATCCGCCTGCCGCGCAGGCAAGGGCAGAAAACGTTTGAGGTGCTAGGTATTCTGCTGCAAAAGCCTGGATTTTATGTGGTCGAATTTGCCAGTGACCGCCTGGGGGCGGCGTTGCATGGCGAGCAAAAACCTTATTTTGTCTCATCCAGTGCGCTGGTCACCAACCTGGCCGTGCATTATAAAAAAGGCCATGAATCCTCGCTGGTGTGGGTGACGCGGCTGGATAATGCCAAACCGGTTTCAGGGGCCGAAGTCAGGGTATCCACCTGTGATGGCGTGTTGCTCTGGCAAGGCAAAACCGACCGCCAGGGCCGCGCAAATATTGCACAGGCCCTTGAAGACAGCTACCGCAAAAGTTGTTATGGTCATCTGGTCACGGCACGCAAAGACGATGATTTGTCGTTTATGTTTTCACAGTGGGATGATGGCCTCAGCCCCTGGCAATTTAACTTGGGCGGCGGCGAGACCGCAGGCCCAGTACTGGCGCATACGGTGTTTGACCGCCCCTTGTTCCGCGCCGGTGAAACCGTCTCCATGAAACACTTTGTGCGCATGCATACTGGCAAGGGACTGCGTCTGCCCGAGCGTTTGCCGGATGAAATTACCCTGACGCATCAGGGCAGCGGCGAAACCGAGACG
Organism: Methylophilus sp. 3sh_L; assembly: GCF_046766015.1. Classification (NCBI taxonomy): domain Bacteria; kingdom Pseudomonadati; phylum Pseudomonadota; class Betaproteobacteria; order Nitrosomonadales; family Methylophilaceae; genus Methylophilus; species Methylophilus sp. 3sh_L. Next base: position 357,143 of record NZ_JBKOUF010000002.1, read on the forward strand.
CGCGCGGTGCGCTGGGCCAATGCGGCCGGGACGTCCAGCTGGGCAATCCCCAAAGAGGCCAAGCTGGGTACCTATGTCGTGACCATGAATGTCGATGGCATGGAGGTAACGATGGGGCATTTCCGGGTTGAGCAATACCGCGTACCCTTGATGCATGCCAGCCTCAAACCGCCTGCCGCACCCGTGATCAACCAGCGTCAATTGCAGGTCGATGTGCAACTCAACTATCTGGCGGGCGGGCCTGCGGCAGGCTTGCCGGTCAAATTCCGCAGCCGGCTCGAACCTTATACCCTGCAGTTTGGCCAGTATGAGGCGTTTCGCTTTGGCGGCGAGCGGCCACAGGAAGGGCTGCACGCCATACAACCTTTTTCTTATGATCCGGAAGAAGGCTGGAGTGATGGGCAATCCTCGGATCAAGCGTCTGCTGACGGTGACAAGCGCTACCCGCCCCGCACGCAGGCGGTGACGCTGGATGGCAGTGGCGGTGCGCGTGTCACCTTTGACCGTTTACCTGGTGTACGTACCCCCCATGCCTTGCAGGTGGAGATGGAATATGCCGACCCCAACGGCCAGATATTGACGGCAGCCACACAAGCGCTGCTGCTGCCCTCGGCCGTGAATCTCGGCATTAAAATGGACAGTTATTTTGCGACGCAGCAGAGTCTGGCGTTCAAGGTGCTGGCGCTGGATAGCACAGGTAAACCGCTGGTGCGGCAACCGGTAGCCGTCGAGGCCTACCAGCGGCATACCTATGCTTACCGCAAACGGTTGCTAGGCGGGTTTTATGCCTATGAACAAACTGCTGAGGTAAAGCATGTGGGCGCGGTGTGCGACGGGCAAACCGATGGCCAGGGTTTGCTCAGTTGCAAGGGGGCAGCGCCAGCCAGTGGCGAATTGATTCTGGTGGCAACCACCAAAGACAGCAAAAAACAGCCTGCCATCGCCAGCCAGGAAGTGTACGTCGCCGATGAAGACGGCTGGTATAGCGCAGGTGCCAGCGACCGCATTGATATTCTGGCCGACAAGCGTGAGTATGCGCCAGGCGAGACGGCGCAGTTTGAAGTGCGCATGCCTTTCCGCGAAGCGACAGCCCTGGTGACGGTGGAGCGTGAAGGCGTACTGGCTTCGTTTGTCAGCAAGATCAGCATGAAGTCGCCCATCGTCAAGGTGCCGATCGCTGCCGAGTATGGGCCCAATGCTTATGTCTCGGTGATGGTGGTGCGTGGCCGGGTTGATCCGCAAGCGCCCGGACGCTTTGCCTGGCTCAAACGCATGGTCTATCAGGTGGGCCAGTTTTTCGGTCTGGTCGATCATTTGCCGGTTGAAGTGGATACGCGGCCAACGGCGCTGGTCGATTTAAGCAAGCCTGCCTTCAAGCTGGGCATGACGCAAATCAAGGTGGGCTGGCAGGGGTATGCCCTCAAGGTCAAAGTGGAGCCTGAACGTACGGTTTACCGGGTGCGCGAGCAGGCCAAGGTGAAACTGACGGTGACAGACCCGGCAGGCAAGCCGCTCTCGAATGCTGAGGTGGCACTGGCTGCAGTGGATGAAGGCTTGCTGCAACTGGCCAAGCCTGATTCCTGGCAGTTGCTGGAGGCCATGATGCAGCGGCGGCCGATTGAGGTCTATACGTCAACGGCACAATCGCAGGTAATCGGTAAACGCCACTTTGGTAAAAAAGCAGTCGCGCCAGGCGGCGGTGGCGGACAAGGCGCTAACGCACGTGAGCTGTTTGATACCTTGCTGCTGTGGAAGCCGGTGATCAAGCTGGATAAACATGGCCAGGCCAGTGTCAGCATCCCGCTCAATGATGCACTGACCAGTTTCCGCATTGCTGCGATTGCCCATGCCGGTGCATCCCGCTTTGGCTCTGGCAGCGCGCTGATCCGCACCACGCAAGAGCTGATGCTGTTTTCTGGATTGCCGCCGTTTGTGCGTGAAGGCGACCAGCTGCAGGCGATGGTGACCGTGCGCAATGCCAGCCAGCGGCCCCTCACCACGCAAGTGACTGCTACTCCGTTAGGCGTTGAGGGGGCACCCAAACCGCAGCGCGTCAAGCTGGCCGCTGGTCAGGCGGCGACGCTGGCGTTTGCGGTCCGCGTGCCTTACAACGTGACCGGCCTGGACTGGCAAATAGACGCGGCGGTAGTCGGCGAGTCTACCGCGCAACCGCCAAATCGCTTGCAGATCAAAGACCGCTTAAACGTCCACCAGCAGGTTGGTGCCGCTTATCCGGTCCGTGTCTACCAGCAGACCATACAGCAGTTGCAAGCCGGTCAGCCCTGGCAGATGACGGTACAAGCCCCGGCGCAGGCGGTGCCGGGCCGTGGCGGCATAGACGTGCGGCTTAACCGCTCGCTGGTTGGTAGCCTGTCTAGCGTGCGCGAATGGATGCAGCGCTATCCCTATATCTGTTTGGAACAGCGCGCCTCGGTGGCGGTGACGCTGGAGGATCAGGCCCGCTGGAATAGCGTGATGCTCAGTCTGGGGCAGCACCTCGATGGCGATGGCCTGGCGCGTTATTTCCCCATGGATTGGCTGCCAGGCGATGACAGTCTGACCAGTTATTTATTGCAAATCGCCGATGCTGCAGGCTACGACATCCCGGAGAACGCGCGTGAGCGCATGCTCAAAGGCCTGGAAGATTTTGTCGCTGGCCGCATTCACCGCTATGGCAGCATTCAAACCGCGGATGTCGTGTTGCGCAAGCTGGCTGCCATTGACGCCCTGGCGCGCTATGATCATGCCAGACCAGAAATGCTGGAGGCATTAGAGATTCGTCCTGAACTGTGGCCGACCTCAGGCGTGATTGACTGGTTATCGATTCTTAAACGCATGCCAACGGTGCCAGAGGCTGAGCAAAAGCGCGCCCAGGCCATGCAGGTGCTGCAATCGCGCTGGATGGTTTCAGGCACCCAGTTCACGTTTTCGACCGAGAAACAGGATGACCTGTGGTGGTTGATGGTGTCGCCCGACGTCAATGCGGCGCGTACGCTGGACCTGTTGGCGGCAGACCCGCAATTGCCTGCTGAGGATGCAGGCCGTCTCGCACGTGGCCTATTGTCACGCCAACAGGCTGGCCACTGGCGGACCACTTTGGCCAATGCCTGGGGCGTTCTGGCGTTGCGGCATTTCCAGAAAGCCCATGAACAGACGGCCGTGACTGGCCAGGTCGAGCTCAGCCTGGCGGGGCAAAGCCAGCATTTGCCTTGGTCACGCGCCGCCAGTGCCAAGCCTGCTAAAGGTATCATTGCCGCCAACCAGCTCGCGCCATGGGCCGAAGCGGGGGGATTGCTGACGCAGTATGCCTGGCCGCAGGCGGCAGCTCCACTGCAAATCCAGCAGCAGGGTGAAGGTAAGCCCTGGGCATTTGTCACATCTAAAGCCGCGTTGCCTTTGCAAGCGCCTCTGTTCGCTGGTTATCGCTTGCAACGTGAGGTCACGCCAGTGTCGCAAAAAACGGCTGGCCGCTGGCAACGGGGCGATGTCTACCGTGTCCGCCTCACAGTTGAGGCGCAAGCCGACATGACCTGGGTGGTCATCAATGACCCGGTGCCCAGTGGCGCGACCATCCTCGGCAGTGGCCTGGGCGGAGACAGCCAGCAACTGACGCAACATGAGCAACGCCTGGGCTGGCAACGACCGGCCTATGAAGAGCGCGCACTGGATGGCTTCCGGGCTTATTATGCCTACGTGCCCAAAGGTAAATTCACGGTCGAGTATACGGTCAGACTCAATCAGCCCGGACAATTCAGCCTGCCTGGCAGCCGGGTAGAGGCCATGTATGCGCCGGAAGTGTTTGCCGAATTGCCTGTGCCCGCCATGCAGGTGCAGTGAGATACATGCGCCGTTACTTGCTGCCATTGTGGTCCAGCCTGCGCAGGCGTCCGCTGCGCCTTGCAGCGCTCGCCTTGCTGGCCGGGATGCTGCTGTTGATGCTGTGGGTGGCGACGGTGAGGGCGCCGGACTTCAACCAGTTTAAGCAACACAGCCAGAGCTCTGAGGCCTGGCTGCTCGACCGGCATGGTGCACCGCTGCAACGCCTGCGCCTGAATCATGATTACCGCCGGCTGGATTGGGTGCCATTGGCGCAAATTTCCCCACGCTTGCAGCAAGCCATCCTGGTGGCCGAGGACAAGCGCTTTTATCAGCATGCAGGGGTGGATCCGTGGGCCCTGTTGTCTGCCATCTGGGATAACCTGCATCGCCCGCATCGACGCGGCGGGAGTACATTGACCATGCAGTTAGCCAAGTTATGGCTGCAAGACACCCAGCCCGGCTTTTCACACACTTCGCCATGGCGCTTCAAGCTTGCACAAATTCGTCTGGCTCTGGCCATGGATCATGATTGGCAAAAAAACCAGATTCTTGAGGCGTATTTAAATCGGGTGACGTTTCGTGGCGAATTGGTGGGCATCGATGCGGCCGCGCGTGGCTTGCTGGCCAAAGGCCCGGCGGCACTGGATCGCCTGGATGCGGCCTTGCTGGCAGCACTGGTGCGGGCGCCAGCCGCCAGTGCTTCGCGTCTGGCCAGGCGCGCTTGCGATGTGCTGACGCATACGCACACGCAGGATGCACACAAAGACTGCGAGCGCTTGTGGATACGCGCCGCCTTGTTGCCGAAACGGCCTTTCCCCCTGGCCGGGCAGGATGATGCGCCTCATGTGGCCAGGCGGTTGCTCACACAGGCCGGACAGCGTGACCGCAGCAGCTTGGATGCCAGTGTGCAACGTTTTGCCCGGCAAACATTGCAAACCCATCTGGCTCAACTGGCCAGCCAGCATGTGACCGACGGCGCGGTGCTGGTGCTTGACAATACCAGTGGCGAGGTACTGGCCTATGTTGGCTCCAGCGGCGATTTATCCGGGGCTGCAGCGGTGGATGGCGTGGCCGCGTTGCGGCAGCCAGGGTCTACGCTCAAACCATTTTTGTATGCACTGGCGATAGATCAGGGCTGGTTGCAAGCCGCCTCTGTGCTGGATGACTCGCCACTGGCACTGACTACGCCCAGCGGCTTGTATATTCCGCAAGACTATGACCGCCATTTTCATGGCGCGGTCAGTGTGCGCACTGCGCTCGCCTCTTCGTTAAACGTGCCTGCCGTGCGTGCATTAACCCTGGTCGGTGTGGACCGGTTTTTACACACCCTGCAGCAGTTGGGCTTGCAGGATTTGAAACAGGATGCCGATTTTTACGGTTTTGGCCTTGCCTTGGGCGGCGCAGAAACCAACTTGCTTCAGCTCACCAATGCTTATCGGGCATTGGCCAACGGTGGCCAGTGGCAGCCCTTCCGTTTTCAAACAAGCAGCAAACACATGCTCCCAACGCACCGGGTGTTTACGCCGCAAACCAGTTTTATCATTGGCGATATTTTGTCTGACCCGGTGGCGCGTAGCATGACTTTTGGCTTGTCCAGCCCACTATCAACGCGGGGATGGGCGGCAGTGAAAACCGGCACCAGCAAAGGCATGCGCGACAACTGGGCCATCGGCTACAGTCAGCGCTATACAGTAGGGGTCTGGGTGGGTAATTTTTCCGGCGAGCCGATGTGGGATGTGTCCGGTGTGACAGGTGCAGCGCCAGTCTGGCGTGACATCATGGAATATCTGCACCGGGATAGCGCGTTCATGCCGCCAGCGCCGCCAGCTGGTGTCATGGCGCAAACCGTGCATTATGTGCCAGCCATTGAGGCACCGCGGCAGGAATGGGTCGTGGCTGATGCTGCGATCCCTGCTGCTGCCACAATCCATCTGGCGCCAGTACGGGCCCAGCTGATTGCGCCACCGGCCGGCGCCGTCATTGCGCCAGATCCGGATATTCCTGACCGTAAGCAGGTCTTGCTGGTACAAGCCGCCTTAAGCGGGCAGGGCTGTCTTTATCTGGATCAGCAATTGATTAACCAATGCCGTTTATCGGCGTTGACGGTTTCTTTGCCAGCGCCGGGGCCCCATGTGTTGAGCCTGCGCGACAAGCATGGGCAGATGCTGGATCAGCACCGCTTTGAAGTGCGTGCGATTGCCCTGAAAGCGCCGGCTTAAATCAGTGGCCTCGCGGCCGCAAGACTTGCATTCAGGATTACAATAAAGATGGCTGAAACAATGATTCATCCCTTATGATTCAGCCATACAGTTCATCATTAACGGAAGAGCAGGATTTTAAACATGCGTGTATTGAAGTGGCTACTATGGTTACTGTTGCCTTTGGCCTTATTTGCACTGTATACCTGGGCCAGTTTGAGTTGGGTGTATTCATCGGGGGACCGTGTCGGCTATGTGCAAAAACTCTCGAATAAAGGCTGGCTGTGCAAAACCTGGGAAGGCGAGCTGGTGCTGGTCACCGTACCTGGCACCCAGGCTGAGAAGTTTTACTTCACGGTGCGCGATCCGAGCGTGATTACCAAAATCAATGCTTTGTCGGGAGATCGCGTCCGCTTGCAATATGAAGAGCACAAGGGCGTCCCATCCAGCTGTTTTGGCGAGACGAGTTATTATGTCCACAACGTATTGAAGGTCAACGACGACCATCAGTAAAAATTATCAGAACCCTATATGCCAATAAAAATGCTCCCAAGATGGGAGCATTTTTTATGACTACTTTTTGAGAGTGTTTGGGAGGCAAACTCAGGCACTTAGGCACTTAAGCGCCACCTCTGATGCGGCAGGTCTAGTGTGTCCGCTGGTGTTTGTTCCAGTTTGAACTGGTTGACGGAGGCTACCAGGGTATGTACTTGCTCCAGCATGCTTTCTGCGGCCGCGGCAGCCTCTTCTACCAGGGCGGCATTTTGCTGCGTGGTTTCGTCTATGGCGGTCATGGAGGCATAAATCTGCTGCATGCCGTCACTTTGCTGACCGGCGGCCTCGGAGATGGCGCCTATGCTACTGGAGACCTGTTGCACCGCCAACACAATATCTTGCATGGTGCGGCCAGCTTGCCCCACTTGTTTGGCGCTGATATTGGTCTGGCTGACTGAGGCGGCAATCAGTTCCTTGATCTCTTTGGCTGAGGCGGCCGAGCGGGTGGCCAGGTTGCGTACTTCGCCCGCCACGACGGCAAAGCCGCGGCCAGCCTCACCGGCCCGCGCAGCTTCTACTGCGGCATTCAGTGCCAGGATGTTGGTCTGGAAGGCGATGCTGTCAATCACGCTGGTGATTTGGGCAATCTGGTCTGAGGTGTCATTAATGCCTTGCATGGTGGTCGACAGCGCTTTAAAGGCCTCGCCACCTTGCAGCGCCATCTGGTTGGCCTGGCTGGCCTGCTGGCGCGCCTGACGGGCGTGGTCGGCGGTTTGCTTGATATGGCTGGTCAGTGTCTCCAGGCTGGCTGAGGTTTCTTGCAAGGCATTGGCCTGTGTCTCGGTCCGGCGTGACAAGTCATTATTACCTTTTTCAATTTCTGCGGCTGCCACCTGTATGGTTTCAGCCGCTTGTTTGACGGTGCTCACCGGCGCCACCATTCGCTGCAGAATCTCTTGCGAGCCTTGCAAAGCCAGCCTGAAATCACCGGCATGCGCCGTCACATCCACCAGGCTGTAAAGTTGGCCCTTATGTGCCTCATCGGCAATCTGCCGCGTATCGGCTACCAGTCGCTTCACGGACAGAATGCAGGTGTTCAAGTTGTTGATCAACACCTTAAAATCGCCATGGTACTGGTTATGGATAGGCGCTGGCAGATCTCCTGCCGCAATGCGTTTGACGCAGTCTGCCGCCACATGTAGCGGCGAGACCACCGCGTCCAGGGTCTGGTTGATGCCCTGGATAATCTGGCGGAAATCCCCGGCGTGTGCTTCAACGTCTACCCGTGTATCCAGTTTGCCTTGTTGTGCGTCCGAGGCCAGGTGGTGAACATCGCTGATCAACTGGTGAATCGCCTGTGCGCAGTGCTGTAGGCTGGTTTGCATCAGGTTAAAGTCACCGGAAAACTGGGTGTCAATCTGGGTTGGAATATGGCCTGCAGCCATCTGGTCCAGATAATGCGCCGTGGTCTGCAAGGGCGTGACCACGGCATCCAGAGTCTGGTTAAAGCCGGCCACAATTTGCCTGAATTCACCCTGATGACGTGATTCATCGACGCGTGTCGAGAGCTGGCCTTGTTCCGCCGCCGCTGACAGCGTATGCACATCTTCCATCAGGCGTTTGAAATTCTGTCTCACTTGCTCAATGCTTTGGTTGATATAGCTGCGTTGACCAGGGAAGGTGGCGAGTGGCTGGTTAAAATCGCCTTCACCAAAAGCGGTCACCACCTGCAAAGACTGTGTTTGTGCCTGGATATGCTCCTCAACCATTTGGTTGATGCCGCTGGTAAGTTGCTGGTAGGCGCCTGCAAATTGGCTGCTGTCGATACGGTAATCAATCATGCCGGCCCGGTGCTGACTGGACATTTCATTCAGGGATTGCACGATGTTCTGAATATTGGCTTGCATGCGCTGCATTTCGTTTAACAGCCGGGCAGTCTCGTCGCTCCCTTGTGCCGCTGCATGAACAATAAACTGACCATTGGCGATATGCTGCGACATGCTCAGTGCCTGATCTAGCGGTCTGGTGATGGAGTGGGTCATTTTCCAGGCAATCAGCATGGCCATGACGATGGCGACCACTAAGGCGATTTCGATTTGCTTGTTTGCACTGGCGATGGTGGATGCAAATTTCGCTGAGGCATCCGACACGCCTGCGATATTCATATCCATCAACAGCCTGAGCGAGTGGCTCAAGGGCTTATCTGCACCTTTGACCGTGGCATCAATCTCCGTCACGCCCATGCCTTCTGTTTTGAGTGCTTCACTGCGCTTCATTGCATCACGATAAGTGGTCAGGGCGAGGGCAATATTACCTAAAATCTCTTTTTCCTGGGCATTGAGCGCGCCGGTGGCCGCATAGGCTTGCATGGCTTGTTCAATATCATTGAGGCCTTGTTCAAATTTGCGGGCTTCGCGGCCCCCTCTCAGGATGTAATTTTTAAAGTGGTGTACCGCATCCCCCAAGCCCTTGCTGGCGTTTTCGATCTGGGTTCGTTTGGTCAATTGGACGGTTTCAAACTGTTGCCAGGTCTGGTGGATATGACTAAACCCGCGCCAAGCAATCACAAAAATAAAGGTAGTAAATAAAATCAGCACGGCATAGCTTAAAAACAAACGGGTGCCGACATTCAAATGAGAGAGAGACTTCTTCATGCAATTCCTCAGGGACAAACTAAACCGCTAGCCTTTGGCCAGCACAGGCGTGCGGATTGCAACGCTTCAAGCCATTTACGTAAAACAAATTGTTTACTAAAGCACTTTAATCGAAACTTCACAAAAGATTCATAAATGTCAGGCGACGTAAGCATTTCTACCCAGGCTGGCAGCACCAAAAAACCGTTGTATGGTATGCTCGACAAGCATATCGCTGCTGGAAACCGCGTCCGTCGCTGAAAAATGGATATCGCAAAAATGGATACGAAGTGGAATGGCTGAACAAAAAAATTACATCACCCCCGAGGGCTATGCCGCCCTGGAGAAAGAGTTTCAATACCTGATTAAAGTGGACCGGCCAGAGGTGGTCCGTGTGGTGAGCTGGGCGGCGGGTAACGGTGACCGTAGCGAGAACGGTGATTATATTTATGGTAAACGCCGTTTGCGGCAGATTGATTCACGCATCCGTTTTTTAACCAAACGCATGGATGCTGCCGAGATTGTCTACAGCCAGACTCAGACCAATACCGAGAAAGTGTATTTTGGCGCCTGGGTTACCTTGTTTAACCTTGGCGATGACAGCGAAAAAACCATACGGATTGTTGGCCAGGATGAACTGGATCCTTCGCAGGGGTATATTTCCTGGGTTTCGCCGATGGCGAAGGCCCTGTTGGGCAAAAATCTGGGGGATACCATCCGCGTGGTGACGCCAGGCGCTGAAACCGAATATGAAATTATTGATATCCGTTATGCCTGAGCGCAAGGAGTCGCCGGACATTCCACAGTGTTTACCGACTAATAGATAAAATAGTCAGCTAGTAAAATGTCCAGCTAAGTGTGTTGGGCTAAGTTTTAATAAGCGGTTGAAAACAAATGCTTTTAATTCATTTGCACGTCACATTCCTGCGTATAATTCTGGTTGATTAAAGAAGTCCGTCTTTTTGACGATGACTACATTAGAAAAACAATGCAGAGAATTGCCATGAACCCACCTATCATCCTGGACATTGAAGCCTCCGGCTTTGGCGCTGGTAGTTATCCGGTAGAGATCGGCTATGTCGATCGCAGTGGGCAGACCTGGAGTGCACAAGTCCAGCCGCATGCTGACTGGCTGCATTGGGATGATGAGGCGGAAAAACTGCATCACCAATCCCGCCAGTCGCTGGAGAGCGATGGCGCGACAGCACGCGAAATTGCTTTGCATTTAAATCATATGCTCAATGGCAAAACGGTATATACCGATGGCTGGTATCAGGATTTTGTCTGGTTACACCGCTTGTATGAGGCAGCTGATTTGAGCCCGCAATTCAAGCTTGAAGACTTGGGTCTCACGCTCACCATGGAGCAGAAAGCCATCTGGCATGACACCAAGCAGCGCCTGCGTGAACAAATGGCCTTGGAGCCACATCGTGCCTCTACCGATGCCAAGTTGTTGCAACTGACTTGGCTGGAAACTGCTGAAATGACCACAGCCTCTGCGGCATAAACTCCCCGCTGCCCGTAGCGGGCAAGATCGGGTAGACTACGCGTTTTCTGCCTTGTGTGGGTTCTCTCACATTTTTTCCTATTCCCATGCTTGCTTCATCTCCAGCTCACGCCATCCCCTCTGCGCTTAAACACAGCCGCTGGGATATTTTTTGCAAGGTGGTGGATAACTTTGGTGATATTGGCGTCTGCTGGCGCTTGGCCAGGCAATTGGCTGAGGAATACGGTATCGCCTTACGGTTATGGGTAGATGACCTTGCCTTGGCCGAGCGGTTTGCCAGGGCAGGGCATGCGCATATCCAGTTACAACATTGGACCGCGGATGCAGATTTCTCGCAAACCGCCGACGTCGTCATTGAAACCTTTGGCTGCGGCTTGCCAGAGGCTTACCAGCAGGCCATGCTGGGCGCTCAGGTTACTTGGGTCAATGTGGATTATTTATCCGCAGAACGCTGGGTCGAGGGCTTTCATGCCCACCCCTCACCGCAAGCCAATGGTTTGATTCGTTATTTCTTTTATCCTGGCTTTACGCCACAAACGGGTGGCTTGTTACGTGAGGCCAGCTTGCCTGCATGGCAGGCCACCGCAGACTGGTCCGCATTTGAATTTGCACCTATGCTGACCGCTGCACCGCAGTCACTCACACTCTCATTGTTTTGCTATGCGCATGCCCCGCTGGCGGCGCTGGTGGCCTCTCTTGTCCATTCCCCGCAACCAGTGCGTGTGCTGGTGCCAGAAACGGTGGCCCCCATGCTGGCAAATGTGCTGGGGGTGGCTGCATTGCGTGTGGGCGAGCAAATCCAGCGCCAACAGTGCACGTTTTTAGTCATCTCGTTTTTATCACAAGCGGATTATGATCGTTTGCTTTACCTGTGTGATTTCAATTTTGTGCGCGGTGAGGATAGCTGGATACGGGCACTTTGGGCGGGCAAACCCATGATCTGGCTGCCCTATCAACAAAGCGAAGAAACGCACTTGATTAAACTCAATGCCTTTCTCGATCACTATCTGGCGCAGGCGGATTTGCCGGTGGCTGACCTGTTGCGCCTAGCCATGCTGGCTTGGGCGCGCGGTGAATGGAGCCCAGCGCTATGGCCATCATTGCTGGAGGCCTTGCCCGCGCTTGCCAGCCATGCACAGGCGTTTAAATCAAAACAATCACAGCAGTCCGATCTCGCCACGCAGTTGGTCAATTTTATTGAGAAAATTTATTAAGAAAACATGGGCTTAAGTGAGTAGGCGTATTCAGGTGCAAGGTGCATCTAGCGCAGGCAGCAAGGCCCTATATGCAGTCAAACTCGCTGCTGCGTAGCGACCAACACAGTCATTTGCATACGTAACTACTTAATGCCTTGTTTTCTTGAGAAATGTCATGCATATCGGGTATAATCCGGCGTTTTCAAATCCCGCATACAAATTAAGGCTTATTATGAAAATCGCTCAAGAACTCCGCGTTGGCAACGTAGTGATGATTGGCAACGACCCGATGGTGGTTGTAAAAACTGAATACAACAAATCCGGCCGTAACGCGGCTGTGGTTAAAATGAAAATGAAAAACTTGTTGACTGAAGCGCCTAGCGAAAACGTCTACAACGCACAGGACAAGTTTGATGTCATCGTGCTGGAAAAGAAAGAAGTGACTTACTCTTACTTTGCAGACCCAACTTACGTATTTATGGACGCTGAATACAACCAGTATGATGTAGACGCTGAGTTTATGGAAGATGCACTGCCATACCTTGAAGATGGTATGCCATGTGAAGTGCGTTTCTATGAAGGCAAAGCCATTTCTATCGAACTGCCAACCACTGTAGTGCGTGAAATCACTTACACCGAGCCAGCAGTCAAAGGTGATACCTCAGGTAAAGTCATGAAACCAGCCAAAATCGCTTCCGGTTTCGAAATTCCAGTGCCTCTGTTTGTAAACCAGGGCGACAAAATTGAGATCGATACCCGTACTGGTGAATACCGTAACCGCGTGATGAAATAAGACTTTTTCACGAATACTGCTATTAGTTATTCCTGATATAAAAATCCCCAACTGGCGTTGGGGATTTTTTTTTGTCCGTTCAAGTCACAGAGGCGATGTTCGTGACAATCATTAATGGGCTGTGGATTGTTTGGGATGATTGTGGGGCATCGTTAACGTACCTTTGCTTTGAAAAAATTAAACAATCACGTAAATCGTGCAAGGTCATCAGGAGAAAATCATGACAGTCATACAAAACAAAAAGGCTTTATTTTGCTTGCTATCTTTGAGCCTGGGAGTAACTTCTTTATTAAATATTCCCTCAGCGTATGCTGAGGATCCACGCTCTCTTAAACACCCTTTGATCGGTTATTGGGAATCCAAGGTGCCAGAAACTGAATGTATGGAAACTTACTGGTTTCGTGAAGATGGGGTTGCGGCATTTACCAGTGGTGACGAGCAACTTGAAGCCAAATATGAAGTGACACCTCAACCAGATGAGCATGGTTTTTTTAAGCTGACGCATCGAGTCACACAGAGCAACAAAGCAAAAGACTGTACCAAGCAAGTCACTGACACAAATAAAGAGGTGGTCTCCTATTTACTATTCCGGCCTGATGGATATTCATTTATTTCATGCGATGACGATGATCCAGCACTTGAAACCTGTTTTGGTCCCATTGTTTTAAGAAATAACGCACAAAAAAACTTGCCACAATAATTTGGGGGCGTAGTATGGGGGTGAGTCCGTCATCGAGGCTACGCGCTATGGCTAGAGTATTGAAGAGTGCATTGTGTGTCAGATGCCTGTGCAGAACATGGCTTTGGCTGTTGATGTTTGCATGGCCTAGTTCGACATGGGCACTGATACACGGTGAAACCTTCCCTGCCCAGGCGATCTCCACGGTTAAAATCAATATTCAACATGCACATTTTTTACACTCCACAGATACCTGGGAGTATTACGATTCGGTTTGTAGTGCGATTGTCGTTGGGGTCAAGCCTCTGACCCTCATCACAGCCGCCCATTGCTTGCGAGAAGCTAAATTGGGAGCATCTGACGGCTTGCCTGATGTCAAAATTGCGCAGGCAGATCAATTAGGTCTTCAGGATGTGAAGATTCGGCAGACATTTTATCGGCCTTATGAAGAAGTTTCCGAAGATATCACCCTTGATGTTGCCGTGTTGGTATTTGAGGCCACTGTCCCCGAGAATATTCAGCCTCTAGAAATTATGCAGGATGAGCCCTTACCGGATGAGTTGATGATTTGCGGATATGGGCGAGGTTATCTTGAGCCTGATACAAGACAACCGCGTTGTGGCGAGCGATTAATCATACAAACGGTAAAAGATTTCACAGAGATCCTGCCAGCACCTTATCAGTTAGAGGACGAAATGCTGCATCTCAAGTCGCGTGCACAATTCGAATATACCAAAGAGCTTGCGCATCTGGATAATGTATTGCTTGCTGTAAATCGCTTAAACGTCAAAACCCAGCAATATGACCAGCACTTACCCATGCCTACTGTGGGTGATTCTGGAGGTCCGTGGCTTGCACTTGGTCCACGGGGGCAATACCAACTGGTGGCTGTCACTAGTCTGGTGGAGCGCTTTTATAACAAAAGCCCTCACTGGAAATTTTTTGAACGGGATGTGCCCCTGTCGGATTATCCCTATATTGCCTATGGACTACGTTTGAGTCATCCGGTGATTGTTTCGTATCTTGAATACGTTAAACACAGTGGAGCCGATATTCGGTTTGCACGTAAAGATCCAATTTATCGTTCGTTTAATGCACCGCAAAAGCATTAACCGATGATAGCCAGGCTTTGAATGCATCTTAATAAGTTGACGATGTAAGCCTGGCGATCGAGTCATCAGGCATTCAGCTTGTGGTCAATTTCTTTCTCAGCCTGTAGCCAATAATCCATGTGGCTATCACCAAAGCCGTTTTTCTCTGCAATATAGTAAGCCGCAACTTCAATCATCTTGTAACGCTCTTCGCTGGTGATAATAGAAGGTTTGACAGACTTTTTACGGGGGCTGGCAGATTTGGTTTTTGGGGTGTCAGTTTTAGGGGCCGCTTTTTTGGCGCTGGTTTTTTTTGCAGATATATCAGTGGTCTTGCTGGTTGCCATACATAACTCCTTGGTCTAGAGATGAATGAAAATAAAGCTTGTGGCCTTGTCTTAGTCATATTACAAACTGCAACCCGTCATGGTCAAGCGGCTAACTTCCTGAATATGCAGGGAATTTGATATGTGTCAGCTATTTTTGCTGTTTGAAGCAGTTTTCCCACGCAAGTTCACTGGATTTACAAAATCATGGAGGCTCTTCCAAAGTCTGCGCATCTATGGTGTAGTGACGGCAATTCATTATTTTTTAAAATAAATATGTACAAAAAAGCACTCACCTCGCTGACCATCCTGTTTTTTATGATGGGGTTTATCACCTGCCTGAACGATATTCTGGTGCCTTACCTCAAAGCCATCTTTTCCCTGAGCTATGCCCAGGCGGCCTTAATCCAGTTCTGCTTTTTTGCCGCTTATGGCCTGACCTCCATTCCTTTCAGCAAGTTGATTGAGCAAGTCGGCTACCAAAAGGGCATGGTGATCGGCTTTGCCCTGGCTGCACTGGGCTGCCTGTTTTTTTACCCGGCGGTGTTGTTGCATACCTACGCCTTGTTCCTAGGCGCCTTGTTCGTGCTCGCGTCCGGCATCGTATTATTGCAGGTGGCCGCGAATCCATGCGTCTCCATCATCGGCCCTAAAGAAACCGCTTCTTCCAGGCTCACCATGGCGCAAGCGTTTAATTCACTCGGCACCTTTATCGCCCCGTTTTTTGGCGCTTATTTCATCCTCTCTGGACTCACCAATTCCGTGTATGCGGAAGGCGTCGTCTACCCTTACTTTCTGATTGCAGGCGTCTTAATTGTGATTGCGCTGGTGCTCTCCAAACTCAACCTGTCAGGCATGGAAAGCGCAGAAGCGGACCAGAGCCGCTGGTCTGAAGTATTAAAAGAAAAAGGCCTGCTATTGGGCGTAATCGGCATTTTTGCCTATGTGGGTGCTGAAGTGTCTATAGGCAGTTTTCTGGTCAACTATGTGATGGAAATCAGCCATGTCGCTGAAACCCAGGCCGCACCGTTGGTGGCTTTGTACTGGGGCGGCGCCATGGTCGGCCGCTTTATCGGCATCTTCACCCTCAAGGCATTCGCCCCCGCCAAGGTGCTCATCACCCACGCATTGCTCTCAGTCATGTTTATTCTGGTCTCCATGCAAAGCACAGGCAATCTGGCGATTGCTACCATGGTGCTGGTCGGCTTGTGTAACTCCATTATGTTCCCGACTATTTTCACACTCGGCATTAAAGGCTTAAAAGCAGGCCAAGAGAAAAAAGGCTCAGGCTTGCTCGCAACAGCGATTGTGGGCGGCGCAGTGATCCCACTTTTGACCGGCTTGCTCGCTGATCGCTTGGGAATACATCATGCCTTTGTGTTACCAGTGATTTGTTATGCGTATATCGCTTGGTTTGGTCTGCGTAATTTGAAGTTATAAACTAATAAGGCCGTAGGGTGGGCAACTTGTTGCCCACGCGAGGTAACTTCAAATGTGATGGAGATGGTTGGGTGCAGATCTATTCAGGAATTACTGGCCGCGTGGGCAACGAATTGCCCACCCTACAAGGCTTCCATATGCGTATTTAAAGTCTTAAATTATAGAGTTCATTTGGGGTTACTATACTTTCGCATGAAAAGGTTGACACCCTCAAGCATGAGGTATGCTCGTTGTTTGTTTGAGACTTCCTCCCATTCACCATGGGCTGCTTGATTTCTTAAGCCAGCCCATGCAGTAATGTCCTTTGCATCTTGTTTGGATATTAGATTCTCTGCTAACAATACTTGAGTGTAGCTGTCTATAGATGGTTTTCGCTGGCCTAAGGAAATATCAGCCTCATCAATCCATGTGCGTAAGAACTCTTCAAGAGATGCGCCTATAAGAACGATCGGGGCCGCCGGATGAACTCCTTTAGCTCCAAGTAGCAACTGAGCCTGCTCCAGAAAGTCAGATACAACATCAAGTTGTGCTCGACGAGTAGGTGAAATTTCGTCAAGCAAACCAGCTTCTATGTGCGACCGCAGTGAGTCTAGCGAGGAATTCAGAATTGATGCGTAGTATTCAGAGATGCCACCAGCATTCTCGGCCATACGAACAAAAGAGCTTTTGGGACCTACTACTTGGATCATGAACTCTATTATTTGTGCCTGAATTCCACGTAGACGAGCAGATTGCTCTCCCTTCCCTATCACGCCTATGGAACTCTTCAGGCGATCAATATGCGTGAGAACGGTAATGTAGTCCATATAAACTCTACCTAATTATGTTCGCAAATTAGCGACCTAAAGCGGCAATTAAAATGAGCATTAAAATTTACTATTTGTTTGTATACTGATCTCAGACTATTGTAATAGCTAGCTTATCCAAGAGTTTAGATATCAAAAGCTAATTAAAATTAACTAGGCTGAAGTCCCACCCACCGTCAACCCGTCAATCCTCAACGTAGGTTGTCCTACCCCCACAGGCACACTCTGACCTTCCTTGCCGCAAGTCCCCACGCCACTATCCAGCGCCATATCATTCCCGACCATGCTGACACGTGTCAGTACGTCCGGGCCGTTACCAATCAGGGTTGCACCTTTCACCGGGTAGGTGATTTGGCCATCTTCAATCATGTAGGCTTCAGCGGCGCTGAAGACGAATTTTCCGCTGGTGATATCCACCTGGCCGCCGCCAAAGTTGGCTGCGTAGAGGCCTTTTTTGACTGATTTGATAATCTCTTGCGGGTCTTTGTCGCCGTTGAGCATGTAGGTGTTGGTCATACGCGGCATGGGGATATGCGCGTAGCTTTCGCGGCGGGCATTGCCGGTGAGGTTCATGCCCATCAGGCGGGCGTTGAGCGTATCCTGGATGTAGCCGCGCAGAATGCCGTCTTCAATCAAGACGGTTTTTTCCGGGGCGTTACCTTCGTCATCCATGGTCAGCGAGCCGCGGCGGTCTTTGATAGTGCCGTCGTCGACGATGGTGATGCCTTTGGCGGCCACTTGTTGGCCGATCATGTTGCTGAAGGCGCTGCTGCCTTTACGGTTAAAGTCCCCTTCGAGGCCGTGACCGATGGCTTCATGCAGCAAGATGCCAGGCCAGCCGCTGCCGAGGACGACAGTCATGCTGCCCGCAGGGGCAGGGCGCGCGTCTAGATTGACCAGGGCTTGATGCACGGCTTTTTGTGCGTAGTCTTGCAGCACTTCATCGGTGAAGTAGCTGTAATCAAAACGGCCACCGCCACCGCTAGAGCCTTGTTCGCGACGGCCATTGTGCTCGGCGATGACTTGCAGCGAGACCCTTACCAGCGGGCGCACATCGCCAGCCATGACACCGTCGCTGCGGGCGACCATCACGACTTCATACTCGGCAGCCATGGAGGCCATGACTTGCGTGACGCGTGGATCTTGCGCTTTGGCGTAACGCTCAAGTTTTTCGAGCAGCTTGACCTTGGCGTCAGCACTTAGGCTGGCGATGGGGTCTTGTGGCAGGTAAAGCGGCACATGGCTGCGTGTCACGATGCTATGGCCGGTTTTTTCTTGTCCCAGGCTGGCGATAGCACGGGTCGCGCTGGCAGCCTGTTGCAGGGCGTCGAGATGAATGTCATCCGAATAGGCAAAAGCGGTTTTTTCGCCACTCACGGCGCGCACACCAACGCCTTGGTCAATATTAAAACTTCCGGATTTGACCTGGCCTTCTTCCAGGCCCCAGGATTCGCTGCGGCTATACTGAAAATAAAGGTCGGCGTAGTCGATGTTGTGCGTCATCATGCCTGAGAGCACATTGGTCAGTGCTTCAGCATCCAGTCCGGCGGGGCGGAGCAGTAAATCGTTGGCCGTGGTCAGGTGTGTTTGCGTCATGGGTCTAGTTTACTTTCAGCATCTGGTGAGCAAGTGGGTTAAGGTTTGAGTGACTCTTGGCTTAAGAGTGCCGCCATCCTGCTCAGGGTTTTCATTAAAGTGCTTTAATCGTTTTGTGTTTAAGCGCAGGCAAGCTTTCGCGCAGGTTTTTAATATAGTTGCGGTTAACATTGGCAATCACAATGCCTGAACCGCGTGGTAAGCGGTCAAGCACTACGCCCCACGGGTCGACAATCATACTGTTGCCATGGGTTTCGCGGCCAGATAAATGGTAGCCGCCTTGTGCAGACGCAACCACGTAGCACAGGTTTTCTACCGCGCGTGCACGTACCAGGGTTTCCCAATGTGCTTTGCCGGTGGTTTCGGTAAAGGCTGAGGGCACGACAATCATGTCGACGTCGCCCATGGCACGGAACAGCTCGGGAAAGCGCAAGTCGTAACAAATCGATAGCCCGATCCGGCCAAAAGGGGTGTCTACGGTGACGACGGTATCACCAGGTTCAATAGTGTTTTCTTCATGGTAATGCTCGGTGCCCATATCCATGCCAAACAGGTGAATCTTGTCGTAACGGGCGACTTGTTCGCCTTTGTCGTTATACACCAGACAGCTGTTGCGCACTTTGTTGGCGTAGTGGCTTTCCAGCGGCACCGTGCCAGCGACAATCCAGATTTTGTAGGCTTTCGCTGTTTTGCTTAAAAACTGCTGGATAGGGCCGGCATTCGGTTTTTCGCGGATGGTGACCTTGTCAAAGTCCTTTAAGCCCATGATGCAAAAGTATTCGGGCAGGACCACTAATTTGGCGCCTGCTTTGGCGGCCATTTCAATCAGGCGTTTGGCTTCAACCAGATTGGCAGAAACACTCGGGCTGGAAGCCATCTGGATCGCCGCAACTTTGACGATATCATCATTGGCTGAGGATTTGAGTTTTTTGGTTTTATTGTCGGCCATGGCAAGTTCCCGGTTTAAAAGCTTGATATTGACATTAATGCAGATTTTTTAAGGGCTGAACAGCAGGGCTGGAGGGCGTTTTTTTATCCCCGTCTGCCTCCTGCGGATTATCCCAGGTGCCTGTAATCATATACTCACTGGCACTGATTTTGTTGAGTGGGTCTTTCAGCAGTTTTTGCGCAACAAAGGCGGCGACACCGACTATGGGGCCGCCCGCCAGCGCTGCAAGTGAGACCGAGTCGGAAATATGCGGCACGACACGCACATTGAGGCGCTGTGTTTCAGTCTTGAGGTTGGTTTCTCCCTTGATTCTGGCTTCCGCAGCCGGGCCGGTCATAAACAAGTCGTCGCTGTGCAAAATGCCGTCACGGATATTGGCGGTGGAGGTGATTTTGTCAAAGGCAAACCCTTCACTAAACAGGTCACGGAAATCCAGCGTCAAGCGTCGCGGCAAGCTCTGCAAGCTCAACAGGCCGAGCAAGCGTCCCACGCCAGGTTGCACTTTTAAAATCTGGCCTTTTTCAAGCTGCATGCTGAAGTTGCCGTCCAGGCGTTCGACAGCAAACTCATGCGGGCTACCTGGCCAGCCTAATTGACCGTTCATGCTGCCGGTGCCGCCTTTAACCATTTCTCCTCCTCCTGGCTGAAAACGCTGCAAGGTTTTACCCAGGTTGCTGGAGTTCAGGGTGAATTTGAGCTGTGTCTGCGGGCTGCGCACCGAGTTGCGCCAAGTGCCATCTGCGGTCAGCTGGCTGTCTGGATTGGTGATGTTCATGCGCTGGATGACCCAGCTCTCACTGCTGTTTACCGCTTTCAACTCCAGGCTGCCTAATTGTTTGTCGCCAAACTGGAAGTCTTGCGCGGTAATGTCCAGTTCTGGATAAGTCATGTCCAGCTTGCGTGCTTCGGAAAGCGGCGCAATATTATCGTTATCCGGCGTGCGTGGTACCCGCAGGTAGTTGAGGCGCGCGACCAGCTTGTTTGGTTTGCCAGATAACCAGTTGGCTTCGCCTGCCAGCTCCTGGCTTTGAATCAGCAGCTTGAGACGTTCGCTTTCGGGCGTGATATTCAGTTTGATCTGGTGCAGGTTACGGTCAAATATATGCAGCGTGCCAGCCGTCAGCTCCACTTGATTGAGTGCAAGTGAAGAAGGGCTGCCACTTTGCGTGTTTCCAGCCTGGGTAAGCGTTGGCAACCATTCGTCAAGGTTAAGCTTGGGAAAATCCGCCCTAAGGTTAATGCCATTGCCCGTAGGTAACCTGGCAGGCGTGTTAATGGCGATTTCACCGGCAGTGATAGTGGCCGTATCGCCATTCACTTGCCGGAACAGGTTGGCATGTAGCCACTCATTGTAATCAACCGCAATCTTGTCAGGCTGGTTGGTTTCCTGGCGTACGCGTATGATCAGGTTGGCAGGGGTGTCGACACTTTTTTTCGCGGGCTCGGGCAAGTCAATGGCCATGCCAATCAGCTGGGAACGGATATCCAGCCTCAGGTTAGGGGCCTGTATCAGCAAATTACTTTTCCAGTCTGTGGTGCCGTGCAGCGCGCGTGTTAACAGATTGTTATCCAACTTTTTGAGCGCAGCATCAGTGATACGGCCGCTGCCCTGAATAATCACTGACTTGTCCGGGCGCGTCGTTAGGCTGAGCATGGCAGGGTTATCAAACAAATTGAGTTGTATACCTTGCGCTTGCAGGCCTTTTTCATTGAATTTGAGATGGCCGTTGATATTGCTCATTTCGGGCATGGCCATTTGCGTATTGGCCGCAATATGCCCGTTTTTGATGGCATAGTCACCCTGGAACTGGCTGGCATCCACGTTGTTGAGCGGGATTTGCAAGGCCAGTTTAAGGTCTGCGGCCCCGGTGGCTTTGAGTGTGTCGGTAAAGCCCATGGCCACTTGCTTGACCGGGCTGGTATTCACGAATTTTATGCCTTGCTCCAAGCTGCCGGTTGCGGCAGCCTTTACGCTCAGAATGGGGTCGTCCGCATCCAGTCTGGGGATTTCTACCTGGGCTTGTGTAATGTGCTGGCCAACGGTGGTGGCATTTTTAACCGTAATATCCATGCGCTTGCCTTCAAATTTAAGAAAGGCGTCTATATCTTGTACCTGCGGCCAGTCAGTGCCGTATTCAAGCTTGGCGTGATCCAGCTGTGCGGTGACCCTGAACAGGCCCAGCGCGGGATCGGAATGAAATGCGGCATTCACATACGGAAAGTCCTTGACCTTGCCTTTGACTATGACTTCACCATGCCTGATCTGGCCACTCAGGATAGAGGTATCCAGCCAATGTAACGTTGTCTGGTCCAGCAGCAGCGGGTAGTAAAACGAAGCGAATTTAGCGTCGCCGCGTTCTATCTGGCTATGTAGTTGTATGGTGTCGCCACCGGTGGCACCCAACTGGTATTCCAGGTTGGTCCGTAAAGCGAGGTGGGGGTTGGCAAAGTGAAGATTGTGGGTGGTAATGAGCATTTTCTGCCCGTTATTACGCCACTCAACTTCACCTTGCAATTGGTCTATCGGTAATGGCCAGCGCAGCAATCCAGCGAGTTCAATCACCGCATCACGGGTGTCCAGCTCCAGGCTGCCTGCATTCGGCTTGATCGAGAGTTGCCCAGCCCAGTTTTGCAAGCCGGGGAGTTGCTCATAGGCTTTGGCGTGTAAATGGTTAAAGCCTGCCGTAATGGCATAGTCTTGCCACTGGTTTTCATGGTAAAGCCAGCGGGCCTTTAGTTGGGTCGCGTTACCGGCAGGCGCCATATTTTCAAGATAACGGGTCAGTGTTGCATCCGCCGGCAACCATTGTGCCAGCAGATCGCTTTGACTCAGGCCCAGTTGTTTGAGGGTGAGTGTGGCTTCATGACCATGCTGGTCCCATTGCAGTTCGCCGTTGGCATCAGCAAGGGTCAACCCAGGCTGAATGTCGGCAGAAAAGTGCTTGAGGGTGAGCATCTGCCGTTGTTCCACACGCTGCCAGCGTACTTCCCCACTCAGCGTTTTAGCAATAAAAGTCTGTGACGTGCGCGCAGGCGAGACGGCAACATTGTTGAGCGCCACCTGTGCAGCCAGGCGTTGCAGTTGCAACTTATCAAAGGCCAGCGTGGTGGTCAGGTTCCCTTTGCCGGCAGTCAGGTCTATCGGCAGGTCTATCCAGGGCCGCCATGCGGCCAGATCGGTTTCTGGAAGGCGTAACGAAAGCTCACCATGCCAGGCTTCAGGTTTGGCAACATCATCACCAACCGCAACCGCTTCAACATGAATACGCTGTTGGGTGCCTCTTGAAACCAGCGTGTCGATATGGATGCTGTGACGGTGTAACAACCGTTGCCACACCGGTGTCAATATCTCAATATTCAAATCCTTGAGCAGCAAAGGCGGCGCTTGCCGTTGCTCGTCCAGCCAGGTCACTGTCGCATTAGATACTTTGATCCGCCGTTGAGACAACAGCCAGTTTGCAAAAGCCGGATTGCCCTGCCCAGACATAGACATCCCGGCAAGAAAGACTTCGCCACTGGCCGTCCGCCTGATCACCAAGGTAGGTGCGTCGATACTGAGGCTCACCAAGGAGGGGGAGAGTAATGCCAGGCTGCTCCAGGATAGGCGGGTGGTGACTTGCGCCAGCTCCAGCGCCGGGCGGTGTTGGCTGTCAAACAGGGTCACTTTGCCCAATGTCACTTGCGGTGCCAGCCCGCGCCAGCGGATGGCAATGCTGGCAATGGTGATTTGCTGATTCAGCGATGCACTGAGCTTTTGCTCAATTTGTCCGCGGTAATCGTCAATGTGCGGAAACACATAAAATTGGATGACGCCTACGATGCCTGCCAACAGGATAAGGAGGCCGATCAATAAAGAGAGCAGCCAGCGTTTGATTTTTTGCAGAGGCATATTAGGGGTTTTGCAGGACAAAAAAGATATTATTTATTTGTGTGACTATTTTACTCGAAAACAGTTGCGCCGCCTTCAGCCTTCTTCCTAGATTGCTGTTTCTTAAGCCCTGTTTGCTGGGATTTATCCACCGGTTGGGCATGATTCGTTTAAAATGCGATTCTTTTGCTGTTCGATGTCGTTCAAAGGTATTCAAGCGTGATCCAATTTAAGCAGCTGACTTTTTCGCGGGCAGGCAAGCCCTTGGTCGAAGGGGCCAGTTTTCAGTTGCATCCAGGTCATCGGGTGGGGTTAACCGGGGCAAATGGTGCCGGTAAGTCTAGCCTGTTTGCCCTGTTGCGGGGCGAGCTGGTGGCAGAGGCGGGTGAATTGCTCATTCCGCCGCAATGGGTGATTGCCCATGTGGCGCAAGAAACACCCGCGCTTGCCCAGTCTGCCCTGTCTTATACGCTAGAAGGCGATGAAGAGCTGCATGCGCTGCAATTAAAGTTGGCGCAGGCTGAGGCTGAAGGTACGCAAGATCCTATCCTGATCGCTGAGTGGCATCAACGGCTGGCTGATATTGAAGGCTATAGCGCAGAGGCGCGTGCCAGTGCTTTGCTGGCAGGACTGGGCTTTACGCAGGCGCAGCTCAACCGGCCTGTGAGTGATTTTTCCGGGGGCTGGCGTATGCGCTTGAATCTGGCGCGTGCGCTGATGTGCCGTTCGGACCTGCTGCTACTGGATGAGCCAACCAACCACCTTGATATTGAAGCGGTGATTTGGCTGGAGGGCTGGCTCAGTGCCTATCGCGGTACCTTGTTGCTGATCTCACATGACCGTGAGTTCCTGGACAACACGGTGAATCACATCTTGCATATCGAACAGCGGCAACTGAGCTTATACCGTGGCGGATACAGCGATTTTGAGCGGCAACGGGCCGAGAAGTTGGTGTTACAACAAGCCAGCTATCAAAAACAGCAACAGCAAATTGCACACTTGCAGCAATATATTGACCGATTCCGCGCCAAAGCGACCAAGGCCCGCCAGGCCCAAAGCCGAATCAAGGCGCTTGAGCGGATGGAACGGATCAGTGCGGCGCATGTGGACTCGCCTTTCAGCTTTAGTTTCCGTGAGCTAGGCGCCGCGCCAGACCCCTTGCTGGTCATGAATCAAGCGGCGTTGGGCTATAGCGCACAAGCACTGGTCAAATTGGCGCATCTGGCGATCCGGCCTGGTGAGCGCATAGGCTTGCTGGGTAAAAATGGGGCCGGTAAATCCACCCTGATCAAGGCATTGGCCCAATCGGAAACCTTGCTGGCCGGTGAGCGGGTTGAAGGCAAGGATTTGCGGATTGGCTATTTTGCGCAGCACCAGTTGGAGCAATTGATTGCCGAAGACTCCCCGCTCATGCATTTGCAGCGCCTGGACCCTAAGGCCAGGGAGCAAGAGCTGTTGGACTTTTTAGGTGGTTTTGATTTCAGGGGCGAGATGGCAAAAAGCCCATGTGGCCCCTTTTCTGGCGGCGAAAAGTCCCGGCTGGCGCTGGCGATGTTGATCTGGCAGCGCCCCAACCTGATTCTGCTGGATGAACCCACCAATCATCTGGATATTGAGATGCGCCATGCCCTGTCGATGGCTTTGCAGGCGTATGAAGGCGGCATGGTGATGGTCTCGCACGACAGGACATTACTGGCTACGTGCTGCGAAAAATTCGTCCTGGTCGCTGAAGGCCAGGTAGCCGTTTTTGATGGCGATCTTGAAGATTACAAACAGTCTTTGCTGCAAGCTGCGCCGGCTGCCTTGGCTGAACAAGAGACTACTGCTAACAAACAGAATGTTTACCATCAGCAAAAAGCAGACCGGCAGGCACGGTTGCAAGCGCGTCGGCCATTACTCAAGAGTCTGGCAGCATTAGAGAAGCAGTTGGCTGAGCTTGAGCAAACCAAGCAATCGATTGAAGGGCAACTCGCTGACAGTAACATCTATGAAGCCGCACAGCGCGAAAAATTGCAGGACTTACTGATTACGCAAGCGCAAAACCAGAAGCAGCTGGATAGCGTAGAAAGTGAATGGCTGTCACTTCAGGAAGCCCTAGAGGCGTTACCAGAGGTAGACTGATTATCACAACAATATATATAAAAGGAATATTTATGGAAATGACTTATGAAGCGCGCCTGAAGCTGTTACATCAACTATGCCAGGCACAAGCCGACACTACGCCGCTTTCTGTAGAGGAGGCGAAGTCTGCCCTTGCCAGTGCTGACGTAGAAGATTCAGCACATTACCTGGCCAGCTTTCTCACTTTTCAAGCCATCCGTGCTGCAGAACGTCATCCGGCAGATGAGTTGCAAACTGACTTCGATATGCTGGGTGTGTATCAATGTTTTGCGTTGATGTTATACGCTTTTTTATTGATGCCGTTAACGCAAGATGGGCATCAGCCGGATTATGCTAGGGCGCAAGTCACGATTGCTAAAACGCTGTTTGCAGGCTTGGCGCCAGAAATGCTGGCAGAAATTATCGAATCCGGATTTCACAAATTCCAGCTGATTGCAGAAACCGATTCTGAGCACTGGCTGACCTACCGTGAAAACCTGGATAAAGTGACCATTAGTTACCTGATTGCCAGCACCGACGATGACAGCCCGCATGGCCCGGAGGACGTTTTACCCTTGTTTGGTCAATTACTTAGCCAGCTCTGCGAAGCATTCACTGCGGATTAAATTTTGTATCAAACAAAATTGCGGTATACTTTAATTTGATTTAACATTTTCGATTCAGTTTGAAAACTTGGGTAAAAATGTGTCACTTACGCTTGTTATTGAATTTGTTTGTTCGCTAAGATTCCGTGGCTAAAGTACATTGAGCCTAATGTAAATCTCAAAAAGGACATAAATGAGCAAGCTGCTGTTGATTGACGATGATGTTGAACTAGCCAACATGCTAAAGGAATTCCTGACGCAGGAAGGCTACACCGTGACAACTGCACACGATGGGTTAACTGGCGAGCAATATGTCCTTGCTGGAAAGTTTGACCTTGTCATTCTGGATGTGATGATGCCGGGGCAGGATGGTTTGCAAACCCTGCGCAATATCCGTATGCATTCTGATATTCCTGTATTGATGCTGACCGCCAAAGATGACAACGAAGGCCGCATTGAAGGGCTGGAAGCGGGTGCGGATGATTATGTGCAAAAACCCTGTTTGCCACGCGAACTTGTCGCACGTGTACGTGCCATTTTGCGCCGCCATACCAGTGACAGTCCCAAAGGGAACGATATTGTTGTCGGTCAACTGGTGGTTTCCAGTGAGCGCAGAAAAGTATTTTGGGCAGATAAGCCTATCGTTTTCACCAGTACTGAGTTTAGCCTGATTGAGATTCTTGCCAAGCATGCCGGGACTATCGTCAGTAAAGAAGATTTGTCAGTGAAAGCCCTGGGGCGCCCACTGGTTAAATATGACCGTAGTATTGATGTGCATTTAAGTAGTATCCGTCAAAAAATTTCTGAAGTTTCCGGTGGGGTAAATGTGATCCAAACCATTTACCGCGTTGGGTATCAACTGGTTAGGGAATAACCACTTATTGCGAAGCCTATGGGGCGCCTGTTCTGGAAGTTATTTGCAGCACTTTTTCTGGCGCTCGTTTCAACAGATATTATTGTTGGCAATATTGCGCAGTGGGCGTTGAATCGCGAACTCGTTGCTCATCACGAGAGCTTGCACACTGCCGCTGAACGGCTCAAAACACAGCCTTCTGAAGTTCTGGCGAAAACACTGGCGCACGAACACGCGCCCATGGTGTTTAACTTACCTCTTCCAGTTTTTATTCTGGGTATTCTGGCAAATCTGTTCTTTGCCAGTGTGCTTGCCTGGGCAATTGCACATCCCATCAAACTATTGCTAATCCATCTCAAGAGTGCTGCAGAAGGCGATCTTCTGGTGCGCGTCAGCCCTAAAATCACTGCCACCCATGATGAGTTCTCGGGCTTGGGTGAAGCCTTTGACCTGATGGCGATCCGTTTGAATAACATGATCAAAAGCCAGTCTAAAATGATGCATCATGTGTCGCATGAGTTGCGGTCGCCGCTAGCCAGAATCCAGATGGCGGTCGGTTTGGCGATGCAAAATCCACAAAAGATTCAAAGCTCTTTGCAACGTGTGGAACTTGAAGCGGTGCGCATGGAGCGCATGATTTCCGAGCTGCTTGAAATTTTCCGTTTTGAGTCTGACATCCACAAGTTGCAAAAAGCAGATGTCGATTTAAAGGCCTTACTGACCGGCATCGTTGGCGATGTCATGTTTGAAAAACATGATGCCAAAATCCGGCTGTTGATGCCGGATGAGCCTGTGATTCTCGCTGGGCAACTTGAGTTATTGCAACGTGCGATTGATAACGTGATCCGTAACGCGCTTAAATATGGCCCGGTCGATGGTGAAGTCACCATTGAATTACAGCACAGTGCCCGTACCGGTGAGATTATTCTTGAAATTCAAGACCAGGGCCGGGGCGTAGAGCCGCAAGAGCTGGAACAGATATTCAAGCCTTTTGTCCGTGGTCGCCGTGCCTCGCAAGTTGAAGGGCATGGCATTGGACTCGCCATGACCAAGCACATTGTGGAAGTCCATGGCGGCTTTGTTAAAGCGACGAATCTTAGTCCAGACGGATTCATGATCCGTATTCATTTACCACTCCAGCAAGAAACGTCGCAGACTATGCTCTGAAAATCAGCCTTAACAATGCTAAAATAGCATGTTTAAGATTAAGCAGGCGCATGCCGGATACCCTATGACAGCACAACACTCCAACCTAGATAACGCCACTGAGATCGCAGTGGATGAAAATCATGTGATTGCAGAACGTCGTGAGAAGTTGCGTTTAATGCGCGAACAGGCGCAGAGCACCCAAGCGGCCGTTTTCCCCAACGACTTCAAGCCTGAACATAAAGCGGCTGTCTTGCAAGCCAGCTATGCTGAGACAGACAAGGAAACGCTTGATCCACAGGAAATCCCAGTCGTGGTGGCAGGGCGCATGATGCTCAAACGGGTGATGGGTAAAGCCAGTTTTGCCACAATCCAGGATAGCTCTGCGCGTATCCAGTTGTACATTGCCCGTGACGAAATCGGTGAAGCCTTGTATGACCAGTTCAAGCATTGGGACATGGGTGACATTTTAGGTGCCAAGGGCCGATTGTTTAAAACACGTACCGGTGAGTTGTCTGTGCATGTGACAGAATTGCGTTTGCTCACCAAATCCCTGCGTCCGTTACCAGAAAAATTTCATGGTTTGCAAGACCAGGAAATCAAATACCGCCAGCGCTATGTCGACTTGATCACTTCAGAAGAAACCCGCGAAACGTTCAAGGCGCGTTCTAAAGTAGTGGCTGCGATCAGACAGTTCATGAACGAAAATGAGTTTCTTGAAGTGGAAACGCCGATGCTGCACCCGATTCCAGGGGGCGCCTCAGCCAAACCATTTATTACCCATCACAACGCACTGGATATGCAAATGTTCATGCGTATCGCACCCGAGCTGTATTTGAAGCGTTTGATTGTGGGTGGCTTTGAACGTGTGTTTGAAATCAACCGTAACTTCCGTAATGAAGGTTTAAGCGTACGTCACAATCCTGAATTCACCATGATGGAGTTTTACGCTGCTTACACTGACTACCAATGGCTGATGGATTTTACTGAGCAATGTATCCGTGCCGCAGCGATGGCCGCCCGTGGCACTGCCGTGCTAAGTTACGCTGGTAAAGAGGTCGATTTAAGCAAGCCGTTTGAGCGTTTAACTATCGTTGGTGCAATACAGAAATACGCACCGCAGTACGCACTGGAACAACTGAACGATGCAGAGTTCTTGCGTAAAGAGCTTTTAAAGTTTGGCGTCAAACCATTTGATCATGCCGGCTTAGGGGCTTTGCAGCTGGCCTTGTTTGAAGAGACCGCAGAAAGCCAATTGTGGCAACCAACCTATATTATTGATTACCCGGTTGAGGTGTCACCACTGGCACGTGCATCCGATAAACATCCTGAGATCACCGAACGTTTTGAGCTCTTTATTACCGGGCGTGAAATGGCCAATGGTTTTAGTGAGTTAAACGATGCTGAAGATCAGGCTGCACGTTTCCAGGCCCAGGTAAAAGCAAAAGAAGCGGGCGACCAGGAAGCCATGTATTACGATGCCGACTTTATCCGCGCTTTGGAATATGGCATGCCACCGACAGGCGGTTGTGGTATCGGCATTGATCGGTTGGTCATGCTGATGACTGATAGCCCCAGCATTCGTGATGTGATTCTGTTCCCACACATGCGTGCTGAAACTTAACTCAGAGATGATGTGAAAAAGCCACCTTTAAAGGTGGCTTTTTTTATACTAGTCCGTTGTAAGAAATATGTAAGGTTTGTCATTAAAGTGTCATATTTGTTATTCAAAATACGCCCCGTTGTTTATAGAAATATTCAATCAGGGAAAATTTATGAATTCAAAATTACACCGCATTTTGTCTGCGGCGTTGGCTGGTGGCTTGCTTGCAGGTTTATCACTGACCGCAATGGCAGATTCCAATATTGATCTCGTACAGGCTTTAGTTGCAAAAGGCGTACTCACTGAAGAAGAAGGTGCCTTGCTTATGAAAGGCCGTACGAATGAAGTAGAAGTCCAAAAGAAAAAAGAGAGCAAAAGTTGGACAAGTCGCGTCAATATTCGTGGTTATGTACAGAACCGTGTAACTAAAATGATTGGTGATGACGGCGATAACCCAAGAAATCCTGTTGATTTATGGTCTGATCGTTCTGTAGGTACCGATGACTCTATTAATGCGGACAAGAATTTTCTGATTCGCCGAGCACGTATCATTGTTTTTGGCGATTATGGTGATCATTTAAGCTACTACATTCAACCAGATTTTGCTTCATCAGCCAGTGGTACTAACAACATCGCACAATTGCGTGATGCGTACGGTGACATCAATATTGATAAAGCCAAAGTACACCGGGTTCGTGTCGGTCAATCTAAAGTGCCTTATGGTTTTGAGAACTTGCAGTCCTCTTCAAACCGTTTAGCGATGGATCGTGTTGATGCATTGAACAGTGCGGTTCGCGACGAACGCGATACGGGTGCATTCTATTACTATACCCCAGAGAACGTTCAAGCTATGTTTAAAGAGATTAATGACAAAGGGCTTAAGCACTCAGGTAATTACGGTATGTTGGCTTTAGGTCTCTATAATGGTCAAGGTGCAAACCGTAGCGATGCGAACGATAATTATCATGTAGTGGCTCGGGCTACATATCCATGGAAAACTGAAACTGGCCAGATTTATGAGGCGGGTATTCAAGGCTATCATGGACAATATGTTCCTACGATTGGTCGTTACAACTCAGCTTTCGGTACAGGGTCCTCTTCCAGTGCACTTAGTAGTTCAACAGGTCGATCAACTGTAGCTGGCACAACTACTGCTCAGCCTGTTATTGGCGCTCAAAATGCCAAAGGGTATGAAGATCAGCGCGTAGGTGTTTCATTTATTATGTATCCACAACCGTTTGGTCTACAAGCAGAGTGGAACTGGGGTAATACACCAGGCTTGGATTTAGCACAGAACAGAATTGAAGATAAACACTTGCAAGGCGGTTATGTTCAGGCCATGTATAAAATTGATAATTTCCAGTTCCTTGAGACCAATGGTACTTTGATCCCATTTATCAAATGGCAATATTTTGATGGTTATAACAAAGCTGAAACTAACGCTCCAGAAAACCATGTTAACGATTGGGAGTTTGGTCTAGAGTGGCAATTGGCACCAGAAGTGGAAATTATGGCCGAATACCACCGTATGAAGCGTAACAATTTGGTTACCGGTAACCGCACAGGCACCCAAGATTACCAAAGCTTTACTGCTGACGCGTTGCGTGTGCAGGTGCAGTACAACTTCTAATTTAGTTTTTACGAATCTCAAACTCAAATCCCGCATACGTGCGGGATTTTTTTTAATCCCTATATAGTTAAAAGAAATATAAAAATAACAAATAATTATTTTTTAAACTATAAATAGTTTGAAATAATGCCGTTCATTCAATGCAGTGAGAGGCAATATGTCTACAGAACAATATAAATCTGAGAGTGCAACGGATGCGGCTGTTTTAGCTGCTGTTGCTTCCGCCATTGCTGCGGTACAGAAGGATACTGGCTACGGCTCCATAGAGATCACTGTGCATGATGGCCGGGTGACACAAATCGAGCGACGCGAAAAAGTCCGCTTTGATTATCAAAGCAAATTCAAAAAGTAAGCAAGTCTTTAGCAAACACTGACCAGGCCGCTGGAAGTCATTCAATTTCGGGAGAATTACATGCAGTTAAAAAAAATGAGTCTCGCACTGGCGACCGCAAGCTTGTGGTGGTTGGGAGGGGGCGTGGCCTGGGCAGAAGAGGCACCGCTTGCAGAGACACAAGTAGAGGATACTGAGCAACAAAATAAAATCAAGGCACGTCTTGCTGAAATCAAGGCAGAAGAAAAGGCCGCTGCCAAAGCTGCGAATGGTTATTACGTAGAGCGTCGCAGCTACGGGACACAAAAAGAAACCGAGCCACCGCGCTATGTTAAACAGCTGAATAAAACCTGGCTCAAAGATTACGATTCCTTCGCAGATGTGGATTGGCTGGATATCGGCTTTGAGCATCGCGCCCGTTTTGAAAGCCGTCAAAATGACTTTCGCCGTGCGCAAGAAAACATTGATGATCCGATTCTATTGCGTACACGCGCTTATCTTGGTCTGAAGAATATCTTGGATCCTTTCCGTTTTGCGGTTGAGGTGCAGGACTCACGCCGGAATCACAGTGATTACAATGGCTTTAGTGACCCTAGAATCTCCAATGACCCCAAAGATATTGATCATGCAGACTTTATCCAGGGCTACTTGGAGTTGTATTTCAAAGACAGCATTTTTGGCAAAGATGATTTAGGCAATAGCCGCCCATTTTGGGTACGTGGGGGCCGCTTGGCCTGGGAAGATTTGGATCGACGTTTGATCGCCCGTAACGAATGGCGTAACACGACAAACTCATTCCAAGGGATACGTGCCAACATTGGTGAGAAGAAAAATGACTGGCAGTTGGAAGCCTTTGCAGTTCAACCTGTGCAACGCTTTGCAAACCAATTGGATCAGGTTGACCATGCCCAGAAGTTTTATGGTTTAGTCGGCGATTGGCGTGGTTGGTCTGAATACTTGACGATACAGCCGTATTACTTTTATCTCAAACAGAATGGTGACCGCGTTCAGTTTGATGGTAATGGAGCCTCTTATAACGACCGTAGCGTTTACAGTGCGTTAAGACAGGCCCAAGCGGAAGTCGATCGTGAGATTAATACAGGAGGGATTCGAGTCTTCGGTATTGTTCCGAATACACAATGGGATTTTGACGCTAGCTACATCAAACAATGGGGCCACGTTCAGCGATTTATCGGATCAAATGTAGCTTCTGGCCGTTATATTACCGTTGATCACGATGCGTTTGCCTATAACGCAGAAGTTGGCTACACGTTTAACAAGCATGCGTGGAAACCACGATTTAGTGGTTTTTATGGGGTAGCCAGTGGCGACCATGTTTCTAGTGGCAGCGCAAGCACAGATACATCAGCGAATCAGGGCTTTGATCGTTTGTTCGGTTTTGCACGTCCTTGGTCTAATAACGACTACATTCAAATGAACAACATTCGCGCGACTAAAGTGCGGGCAGAGTTCGACCCTAAAGTGCCCTTTTGGGACAATGTAAAAGTGGACACTGGTTTTAGCTGGTATCGGCTTGACAGTGCAACAGACCGATGGGCGGCTGGAAGCAACTTGGTGGATATCACGGGTAGGTCGGGGACAGATTTAGGCAAAGAGGTCGATCTGCGAGTTCGCTTTCCGTTGAATCAGTATGCCTCACTTAACTTAGGCTACGCCCATTTTTGGGCCGGCGATTTTGTCAAAAATGCGATCAAGATTGCGTCAAATAACAATGATCCTACGCGTTCACTAAGCTCTGACTTTTTCTACACAGAATTAACCCTATTAGGTTTCTAGATCAAAGGATGCACATGAATTTTAAACAAAAAATCAGGCAGTTATATTTAATCGCCTCACTGGCTGCACCATTTTCAGTCTGGGCCGCCGACGTCAACCTGCTCAATGTGTCTTATGACCCGACACGTGAGTTGTATCAAGACTACAACGAAGCCTTTGCCAAATATTGGAAAGCCAAGACGGGGGACAACGTCATCGTCAAGCAATCACATGGCGGTTCCGGTAAACAGGCTCGTTCTGTGATTGATGGCCTGCAGGCCGATGTGGTGACACTCGCTTTGTCTTATGACATTGACGAGATTGGCTCAAAAGGCCGTTTGTTTGGCCCGGACTGGCAGAAACGTCTTCCGCACAACAGTTCGCCTTATACCTCGACCATTGTGTTTTTGGTGCGTAAAGGCAACCCGAAAAACATCAAGGACTGGAATGATCTGGTTAAGCCTGGCATCTCGGTGATTACGCCTAACCCCAAAACTTCTGGAGGGGCGCGTTGGAATTACCTGGCTGCGTATGGTTATGCGCTCAAGCAAAACAATAATGACGAGGCGAAAGCCAAAGATTATTTGAAAAAACTGTTTAAAAACGTGCCGGTATTAGACAGCGGTGCGCGTGGCGCGACTACGACTTTTGTGGAGCGTGGCATTGGTGATGTGTTGCTGGCTTGGGAAAATGAAGCCTTCCTGGCCTTAAAAGAGCTGGGCCCGGACAAGTTTGATTTGGTGGTGCCTTCGTTATCAATTCTGGCAGAGCCACCGGTGACTGTGGTGGACAAAAATGCCAAGCGTCATGGCACCGAGGCGGTTTCTAAAGCCTACCTGGAATATTTGTACAGTGAAGAAGGCCAGGAAATCGCAGCTAAAAACTATTACCGTCCAACCTTGGAATCTGTGGCTAAAAAATACGAAAAACAGTTTCCTAAAGCTAATCTAATCAAGATTGACGAAGCGTTTGGCGGCTGGCAGAAAGCACAGAAGACACACTTTTCCGATGGTGGTGTGTTCGACGAGATTTACCAGAAGTAAGGATTCAGAGTCAGCAGTGCATTTGAGAAAAAGGCATTTACCCAATGCCTTTTTCTTTCTCTACAACAGGAGAGTTTTTATGTCAAAAGCATTAGTGATTGGTGGTGACCGCATTGAAGGCATCAAGCAGGTGTTGCACGCGCAGGGGATCGATAAAATTGATCACTGGACGGGCAGGAAACCTGGCGATGTCAAACGTGAGTTGCCTGTGAATGTGAACGTGATTGTGCTGGTGACTGGCTGGCTCAATCATTCCATGATGTACCGCATCAAGCATGTGGCGCATAAGCGTGGACTCAAAGTCGTGTATACCCGGAATAGTGCAGACGGCATGCAGCGCGTATTAGAGGCCGCGTAATCTGCCGGTGCTTGCTTGCCAAATGCAACGCTTATTTAAAGTCTGATCTAAATTTATGCCCTTTTTTGACCGTTAAGCCTCAAGGGATTTAAGGTTTAATGACATTGCTCAAGAAAGTTTTGTGACAAGCGCACAAAATGGAGTAATTAAGGTTTTTAAGGGTTAATAATGAGTCAGAACGGGATTGGCGAGCAGTCAGCGCCACTCAATGAAAACACCACACAGCGGCAGTTTATGCGGCATCGTCTTGTCCGAAAGGTACAAGAAAATACCCATTTTCTGGCGATGACCAGCATGGTGTGTGGCTTGTTGGGCTTTCCGCATTATCTGCTCGATGTAGACAACAATATCTGGCTGGCGCAGTTATTGACTTACCTGACGTTTATTCTGGTCAGCTACAATCTGTTGCTCGAAAATGGCCGTAATAATTTGGCCATGCTCACCATGTCTCTGGTCACCATTAGTTTATTTGTGGTGCAACTGTCGCCCTATGCGGCTGATTTTAACGATACCGCCACTATTTTGCGCGCGGCTGGCCAAAACGGCCTGCATGCTACTTCCAGCAGCTGGGAGTTTATTGCCGGCGGTGTGTTGGCTTGCCTGATTGCCGTCTCTTACCTTTTCCAGCGCCATCAGTATGTGGCGGCGAGCCAAGGGGTGTTGTGTATTGCCGTAATGATCCCCTTGATCCCCTTGTTAGGCTTGCTGTGCGGGATAGCTAATCCCTATGGCGTCATGTCGCCTTTGACCACTTTAAGCGGTATGCTTTGTGCCTTTGGTTTGCTGGCCAGGCATGCGTCGCATCCGCCCATGAGTTACCTGCTGCTGATGGATGACACCGGCAAGCAGATCCGTTCCAGTATTTTATTGTTGAGTATTTGCGCTATTTTGCTGGCCAGGGCAGGGGTTATGTTTGGCGATAATATGCGTGGCCTACCGCTGGTCGTACTGGTTTCGTTGATTGCCATTATTTATACTTTGTCGGTCACTTACTATCATCAAGGGCAGGTCAGTGAAAAGATTCTGCCAGCGACCGATATGGACTTCGCCAGCCAGGTTGAAACGGCGCTGGACAGTCAGCAGTTTTTCATGATGTACCAGCCGCAGGTGGACTTTAACACTGGCAAACTCAAGGGTGTAGAGGCGCTGGTCCGCTGGCGTCATCCTGACAAAGGCATTATCTCGCCGGAAAAATTTATCCGTGTCGCCGAGCTGACGGGCCTGATTGTGCCTTTGGGTAAGTGGATCATGCGTACGGCCTGTCTGCAGGCGGCACAATGGAATGATCATCCCGTTCTTGGCAAAATTGAGGTTTCAGTCAATGTCTCCCCACTACAGCTTAAATCTGGCACTTTGGTTGAAGATATCCTGCATATTTTGCAAGAGACCGGATTAGCGCCTGAGCGTCTTGTCGTCGAATTAACCGAGAGTTCTTTTGTACAAGACGATGGTGAAAACGCGCGCTTGATGCATCAATTGAAAGAAGCGGGCATCAAACTGGCCATTGATGATTTTGGTACCGGTTATTCCTGCCTGTCTTATTTACGCGATATTCCTGGCGACTACCTCAAGGTAGACCGCTCGTTTGTATTGGAGCTGCCTGGCCACAATAAAGCTGAAGCAGTGATTCAGGCCATTGTCAGCCTGGGCAAAAGCCTGGACTACCGCATTATTGCCGAAGGGGTAGAAACCCAGGCACAAGCCGATTTTCTCAAAGCCATTGGCTGCGATATCGTGCAAGGCTTTTTATATGCCAGACCGCTGGAAGCCGAAGCATTGCCACAGTGGGTTTCAGCCGCGCAGGCTGATCCCAAGGTCTGATTTCTCCCTACTCCACTCTTTACCCTCTTTTCCTGATACCAGTCATGGTCAGGACTTTTTCCCTCGTTTAGGCGCTGTTAACTCTGCTATAAAATCTCTATATTTTATAGCGAATCTATTATTTATATCAATTAATTTGATATAAAGAGTGGAAAATTGCCATCTTATTTTGCTTTGGTGCCAATCTATTTCGCATATAGTAAATGTCATCGCCTGTGCCAGCATGGGCGCCGAAAAGATCACGAGAGGGAGGCACTATGTCAGTTTCCAGTGTTGACTGGTCTACTGAGCGTCATCACGCATCTTCAACGCAGCAGCTGTATATGCGTCACCGGTTTTTAAGAACCGTGCAAAAGTTTTCACCTTGGCTGGCGGTGATCAGTATTGTGACGGTGTTATGGGGCTTACCTTTTTTGCCGGCACAGCCTGTGGCCGGTCTGTTTTTGCTACAAAGCTGCGCGTATCTGATCTTTATCGCCACCAGCCTGGCGGTGGTGCACCGCACCTGGCATCACAAGCGGCTAACCAGCTTGTTGATGCTGGTGGTAATGGCAGGCTTTCTACTGCAACTTTATGCCATGCGCAGCCAGCTCCTGTCATCGGATGTAGAGCCGCTGCCCCTAAGTGCTTTGTTACTCCCCGGCGGCAATACACTTTTTGACCTGGTCATGTCTTTGTTTGTATTACTCGCCTGCCTGCTACATCGTCGCCAGTTCAACCGCTCCAGTCAGGCGCTACTCAGTATCGCGGTGATGATGCCGGTCACCGGCGTGCTTGCCTTGGCATACCACATCCCCAATGCGTACGGCCAAATTTCCTTGTTATCTTCGATTGGCGGCTCCTTATGTGCGGCGGCGCTGTTGGCTAAACAAATTACCTCTACCCCCATGAGTTACCTGCTGTTGCTGGATGATACTGGCAAACATCTGCGATGGATTGTCTGTATTTTGTTTCTCTGCGCCATCGGCTTGGGCGCGTTAGGCGTGTTTTTTGGACACAATCCGCGATTGACGCCTTTACTCATTACCCTGGCCTTGATTTGCATCATGAGTATCATGACATTGACCTATTACCACAAAGGCGTGATGCACGAGCAGGTGTTGCCGCCGGAAGATTTGGCTTTTGCCAGCGAACTGGAGTCTGCCATTGCACAAGAAGAGTTTTACCTGGTTTATCAACCGCAGCTGGATTTTAAAACGGGTCAGCTGATTGGGGTAGAGGCCCTGATTCGGTGGCAGCATCCGCAGCAAGGCACTGTGCCGCCCAACCAGTTTATCGGCGTGGCCGAGCTGACCGGATTGATTGTCCCTATGGGCGCCTGGGTATTGAAAGCCGCCTGCGCGCAAGTAGCCTC
This sequence comes from Methylophilus sp. 3sh_L, assembly GCF_046766015.1. Taxonomy (NCBI): domain Bacteria; kingdom Pseudomonadati; phylum Pseudomonadota; class Betaproteobacteria; order Nitrosomonadales; family Methylophilaceae; genus Methylophilus; species Methylophilus sp. 3sh_L. The sequence continues at coordinate 395,159 of NZ_JBKOUF010000002.1, forward strand.
TTGGACAACAGGCGTATTGAGCCAGGCCAAGGTGTCGGTCAACGTCTCGCCTTTGCAGTTGAATACCGAGTGTTTTGCAGAATATGTGTTGCAGGTATTACAAGAAACGGGGCTGGCACCAGAGCGACTAGTGATTGAGCTGACTGAGAGTGCTTTTATCCATGCAGATTGCACGCGTAGCGAACGTCTGCAAAAACTCAAGCAACATGGCATTAAATTGGCGATTGATGATTTTGGGACAGGCTATTCCTGTTTGTCTTATTTACGGGATATTCCCGGCGATTACTTGAAAGTAGACCGCTCTTTTGTCAATGATATTCCAGGCAAAGAGCGCTCGGAGGCGGTGACCAGTGCCATTGTGGTGTTAGGTAAAAACCTGCATTACCAGATTGTGGCCGAAGGCGTGGAAACCGAAGCCCAGGCTGACTACCTGAAGTCGCTGGGTTGCGACCTGGTGCAAGGATTTTTATATGCGAAACCGATGACTGCACAGGCGCTACAAGCCTGGGTAGCGGAACGGGAGGCCCTTGTTTAAGCCATCACGCCTCACACGTCTTGCAATTAAACGCCTTACTATCAAACACCTAGCTATCAAAGCTACGCTGATTCAGCTTGGAACGTACCAGCTCAATATGCGCACGCAACTCGTAGGCATACTGTGAAAAAGGCACCGGCAGTTTGACATTCACCACCTTGGTTTCAATGTCATTCAGCTTATCCATGCACTGGCGTAGATCCTCCGCAGTTTTAATCTCTTGCAGCTGGGTATCCAGAAAGCGTAACTCACCGTAATAACGGAACAGTTTGCGCTTGACCAGCCACACATACACCATCGGGATAATCTTGGTCAGCGGGATCAGCAAAGCCAGCAATGGCAGGATCACGATCAGGGTGCGGTTGACGAATGTTGCCGCCCAGAATGGCAGGTACTTATCAATAATCGGCAGGCCGGACTTGTAGAAATTCAATGCCTGCGTACTGATCGGAAAATCCGTGTCTTTGGCAGAAGGGAACTCGCCTTTGCTGTTAAACATGCTGGGTCCGCCATGCACTTCAGCAATCACTTTCATCATCAGATAAATCAGTGCCGGATGCATGCTGTCCTTAATCACCAGCGTCGCGGTTGGCGCCACCAGATGCACATCATGACTGGGAATATTGCGCGCCAGGTCCATGGCACCTTCAGGTAGTACCAGATGATGCATAAAGGCAAACTTGCGTGAAAAGGCCTCTGCAGTATCCATGCTCACCATGGTCAGGTGCTTGTCGGCAATCAATTCACGTACTACGCTGGAGTTGGCGACATCGACAAAAAAAGCGGCATCCAGCTTGCCTGCCTGCAGCGCCGCCACTGCTTCCTCTGCCCCGATGGTCACCAGCGTGCTATTGGTCGCGTTGATGCCACTTTCGGTGAGTAAGGTATTGGCCAAAAAATGGGTGCCATTGCCAGGATAGCCAATGCCGATGCGTTTACCTTTGAGTGATGATAAATGCGTGGTTTCAGTTTTACACCGGCAAAAAATCCACACTGGCTGGTAATACAAGCTGCCTAGTGACAACAGTGAACCCGCGCCTTCACTATGCGCAACCCCATCCTGGATAAAAGCAATATCCACATTCGAGTCCGGGTCCTTGAGCAAACGCAGGTTTTCATCATCGCCTGCCGTTTTACGGATCTCTAAAGTAATGCCTTCTTTTTTAAGGTAGACCCCATAAATTGCGGCAAACGCATTGTAGTTGAGGTCGGCTTCCCCGGTGGCAATCACGATATTACGTGGGGGGGCAGGGTCTATGAATTTATAGGCAAAAAAGAGCGCCAGGCAAATGAGCAGGAAGGAGGGCAGCGTGGCTTCCAGCATTTCACGCGTGAAAATGGCAGTAAATTTGTTATTGCGCGGGTCAAATTTCATGAGGTTCAAGCGTCTTGAGATTAAAGAATCGCGAGCACGTTGGCTGGCATGCTGATTCTACAGAGGCTTGCCACGAATGTCACAGCCTGATCAAATGAAAAGTAGCCCCAGCCGTTGCCACACAAAGCTAACAAAGACTGGGGCTGCTCTAGGCTGGCACTAGGCGTGATAAGACGCTAAGCGCTGCAGTACTGCAATCATGCGGTCAATTTCTTCATAGGTGTTGTAAAACGCCAGCGAGGGACGGACGGTGGTTTCTACGCCAAAACGGCGCAAAATTGGATGCGCACAATGATGACCAGAACGCACCGCAATGCCTTCTTCATTCAACGCCGCACCAATCTCTTCGCTTTGATAACCCTTGAGCGCAAAGGACAGCACACTGGCCTTATGTTTGGCTGTCCCGATCAGGCGCAGGTTGGGGATCTGGCACATGGCTGCCGTGGCATACTCCAGCAAGGCATGCTCGTAGGCGGCAATATTCTCGATGCCCAGGCGTTCTACATACTGCAAGGCAGCACCTAGTCCAACCGCATCGGCGATATTGCCGGTACCCGCTTCAAATTTGGCCGGGGCGGCGTGATACACCGTTTTCTCGAATGTCACGTCCTGAATCATATTGCCGCCACCTTGCCAGGCAGGCATGTCCTGCAATACGTCGGCTTTGCCATACAAGGCACCAATGCCCGTGGGGCCAAAAATCTTGTGCCCGGAAAACACAAAAAAATCAGCATCCAGCGTTTGCACATCGGTCCGCATATGTGACACCGATTGCGCGCCATCCAGCAGCACTTTTGCACCTGCCCTGTGAGCCATGGCGATCATTTCCTGGGCGGGGGTCACCGTACCCAAGGCATTAGATACCTGGGTAAATGACACCAGCTTGGTTCTTGCTGTCAGCAGTTTCTGGTATTCCTCCAGCAAAATCTGGCCGCTGTCATCTACGGGAATCACTTTTAGGACTGCCCCTGTTTCCTGGCACAACTGCTGCCAGGGCACGATATTGGCGTGATGCTCCAGATGCGAGACTACAATTTCATCCCCTTGACCCAGATGCTTTTTGCCCCAGGTTTTGGCAACCAGGTTAATCGCTTCCGTGGTTCCGCGTACAAAAATCACCTGATTCACCGAGGGCGCATTAATAAAGCGCCGTACGGTTTCGCGTGCTTCTTCATACGCATCTGTCGCGCGCGCGGCCAAGGCGTGGGCGGCACGGTGAATGTTGGAGTTCTCGTGCTGGTAAAAATGGCTGATGCGATCAATCACCACTTGCGGTTTTTGCGTCGTCGCCGCGTTATCAAACCAAACCAACTGACGGCCATTCACCCGCTCATTGAGGATAGGGAAGTCACGCCGCACCGCATGCACATCAAAGGCTGGGTGCGCAGAAGCGGGCAGGCTGCCTGTCAACCCAGGCTCGGCTTGCAAAAAGTAAAACGATTGCGCGCTGGCTACTGGCGGTTTAGCCGCAGTTTGGGAGGAGGCGGCAGACGGAGGGGATTGAATTGCGCCCGCACCCAGCCAGCGATCCAGTTCTTGCTGGTAAGGGATCTCAATGCCCGTCCCGGCAAATGAGCCAGGGGTCAGAAAAGCAGCCTCGGGCTGCAATACATTCAGGTGGGCAGGGTGATTGTGCAATGGGTCACTGCCCAAGGCTTCGATGCCAGGGGCATACGTCAATTGCTGGGCTTGTGCCTGCTGGCTAACTGGCTGTGCCTTTGCTTGGGCAAAACTTGGCGACGCAGTACCGCCCGCGCCGCCCACATGCACTAACTGCGTAGTGAGGGAGTCTGTAGGCGGCACAGTCGGTTGTGGAGTATGCGTCGCCGATAGTGATTGCGCAAAGTCTGCCGCCGCAAACGGGGCGGTAGCCGGAAAGCCTTCGGCATAGAGATCATTCACCAGCTGCGTCAGGGTGGCAGTATCGAGGACCCCGGTATTTTCCAGCTCGCGGCCCACGCTCAGCGCAGCAGTCATCTTAGGGTGCTCACCTGGCAGTGAGGCCAAAATGGCTTCAGGTTCAAAGCTGGCTAAGTCTATAGAATTACTTGTAGTCATAGTAATGGTCAACTCCTACATCTTCCAGTACGGCAATCGCATCTTCGGTCAATACCGCCAGTGAGCAATACAGCGAGACCAGGTAAGACGCAATCGCTTTGTGGTTGATCCCCATAAAGCGCACAGACAAGCCCATGGTTTGTTGGCCAGGCAAGTTTGGCTGATACAGGCCAATCACACCTTGCTTGCTTTCGCCGACGCGCAACAACAGGATTTTTGATTTGCCATTCACGATAGGCAGCTTGTCACTTGGGATCAGTGGAACGCCACGCCAGGTTAGAAACTGTGAGCCAAACAGCGAAACGGTTGGCGGTGGCACGCCACGGCGGGTGCACTCACGGCCAAAGGCAGCAATCGCTTTGGGGTGCGCCAGGAAGAATGCGGGTTCTTTCCACACTTTGGTCAGCAACTCATCCAGGTCATCCGGTGTAGGGAAGCCATTGCGGGTTTTGATGGTTTGTGACTTGGCCACATTGTTGAGCAAGCCGTATTCTTTGTTGTTGATCAGTTCGCTTTCCTGGCGCTCTTTCACCACTTCAATGGTCAAGCGCAATTGCTCTTTGATCTGGTTATGCGGACTGCTATACAGGTCAGACACGCGGGTATGTACATCAACCACGGTGTTCACCGCATTCAACACATACTCGCGGCCCCATTCTTCATAATCCACAAAGGTGGCTGGCAACTCTTTTTCATCTTTGTTAGAGCAATCGACCGTAATCGCGTTTGGATCTTTGGCCTTGTTGACGCGGTAAATACCGGCCTCTACTGGCACCCAGTTAAGCAGATGCACCAGCCAGCGCGGGCTGATGGTGCTGAGCATGGGCACCGATTTGGTCGCGTTAGCAAGCGTTCGTGCGGCGACATCGCCTAAGGCGCTCTGAAAAGGTTGTTCTGACATAGGGTCTCCTTATTGCAATAGTTAAAAATCAAGCCGCAGCCGGAATCGGTTTGGCATCCGAATGCGCTTGTGTGAGGTGACTGTTGGCGGGCACGCTGCGTGTGACCCAGACATTGCCGCCAATAATCGAATGTTTGCCGATGGTGATGCGGCCAAGAATGGTGGCCCCGGCATACACCACCACGTAATCTTCCAGAATGGGATGACGTTCAAATTTCTTCACCAGGTGGCCATTGGCATCTTTGGGGAAATTTTTTGCACCCAATGTCACCGCCTGGTACAGGCGGACGTGATTACCAATAATCGCCGTCTCACCAATGACCACGCCAGTGCCATGATCAATAAAAAAGTAATCGCCGATACGGGCGCCAGGATGAATATCAATACCGGTTTGCGAATGGGCGATTTCGGTGATCAGGCGTGCTGTAATGGTCAAGCCCAAGCGATGCAAAACATGCGCCAGCCGGTAATGAATCAAAGCCAGAATGCCAGGGTAGCTGACCAGGATTTCATCCACACTGTCCGCGGCCGGATCGCCTTGGTAAGCCGCTTCAAGGTCGGTATCCAGTTGCAAACGCGCCGCCGGCAGTTGTTCAGCAAAGGTGAACGTCAGGGCATGCGCCTGTTCATTAAATTCGCTAGCAGGCGTGCCTGCTGCCTTAAACGCCAGTTCCAGCCGGATTTGCTGTTGTAATTCACGCAACGCTTTATCCAGCGTGGTCCCCACATAAAAGTTAATGGCATGTGGCTGAATATCAGAATCACCCAGCCGGTTGGGGAACAGCGCCGCAGCCAAGCCCTCCACGCATCTGGCCAGCACTTTACGTGAAGGCAGCTTGGGTGGTTGTGTCAAGCGCTGGCGTTGTTGCAATGCATGTTCGCGGATGCCCGCCAGTTGTTGCACGATGTGCTCGATGGCAATTTCTTGCATCGTGGATTCCTTAGTCATAGTAAGTACGCGATCGCTGACGACAGGCGAAAAAAAAGCCAGTGGCCCTGGCGGGTCACTGGCTTCCAGTTGTCTGGTCAGCATGAATCTCTTTCCACTATAGAATAATCCGCAGCAAATGAACAGGGTGGCTACTAGAATCGTTGCTTATTGATTATGTGTTTCGGTTATTAGCAGGCCCTAGCCAGCTTCATATAACTATTAAATATATTTATCTCTTAAAAAATTATTTTTAAATTACTTCGGCGCTTTTTAAACTAAAGTCACTGTTTTAATTAAAGAGTCCTTTATGTCACACTGGTTTAACGATAACGCACAATCCATCGGCAATACGCCGCTCGTGCGCCTGAACCGCCTGACCGCCCCTGGTCAGGCCACCATTTTTGCCAAAATTGAAGGCCGTAACCCGGCATATTCCGTCAAGTGCCGCATCGGTGCGGCCATGATCTGGGATGCAGAACAAAAAGGCTTGCTGGGTCCTGGAAAAGAAATCGTAGAACCTACCAGCGGCAATACCGGTATCGCGCTGGCCTTTGTGGCTGCGGCACGTGGCATCCCCATTACCTTAACCATGCCGGAGACCATGAGCCTTGAGCGGCGTAAATTGCTGATTGCATATGGTGCCAAATTGGTGCTGACTGAAGGCGCCAAAGGCATGAAAGGCGCCGTGGCCAAGGCCGAAGAAATTGCTGCATCAGATCCTGAGCGCTATGTGTTGTTGCAGCAATTCAAAAATCCGGCCAATCCGGCCATTCATGCGCAAACCACAGGCCCAGAAATCTGGCGCGATACCAATGGCGAGGTGGATATCCTGGTATCAGGCGTAGGCACTGGCGGTACCATTACCGGGGTTTCGCGTTATTTTAAACAGACTCAGGGTAAGAACATCCTCTCTGTTGCAGTAGAACCCGCGGCCAGTCCGGTATTGACCCAGTTTAGGGCGGGTGAAGCGCTCGCGCCAGCACCACACAAAATCCAAGGCATAGGCGCAGGCTTCGTGCCGGATATTCTGGATTTAAGTCTGGTAGATGACATCGCACAAGTGACAAATGAAGAGGCCATTTTATTCGCCAGACGACTGGCGCGCGAAGAGGGCATTCTGGCTGGCATTTCTTGCGGGGCGGCCGTTGCGGTAGCCGTGAGATACGCTTCCCTGCCTGAGCATGCGGGTAAAAATATCGTGGTGATTTTGCCGGATTCCGGCGAGCGCTATTTGAGTTCAGTGTTGTTTGATGGAATATTTGACGAGCAAGGGCTAAGTCTTTCTGCTTAAAGTGTCTCGGCTTAAATGCGTCTTGACTTAAATGCGTCTTGACTTAAAGTGTCTCAATTTTAAGTCTCTCAATTTAAAGTGTCACAGTATTTGCTGAGGTCCTGTTCAGGCCTGGATTGAAAACGCCAGTGCTTGCACTGGCATTTTTTATGCCCAAGGGTCTTATTATTCTTTTATGTTATAAATATATTTTATTTTATTCTTTTTAAAACTATAAAATTCCCGCTATAGTGCCTCCCTATTGAGATCAGGGAGTTTCTTATGTCGTCTTTTATCCGTCACTTATTGCTATGGGCTGCACTGGCACATGCGCCAGTACAAGCTGCTGAATTATTGAATGTTTCTTACGATGTGACGCGTGAGTTTTACAAAGAATTCAACCCTGCGTTCATCCAGTATTGGAAAGAAAAAACTGGCGAAACGGTGACCATTAACCAGTCACACGGCGGTTCAACCAAGCAGGCCCGTGCCGTGGTCGACGGTTTACCCGCAGATGTGATTACCATGAACCGTAGCGCCGACATTGATATTTTGGCGCAAAAAGCCAAATTGATCCCGGCAAACTGGCAGGCCAGATTGCCTAATAACAGCGTCCCCAGCGCTTCCCCTACGGTGTTTCTGGTACGCAAAGGCAACCCCAAGCAGATTAAAGACTGGGATGACCTGGTCAGGCCTGGCGTGGCAGCAGTGATTCCTAACCCAAAAACGTCAGGCAATGGCAAGTATAGCTATTTGGGTGCCTGGGGTTTTATCACGCAAAAAGGCGGTGATGCCAGCAAGGCGCGCCAATTCGTGACCCAGGTATTCAAACATGTGCCGGTGCTGGATACCGGTGGCCGTGGCGCAACCACCACTTTTGCCCAGCGCGAAATTGGCGATGTGTTGGTAACGTTTGAAAACGAGGCTTATTTGTTGCAAAAGGAGTTGGGTGAAGACAAGTTTGAGTTGGTGTATCCGTCTATCACCGTGCTGGCCGAGAACCCGGTGGCATTGGTAGACAAAGTGGTCGATAAAAAAGGCACGCGCAAGCTGGCACAAGCCTATCTTGAGTTTCATTTTTCGCCAGCGGGTCAGGCCTTGGCGGCCAAACATTATTTACGGCCACAAGTGGCCGAAGTGGCCCAACCCAGCTTTAAAAAGCTGAATACGTTTACGGTCAAACAAGCGTTTGGCAGCTGGAATGAAGCCGAAAACACGCATTTTAGTGATGGCGGCATCTTCGACCAGATTTATCAAAAATAGCGTTTAAACATTATTGCCTGGCGGAAACCATAGCTTAGCGCAGGCATGCCTAAACGCAGAAAGGAGTCATGATGACACAAAAACAGTTACCCCCGGAACCGGAGCACATTGTGCAATTGCGCGCCGAACTCAAGCAGGTGCTTGCGCTGGATCTGGAAGAGTTAGGCTTGCTGGAAGCCAGCTCGGGCGAATATGAAAGCACCTTTATCGGCGTGCATCTGAAAACCGCTTTTCAGCCAATTTATGACGCCAAGCAAGGCGATATTTATGGTTATGAAGCCCTGATTCGCCCCTCGTTGTTTGGCACTTTGGGGAGCACGCCCGAATTTGCCTTTACCTATGCCGAGCAGTCCGGCAAGCTGGTGCAGTTTGACCGCGTCTGCCGCTCACAGCACGTGCTTAATTACCGGGCCATCCACCAGGAAAACGGCTTGTTGTTTTTAAACGTGCATCCGAAATTACTGCTCGAGGTTAGCGCTCACGGCAAGGTATTTGAACAGATCCTGCATAAATATTCGGTGCCTACGCATCGGGTTGTACTCGAAATCAACGAGTCGCTCATTGAGCAGGATAAGCACCTGATTGCCGCCGTCGAGAATTACCGCGCCTTAGGTTATCAGATTGCGTTTGATCATGTCGGCGGCCACCAAAGCAAGCTGTACCGTTTGTGGAGTGTGCAGCATGACTTTATCAAGTTTGATGTCTCGGTGATTCAGCAGGCCGCGCAACAACCGGCTTTGGCCAAAGCGCTCAAGGGGCTGGTGTCCAGCGTACACGATCTGGGCAGTAAGCCAGTCATTGTGGGCATTGAAACCCAGCAGCAACTGGATATTGCCATTGCTGCTGGCGCGACTGTGTTGCAGGGCCACTTGCTGGCTGCACCGGTGGTGGCCAAGGTGATCAATGACCAATACCAGCACCGTACGCCTAAAGTTGCCTAACTGCTCTAGCTAAGGCGTTTTTATATAACAGGTGCTTATAAATTAATGATTATTCATTCTTTAATGATTTAAAAGAATGCAGCTATATTAGCGCCTGTTTAACGGATCACCATACATCATGGCATCACATAAAAAGAAACATTTACTCCCTGGCTTTGGCTTATCGCTCGGCTATACGCTGGTCTATTTGAGCCTCATCGTGCTCATCCCTTTAGCGGCTGTTTTTCTGCGTACCACCGAGCTCAGTCTGCACGAGTTTTGGGCCGTCGTCACGACCCCGCGCGTAGTAGCCACCTATAAATTAACCTTTGGCGCTTCATTGCTTGCGGCGCTGATTAATCTGGTGTTTGGCCTGCTGACTGCCTGGGTACTGGTGCGCTATCAGTTTTTTGGCAAAAAAGTACTAGATGCGCTGGTGGATTTACCGTTTGCCTTGCCAACTGCCGTAGCCGGGATTTCGCTGACTGCGATTTATGCCCCTAATGGTTGGCTAGGCCAGTGGCTGGAGCCACATGGCATTAAGGTCGCCTTTACCCCACTCGGCGTGGTGGTGGCGCTCACCTTTATTGGCTTGCCGTTTGTGGTGCGCACTGTGCAGCCGGTGCTAGAGGATTTTAGTGCCGAGGCTGAAGAGGCGGCTGCCAGCCTGGGGGCTAACCGCTGGCAAACGTTTTACAAAATTATTCTGCCCGCTATCTGGCCAGCCTTGCTCACCGGATTCTCGCTGGCGTTTGCCCGTGCGGTTGGCGAATATGGCTCGGTGATTTTTATTGCAGGCAATATGCCGATGATTTCCGAGATCACGCCACTCATGATCATCACCAAGCTGGAGCAATATGATTATGCGGGGGCGACCGCCATTGCGGTGGTGATGCTGGTTATTTCGTTTGTATTGCTGTTATTGATTAATTTGCTGCAATGGTGGAGTACACACCGTCACGGCGGCAAATAATTGGCCGCACTCGCTCAATCTCTAATTGAATAGAACCTTTATGCATACCACACAATTTCAACAATATCAGGGCAAAGTAGCGTATAAGCGCGCGACCTCAGAACCTACCTGGGTCCGCTGGGGGTTGATAGGCCTTGCCATGGCATTTTTAGGTCTGTTTTTGCTGGTGCCGCTGGCTGCGGTGTTTACCGAGGCCTTGCGCAAAGGCTGGGGCGTTTACCTGGCTGCGATCACTGAAGCTGATGCTTTGTCGGCGATGAAGCTGACTCTGATCGCCTCGTTGATCTCGGTGCCTCTGAATCTGGTATTTGGCGTGGCCGCCGCCTGGGCGATTACCAAGTTTGACTTTAGAGGCAAAAGCTTTTTGATTACCCTGATTGACTTGCCATTTGCGGTCTCACCGGTGATTGCCGGTCTCATCTTTGTGCTGATTTTTGGCTTGCAAGGCTGGTTTGGCGAATGGTTGATCGATCACGACCTGAAAGTCGTGTTTGCCGTGCCCGGCATTGTACTGGCGACGATTTTTGTGACTTTTCCGTTTGTGGCGCGCGAGTTGATCCCGCTCATGCAGGCGCAAGGCAAAGAAGAGGAAGAGGCCGCATTGGTATTGGGTGCCTCTGGCTGGAAGATGCTGTGGCATGTGACTCTGCCTAATGTGAAGTGGGGCCTGATTTATGGCGTGATCCTGACCAATGCCCGTGCCATGGGCGAGTTTGGCGCCGTGTCAGTGGTCTCCGGCCATATCCGCGGCCTCACCAACACCATGCCTTTGCATGTCGAGATTTTGTATAACGAATATAACTACGCGGCGGCTTTTGCTGTGGCTTCATTGCTCACGCTGCTGGCGCTGGTAACCCTGGTTTTGAAAACCTATGTCGAATGGCAAGCATCCCGCGATGCAGCCGCTATTGAAAAGGAAGTGACGGCTTAAGATGAGCATTACCATACAACAGATCAATAAAGGCTTTGGCCAGTTTAGCGCCTTACGTGATATCAATTTGCAAGTGCCGTCTGGTGAACTCGTCGCGTTATTGGGCCCGTCAGGTTGCGGTAAAACCACCCTGTTGCGCATTATCGCCGGTCTTGAGACCCCAGACAGCGGTCAAGTACTGTTTGATGGCATAGACACCACGCATGCCGATGTACGTGAGCGCCAGGTCGGCTTTGTGTTCCAGCATTATGCGCTTTTCCGCCATATGACTGTGTTTGAAAACGTCGCCTTTGGCCTGCGCGTGCGCCCCAAAGAAACGCGTCCGTCAGAAGCCGAAATCAAAAAACGCGTACATGACTTACTTAAACTGGTGCAACTCGACTGGCTGGCTGACCGCTACCCACCACAACTCTCAGGCGGCCAGCGTCAACGGATTGCCTTGGCGCGTGCCTTGGCCGTAGAACCAAAAGTACTGTTGCTGGATGAGCCATTTGGCGCGCTCGACGCCAAAGTGCGTAAAGACCTGCGCCGCTGGTTGCGCCGCTTGCATGATGAGCTACATGTGACCAGTGTATTTGTGACGCACGACCAGGAAGAAGCGCTAGAAGTGGCCGATACCATCGTCGTTATGAACCACGGCCAGGTAGAGCAGGTGGGCTCGCCACAAGCTGTTTACGATAACCCTGCCACGCCGTTTGTGTATGAGTTTCTAGGCAATGTAAACGCCTTTGAAACGCCGCAAGGCAAAGGCTTTGTACGCCCCTATGAAATTGCAGTCAGCCGCGAAGCCGACGCACAAACCATCGCTGGATCTCTCACCTACGTGCATTCAGTCGGCTCACTGGTGCGCTTGGAAATCAAGCGCGCAGACAACGAGCAATATGTCGATGTGGAGCTGGGCCGGGAGCAGTTTAATCAGTTAAGTTTTAAGCAGGGCGAGACGGTGTATTTGAAGCCGACGCAATTGCGAGTGTTTTAATTTGACTTAGTAAATACAAGGGCGCAGCGATTATGGCTGCGCTTTTTTGCATTTGTGGTAATCAACGATTGTTAAATGGCTGAAAGCAACTCATCGTTTGTAGAGAATGACTTCAACGAGTGGGCAACAAGTTGCCCACCCTACAAACTGTTTGGTCTCGCTCAATCTCAATATCCACGCCCTCAACCTCACGACCAATTTCCGTTAACAATGAGCCAAGCATGACTCCATGCTTAGGCCTCACTGCATTTTCTAAAATAAAGCGTATTTCCGCCTCGGTACTGCGGTGGTTCTGAGCCGCCCGTGCCTTGAGTGCGCGGTGTGTTTCTTCGGGTAAATTTCTGACAGTGACGACAGACATATCTGAGCACTCCATGATAAACACATAAAAAAGCTATCATTTAAAAAAATGCTGTCAAATTGACGCTTTCTCTTCAAACTCTGAGCTACTTTCCCAATTTTCAACAAAACTCCCCACCTTTGAGTCGATGAAAAGTGGAGTGGCCAGTCTCTTGATTTTCTAGCGTGCGAATGAACAAAAAAAACGCCCAAAAAACAGGCGGGTAACACAGAGAGATTTAAAATCGGTTGGTAAACCAGATGTTAGTCAGGGTTATGCGGTGCAACATATGGCCGTTTACCAATAAAATTCATTTGATGTTGGTTATGTTTAATCAATTTCTTTTCAGCTTGTTCCGGATCTTCAGCCACTAAACCAGTACCTTCCCAGGCTTGATCAGCACCCTTGGCTGGCTTATCAATAATTTTGTGGTAGGGGCGTTTCCCGATAAAGTGATTGTGATGTGACTGGCCAACACTTTGCTCGTTATCCGGTAAATCAGCAGCATTTACTTGCGCCACAAAGCCTAAAGCCAATACGGTTAAAAATAATTTTTCATTTGTAATCTCCTAAATTTGTCCTAAAGCAATTGGGACGCTTCGCTTTTCGCGTGGACCCTATGCCGTGGATTAAAAAGCGCGCTTGCCAAGCATGTGCAGTTTTTGCACTTCATGAACGTTCGCACGTCCGTTGTTACCATCCACCACCAGTGTCGCGCCTACCCAGGGTTGCTCACTGTCAGCTTTGGCAACCACTGGTTGAGCATATGGACGCTTGCTCAAAAAATGTTGGGCAGTTTGTGTTTTTTCAATCCCACCATTTTGTTCAACCGCCACTACTGGGGCAGCAACAATAAAACCAGCTATTAAAGCCATTGCAGAAATAACGTTACGCATGTTTGTTCTCCTATCTGTTAGTCAATGTGATGGCAATCTGTTAAAACCTTGCTCAATCACGATGGTTTGCATTATGTGCGGACTTTTTCCATAAATCGTCTATAGATATAGGTAGGTTGGTATATACCAAACGGCATATTTTTGTTGCTTTAAGAATAAAAAAGCAGAGGCTGAGATAAGCTATTTTCAAGGCTCAACGAGGATTCGATGATCACAATAACGGTGTAGCAATAGGGTAGCTTCCCGCAGCGCAAAGCGCACATCGACATCACATAAAAACAGTTGCTTACGGTAAGTGACTACCGTAAAAGGTAACTTGCTTTAGGAGGGTTGGCGCGGCGGTGATGCAATATTGAATCAATTTGCCAGGGATTGAACGCGTGGGCAACAAGTTGCCCACCCTACAGGGCTGGAGGCGGCACGCTGGAAGACGGTCCCGCTTGACCGAAGTGTTAGACATGGCTCAGCTTGTTCGGAGCGGGCGGCGGTGGAGCCGGCCAAGGGGCAGGTTTTGGAACCTGTCCCTTTCTATCGTCATAGCTCATTACTTTAATCCTCGTGAAATAAGTACCTGGTCTTGGCATTGTGTTTGTAGAGCTTGATCGTCAAATGGCAGGTCGGCAGCGCTCTTCGAGATATCTACGGATTTTTTCCGAAGGTCTTTGAGCTTTGCTTCGGAGAATGAACCGTTTTCAACCGCTCGCCACATTGCTTCAAATTCAATTTCTAGCAAGTGCCATTGCGACCCAACATCACACATTTTTACCGATTCTCGGGTGTAGTTCAGGAACGGCTGTACCGTTGCAACTGCCGCAGTGAGAAAAGACAAAACCTTCCACACCCACAGCTGCTGCAAATCCCCAAGCGCGGACAAGACTGCCGAGGACGACAAAAGCGCGAGCCCAATTTGTAGCCAGCTCTCTCTCTTCGAAAATTGGGCGGCTTTCGAGTGCCAATAACGCCGCTGATACTCGCACTCAAGCCACGCATCCCAAACGGCTGTTCTGTCAGATAGCGTAACCATATGTCTAACGCCCTAGGTAAGCTGCGCCGGAATGCGAAGCATGGAGGGCACCAAAAGCGCGGCTTTTGGCGTCAGCTTGACCGACGAGTTAGGCCAGCGGTGTGTGCGAGTGGGGTTTTGCATGTGTTTAACCGTTAGGTTCGAGTGTCCACAAAACTCGGGCAATGGCCGTTGTGCACGAAGGCTGAGGTTTATAACTCGACGGTCAGACATTTCGCATAGCCTGTTGGGCATTGAGGAGGTCTTCTGCTGTGATCAGATGCCCCCACGGGTCACTAGACGCTCCACTTTGAGCAGCTTTGGCAATAGCCGCAGCATGGATGACTTGAGCGTACCGCTGGACTAATGAGGGGAAGCTAGTGGAGGAGCCTTCCTTCTGTTTTAGCCATTGATTGCTCTGTTCCACGAAGCAACGAATTGGCGTGCCAGCATGCTCAATGGTGAACACCACACCATTGCCTTGATCGAAGCTTATATTGTCTAGTTGCGGCATATTGAGAGGTCTAACGTAAAACTAACCGGCGCTGCGCGGCTTTATCGCGCAGCGTCCAGCGACTGAAAGGAGCGAGGTTGAGTAATGGGGTAGCTTTCATTTTGCAAACCAAATTTCGAGAAACCTCTTTTCGCTGCCTTTGAACCAGAGATAAGCGGCTGACCACATGGAACCACAGATAACCGACCAAAAAACGAATTGTAACCAAGCGCCAATGGGCTTATCTGTGTGTGGATCGTTGAACACCTTTACGAGATCTTGGAATGGCTCGGTTAGGCAGACTGCGAGAAAGAAGATGATGCCAGCCGAAAAAGACAACGCCACAAAATACCAACAAAGCGCCAGTGAACGTGTTTGCGGTTTAGAAGCAGATAGCGATGAAGCGTCAACGCATTTGAACTCACTGTAGGGAGCGCGCCTTGGCTCTTCTCCACGAAAGAACCAAGGACGAGCTTCTCGCTTCGCGCGCTCCCAATCGTGCTTTAGAAGTAGCGCCATGCGTTCAGTGAACTCTTTGACCTGAGCATCTTTGTCTTCCACTGTGGCAAGCAACTCTGCTGCTTGAATCAATGCCCTGTCCTCTGCATCAAATGGGCTTACATTCAGGGCGAGTTGGGCACAACACAACCCGGCCGACTGGAAATCCTTTGTACGAGTTGCCTTGATGAGTGAATCGGAAAGATCACGCATGGCATTGCGCCATTTGGCGCGCTCTTGCGTGACATTTTCAATGAGAATTTTTCTCTCATTTGTACGAAGAGAAACGAGTGCCGCTACAAGCGCGGCTACTACGGTTGATGACAGAAAGACGGCGAATGATTCCAAAGCGACTCCTTTGAAAGCTAACGTAATATAGACACCGATATCGGTGTATAACTTATTTTTTGTATGTGATTGTTTATATGAGTGTCTAGCATATCTTTTTGTTTTTATTGATAATTTTTAATTTATATATTATGCATGGAACACACCTGCTGGTTGCACTATTTAAAGCTTTTAATTATTAGTAAACTCAATCTGATTATCATCAAGCTTTTACAAAAATGCAATATTAAATCTTAGCTTGTAAAAGTAGTGCCGACTGGTCTGCCACGATTGGATTGCTGTTCATAACCGATCGTTGGAAAGCAGCTATGTGCTGATAATTTAAGAAAAAAGCGCAGCATTGCTGCTGCGCTCGCATAGTTGCCTTTAATGCCAAAAACTGACATGACTAGTTTTTGATCACCTTAAACTTTCGCCAATGCCTGCCCCAAATCAGCAATCAAATCATCAATATGCTCAATCCCAACAGATAACCTGACCATATCTTCGCTCACGCCAGCACGTGCCAGTTCCTCAGCATTAAGCTGACGGTGGGTGGTGGTAGCGGGGTGGCAGGCGAGGCTTTTGGCATCGCCAATATTGACCAGGCGGGTGAACAGTTGCAGCGCGTCAATAAAGCGGGTGCCGCCTTCGCGACCGTCTTGCACGCCAAATGACAAAATGCCTGAGGCGTGGCCGTTGAGGTATTTTTTCACCAGTGCGTGGTCAGGGTGGTCTTTAAGCCCGGCGTATCTGACCCATTTTACTTTGGGGTGTTGTTTCAGGTAATTTGCGACGGCCAGCGCGTTGGTGCTGTGGCGCTCGATTCTAAGGGCGAGTGTTTCCAGGCCTTGCAGAATCAAAAAGCTATTAAATGGGCTGATGGCGGCGCCGGTGTTGCGCAAGGGGACGACGCGGGCGCGGGCGATGTAGGCGGCGGGGCCTAAGGCTTCGACGTAGTTGACGCCATGGTAGCTGGGGTCGGGCGTATTGAGGCTGGGGAAGCGTTTAGCGTGCTCGCCCCAGGGGAATTTGCCGCTATCGACAATGATGCCGCCGATGGAGTTGCCGTGACCGCCGATATATTTGGTCAGCGAGTGCACCACAATATCCACGCCGTGCTCAAAGGGACGCGACAAAATCGGCGTGGCGACGGTGTTGTCGACGATGACTGGGACGCCATGTTTGTGTGCAGCCGCGCTAATGGCGGCGAGATCGACCACATTGCCGAGCGGGTTGCCTATGGTTTCGGCAAACACCAGTTTGGTGCGGCTATCGATGAGTTTTTCCAGTGAAGCCGGATCGCGGTAATCAAAGAACCTGACTTCTATGCCTTGCTTGGGCAAGGTGTGCGCAAAAAAGTTATAGGTGCCGCCATAAAGCGTCGAGACCGAGACGATATTATCGCCTGCCTCGGCAATGGTTTGAATCGCGTAGGTAATCGCGGCCATGCCGGAAGCCAGCGCCAGTGCGCCTATGCCGCCCTCCAGTTGCGCCAGACGCTCCTCGAGTACCGCAGTGGTCGGGTTCATGATGCGCGTATAAATATTACCTTGCACCTTAAGGTCAAATAAATCTGCGCCGTGTTGCGTGTTATCAAAAGCGTAAGAGGTTGTCTGATAAAGCGGGACCGCAACCGCCTTGGTGGTTGGGTCCGGGCGATAGCCGCCATGAATGGAAAGGGTTTCTTGTTTCATCGCTCAGCTCCTGTATGGATTGTTGTGATTTATTGTATTGGTATTAAAGTATAACCCCGGTGTTAAGCCGGGGTTATACCGTTTGCTTACATGCTTATAACCACGGGTGACGGGGCGGATTCACCTGGTTTAAATAGTAGTTACCGATGGCATGAAACTTCCAGCGTACTGGGTCGTGCAAGGTATGCGTACGCGCATTGCGCCAGTGGCGGTCAAGGTTGAGCTCTTCTAGCGTTGAGCGCGTGCCGCTGAGTTCAAACAGTTTGTTACCTGCTAATAGCGCGATCTCGGTGGTAAGCACTTTGGCTTCTGCCACGGTGATTGAGGCTGCCGCGACGGTGGTTTCATTGGCTTCTGCTGCGCCTCGCGTCAGGGCCTCGGCGGCGCGGTCTAGCAAGGCTTCTGCTGCATGCAGTCGCAATTCGAGGTCGCCAATTTGCTGGATGGTGTAAGGGTCATCACTGGCATGCTGGATATCCTTGGCATCTATCCATGGCCGCGCAGACTGTTTTACGTAGTCCAGTGTCGCGGCTATCGTACCGACAGCAATGCCTGCATCGACGGCAGCCTGAATAAACTGCGAGCTGGGCCCGGCAATGGTGGGCCGGGCAAAGGCTTGGTAAATCGGCACCACATGTTCGGCAGGCACTTGTACCTCCTCAATCACCACGGTCCCGCTGGCAGTCGTGCGTTGACCAAAGCTGGACCAGTCATTGATCACCGTCAGCCCAGGGGTACCTTGTTTGGCTAGCGCCAGATAGGGCAGGCCTTCTTCAGTGGCGGCGACGATTGGAATCCAGTGCGCCAGTAAGGCGCCAGTGGCAAAAAACTTGGTGCCATTGACCACGTAAGCCTCGCCTTGCGGTTTGATGCGCGTAGCAAACTCGACCACGGTACGGCTGCCTTTTTCTGAAAAGGCATTGCCAAAGCGGGCACCTTTGAGCACTAGGTCAAAAAAGAATTGCTTCTGGTGCTCGCTGGCATCCAGGATCAGGTGTTCGATAATCACAAAATGGTTTTGTGGCAATTGGCCCAGCGAGGGGTCTGCCGCCGAAATAATTTTGATCACTTCACCCAGGGTGCGATATGACACGCCCGCGCCGCCATAAGCTTTGGGGATGGTGATGGCCCATAAGCCGCTTTGCGAAAAGGCTTCCAGTTCTGCCACCGGTAAACGGCGCTCACGGTCACGCACGGAGGCTTCTTTGGCAAAGGTCGCGGCCAGTTGTTTGGCAACGGTAATGGCTTCTTCGTCGTTGCGAATGCGGTGCGCGGCCGGAAGGGTTTCCAGCGCTGGGATGCTGATTGTCGAGGATTGACTCATGATGATTCCTTTCGCGATAGATTAAAAGCGGTAGCCAACATTCAGGCTGTAAACAGTGGGATTGATCTCCACCGTGCCAACGTTGGCGCCATTGATTTTTGTGCGCGTATCTATACGCGCATAACGGATATCACCACCGAGCGTCCAATGCGCATCCAGGGCGATATCCACGCCTGCTTGCACCGCCGGACCCCAGGAGCTGCCCAGTGACAATTTGGCGCCGCTATCGAGTTTTTCATCCAAAAAACGCGTGTAGTTGATGCCTACACCGACAAATGGGCGGATGGTCGCTTCTGGCCGGAAGTGGTATTGCAGGCTGAGGATGGGCGGCAAATGTTTGGTGGAACCTGCCCGTTCACCATTGACGTTAATCTGGTGCTTGAAGGCGAGGCCGCCCAAGAGGTCGATGGCCCAGTTCGGTGTTAAGTAATAGCCGATATTAAAAGTCGGGCCGGTTTGGCTATCCACCGTCACCGCAGCGGTATCTTGGATAATCCGGCCATTGTGGGATTGAGGGTCAATCAATGAAATCCCGGCACGTAATTGCCATGGCGATAAGTCTGTGTCGGCGTGCACAGTCTCTGCATGGATTGGGGAAGCCATGACCGATAAGGCCAGACCGACGACGATCAAAGGCGGATAAGAGGGATAGAATGAAAATGCATGTTTCAAGGTAAAACTCCTTCTGGTTTTCAAGTAGGCGACATGCAGGTACTGAACCACTCGTACGTCAAGAAGGTGACCTGGCTTAACGATTCTTTGCAGAAAGCGTGCCAATGGAAAGAGTTATTTAAAAACAATGCGTTATGAAAATATTGAGGTAGATAGGCATGCTTTTTGAAAAGCAGCTTGCTGTCAGCATGCCCTGACAACGGCAGGAGTTAGGCGGCTTGAAAAGATGCGAAAGCGTGAAACAGGTGCGACCGGGCTGGCAACACCTTAAAGAACGGGGAGGGAATGAAAGGAGCTATTAACCAGGTAAATCGGGCAATAAATGCCCCAGTTTTTGGAACTTGGTTTGCAAGTATTTGAGGTTTTCTGTGGTTGGCGTCGTGAGCAAGGGGACTTGCTGATCCACGCTGATCCCCAGCGACTGCAAGGCCGTGCGTTTTTCCTGGTTATTGGAAAGCAACTGGATAGTATTGATCTTAAAATAGTGCAGCATGTCTGCGGCTGCTTCGTAGGTACGCGCATCGACTGGCAGGCCTAAGGCCAGATTAGCCTCTACGGTATCCATGCCTGTGTCTTGCAGGGCATAGGCGCGCATTTTGTTATTGAGGCCAATGCCACGGCCTTCGTGGTTTTTTAAATACAGGACCAAGCCCAGGCCGGTTTGCTGGATCAGGCGTTGCGCATGGTGCAACTGTTCGCCGCAATCACAACGGGTAGAGCCAAACACATCGCCGGTTAAACATTCCGAATGCACCCTGACCAAAGGCGACTGTGCGCCTTGTACCTTGCCGCACGCCAGCGCGATGTGTTCGATGCCATTGCGGCGGTCAGTAAATACGTGGATATCAAACTCGCCAAACTGGGTTGGTAAGCGGGCGGTGGAACTGTGAGATAAAAATTGCATGGGGTCGGGCGTTGGGATGAATGCCAATTTAATATTGTAGCTGCAACAGGCTTTTTAAAGGGCAGGTTTTGAAATAATCCCTAGGGGATTGTGTGAGCACCTTGCAAATGCCCAATTTAAGCTTGGTTTAAGATGAATGCTGTTACACTTTTGGGCATTGTCACTGTTTCAGGAGTTAAACACGCATGGTTTGGATGCAACGCCGCGCATGGAGGATACTGCTCGTGCTCATGATCGTGCTCTGTGCATTATCTGTGTTGCCACAGGCGGATTCGGGTGAAAGCCCTGCCAACGCGAACCGTTTGTCTAGCAAAGGTGAAATCCTCAGCCTGGAAAAAATCTCGCAAAAAGCCAGGTCTTACAAGGCGGGGGAAATTCTCGAGGTTGAACTGGAGAAGAAACACGGCCGCTATGTGTATGAGATTGATATCCTGGATGCGGGTAGCCAGGTGTGGGAGCTGAAGCTGGACGCCAAAACTGGGCAGTTGCTGAAAATGGAGCAGGACGACTGATGCGCTTGCTGCTGGTAGAAGATGATGCCTTACTCGGTGCGCAGACGCAGCAGGCGCTCAAGGCGGCAGGTTACGCCTGCGACTGGGTGCAAGAGGGCGTGGAAGCGGGCATTCAAGGCGAATTGGAACCTTACGACCTGGTGATTCTGGATTTGGGCCTGCCAGGTCGGCCTGGGCTGGAGGTCTTGGCCGAATGGCGGAATAAAAACCTGGGCATGCCAGTGATCGTACTGACCGCCCGCAGCAGCTGGCAGGAGAAGGTGGAGGCGTTTAACCTGGGCGCAGATGACTATGTGACCAAGCCTTTTCATATGGAGGAGTTGCTGGCGCGCATGAGTGCCGTCCATAAACGCACGGTTGGGGTTGTCACTGGCGGCCTGGTGGTGGACGATTTAAAACTCGATGAGCACACCCAAACCGTTTGGCAGGGGGAGACTGCGCATGTGTTAACCGGTACCGAGTTCAGGCTGTTGCGGTACCTGATGCTGCAACCGGGCCGGATTTTTTCCAAAAGCGAGCTGACCGAACATGTGTATGCCTATGATGCCGATAAGGACAGCAATGTGATTGAGGTGTATGTGAACCGCCTGCGGCAGAAAATAGGCGCCGATAAAATCCAGACCAAACGTGGCCAGGGCTATGTGCTGGTGAGTACAAAGGCATGAAGTCACTGCGCAAGCAATTGTCACTGGGCTTGACGCTCAGCCTGGTCGGGCTGCTGACGCTGCAATGGGCGGTGGTGACGTTTACCATAGACCACCTGATTCAGTCACAGATGACGGCGCGCATGCAACAGGAGGCGGAGGGCATACTCGCTGGCGTGACGGTGAACGCGCGCGGGCAATTGACGTTGGCACCGCATGTGATGACGGCTGGATACCAGCGTCCTTTTTCCGGGCGTTATTTTATTGTCATGCTGGATCAATCCCGCACTCAATCACGCTCATGGTGGGATGTCGAGTTGCCAGTCAGTGCACTCAAGGTGGGTGAGGAGCAGGTCACCCATGTGACCGGTCCTGAATCCCAGCCCTTATTGTTATTAGGGCATGCTTACCGCAAACAGCAGCGCACCATCACGATTTATATCGCCGAAAGCCTGGTGGAGTTGCAGCAAAGCTTACGCATGTTTCATTGGCTGTATGGGGTGCTTTCTTTGCTCGGATTATTGGCACTGCTGGCCTTGCAGCGCTGGATTGTAGTCAATACGCTCAATCCCTTACAGCAGATCAAGGAGAACTTGGCCAAAGTGGCCAGCGGCGAGTTACAGCAGCTTAATGCCAGCGGCCCGGCCGAAGTCATGCCGCTCATCAATGAGTTTAACCGTATCCTCAAAAGTGCCAGCCAGAAAACCCGGCGTTCGCGGCTGGCTATAGGCAATCTGGCCCACGGGCTCAAAACCCGCCTTGCCCAGCTGCAATTATTGTCTGGGGAGGCCACAGCAGAAAGTGATGTCCAGTTACGGCAAATGATACAAAGCTGCACGGACGACATTCACCAGGATGTGGAGCGCGAATTAAAACGTGCCCGCTTGATGGGCGACGCGGTTACCAGTCAGGCGACGGATCTGGAAACTGAGCTGCCCAAGCTGGTGGCCACCCTGCAAAAAATCTACAGTGAAAAGACGGTGGCTTTTGCCTGGCAGCACGAGGGGCAGGCGCGGGTGATGATAGACCGTGAGGATATGCTGGAGTTACTGGGCAATGTGCTGGATAACGCATTTAAGTGGTGTCGCAGCCAGGTCCAATTAAACATCGCCGTGCATGCGTCTGTGCAGATTGTGGTTGAAGATGATGGGCCGGGTAGCCAGGCCACAGAGTTGACCAGTTTGTTGCAGCGTGGCATGCGTATGGATGAATCCAAGCCGGGGAGCGGCCTGGGCCTGGCGATCGTGCAGGATATTGCGCAGCATTACCAGGGCAGTATTGTGTTGGATCATTCGGCTCGGCTCGGTGGACTGCGGGTGACATTAACGCTCAGGCCTGGTGTGCAGGCCTGAGCGACGACACCTGGTGACTATCACAGGTGTGATGCAGGCTGGTCTTTAAAACCAGTCACGGTTGACGCTATTCACTTTGCCTGTCTTGGCATCCAGCATGACTTCCCACTCTTTGCCATTGGCATCGACGATTTCTACTTCGTAGTCCCAGCCGTCCCTGAATTTCCGGCGTTCCAGCTCTATCTCTTTCACTACCCCCGGCTTGGCTGCCAGGGCTTTGGTTTGCGCGTCCTGCTGGGAAATCAGGCCAAATGTTTTTACCATCTGTTCCATTTTCTGCATATCGTCATCATCATCGTCGTCGTCCGCCCAGGCGTGTTGTGACACGGTGCCAGCCAGCAGCAGGCTCATCCACAAGTAAGGCATCATTTTTTTCATCTTGGTCTCCATGATTCACAATGAACCATCAAGATACCTGCGCAGCCTTAACTCAAGCTGAAAAGCCTTTTATCCGAGCAGTATTTTTAAATTCATATTTTTTTAATATTTGCAAGGCTGTTGTAAGGGAATGTGTGCAGAATGACACTTACAGAATCCGTTAAGCCTCATTTGTTAAGCAAGACGGCCCTCGTAACCACTTAAAGACAGGAGTTTCAAATGAATATTTCTAAATCATTGGTTGTTGTGGGTATGGCATTATTCACTGTTGCAGGAACTGCATTGGCGGATGAGAGCATCCCTGTTCAGCAACAAAACTTTAGTAAACGCCCATTAACAGTAAATGCGACTGCTGAAAAATCAGAACAGGCTTGGGAAGGTACCAGCTTGAAGGTAACTGATCCGGCACAAAGCGTTGCACAACATCAGCGTCAATTGTTAAATCTGCGCTTTGCCAGCAAACGCGCTTATCAATAAGGGTGCTTACTGATAGCCCGGCAATTGCAAATCAGGTTGATGTTGCTTGAGCTGGGTAAATAACCAGCGCGTTTCCAGCAGTATCCAGACGCGCAACATGGCCTCCATGGGGTCAAAAGGTTTGGTTAAAAAATCTTTTGCCCCCAGGGCCAGCGCCCGCCGACGGGTGGCAATCGTTGCATCCGCAGTCAGTACCAAGACGGGTAAGTATTCGTGTTGACCAACATGGTGCGACAGTTGATCAAGCACCGCAAATCCATCCAGAACTGGCATCATCAGGTCCAGCAAAATCAGATCAGGTTGAAATGCATTAACCAGATCCATGGTTTTGGTGGGGTCAGTGGTGCTGATCACCTGCTCAAATCCCTCTTTGGTCAACAGCTCTTCCAACAGGCGCAAATTGGCTTCCGCGTCATCGACAATCAGAATTTTGGATGCGCGCAGTTGTTCTAGGTTCATGTGGCTACCTCGGGTAATAATTTGAGCAATAACTGGTTGAAGCTAGCCACATTCAATGGCTTGGTAAAGTAATGGGTCACCCCTAACTGCGCCAGGCGTTCCCTGGTTTCTGGCAGAGCATCTGCACTCAAAACGACAATAGGCATAGCTTGCAAAGACGGACGTTCGGTCTGGATGTGTTGAATCAGGCTTTCACCGGAACCATCTGGCAAGTTGAGGTCCAGCAACAATAAATCCGGCTGCATATCTCTTAACCAGACCAAACTTTCTTGCAAGTTGGCGGCCAGATGTAGCTTCAGGTGACGGTGTTTACTCATAATTGCTTCAATCAACGCCTGATTACTGGGGTTGTCTTCCACATACAGTACATGGCGTTTTCCAGGAGCGGGGTTCGTCACAGGCAGCACATGCATGCCCGTCTGTGGTGTCGATGATCGTGGCTGGGGGATAACTTCAGCATTGGACTGTGCGGGCAGGCTGATCCAAAACAGGCTTTTATCCTCAGCCACGCCAATGTGCCCGCCCATGGCATCGATCAATTGTTTGCTGAGCACCAACCCCAAGCCTGTGCCTTCGGTGACCGTCCGTTCGGCGCCTAAACGGTCAAACGGCGTAAACAACCGGGAACGCATGACCAGCGGAATGCCTTTGCCCGCATCCTCGACTTCGACCCGTACCTGACCCTGTTGATGATAAGCCCGGAGTTGGACCACACTGTTTTCCGGGCCGTATTTCAACGCATTAGACAACAGGTTGAGCACCACTTGCAGCAAGCGCTGACGGTCTGCCTGCACGCTGAGGCTGGCTTCAAATGCCGTCTGGATCGTGATGTCGCGGACTTTTTCTAATGGCTTCAGATAGTGATAGGCCTCTTCCAGCAGCCCATTGACTGACACAGGCTCCAGGGCCATCTCAATGTCACCGCTTTCAATCCGCGAGATGTCGAGTACCTCGTTAATCAGCTTTAATAGATGCTGGCCTGCATTATGGATCAAGGTGGCGCTGTCTTTCTGCCGGCCTTCCGGTAAGTCATTTTCCAGGATTTGCGCAAAGCCTAAAATGGCATTGAGCGGGGTACGCAACTCATGACTGGTACGCGATAAAAAATTACTTTTTGCCGCACTGGCTTCTTCGGCTTCCACCCTTGCCAGATGCGCTTCTTGGGCACTTTGCGTCAACAATTGCGAGGCATGCTCCAGCTCACTGGTGAGTTCGCCCAGCTCATCCCGGCTGATCGTAGGTAAGGCCAACGGCTCGCCTTTCACTAGATGGGTTGCACTATCGCGGATGGTCCTGACCCGGGCAACGATAGTCTGGCTAAAGAGCCAAACGCCAATCAATGAGCCCGCCACCCCGGCGATGACCGCCATCAGCGTAATGCGCAAATTACGCTTGCGCTCAAAAATTACTTCTTTCTTGTCTTGTTCGACAATGGCGGATTCGCGGGCACCCATCTGGCTTAAATGGCTGCGTAACTGGTTTAAGGCATTGCCTTGCGAAGAGAATTTTGCAATCAGGGCCTCATCGGCTTCCTGCGCCCGGTGGCTGGCCATGACGGCGAGGTCATCCAGGTTTTGCGCCACGAGTGGGTGTATCACTTCGAGCAGATGATGTTGCGAAGCATCATCAAGGTTGTGTTCAAGCGATTGCAGTAAATGCGGCATGCTTTGTTTGGCGCTTTCATAGCCAGCCAGGAACTGGCGGTTGCCCGTCAGTAAAAAGTCACGCACGCCGGTAGAGGCTTCCAGTAACAAGGTTTGCAAGGTCTGGATATCCTGCTGGATTTGCAAGGCGTTCTGTACCCGTCTTTCAAGCAGGGCCGCCTGTTGTTCACTCTCGAAAATGAGCGCTAAAGATGCCAGTAGCACGGTGAGTGGCAAGGCATTGAGCACAATGCCTTTGGTCGTCAGCGATAAATCCTGCCAAAGCCGGTTCATCCGACTGCTGAATTGCTGTAAGCCTGTCACCATCCACTGCATGTTTATAACCCGTCGCTGCTAAAACCGGCTTCAACGGCTTTTACTGCCGCCTGTGTGCGGTCCCGCAACTGTAGTTTGCTCAAAATGCGCTCGACATGAATCTTGATTGTGCCCGGTGAAATGCCCAGCTTTTGCGCCAGGATGGCATTGCTGGCCCCCGAGGGGAGCAAGGCAAAGACCTCACGTTCGCGGGGGGTTAACTTTTGCAGCACGCTGTCATCGACCGTACTGGCAGTGTGGGTGGATTGTTGCAAGGCAAATCCAATCAGCCCGCACAGGCTATGTAATAGTTGCAGGTTAGCCTGGCTGAGTGGATTGCTGGTCATGAGCGCCAGCAATCCCACCGCACGTTGCTGGCAGGCAATTGGCAGGTGGTAGCAATGCAGGGCGGTTGCCGACCCCGCTGGCGCCTGCAGTGTCCACAGGCTGGCGACATATTGGTTATGCACTTCAAAGCTGAGTGGTTCCTTGAGCCATAGTGCCAGCGCACCCAACATGGGGATGCGTGCGCCCACTGGATAGGTATTGCCTCTTTGCGCAAGGATTTTGAGCGCCCCGGCATGTTGCTGGCTGATGAGGGCATGCTGCGCGCCAAATTGCCCGCTGAGCTCATCCAGTACCCACTGCAGCAGGCTGTCGGACCAGCCCTCATTGAAGAGCCGCTGTCCCAGTTTTTCAAACAGGCGTTCATGCGCGATTTGTACCTGATTTTGTTTAAGCTCATTGCGCAGTGCAAACGCACTTTCTGCAACAGGTGCATTGGCTGGCAAGGAAGAAGGGTTATCGTTCGGCATATGCCATTTAGTATATACCGAACTCCGTATATCGGTTGATTTTTAATGGACAAGCGCCTGGCACAATGCAACATATGGTGAATAGATCACGTGTGACATGGCAGGTTGGCCTAATTGTACGCAAAGCTGTTTACATTCGAGTAATCAGTCAATGAAAAGGAGCAAACAATGAAAAAATTATGGTTGGCAGTCATCACTGCATTTGGTTTAATGGGTTCAGTCTATGCGGCTGATCTGGATCAGCAAGCTACGGTTCATCAGATGCAACATCACAACTTTTTGAGTAAACGGCCGTATGCAAAGGCACCAGTAGCCAAGCAGGTGGCTGATGAAAAATGGGTGGGGGCAGGCCTGGTGACTGATCAGCCTGAGAAGGGTTTTGACAAACACCAGCAAATGCAAATGCAAATGCACTTTATCAGCAAGCGTCCTTATATCGCGCCCATGCCCGACTAGCTTCAAGCGCTGATCAGGTCTGACTCGTTGATGCCGAGTTGCACACTGGTAAAGAATGCACCCCGCGCTGAGGCGTGGCTTGCATTGGACATGCATAATGATAAAAACAAGTAAATTAAAGGACTGATACACCATGTCAAGCGATACGCAACGATCACAGCCCTGGGCATTGTTAGCACATTTGAACCGCGACCTGCCTGCTTCCATAGTTGTCTTTTTTGTTGCCTTGCCCTTGTGCCTGGGCATTGCACTGGCTTCTGGCGCACCGTTATTTTCCGGCGTGATTGCCGGTATTATTGGCGGCATCGTGGTTGGCCTTGCCAGCGGTTCACAACTGGGGGTGAGTGGACCCGCGGCGGGCCTGGCAGTGATTGTGCTGGCGGCGATCAGCAATCTTGGCTCTTATGAGGCGTTTCTGGCTGCAGTCGTCCTCGCTGGGGTGTTCCAATATTTACTCGGTCAGTTTAAAGCCGGGTTTATCGCTTATTTTGTGCCGTCGTCGGTGATTAAAGGGATGCTGACCGGCATAGGGTTGTTGATCATTCTCAAGCAGATTCCACATGCCTTTGGCTACGATGCTGACTTTGAAGGCGATGAAGCCTTTGAAGAGGCGGGCGGTCACAATACGTTTAGCGATATTTTGCAGGCCTGGGATTTTTTGACGCCGGGCGCCATGGTGATTGCTGCAGTGTCTTTTGCCATCCTGATTTTTTGGGATGTTTATTTGAGTAAAAAGCACCGTGTGTTTCAAGTGTTGCAGGGGCCGATTGTCGTAGTATTGACGGGGATTGCACTGAACTGGGCTTTTATGCAGCAGTGGCTGGATTTCAAACTGGCCGCAGACCAGATCGTGAGTCTACCGGTTGCTAACAGCCTGGGCGATTTCGCCAGTTTTTTTACCCATCCGGATTTTAGCCAGATGGCTCAGCCATTGGTGATCAAGACGGCACTGGTCATGGCGATTGTCGCCAGCCTGGAAACCCTGCTGTGTGTGGAGGCAACGGATAAACTGGACCCGCATAAACGTGTGACACCGACTAATCGGGAGCTTAAAGCACAAGGGCTAGGCAATATCGTGTCCGGCCTGATTGGCGGCTTGCCGATTACCCAGGTGATTGTGCGTAGCAGTGCTAATATCACGTTTGGTGCGCATACCAAAGCTTCTGCGGTCCTGCATGGGTTTTGGTTACTGTTAAGTGCCCTCACCATTGCCTGCCTGTTAAACATGATACCGCTGGCCAGCCTGGCAACCATCCTGATTATGGTGGGCTATAAGCTGGCTAAACCCAGCTTGTTCAAGCAGATGTATGGGTTGGGCTGGGAGCAATTTGTGCCATTTGTGGTGACCATCGCCGCGATTGTGTTTACCGATTTACTGACAGGGATTGGTCTTGGTCTGCTAGTGGCCATTTTCTTTACCTTGCATCATAGCTACCGGAATTCGCATTACATCAAGCAAACGCGCTCGAACGAAGAGGGCCGCGAAGTGTATCATCTCGTTTTGGCCGAAGAAGTGTCGTTTTTTAATAAAGCGAGCATCCTCGAAGTCCTGGCGTCCATCCCGCGTGACAGCAAGGTGGTCATTGATTGCACCAATAGCAAATCAATCGCCTATGATGTGGTGGAGTGTATCCAAGACTACCAACAACAGGCCAAACTGAAAAATATTGCGGTTGAAACCATCCGGTTTAACCCACCCAAATATATGCTCGGCCATTAGTGCCTGGCTAAATAACAAAAACTGATTATTAAGGATAGATTGATATGTACAAACATCCCTTGCTCGACCGTGACAAAATGACCGCGCGTGAGGCGCTGGAGATTCTGGTTGAAGGCAATCACCGCTTTACCAGTGATTTAGAGCAGGACAAAGACTTTAAAAGCCTGATTCAAATTACCAAGGACAAGCAACACCCGTTTGCCTCATTCCTTAGTTGCAGTGATTCCCGTGCGCCTGTGGAGTTGCTGTTTGACCAGGCCTTGGGTGATGTCTTCAGCGTGCGGCTGGCTGGGAATATTGCTTCCGATAAAGCGATTGGCAGTCTGGAATTTGCCAGTAAATACCTGGGCAGCAAACTGATTGTGGTGATGGGGCATACCTCTTGTGGGGCTGTCAAAGCTGCCTGTGATGATTTTAAAGATGGACATATCGGCGAGATTATTAATTTGATCAAACCGTCTATCCGCCACGAAAAAACAGTCTCCGATCCGGCGCAGCGCAACTCCAAGAATGGCGACTTTGTAGAAAAGATTTGCGCACTCAATGTGAAATATCAAATCGATACCATCATCCGCTGCAGTGACATTGTCGATGATATGCTGCAAAGCAAGCAGATTGGTATTGTCGGCGCGGTTTACGATATCTCGAATGGTAAAGTGGATTTTCTGGAAGAGACGTTTATTGGCTAATCGCCCGAGCGTAGCCATAAAAAAGCCGATGCTTGCATCGGCTTTTTTGTAGACATCAATCCAATGGATTGATTAATTAATTAATGATGGCCTTCTTTGGCCAGGTTGATACTGTATTTGGGAATCTCAACCGTGACATCCTGTTCCTGCAACACTGCCTGGCAAGACAAACGGGAGTGCGGTTGCAGGCCCCAGGCACGGTCCAGCATGTCTTCTTCATCTTCTTCGATCTCGTTCAGGCTATTAAAGCCTTCGCGCACAATCACATGGCAGGTGGTGCAGGCACAGACGCCGCCACAGGCATTATCAATATCAATATCGTGCTTTAACAACGCGTCACAAATCGAGGTCCCTGGGGCTGCCTCAATTACGGTGCCCTCCGGGCAAAGTTCAGCATGGGGAAGAATAGTAATTTTAGGCATATCAGAGTTCCAGTGAATCCAGGTTTTTTCCGGCCAGTGCTTTTTGAACAGAAGCATCCATACGGCGCGCCGCAAATGTTTCGGTGGCATGATTGAGGGCTTCGGTCGCCTGTTTGATGGCCTGGCTATCGTGTTGCTCACACAAGGCACGTAACGCCTTGATGGCTTCTTCTATCTGCGCGCGCTCCGCCGCATCGAGCAAGGTCGCACCGCTTTCTACCAGCGCGGCTTCAATCGCTTCAATCAGGCGTTGGGCATCCACAATCGCTTCGCGTAACATGCGCGCCTGTTTATCCGATTCTGCCGCACCAAATGACGCTTTGAGCATGCTGGTGATTTGTTCTTCGTTGAGGCCGTAAGAAGGCTTGACGGTGACATTGGACTCGACGCCACTGGTCTGTTCGCGCGCAGAGACCGAGAGCAGGCCATCGGCATCAATCTGGAAAGTGACGCGGATACGGGCAGCCCCAGCTGCCATAGGTGGAATGCCCCGCAGTTCAAAGCGAGCCAGTGAGCGGCAGTCGCTAACCAGCTCGCGCTCGCCCTGCACAACATGAATCGCCATCGCCGTTTGGCCGTCTTTGTAGGTGGTGAAATCCTGGGCGCGTGCAATCGGCAAGGTCGAGTTGCGTGGAATGACTTTTTCAACCAGCCCGCCCATGGTTTCCAGTCCCAAAGAGAGCGGCGTTACATCCAACAGCAATAAGTCATCGCCACTGCGGTTGCCTGCGAGGATATTGGCCTGAATGGCAGCCCCCAGGGCCACGACTTTGTCCGGGTCCAGATTGGTGAGCGGCTCTTGCTGAAAAAAGCCTTGTACAGCATGGCGGATATGCGGCATGCGGGTTGCCCCACCCACCAGGACGACGCCTTTGATCTCATCGATGGCCAGCCCTGCATCGCGCATGGCTTTGCGGGTTGGGCTCAGGGTTTTATTCACCAGATGTTCGGTCAGGGCGACAAACTGGCTCACACTCAAGGTTTCATCTACCAGGGCGCCATTGCTGAGCTTGCAGACAATATTGGCTTCATGATTATCGGTCAGCCATTCTTTGGCCTGACGCGCCTTGGTCAGTAGCAAACGGGTGTCTTCTTCGGTGAGCGGCTTGAAGTCAGCCGTTTTACTGCGCACCTGGTCTAGCACCCAGCAATAAATGCGGTGGTCAAAATCATCCCCACCCAGCGCAGAGTCACCGTTGGTCGCCAGGACCTCAAACACGCCCTTGCTCAAGCGCAGGATAGAAATATCAAAGGTGCCGCCGCCAAGGTCATAAATCACATAAACGCCTTCGGCGGCGTTATCTAGGCCATAGGCGACAGCCGCTGCAGTGGGTTCATTGAGTAAGCGCAGCACATGCAGGCCTGCCAGCCGGGCGGCATCTTTGGTTGCCTGGCGTTGCGCATCGTCAAAATAGGCGGGCACGGTAATGACTGCCCCCGTAAGTTCGCCGCCCAACGCTTTTTCTGCGCGCACTTTCAGTGTCTTTAAAATTTCGGCAGAAATTTCGATCGGACTTTTGAGCCCAGCACGGGTTTTGAGCTCCAATACACCCTGTGAACTGTCGTTTTCAACAAAATGGTAAGGAATATGTGCACGGTCAGTGATGTCATGCAAAGCACGGCCCATAAAGCGCTTAACCGAAACAATGGTGTTCACCGGATCCTGGCTTTGCGCTGCTTGCGCTTCATGGCCGACGATGACGGCTGCTTCATCCAGGTAACGGACGACAGACGGTAACAAGGCATGCCCGTGCTCGTCATGCAGGACAGTACTCATGCCGCTACGGACGGTGGCCACCAGTGAGTTGGTGGTGCCAAGGTCTATGCCCACTGCCAGTTTATGCTGGTGAGGGGCGGGCGAAAAACCTGGTTCAGAAATCTGTAATAGGGCCATGAAACTCTAATCTTCCAACTGGGCGATGATCTGGTCGATATCCTCAGTCACTTTGTCAATAAAACGCATTTTCCGTACGGTCAGTGCCGCCGCTTGCGGGACATCAGTAAGCTCGGTTTTCACTTGTTGCTGCAAAGCTTTGGCCGCCTGACGCATGTCTGATAGCAAGCGTTCCAATGCCGGAATATCTTTGCCAAACTTGGCTTCTTCCATCGCCTCGCGCCATTCCATTTGCGTCATCAGAAAATCTGCAGGCATGGCGGTATTTTGCTCTTCATCGGTGGCGATGCCCTGCAATTGCAGCAGGTAACGGGCGCGAGCTGTCGGCTGTTTCAGGGTTTGGTAGGCCTCATTGGCCAAGGTGGCCATCTGCATGGATTGCATGCGCTCGGCCGGGGAGGCATTCACAAATTTGTCGGGATGCACTTCGGCTTGCAGTTTGCGGTAATTTGCATCTAGCGTGGCCTGGTCAATCTCAAATTGAACTGGCAGTTGAAACAGCGAGAAATGGTTTTGCATATAGGGGTTTTACCGCAGAAAACCTGCGTCATCTGCGGCAACAATTAAACGGTAAAAGATTCACCACAACCGCATTCGTCTTTGACATTCGGGTTGTTAAACTTAAAGCCCTCATTCAGCCCCTCTTTGGCAAA
The DNA here is from genome assembly GCF_046766015.1 of Methylophilus sp. 3sh_L. Classification (NCBI taxonomy): domain Bacteria; kingdom Pseudomonadati; phylum Pseudomonadota; class Betaproteobacteria; order Nitrosomonadales; family Methylophilaceae; genus Methylophilus; species Methylophilus sp. 3sh_L. Next base: position 427,878 of record NZ_JBKOUF010000002.1, read on the forward strand.
ATCCAGTTCCGTGCCATCAATGTAAACCAGGCTTTTCGGGTCGACGATCACTTTAATGCCGTGACTCTCAAACGTCATGTCTTCAGGCTGTAAATCATCCACAAACTCCAGCGTATAGGCCATGCCTGAACAGCCGGTGGTTTTCACCCCCAGGCGCAAGCCTATGCCTTTGCCACGGTTTGCCAGAAACTTTTCAACACGTTGGGCGGCGGCTTCTGTCAGGGTAATGGCCATATTATGCGCCTTGCTTGGATTTTAAATCGGCAATCGCAGATTTGATGGCATCTTCTGCCAGCACCGAGCAGTGAATTTTTACCGGTGGCAAAGCCAGCTCTTCGGCAATCGCAGAGTTCTTGATCTCTTGTGCCTGGTCCAAGGTTTTACCCTTGAGCCATTCAGTCACCAATGAGCTGGAAGCAATCGCAGAACCACAGCCATAGGTTTTGAATTTGGCATCTTCAATCACGCCAGACTCATTGACCTTGATCTGTAGTTTCATCACGTCACCACACGCCGGCGCGCCGACCATACCGGTGCCCACGTTCGGGTCATTTTTGTCCAGAGAACCCACATTACGTGGATTTTCGTAGTGGTCTAATACTTTATCTGAGTAAGCCATGCTCTTGCTCCTATCAATTAAATCGCGGTAATCAGGCTGATTTTCGCGTTTTAATTATTAAAAATATTTCTTTAATGAATAAAAATTGCAGATTTCATTGTCTGGCAAGGCGGAGGCATGCGCCGTTTAGTTTAATCTAAACAAGCATGTCGACAACGCCGCCAGGCGATGAAAGATCAACTTTTAATGCTCTGCCCATTCAACTTTGGACAAATCAATCCCATCCTTGAACATCTCCCATAATGGGGACAGTTCACGCAATTTTCCAATCTTGCTCTTCAATAAGTCGATGGTGTAGTCGACATCGGCTTCCGTCGTGAAACGGCCGATGCTGAAACGGATGGAGCTGTGTGCCAACTCGTCAGAGCGGCCCAGGGCACGCAACACATAGCTTGGTTCCAGGCTGGCAGAGGTACAGGCCGAGCCAGAAGACACTGCAATATCCTTGATCGCCATGATCAACGATTCGCCTTCAACAAAGTTAAAGCTCACGTTGAGGTTATGTGGAACGCGATGATCCAGGTCGCCATTGACATAGGTCTCTTCAATTTGCAGCAAACCATTGAGTAAACGGTCACGCAACATGCGGATACGCTCGTTTTCGCTCGCCATTTCTTCACGTGCGATACGGAAAGCCTCGCCCATGCCTACGATTTGGTGGGTCGCCAAGGTGCCTGAACGCATGCCGCGCTCATGACCACCGCCGTGCATTTGTGCTTCGATACGGATACGTGGCTTACGGCGGACATACAGTGCGCCTATGCCTTTAGGACCATAGGTTTTGTGCGCAGAAAAGCTCATGAGGTCTACCGGCAATTTTTCCAGGTCAATCGCGACTTTGCCGGTCGCTTGTGCAGCGTCCACATGGAAGATCACGTTGTTGGCGCGGCATAGATTACCTAAGGACTCAATATCCTGGATCACGCCAATTTCGTTATTCACCAGCATGATAGACGCCAGCACGGTGTCTGGGCGGATTGCGGCCTTGAATTTTTCCAGTGAAATCAGGCCATCGGCTTCTGGTTGCAAGTAAGTAGCTTCGTAACCCTCGCGCTCCAGTTCACGCACGGTGTCCAGTACCGCTTTGTGCTCAGTGGCCGAGGTAATGATGTGTTTACCTTTGCTGGCCGCGTAAAAGTGCGCTGCACCTTTGATCGCCAGGTTGTTTGATTCGGTTGCACCTGAGGTCCAGACGATTTCGCGTGGATCGGCATTCACCAGCCTGGCCACTTCTTCACGCGCATTTTCCACGGCCTGTTCGGCTGTCCAGCCATAGGGATGGCTACGGGAAGCAGGGTTACCAAAGTCCTCAGTCAGATAGGGGATCATTTTTTGCGCAACGCGAGGATCCACAGGCGTGGTCGCTGAATAATCCAGGTAGATCGGCTTTCTTTCAGACATATTTCAATGCTCTTTCCATAAAATACTTATGCCGCAATGGCACTTAACCCTTTGAGGCGTTGCACTTCTTTTTGCAACGCGGCCAAAAATTCGCTGATTTCTTCGGCGGTATTACTGTCGCTCAAACTCACGCGTACCGCGCCACGCGCAAGGTCAGGTTCTATCCCCATGGCCAGCAAGACATGACTGGGCTCAGTACTGTCGCTTGAGCAAGCTGAACCGCTGGCGACGGCAAATCCGGCTTTATCCAGCGCGGTAACCAAGGTCTCACCCTCAATATTGGGGATGGCAAAAAAACTCGTATTGGGCAAGCGGGCGGTGTTTGCGCCAAAAATGACCGCCCCCAGCCGTTGTAAACCCGCTTCAAGCTGATCCCGTAAACCTTGAGTCGCCGCACTGCGGCTTTGCAAGGTTTGCATGGCAAGCTGGCAGGCGCGGGCAAAGCCTACAATACCGGCAACGTTCTCTGTGCCACTCCGCAAGCCTTTTTCCTGGCCGCCACCGTACAGCAATGGCGCGATATCTACCCGTTTATCCAGAATCAATGCGCCTACCCCAACTGGACCACCCACTTTATGGCTGGAAATCGTCATGGCATGGACGCCCAATTGTTGAAAATTGACCGGCACCTTGCCAAATGCCTGCACGGCATCGGTATGGATGAAGGCCCCACGGGCTTTTGCCAACGTTGCCAATTCAGCCACCGGTTGCAAAACGCCAGTTTCGTTATTCGCCAACATACAAGACACTAAACCGGTACGCGTATTCAAGGCGAGTTCCGCTTGGTGCAAATCCAGCGTGCCATCCGCAGTCACGGGTAGCACCTTCACTTGCCAATCATGCCAAGCCAGCGACTGTGCCGGTTTGGTGACACAGGGATGCTCAATAGCACTGATCAATAATTGCGAAGGATTCAGGTTTGCTGTTATCCCCTTGATTGCAAAGTTATTGGCTTCAGTGCCGCCAGAAGTAAATACCACTTGCGACGGTTGCACGCCCACACACTCTGCTATCTGTGCCCTGGCCAGTTCCATGGCATCACGCGCATTGCGGCCAAACACATGGCGGCTGGTCGGATTACCACTTGCTTGCCCCAGCCATGGCAGCATGGCATCCAGCACTTTCGGCTTCAGTGCGGTGGTGCTGTTGTGGTCAAAAAAAGCGGTGGTCATGGACTGATCCTGGATGCCTGGCCTTAAGCCGCAATGCTGGCTTCAGAGCCACATTTTCTCGGTGCAAAAATCACTGTTCCAGAAGATTTATTGCGTTGCATGTCTACCATGTCTGCCAAGGTGACCCCTGACAAATATTCCAGAATTTTGCTGTTTAGGGAGGCCCACAACTCATGGGTCATGCAGCGGCCTTCTTCGTGGCAATTCTCGTTGCCACCACATTGAGTGGCGTCGATCTGTTCATCCACCGCAGTAATAATGTCAGACACAGAAATCTCTTGATGCGCTTTAGCGATACGGTAACCGCCACCAGGACCACGCACGCTGGAAACCAGGCCTTGTTTGCGCAGGCGGCTGAATAACTGTTCAAGATAAGATAATGAAATGCTTTGGCGCTCACTGATCCCGGCCAGCGTCACAGGTTTATCCGCTTCATAGAGCGCGATATCCAACATGGCGGTAACGGCAAAACGACCTTTGGTAGTTAATCGCATCTTGAGATGACCTTTAAAAACAGTAGCAAATTATAAAATAACCTACTGTTTTAGTCAATTATTATGCGGTAAAAGTTCAGCGTATTTTGATTCACCGAAATCATCCGGCTGGGCGGCCTATAAGCTGGGCTGGTCGGGCTTGTCGTATTGCTTATTCCGGTTTTTTGGCAAAGGCTTCGCCCACGTTGCTGTCGTTTTCCAGATCGTTGAGGCGGGCTAATTGCGCTTTCAGGGCTTCAATATCCGCCTCTTGTTTATGCGCATGGTCCAGCAGGCTGTTAATCGCCTTGATCATGGGATCATTCTCATCATTGCCCACGGCATAGGCATTAAATCCCATTTTTTGTGCAGCATCTTGGCGTTGCTTGGCTTTTTCTTCCTCCAAGATGCGTGCCGGGATACCCACCGCAGTGGCGCCTTCCGGGACGTCCTTGACCACAACGGCATTGGAACCAATCTTGGCATTTTTGCCTATGGTGATCGGGCCTAACACTTTGGCACCAGCACCAATCACCACGCCAGACTCCAGGGTAGGGTGGCGTTTGCCCTTGTTCCAGCTTGTCCCGCCTAAAGTCACGCCATGATAAAGCGTGCAATCGTCACCAATAATGGCCGTTTCACCAATCACCACGCCCATGCCATGATCAATAAACACGCGGCGTCCTATGGTGGCTCCGGGGTGAATTTCAATCCCGGTAATCCAGCGTCCAAGATGGGAGAAAGCGCGACCTAGCCAGTACAACCGGTGGTGCCAAAGCCAATGGCTAAAGCGATGCAAAATCAGTGCATGGACACCAGGGTAGGTGGTCAGGATCTCGAAATGTGTCCGTGCGGCCGGGTCACGGTCAAACACAATCGAAATATCTTCTTTAAGATGTTTGAACATGCGCGCATTATGCCACAAGTCGTGGCTTAGGCTTGCCGGGTTGTTGGTTGAGATAGGTGGTTAGCCACAGAGGGCGAAGAGATCGCAGAGGAAACCCATGAAACACACGTTTTTGTTTTTCTTTGCCTTATGTGGGCGTTGTGGCTAAAAAAGTGAAAGCCGTTAAAATATCGGGCGTGTTAATCAGCCAATCGTGTTAAATGTCAGATCATTGCCAATCTTGTGGGGCCTGTTGTGCCAGTTATCGGGTGTCGTTTTACTGGGCAGAAACCGATGCGCATCCGCTGGGCACGGTGCCGGTCAGCATGACGCGCAAGGTCAACGAGACCTATGTCTGCATGCAGGGCACAGAGATCAAACCGGTCCGTTGTGTCGCCTTGCAAGGTGAGGTCGGGCAAGCCGTCGGTTGCAGCATTTATGCCTTGCGTTCCAGCACCTGCCGCGAGTTTGAGGCAGGCTCAACGGTCTGCAATGAGGCGCGGGCGAAGATCGGGTTGGCGGCGATTTGACGGCTTAAGGGGGAGAAATATTCACCGCCGATAAACGCAGATAGACGCCGATGAAAAAGCAATCGGCATTTTGCTTCGTTATCTGAACTCTGCTCGTCCTTTTGTGGTGAAAGCAGCGACTAAATACTTGCTGTGTTTAATACTTGCTGTGTTTTTTGGGATTGACCGTGAGCGTCAAAATTCCGCGCAACAGGTTGACCTCTTCTTTTTCGAGCCGGGTACGGCCATACAGACGGCGCAAGCGCTCAAACAGTTTTTTCGGTGCGCGTGGATTGATGTAGCCGATATGCTCAAGCACTTCGCGCATATGTTCATAAAAACGCTCCAGGTCTTCCTGCGTCGCCAGTTCCACCGGCTTTTCCTGATAATGCAGTTCACCGGTGGTCACCGCCATGCGGGTTTCATAACACATCACCTGCACCGCTTGTGCCAGGTTGAGCGAAGTATATTCCGGATTAGCCGGAATCGTAGCCAGCACATGGCAACGATCCGCCTCGGCATTACTGAGCCCGCTCATTTCGGTACCAAACACCAGGGCAACCTGACTATGGCTGGCGACGGTTTTAACTTCTTGCGCTGCTTCACGCACCGTCATCACCTGTTGCGACAGCGAGCGCTCCTTGCCACTGACGCCAATCACAAACTGGCAATCGGCAAGGGCTTCTTCCAGCGTTTCGGTAACGATGGCATGATCGAGCACGTCGCCTGCATTCACGGCCAGTGACTTGGCTTCGCCATCGGGAAAGTGCTTGGGACGCACCAGATAAAGCCGGTGCAAGCCCATGGTTTTCATGGCGCGTGCGGTCGAACCAATATTGCCAGGATGGCTGGTTTGGCAAAGTACCACGCGGATATTATTAAAAATGGGGGATTCTGCGGTAGAGGACATGCGTAAAGTTGGTCGTTGTGTTTGTGACACAGCGCTTAAAAAGCTAAAATAGCATTTTATCAGTGTAATCAAGAATCCCACAGCATGCATCCAACCCTGAATGTCGCCATCCGCGCCGCGCGTGAAGCTGGCAAAATCATTAACCGTGCCGCCATGGATATTGGCGCCCTCAAAATCGAGCAAAAAGACACGAACGACTTTGTCAGTGAAGTGGACCGTGGTGCCGAGCAAGCCATTATTGCCGTACTCAAGGACGCTTATCCTAACCATGGCTTTTATGGCGAAGAGAGCGGTAAATCTAACAGCGAGTCCGATAGCATCTGGATCATCGACCCCTTGGACGGAACGACTAACTTTTTGCATAGCTTCCCGGCCTACTGCATCTCAATTGCCTTGCAAGAAAAAGGCGTGCTGACGCAAGCTGTGATTTACGACCCGGTGCGTAACGACCTGTTTACCGCCACTAAAGGCAGTGGCGCGTTCCTCAATAACCGCCGTATCCGCGTCACCCAGCGCGCAAAACTGCACGAAGCCTTGCTGTCTACCGGCTTCCCATTCAAAGATTTCAGCTACCTTGAAACCTACATCAATATTTTCCGCGACATGGCCAAGAAAACCTCTGGCTTGCGCCGTCCTGGTTCAGCAGCACTCGACTTGGCTTACGTTGCAGCGGGTTATAGCGATGGTTTCTTCGAGATCAATCTCTCCCCATGGGATATTGCTGCAGGCGCCTTATTAGTGCAGGAGGCTGGTGGCATCGTCGGTGACTTTGAAGGCAACGAAAGCTGGTTGCGTACCGGTAATATTGTTGCGGCCAACCCGAAAGTATTTGGGCAGATGTTGCAGGTGATAGCGCCACATTTGACTGAGCGGATTAAAACACCCACATTGGGCATGTAGTTTCTGATTGGATAAATCACTAAACCCGGATAGAAATGTCCGGGTTTATTTTTTATATTAAATCAGTTAAAAACTCTCATTTTCTCGCGCAGTATTGATTACATTGAGTGTGATGCTTGATCAGTGAAATGTTTGTTTCGCCCCTAGGCGAGTTCCTTTTCTTTGCTTGCACAAAGATAAAGTAACCAAAAGAAAGTGCACCCCAGCTTCCGCTTCTATCCTGTGCTACTCGGCTTGCCGGGCGGCCATCGAAACTCGCCCTGACAAGCCACACAGAACGTGGCTTGTTGCGGAACTCGGACAGCCGATGGCCGAAGACTCCCGCCAAGCCTGCGTTGCACTCTTTTAATTAAAGCGTGCGGCAGATGGTGACCCCGAAAACCATGCGAGCGCAACGAGTATAGGATTAAACAAAAAAATTTTGAACGGTTCAAATTTCAACAGTGTGACTTTGGCGAGATAATCCCCATCCCATCACGCTGAGTAGCGGAAACAAAGTAAGAGAGAAGGGAGCGACTGTCTGAGCTCCGCGGCAGCTTGCGGGGTGTGCAAGCTGCTAGGGCGAGTTTCGTGACAGCTTACTTTGTTGATAACTAAGACTGCGCAGCAGTCTGTTACGGCGTAGGCTAACTCGCGTAGCGATGTTAAGCGCAGCGGCCGTAGCCAACAACGCAAGGGAGCCGAAGGCCGTGATGGCTGGGTGTCGTCCTCTTTGGCTTCGGCCGCCACTGCGTGGCTTAACCTAAAGGTTAGCCTACGCCGCAACACTGCGTTAGTTGTGGTTACTTTCTGGGGGACAAGCACCAGAAAGTGACTCGCCAACAGGCGAAAAATGCCGATTAATAAACAAGTAAAACATTCAAATTTGAGTGAATGATTTTTTTACTCTTACTTTGGTTTGAGGCTTAATAAAGACATCGCTACGCAAAAAAAGTATTCTTTTGTTGTAAGATGCACTGGCTATTTACCCCAAATAAATCTTAATCAAAGTTTCTCCGCATGTCTTTCGAAAACCACACCCCCATGATGCGTCAATACCTGATGCTTAAAGCACAGTATCCAGATATGCTGCTGTTTTACCGCATGGGTGATTTTTACGAGTTGTTTTTTGAGGATGCAGAAAAGGCAGCGCGGTTGCTGGGCATTACGTTGACTCGCCGTGGCGCCAGCAATGGTGAGCCGATCAAGATGGCGGGCTTGCCATACCATGCCGCCGAGGGTTATCTGGCCAAGCTGGCGAAAATGGGTGAGGCGGTTGCGATTTGCGAGCAAGTGGGCGATCCGGCGACTTCCAAAGGGCCGGTGGCGCGTGAGGTGACCCGTATCTTGACGCCAGGTACGCTCACCGATGCGGCGTTATTGGATGAGACGCGCGATAACACCTTGCTGTGTATTGCCCGAGGAGAGGGCGTGCTAGGCTTGGCGAGGCTCAATTTAGCCTCAGGTGAGTTTGTGTTGAGTGAAATTGCACCTGGCTATTTGCTGCAGGAGCTGGAGCGCATCCATCCCGCCGAGCTGGTGATGGCTGAAGATCATACCGTTGAGGCCGTGCAGTTGCTGCGTTGTGCCAAAAAGCGCCTGGCCCCTTGGCAATTTGACCTTGAGACGGCCAACCGCAGCTTGACCCAGCAATTTAATACGCATGACCTGGCTGGTTTTGGCTGTGGCGAAATGCCGGCAGCCGTAACAGCAGCGGGGGCCTTACTTGAATATGTGAAACACACGCAGCGTACGGCCTTGCCGCATATTGTCGGCTTGCGTGTCGAGCAGAGCCATCATTACCTGCAACTGGATGCGGCCACTCGGCGCAACCTTGAAATTGACACCACCATACGGGGTGAAGCCAGCCCCACTTTATATTCCCTGCTTAACTCGACGCAAACCGCCATGGGCGCGCGTTTGTTGCGCCACTGGTTACACCATCCTTTGCGTAACCAGCAGGTCATCCAGCAACGGCATTTGGCCGTTGCCGAGTTGTTTGCACAGTTTTTGGATCAAGCCTTGCAGCAGGCTTTGCACCACGTTGGTGACATTGAGCGCATGACCGCACGGGTGGCGCTCAAGTCGGCCAGGCCGCGCGATTTGTCTGGCCTGCGTGATAGTTTGTTGCAATTGCCCGCGCTGGTCAGCAGCTTGCCACAAGTACACTCTGGTTTGTTACTGAGCTTGCTTACCGAGTTGCAGGTGCCTGCTGAGGCCTTGCAGATATTGGTACAAGCGATTCAAGCCGAGCCTTCTGCCGTATTGCGCGAAGGGGGCGTGATTGCCACAGGTTACGATGCCGAGTTGGATGAGTTGCGGTCCATTCAGACTGACCACGGTGACTTTCTGTTGCAGTTTGAGGCGGCAGAAAAAGCCCGCACCGGCATTGCCAACCTCAAGGTGGAATACAACAGCGTGCATGGGTTTTACATTGAAATCAGCCGCTTACAGGCAGAGAGTGCCCCGCCAGAATACCGCCGCCGCCAGACCTTGAAAAACGTAGAGCGCTTTATCACCCCCGAGTTAAAAGCGTTTGAGGATAAAGTGTTGAGCGCCAATGAGCGTGCGCTGGCACGTGAAAAAATGCTGTATGAACAGGTGTTGGAAGCCTTGCTACCGCACATCTCGCAGTTGCAGCGTATTGCCGCCGCCGTAGCGACGTTGGATGTGCTGGCCTGTTTTGCCGAGCGGGCCAGATCGCTCAATTATGTGCAGCCGCAATTCCGTGCTGACACCGGCCTGGATATTCAAGGTGGCCGGCATCCGGTAGTCGAGAGTATCGCCCAGCCCTATGTGGCTAACCATGTCACGCTCAATCCTTACCGGCAGGTATTGCTGATCACCGGCCCTAACATGGGTGGTAAATCGACCTTTATGCGGCAGACCGCGTTGATTGTGTTACTGGCCTACTGCGGCAGTTTTGTGCCTGCACAAAGCGCAGTTATTGGTGAGATAGACCGTATCTTTACCCGTATCGGCGCCTCTGACGATTTGGCAGGTGGCCGCTCGACCTTTATGGTAGAAATGACCGAGACTGCCAACATCCTCAATAATGCCACGGCAAACAGCCTGGTGTTGCTGGATGAAATCGGCCGCGGCACCAGTACCTTTGATGGCTTGAGCCTGGCTTGGGCGGTGGCTAAACAGTTACTTGAAAAAAACAAATCATTGACCTTGTTTGCCACCCATTATTTTGAACTGACCCGCATCGTCGATGAAGCCAAGCATGCCGCCAATGTGCATCTGGACGCGGTTGAGCATGGTCAGGGCATTGTATTTTTACACAAGGTTGAAGAGGGTGCTGCGACCATGAGTTATGGCATACAGGTGGCACAGCTGGCCGGCATTCCAAAGTCTGTCGTGAATTTGGCCAAGCGCAAATTGCAGCAACTCGAAAACCAGACGATTATCGCTACCCCGCAAAATGATTTATTTGCCAGTGCCGAGGCGCCCGAGGAACCGCCTGCCCATCCGGTGGTCGCAGAATTGGAACGCATTCAGCCTGACGACCTGACACCTAAGCAGGCACTAGAGTTACTTTATCAATTGAAAAAACAACTGTGAGGATCCCCACATGCAAAAACCAGCTATTACCCAGCAGCCTATACACGATTTGATTGCTAACCGTTGGAGTGGCCGCGCCTATGATGCCAGCCAAGGTGTGAGTAAAGAGCAAGTCATCAGCCTGCTTGAAGCAGCCCGCTGGGCGCCTTCCTGTTTTGGTGACCAGCCCTGGCGCTACGTGGTTTGCAACAAGGCAGAGAACCTGCAAGCCTGGCAAGCCGCATTTGACTGCCTGGTGCCGGGCAACCAGGGCTGGGCTGTGAACGCACCAGTATTACTGCTGATTTGCGCGGATACCTTGTTTAGCCATAACGACAAACCTAACAAATGGGCGCCATACGATACCGGCGCCGCCACTGAAAACCTGTGCCTGCAAGCCACCGCGCTAGGTTTAATGGCGCACCAGATGGGGGGCTTTGACGCTGATAAAGCCAGAACCGCATTTAAAGTGCCCGAGCGCTACCAGATTTTGGCCATGGTCACCGTCGGCTACCAAGCGGATGTTGAAAGCCTGACGGGTGAAACCAAAGAGCGTGAAACCGCAGCGCGTACCCGTAAACCGCTCAATGAGCTGTTTTTCAATGGGCAATGGGATCAAAGCATTGTTTAAACTTTGCGCGATTGCAGCAAAAGCGGTTAGCGAGCCTGCCATCCTCTGCTAAAATGCTGGCGATAAAAATATAATTGAACGGATTGGAGATCATATGGCAGTCGTTACGCTGACCAAAGCAAATTTTAAAGAAACCATCGAGAATCACCCATTCGTGATTGTCGATTTCTGGGCGCCATGGTGTGATCCCTGTGTTGCCTTTACGCCCACCTTTGAGGCCGCGGCAGCAAAAAATCCAGACATCGTGTTTGGCATGGTCAATACCGAAACCGACCCTGAAATCTCAGATTATTTTGAGGTGAAGCAGATTCCAGGCTTGCTGGTTGTGCGCGAACGCGCAGGCATACACGCACAAGTCGGCGAGATTGGCGCGCCAGCGCTGGATGAAATTATCAAATGGGCAAGAGACTTTGATATGACGCCAGTGCGCGAGTATTACAAGGCAGAAGACGCCAAGCAATAATTGGTGTGTTTGCTTAAGCTTAAAAAGCCATGCTTAGCATGGCTTTTTGCTTTTCTGAGACGGTTAATTTTTATCACTGCTTGTATGTCGCATCACAGGTTGAAAGTTTGCCCCTGTAGGCTACAATCAGTAAAACATTAATCCTCTGTCTCTATATTATTAATTTGATAAGTGGACGCATAAACAACAAAACCAAGAAGGAGCAAAAGGTTTCCAGCCATGTACATCAGAAAATGTCCAATTCTTACTATAGAGACCATGGATCTCTATAATTATTGTTAGGCGTCACAAGGTATATCGTCAATGTCCACAGCAAAACGAATCCTCACCGTAGGTCTTGAGCTAGCAGCTGCCGAGACTACTTACGCCAGCTTCCGTTCCAAAATGTCTCTGCTGGACTGGGATATTGTGCTTTTCAAGCCCGATATTTACGAGTTTGTCGAAAACTACTACACCACATACCAAGGCAAGCCGAGTTTGGGTGATACTGCGTCATTCGAGGCAAAGGAGTGTTGCGAACACTGGCGCCGAGAGATCAAACAGGCAGTTGAGACAGGCAAAACCGTCTTCGTCTACTTGCCCCAGGTGTATGAGGTCTTTGCCGACACCGGACAACGCTCATACTCAGGGACGGGCCGAAATCAGAAGACCACGAGACACGTTGCGTTGCTCTCGAATTACGACGCGCTACCGGTTAAGGTTGGTCCAGTGGTTACGACTGGATCGTCCATGAAGTTGTCGCCTATAGGCGCCGAGGTATTGGCGCCTTACTGGGCTGAATTCTCGGCTCGTTCAACTTTTCAAGTAGTTCTGAGTAGTACGGATCTACCGCCTTGCGTCCTTACGCGAGCGGGCGACAAAACCGTCGGTGCGATCTACCGGAGTAAGACATCTGCGGGCACGCTGTTGTTGCTGCCAGATATTGATTTTTATGCCAGCAACTTCTTAAAGGGGAAGAATTGGACGGCTGCTGCGAAACAGTTCGCGGGCGCTTTCATATCCTCGATAGTGGCATTAGACAAGGCGCTTAGATCGGCATCTGAGATCACGCCAGAACCGTCATGGGCCACTGGAGCAGATTACTCGTTGCAGTCTGAAGTAAAGCTGCGCGTTGAACTGCTGGCAGCAGAGCGTGCAGTCGAAGAGGCGCAGAAACGCAAAGAGCTTATTGCCGAAGCGCTTAATGCCGCAGGTTCGCCGCGCGCCCTTCTCTACGAAAAGGGCAAGCCACTCGAAGCTGCAATCATCGAGGCGCTGCGAATCCTCGGCTTCAAAGCAGCACCCTTCAAAGAGTCAGATTCCGAATTCGATGTGGTGTTTGAATGTGCTGAAGGTCGGCTGATTGGTGAGGCAGAAGGCAAAGATACCAAGGCAGTGAACATCGATAAATTGCGTCAGCTCTCGATGAATATCCATGAAGACCTTCAGCGTGAAGATGTAAGCGCGCCAGCCAAGCCAGTTCTTTTCGGAAACGGCTTCCGTTTGCAGCCACCGCAAGAGAGAGAGGATCCGTTTACAGAGAAATGCCACAGTGCCGCGGCGACCTCATCGACCGCTTTGGTTGCCACTGCCGACCTCTTTGTTCCAGTGCAGTATATTCTCTCCGAAAATGATCAGGACTATGCAGCCATTTGTCGACAAGCGTTGCTCTCGAGCATTGGTCGAGTTAAGTTCCCTTTGCCCCCGAAACGAAATGCACCTTCCATGGAGAACAGCGATGTTGTAGCGAGTGACGCCTAACCATCTCAAACAGGACACATGACTTGTCTTAGAAAAGTAGGCTATCGACCTAATTTTTAGGAGGTGTGGAATGGCTAAAACAATCAACCGAGCATATTTGACTCATTGATTTAGATAAATGAAAAACAGTCTTCTAGGCATTTCTTCTGCTCAAAAATTATTCCACTGGCACTTTCGCCCGAGCCACCACATTTCTCAATACAAAACTCGTATGCACCCCGGTGACGCCTGCAATCTTGGTGATTTTATGCAGTAGCAGGTGTTGGTAGTCATCCATGTCTTTCACCACCACTTTTAACAAGTAGTCAGACTGTTGGCCGGTAATGAGCAGGCATTCCAGTACTTCAGGGATTTGTGTAATGCTGCTTTCAAAATTGGCAAAGCGTTCTGGTGTGTGTTGATCCATGGAGATGCCGATGAGTGCCATCAGGCTCAGGCCTAGCTTTTTCGCGTCTACCAGCGCTTGATAGCCGAGGATTAGCCCGGCTTGTTCGAGCGCTTTGACCCGGCGCAGGCAGGGGGCAGGGGAGAGGCCGATACGGTCGGCGAGGTCCTGGTTGCTGATATGGCCTTCGGTTTGCAGGATGTTTAAAATGGCTTTGTCAAAACGGTCTAATTTCATGGATATTTCTGTTTAATTTTAGATATTGAAATAATATTACAAAAAATTATTTTATATTGAAATATTATTTTTAATAAACGCGTTTGTTGATTGAATTAGCAATTTAATTTTTTGCAAAATCTTTATCATGTGTTGTGTCAAAAACATCTTTTGGAGCACAACATGCAGACACAATCCGCACATAAATATCAGGCTTTTCCTCCCGTTCATCTGCCGGACCGTCAATGGCCGAATGCCGTGATCACGCACCCACCAATTTGGATGAGTACCGATCTGCGCGACGGTAATCAGTCGCTGTTTGAGCCGATGGATGCGGATAAAAAGCGCCGTATGTTCAAGATGCTGTGCCAGATGGGCTTTAAGGAAATTGAAGTGGCGTTTCCTTCGGCCTCGCAAACCGATTTCAACTTTGTGCGTAGCCTGATTGAAGAAAAGCAGATTCCCGAGGAGGTGACGATTGAGGTGCTGACGCAGGCGCGAGAGCATCTGATCCGCCGCACGATGGAGTCAGTCCGTGGCGCGCGGCGGGTGATTGTGCATATTTATAACGCGATTTCGCCGACGTTTAGGGACGTGGTGTTCAACATGACTAAGGATGAGGTGAAGGCCATGGCGGTAGAGGCGGTGCGGCTGGTGAAAAGCCTGGCTGCTGACATGCCTGAAACCGAGGTGATCATGCAATACAGCCCGGAGACGTTCACGGCGACTGAGCTGACGTTTTCTAAAGAGGTGTGTGATGCGGTGACAGAGGCCTGGGGTGCGACGCCTGACCGCAAGGTGATTATTAACCTGCCAGCCACCGTGGAAGTGGCGACGCCGAATGTGTACGCAGACCAGATTGAATGGATGCATCGCCATCTGGCACGCCGCGACAGCGTGATTCTGAGCCTGCATCCGCATAATGACCGTGGTACCGCCGTGGCGGCGACTGAGCTCGGCATCATGGCCGGGGCTGACCGCGTGGAAGGCTGCCTGTTTGGGCATGGTGAGCGCACCGGCAATGTCGATCTGGTGACGGTGGCGCTGAATATGTATACGCAGGGGGTGCATCCTGGCCTGGATTTTTCTGATATTGATGCGATTGGCCGGACGGTGGAAGAGTGTACGCAGATTGAGATTCACCCGCGTCATCCTTATGCCGGGGATCTGGTGTTTACCGCATTCTCTGGTTCGCATCAGGATGCGATTAAAAAAGGCTTTACTGCAAGGCAGTCGCAGCCAGCCGATGCGCCCTGGAATATGCCTTACCTGCCGATAGACCCCAAGGATGTGGGCCGCAATTATGATTCCATCATCCGGGTGAATAGCCAGTCAGGCAAAGGCGGAGTGGCTTATCTGCTTGAGAGTCATTATGGCGTGGTGATGCCGAGACGCATGCAGGTGGAGTTTTCTGCGGTGGTACAGCAATATACCGACCAACATGGCAGCGAGGTGGGGCCTGCTGAGCTCTGGCAGCTGTTTAATGCGCATTATGTTTCAGCGGTGATGCCTATGCATATGCATGATTACCAGCTGGAGAGTTATGCCCAGGGCCAGGCCATCCGTATGCATATGGCCGTCAATGGGGTGCCGACCATTACCAGCGGGCAGGGCAACGGGCCTGTGGATGCTGCGATTCATGCGCTGCAGAATATCGGTATCGAGGTGCAAGTGCGTAGCTTTGAGGAGCGCTCACTGGGGGCCAGCCCTTCAGCTGGTGAGGCGATGGCGTGCGCGTTTGTTGAGGTTGTGTGCCAGGGTAAGGTGTGTTACGGCGTGGGGATGGATACGAATATCGTCACCGCTTCGCTACAGGCCATTTTTAGTGGCATGAACCGTTGCCATGTGCAGGCAGCTAAGCTGCTCAAAACAGCTTGATGGCTGGATGTAGGGTGTGGACTTAGGTGCTGAATGGCCTCTACCAATGCCCAGTGGTGAGCAGTTGATAGATAAAATAAGCGCCTAGCAGCATCATGACATAGACTGGGAAATCACTGGCTGAACGGCGTTGCTGATTAGTCAGGTGGCTGATATAGCGGTGAAACACAAACAGGGCCAGCAGGGTAGCGACAGCGATCACGATATTCATAGGGCTGGCCATCAGCCACTGCAACCAGTCAGCCGGGCCAGACTCGTTGCTAAATAGATGCACAGCGATGCCAAGCAGGCCACAAATCACCAGCGCCAGCGTCAGCAGTGCCTGCAAGATTTTCCAAACGCTGTCTGGCCGGATATGACGGTTCTTGCTGTAGCGGTTAGGGTCCATGCCAGCTCCTTTGCTGTTTGCCGTGCTGCATTCTTCATTGGCGCGTGATCAACCCGCGCTGGCCACGCAATGCCTAATGACTGCTGGCAGTGGCCGGCGTTGTGGGCAAATAGGTCGCCGGATCTACCGGTTTGCCTTTTTGGCGGATTTCAAAATGCAAGACCGGTAGTTTGTTATTGGCTGGCGCAGGCAGGCTGGCGAGTTTTTCGCCTTGAGTCACAAATACGCCTTCTTTAACCACTGAGTTGCCCTGATGCGCGTAGACCGAGAGCAGGTTGCTGTTATGTTTGACGATAATCAGCTTGCCATAACCGCGCACGTCCATGCCACTGTAAATAACTTTACCTGCACCCGCGGCGGTCACTGCCTGACCGGCGCTCCCCGTGATATTCAAGCCTTTATTGGTTTGCGCATCAAAGCCTGCACTCACCTTGCCTGCAAGCGGCCATTGCCATTGAATATCGGCGTCGTTAATGGCTTCAAGGTCTAAAGGGGCTGCAGATTTTTCGCCCTCGGTAGCCACCGGGGCTGTAGAGGGCACATTGGCGGCAGTAGCCGGTTCCGTGCTTGCATTCATGTCCGGTCTGCTGATTGCGGAAGTGACTACCTCAGCATCATCGGAGCCTGTTGGATCCGTGCTTTTGCTGTTTGCCGCGCTGGTCACGCTTTTTGCCGTGAGGTTGAGCACTTGGCCCACATGAATCTCATACGGTGCTTGCAGTTGGTTAAATTCGGCCAATTTCATGAATGGAATGCCAAACTTTCGGCCTATGCTATAGAGCGTATCGCCTTTTTGTACCAGATACTGATTCGCACCCACACTGACCGGGGCCGCCGGTTTACTCTCAGGGACAGGTGAGGACACACTGGTGACCGGTGCGCGGGGCATGGGCGAGTTGAGTGCGCAGGCAGCAAGCGTACAGGCAGTTCCGCACGTGATCAGCAAGGTGCGTAAATTCATGATAAAGCAGTGCCTCCTAACAATGGAACAAACTTCACGGACTCAAGCGCGGTCTGTTGAACCCCTTGTGCGGTCCGTTCGATCAAATGCAGTACCTGGTCAGTCGTCCCCACCGGAATCACCATGCGGCCACCTACAGCTAATTGTTCGACCAGTTCTTGCGGGACATGACTGGCCGCCGCGGTCACCATGATGGCATCAAACGGGCCATAATCCTTGAGTCCCAGGCTGCCATCGGCATGGTCAAGTTTCACATTGGTACATTTGAGGGTGCGTAAATGATTCCGCGCTTTCATCACCAGCGGGCGGATACGTTCCAGTGAATAGACTTCGCTGCTGACGCGTGACAACACGGCTGTCTGGTAACCACAACCGGTGCCAATCTCAAGGACTTTATTCAATGGTTTGCCATTGCGCAAAATTTGCGTCATCTTGGCCACGATGTAAGGCTGCGAAATGGTCTGGCCGTAACCGATGGGTAGCGAAACGTCTTCATACGCGCGGATAGACAGCGCTTCGTCAACGAAAATGTGGCGGGGAATCTCTGCCATGGCCGCAATGACAATTTCATCCTGAATGCCTTGCTCGCGCAGGCGCGTCAACATGCGTTCGCGTGTCCGCGACGAGGTCATTCCGATACCGGTTTTGTGTGATGTTCTTGGGATCGCCATGTCACTTAATTCTTATGACTGATTGCTTCTGATGACTCATTGCTGGCCTTGCAGCCATTGCTGCAGGGTGGCAATTTGAGTGTGCTTGGTCAAATCGACCTGAATCGGGGAAATGGAAACATAGCCCTCTGCCACAGCGTGAAAGTCAGTGCCTTCACCGCCATCATTCGGCTGGCCCGCAGCGCCCACCCAGTAAACGGTTTCGCCTCTGGGCGTTTGCAGTTGAATCACGGGTTCTGCCTTATGGCGTTTGCCCAGGCGCGTAATTTTTTTGCCTTTGATGGCTTCCAGCGGCACATCCGGGACATTGACATTCAACAAGGTCGGCTCAGTAAATTCGCTATGGTTGTATTGATGAACCAAGTCAACCACGATTTTGGCGGCGGTTTCAAAATGCTGCGCCTGATGCTGCGACATGGAAATAGCAAAAGACGGAATGCCGAGTAAATACCCCTCGGTCGCGGCGGCTACCGTCCCTGAGTAAATCGTATCATCACCCATATTGGCACCATCATTAATGCCGCTGATGACCATGTCTGGCATCTCTTGCATGAGGCCGGTTAAGGCAATGTGCACACAATCGGTAGGTGTGCCGTTCACATAAAAAAAGCCATTGGCGGCTTGTTTGACACTCAGTGGCCTATCCAGGGTGAGTGAGTTGCTGGCACCACTGCGGTTGCGCTCGGGGGCAACCACCGTGATATCGGCTATTTTGCTTAAGTGCGCGGCCAAGATATTCAGGCCGGGCGCGAGATAGCCATCGTCGTTAGATAACAGAATTTTCATGCCCGATATTATATAAGGTTTACCGGGCTTGTTAGCGTGGATTCCGCAAAGAATTTACTGTGAAACTCGCTAAATAACCTTGCTGGCTAATGCCGATTAAGCCGCTTGGTAACGGCTGCCGCTAAATTTGGCATAGGTGACGACACTGGCAAAAAACAGCGCGCTAAACAAGATCTCAGCCAGCGCCAGCCAATGACTGATCCCGGTCTCTGACCAGGCCCTGACCACGCCTTCGGTAAAATAAAACAGGATCAGCATGCCAGACCATTGGTAGGTGTAGCGCTTGCCACGCAAAATGCCAAATACCGGACCCAATAACGGCAACACTTTTAAAAATAGCAAGCTGCCTCCGGCCCGTAAGGGCGCCCATAAAATTTCCCAGCCCAGGCACAATACAATCAACGCAATCAAGCTGACGCTGGCAACCCAGCGACTGATCATCAACCAGCGCGCGATCATGCTTTGCACGCTTGAGACAAGGCTACCAAGGCTTTGCGCGCATCCATGGCATTGAGCACGGGCTGCTCAAACGCAAAACGCAACAAGCCTTGGGTTTCTTCGCCCTGGTGATATTGCACATCAAAACCTTCAGCATCCAGGCCTATCATTTCTGCATGGTCGGCGGTGATGTCATGGACATGCTGACAATATTGCAGCAGGCTATCCTTGTGATCCTCATTCATATGGGCGACGATGCCTGCTTCTTGTGCAGCCAGCATGCTCTCGCCCAGCCCTTCATTGAGCGCCGAGCCTTCAAACCAGCCCATCCGGCCAAAGCCGGCGATATAGCGCACATGCTCCACCTGAATGCGGTAAAAATGAAAGTCATGCATATCAAAATAGCTGGCTGCCTGCGGCAAATAGCGCAGGTAGCGGGCACGCAGATCGGCATCCTGCTTGTCGCAAGGAATGGCTTCGCCCATCAATGTCAGGCGCGCGTTGGCTTGCAAATCCTCCGCCCCCGAGAACACCAGTAAAGAGACTTTGGCGTTTTCGAGAATATTTTTGGTGTGCTCGGCAATGGTGCTGATCAGAATCACCGGCTCTGCCTGTTGGTTGCAGACAAACGGTGCCACCGAGCCAAACGGAAAGCCAGGATACTTCATCGAATGCGTCGATAAAATGGCATGGCGGGTTGAAAACAAGAATTGACGGGCTTCACGGGCCAATGATTTTGGGGTAGGTGCGGCAGACATACTTAAATTTCCTGAAAAAACGATTATTGCAGTTTGAGTGCGGTGTGGGCCAGACGTTTGCCCAAGGCCAGACATAATTTTTTCTCATCGTCTGATAATGGCTGATCATCCATTGCACCGCCGATATGACTTGCCCCATAAGGCGTACCACCGGTTTTGGTCGCCCCCAATTGCGGTTCGGAATAAGGCAAGCCCATTAACAGCATGCCATGATGCAGCAGCGGGATCATCATGGTCATCAAGGTCATTTCATTGCCGCCGTGCATGGAGCCACTAGAGGTGAAGACTGCAGCCGGCTTGCCAATCAACGCCCCTTTTAGCCAGAGTCCAGAGGTGCCATCCAGAAAATATTTCATCGGCGCGGCCATATTGCCAAAACGGGTCGGGCTGCCTAGTGCCAGTCCGGCACATTCTTCGAGATCTTGCAGTGTGGCATAGGGCGCTCCACTGGCCGGAATCTCCGGCTCGGTGGCTTCACAGTTGGCAGAGACCTTGGGCACCGTGCGCAAACGCGCTCGCGCACCAGGCACGCTTTCAACGCCACGCGCAATTTGCTGCGCCATATCGCGGACGGCTCCACCTTGTGAGTAGTAAAGGATGAGAATGTTGGTCATTTTTTTGTTTTGTTACGCAAGATCAGATGTGTTTGCTGTTTTTCAATTTCAAATAATTCTATAGCTTTAATCAGGTCGCTGAGTTTGCCATAACCATAGTTTCTGGGGTCGAATTCAGGTGCATTTTTTACAATATTGGAACCTACTGGCCCCAGATGCGCCCAGCCATCCTCATTTGAAGCTGTATCAATTGCAGTTCTAACCAGGTTGACCAGCTTGGTGTCTTGACGCAATTTGTTGCCAGGAGTCTTGGTGGTCTCTTTGTCTTGTGGTTGTTCCAGAAACAGTTCGGTGTAGATAAAGCGATCACAAGCTGCCACAAACGCCGAAGGTGTTTTTTTCTCACCAAAACCATATACGCGTTTGCCGGATTCACGGATTCGTGATGCGAGTCGCGTGAAATCGCTGTCACTGGAGACGATACAGAAGCCATCCAATGCTCCTGAGTACAATAAGTCCATAGCATCAATAATCATGGCGCTATCGGTTGCATTTTTTCCTGTGGTGTAACGAAATTGCTGTATAGGTTGTATAGAGTGGTTCAGCAAGGTGGTTTTCCACTGCCCAAGATTAGGGGTGGTCCAGTCTCCATAAATGCGTTTCACACTGGCAATGCCAAACTTGGCGACCTCCGAAAGCAAGCCTTCAATAATCGCTGCTTGTGCATTATCTGCATCAATCAGCACCGCTAGCCTGGGATTTTGAGCGTCATGGTTCATGATTTTCCTGCATTAGTCAAAACTAAAACCATAAAACACATCCAGCGCATTCTCTGAGCCCGTCCTCGTCTCAATCGAAATGCGCTTGGTGAGTTGGTAGGTCAGTTTACCAACATTTAACAGGCCGACAATGCTTTTTTCGTAGCCGACCACCAGGTTGCGGTTAATGCGTTTGCCTACGCTGACGGCGTAATTGGTCGGCCCACTACCGCTGACATTGATGCTATCCAGCCCCACGGCTTGTGCCAGCCGGGTTTGCAATGAGACAGAGTCACCTTGCGAGAGCAAGGCGCCCGCAGCGACAGAAAGCAGCGCCAGGTCGCTGCTGCCGACTTGTGACATGGGTTGGCCCAGTACCAGCAGTGAGACTTTGTTTTCATTGCTGGTTTCGGGGGTGGAGACCAGTTTCAGGCGCGGTGTTTGCAGGCTACCGTTAATCTGGATGCCGACCTTGGTGGTGTCGACTTGCCGGGTCGCCAGCACATCCAGACCGATATTGGGCAGTTTGCCGCTAAAGATCAGCCGTCCCGTTTCTATGTTTAGCGATTGCCCGTAAGCGAGATAAGTGCCGGTGAGGTCCAGGGTGCCGGTGGCGTTGAGTGCATCCAGCAGGCCATTGAGTTGCAGCTTGCCACTCACGGCAGCATTCAGGCCCTGGCCTCTGAGCATAAACTGTTCGGATTCCTTGAAAGGGAGCACGGTGGGTTTGTCACCAAAGTCCAGCGCAAACGACTGCAGCAGCAGTTTAGAGGCCGACTCCGTCCGCGGTTGCGGGGATTCAATCACCACATCTTCATCCAGCGCAGGTTTATCTGCCTTGGGCAATTCAAAAAGCCCTTTATGAATTTTGAGATTGCCGCTGATAGCGGTTTGTTGGCTGTTCATGCTGAGCTTGGTCTGGCCGCTGAGTTGCACCCAGCGGTCTACCCGTGATAGCGCTTGCAATTTGTCTAGCTGTAGGGCGGTATCCAGGTGCCAGTCATCCTGGTTAAATTCAAACACGCCCGTGCCATTCAGTTCTCCGCTTTTGCCAGCAAAATGCAATTGCTGGATCTGAACCTGGTTTGCGGCAAGCGTTGCATTGAGTGTGCCTTGTTCCAGCCACAGGCCTTGAGACGGCACTTGTAAGGATAATGCGCTACCTTGAATGCTGCCTTGTAGCTTGGGTTGGGCAATGAGGCCATGGGCTTGTGCATTGATGCTGAGTTGCCCGGCTACAGGCGTCTCTGGCAGCAGTTTGTTCAGCCAATTTAATTGCGGCAGATGTGCTTTGAGCATGGCTTGCAATGGCGCAGTTTTTTTAATGACAAGTCCATCTACAGTAGGGGTTACTTCCGTGGAGGCAGAAAATTGCAGGTCGATCGCGCGTTGCGCTTCACCATTTGATTGCAGTGTTGCTTGTAGCTGCATCTGATCGTTTTTAGCTTGCCAGTCTGCCAGCAGGGTTTGTATACCCAGCCCTTGCCAGGTATTGCTGACGGTATCGAATATTTGCCAGTCGCCGTCTGACCGCTCCAGATGCAGGGAACCATTCAGGTGTTGATCCAGTGCCACTGACCAGAGGCCTGACAGCCGGAGCGAGTCTGTGGGGAGCGACTCGGTAGGGGCCTGGCTAAGCCAGCCTAATAGCGATTGCACCGGGAAATGGTCCAGAGCACCTTGCGTGCGTAAAACAACGGCTTGGCCTGGCTGCCGGGTGAGCGTGTTGGCTGCTTGGTGCGGGCGGTATTGCAGTGTTTTCACTTGTAGTTGACCGCCAGCTTGCGCCTTGAGAATAAACTCGTTGAGTTGAAACCCCTGTGCAGGTTGCCAAGCCAGTTGCGCTGGTTGAGCGAGCTGAAAAACCTTGCCTGCCTGATCTTGCAACTGGGTGAGGGTTGCTTGCCAACCGCTGCCTTGCCCTTCCATGTCTTGCCAGTGACCATCAAGCGCCAGCAGCAAGTTTCTTGGCCGTTGCACATCATTGTCAGTGATACTGACCGTCAGGTGATGCTGTTCCAGGGTGCCTTGCAGCGTCAGCGCCGCATCAATCGGCGGGCTCTCCATGCCATTGGCGTCTTGCTGCGAGAGCCCTTGTAACTGTATACGGTTGTCTAGCGTCGCCTGGGATTGATTGGAAAAGTGACCATCGACTTGCAGGCCTGCCAGCGTTAAGCCTTGAGGTAACTGTAATTGCTGCGCAGAGAGCTGGTACGCCGTCGTAAAACCGTCCGTGTGTTGGGTGATCTCGCCTTGCCCTTGCACCTTGCCGCTAAACCCTGGCATCAGCTGGGCAAGGGACTCCAGGTTGGCTTGCCAGTGCAGGCTGGTTGCGGGTTGCACTTGTTGGGAGACGGGTTGCTTGGTTGCATTCATCCCTTGTGTGTGGACACTAAAGGTATTCTGGTCAAGTTGCGCCTTGATATCCAGCAGGGTTAATCGGTTGCCGAGCAAGCTGGCTTGGCCCTTGAGGATGAGCGGGTGCTGCTGCAACTGGCTGTCGTCTGCATCGATTTGGATATTGATCTGTCCCTGCTCGGTCAGGCTGCCATCGGCCAGGACAGTTAAGTTCACTGCGCCGCCCAGTTGCGGGTGAAGGTGTTTGGCCTGAAAGTGTTGCAAGTGAAACGCCAGATGGCTTTGACGCTGCTCGTCCAGGCCAATAGACGCTTGTAATTGGACGTTATCCTGGGTTTTCTGCATATCTGGATGTTTAGTGTCTTTAGCCTCAGCGTTGACGCTGTCGGCAGGCATGATCGCAAACGGCCGGGCCTCTGGTTGGTAATGATGATTGGCAGCCAGTTCCAGCCGCGTTAAATTGCCAGCCAAACCCAGCCGCAAATGGTAGGGGAGGTCAGCTTGGGCTTGTTGCAAATCCAGCCAGCCATTGAGGTTGAATGGCGCAACATTTTGCATCTTGAAGTGACTGCTAATTGTGCCCCAGGGGCTGTGGGCCTGGGTAATATTAAACTGCAAGGCCGTGTTGTCCGCCTCCAGGTCAAACTGGATATGTGAAACCTGCGTGGTGCTGGCCCCTTGAATGATCGTTAATTGTTCGATCTGCCCCAGATGCAAATAAACGGGCAGCGGCACATGAATATGGGCGGGCAACGGTTGTTTGCTTGCAGTTTGGGAAGGGGCTTGTTCTGTCGTTGGCTTAAAGCGTAAGGTGACTTGTTTGGCAGCAAACTGTGACACGGTGAGTTTGCCCTGCGGTGTGACCGTCAGTTGCATATGCGAGTCTATGCCGGAGACACTGAGCGTGGCATTGCCCAGGTCCGTTTCAAACTCGCTCAGGCTGGTCATCACCAGAACATTGGCAGCCCACACCATTTGCGGCGTGATGATCAGCGACAAGCAAATCAGCAGGGCGATGGTCTGCTTGAATAGTAATGGTAGGCAGCGCAGGCGCGACATTAAAAGTTCACCCCCAAGTTGAAGTGAAGCCGGTATTCGCCGGTCTCCTGTCCGCGCGCAATATCCACGCCTACCGGGCCAATTGGGCTGCGCCAGCGGGCACCCAGGCCATAGCCCAGGACGGGTTCATATTCTTTCCAGCTGCGGGCGGCATTGCCGAAGTCAACAAACACCGCTGCGCCCCAAGAGGTCGTCAACCATTGCACGACTTCGCTGCTGCCGGTCAGCAAGACGCGTCCGCCTACTACCGCATCTGCTTCTTTGACACCCAGGGATTGGAAGGCATAACCGCGCACGGATTGATCGCCACCCGCCCGGAATAAATAGGTGGCAGGTACCCTGCCAGAGCCAGTAATACTGCCTACTTCAATTCGGCCCAGCCACTGAGTAGACTCCGTCAACGGGTAAAACGCCTGTAACCTGGCCTGTGATTGCAAAAAACGGCCATCGGACAGTTTATCTAGCGGGGCGAGCTGAAATTGCGTATTGAAAATCCAGCCTTTGGTGGGGGCTAGCGCATTATTAAGCCTGCGCATGTTAAAGCCATAAGCGACCGTTGCCGCTTTGTTGAATTGTGAGTTTTCACCGTCCACAGTCAAAAATTCATACAGCAGGTTTGCCCCCACAAATTGTTCTATGGTGGTGGGTTGTCCCCAATAACGGCGCACGCCATTTTGAATGGCGGTGGTGACCTGGCCTTCTACGGCGGTGCGGATCAGGTTGTTTTGAATACTGTCGCGGTAGCCCTTGTCATCAGTCAGGAAGGTAATGTTAGAAGTCACTGCCTGCAGGCGTTGTTCCAACCGCACGCTACTGTCCCAAAGCAGTCCACGGTCAAAAAGGTTACGGTCGGTGTAATTGAAGACCACCCTGGCACCGGTATTGGTGCTGGCGCCTGTGCCAATACGCATGGAATGTTGTTCGAGTTCATTGACCGTGATCACAATATCAGCCGACTGATCAGGATTAAGCTGATCCGTTTTGGCAACCACATCTACTGCTCTAAATTTGCCTGTGCTCATAAAACTGTTCTGTAAAGTGAGCAAATCCTCCTGACGGTAAGGCGCCCCTGTTTTGAGCGTAATCAATGGCCTGAGCAAAGACTCCGGATAGTGTTGTAAGCCTTGGATGTGTACGCTGCCAAACTTGACTGCTGGCCCTGAGTCTACATTTACCTGAATGATGACGGCCTGGCTGGCAGGATTGACCACGGCTTGCGACTGCGTCAAGCGTGCATTAGGGAACTCATCACGTAATAAAGGCGCCAGTATGTCCCGCTTGGCTTTGCTCCAGGCCGCTTGGGTAAATACACTATTGACGGGTAAGGGCCAGCTTTTTTGTGCCGCTTCAAGCGTGGCTTGGTGCAACGCTTGTTGTACTTCGCCAGTGATGCTCACATTGACTTGGCTGACTTTGGCTTGCGGCGGCAGTGTCAGGTGAAATTGAGCTTCACCGATGCCTGCTTTTCGCAGGGTGGTTTTCGTTTTGAAGTAGCCCTCGGTTGCGAGCAAGTCACTAATCTCTTGTGGCGTTTTCTTGACCAGTCGTTGCCACTCGCTTGCGTTCAAGCGAGGGTTGGACATTGCTTCATGAATCGTCAGGTGCTTTTGCAGTAACTCGCGCAGCGTAGCCTGTTGTTCCGGCAATGCGCTACCGCTAATGAAAAAACGGGTTTTGTAGCGGTCGTTGGTTTGCACCTCGAACCAGAGTTGCTCTTCGGCACTGGCTGGCAGGCTGGCAAACAGCGCGAGCGTAAACAATAAATGCCTAAAAAAATAACCGATGCCGACTTGCAGCAGACGGGAGGAGGAAGTAAAGCCGAGTAACAAGAGCCGCTGCCAAGACTGCCTCACTGGCATCTGGACAGCGGCCCTGAATGAAAATAACTGGATAACGTGCGCTAAAAATTCCCTGGTCAAATCAAGGTGCGTTTAAATATGTTTAACCAGTTGACTGGCCTTGCCGGTATAAGTTGCAGGTGTCAGCGCCAGTAATGCCTGTTTGGCGTCGGCCGGGATCTGCAAGGTTTCAATAAACGTATGCAGTGACTGCTTGTTGATGCCACCTTTGCCGCGGGTGAGTTCTTTCAGTTGCTCATAGGGGTTTTCAATGCCATAACGGCGCATCACGGTCTGGATCGGTTCGGCCAGGACTTCCCAGCTGTTGTCGAGATCTTCCAGCAGGCGTTGTGGATTGACTTCCAGTTTATTCAGGCCGCGCAGGCAGGAGTCATAGCCCAGCAGGGTGTAACCAAATGCGACCCCCATATTGCGCAACACGGTGGAGTCGGTGAGGTCACGTTGCCAGCGTGAAATCGGCAGTTTTTCGGCCAGGTGGCGCAGAATCGCGTTAGCAAGTCCCAAGTTGCCTTCAGAGTTCTCAAAGTCAATTGGATTCACCTTGTGCGGCATGGTAGAAGAGCCGATTTCACCCGCTTTGACTTTTTGTTTGAAATAGCCGACCGAGATGTAGCCCCAAATGTCGCGGTTCAGGTCGATCAGGATGGTATTGATACGCGCCAGCGTATCGTAAATTTCAGCCATGTAGTCATGCGGCTCAATCTGGATGGTCAATGGGTTATAAGTCAGACCCAGTGATTCGACAAAGCGGCGGGCAAACGCCTCCCAATCTACGTTCGGGTAGGCAGATAAATGGGCGTTGAAGTTGCCGACGGCGCCGTTGATTTTGCCGAGGATTTCGTTGGCTTGCAGTTGTTTGAACTGGCGTTGCAGGCGATAAACCACATTGGCCAGCTCTTTGCCCATGGTGGTTGGGCTGGCTGTTTGGCCATGGGTGCGGGACAGCATAGCTTGTTCTGCCAGTGTTTGTGCCAACTCGGTCAGGCGGGCGATGACTGCTTGCAGGTTGGGTTGCATCACGGCTTCACGCGCAGATTTAAGCATCAAGGCGTGCGACAGGTTGTTGATGTCTTCAGAGGTGCAGGCAAAATGAATGAATTCACTGGCTTTCTTGATTTCAGGATTGCCGTCAAACTTTTCCTTGAGCCAGTATTCAAGCGCCTTCACATCGTGGTTTGTCCGTACCTCAATGGCTTTAACTTGCATCGCATCAGCCTCACTAAAGGCCGCGATCGCTGCATCCAGTTCAGCAATGGTATTTGCACTAAACGGGGCGATTTCAGCGATATCCGGTGCAGCACTCAAGGCTTTTAACCAGGCGACTTCAACCATCGCACGATATTTGATCAGCGCATACTCGCTAAAATAAGGGCGCAAGGGGTCAAGTTTTGATTGATAGCGGCCATCCAGGGGGGAGAGTGCGTTGAGCGTGGTGAGTGACGTCATGGTTAAACAATTTAATCGGTTCGAAAAAACAGCATTTTACCCAATCCATCCATACTTGTCTTTGTTGTCTCTGTCATGTTTGTAGGATTGTGTGGATGAAACAGGACGGAATTTGTCGATGAAAACCATTTTGTTTGTTAAATTGTGTCTCTTTTCATCGTGACATAATCGTTGCCTGAAAAACCTAGATGCCCATGAAATTGACGCCACCTATCTTTGCCAGAATATTGACAGGCTTATGTCTGGCAATCAGCCTGCTATGGTCGCAGATACAGGCGGATGATTATGTGCTGGCCATGCTGGAGAAAATCCGCCAGCGCTATGGTGAAGAGGCCTACCAGAATGTCATGCGCCTGAATGAGTTGTTTGCACAGATTGGCGGCTCCAGCGAAATGACCAAGGTAGGCATGGTCAATGACTTCACCAATCAGCATGTGCTGTTTGTGGATGACAGTACCTTATGGGGCATGGAGGATTATTGGGCCAGTCCACTCGAAACCCTGGGTAAGGGTGCCGGTGACTGTGAAGATTTTAGTATCGCCAAATACATTCTGCTCAAGAAGCTGGGCGTCTCACAGGATAAATTACGCCTGACTTATGTCCGCGCACGCATGCCTAGCGGGGCTATCCGCCCACACATGGTATTGGCTTACTATGCCACGCCTAACAGCGATCCACTGATTCTGGATAACCTGAATTTTGAATTGTTACCCGCCTCGCGGCGCGGTGACTTGGCGCCTGTATTCAGTTTCAACGATAAAGGCTTGTTCGTTGCCAATAATCCAAATGTTCGTGCGGGCTCACCGACCAATATCTCGAAATGGAGAGATGTATTGACGCGGATGCGACAGGACGGATTGGAATGAGGGAAAAATGTTTAGAGGTATGGTTATTATGGGGTGAGGATGCTAGGCTTGCACATAGAGTCTGCATAAGGACCGGGCAGTTGCCAATCTCCCCCCAGGAAAGTAAGAGGGCTTTCTGATGTCGTTAATCAAACAAATACGTATTGCAATTTCGGCCATTATTTTGATGGTGGCCGCCGGATGTCTGTTTCTTGGTGTTTACAATGACCATCGTTACATGGCTGAACAGCTGCAAAAAAAGAATAATGATAATGCCAACGGGCTGGCCATTACGCTTTCCAATATCCAAAAAGATAATGTCACAGTTGAGCTGATTGTCAGTGCACAGTTTGACATGGGCCACTACCGCCGGATTGCCATTGTTTCACCCGATAATAAAACCATGATAGAGCGTATTAACCGTGCGCCACACTCGGCAGCCCCTGGCTGGTTCCAGTCTCTACTGTCGATTGAAATCCAACCCGGTGTTGCCAATATCCAGTCTGGCTGGCAGCAATATGGCACGTTGATCATGGAGAGTGAACCTTCGCTGGCTTATGACCAGCTTTGGGAGACTTCGCGCCATGCCATGCTGTGGACATTGGTGGTGGCTTTGTTGAGTTACGCGATTTCTGGGGTGTGGCTGAAGAAAATCTTGCGGCCGCTCGATGAGGTCATTGCTCAAGCTGAAGCCTTGGGCGAGCGTAAATACATTACGATTGCCGAGCCAGAAACCGAGGAGTTCAAGAAGCTGGTACGCACCATGAATACCTTGTCTGACCGTGTCAAATCCATGGTCACGGCAGAGTCTGAACGCCTGAACACCCTGAATCAGCAAATCAACTACGACGAAGTGACGGGTCTTATGAACCAGTCACACTTTACCAATACAGCTTCGGTGGCGCTCAAAAATGATAGTTTTGTTGAGGGCATGTTGATCCTGGTGCAGATGCGCAATTTGTCTGATATTGACCGGCAATTGGGCTACAGCGTGACCAACCAATTGATCAAAAAAGTGGGTGATGCCTTGTCGCAGCAAATGATGCATTATCCCGATGTGGTCTGCGGTCGCCTGGCCGGGGGCGTGTTCGGGATTTTCAGCCGTCAGCCTGTCGATGATTTTGCTGTGGCCACCGAGCTGAAACTGGTGTTGGAAAAACTCAATGCAGCACAACAATTGCTGCAGTTCCAATTTGTGCTGACGCATACTAAAACCAAAAAAGGCGACGATTTCGCTGATATCCACCGTGTCATGCAATTTATCCTTGATCTGGCCGAGGATCAGGGGGCCTTGCCGATGCGGGTGATGAATGCCAACAGTATCGTTACTTCGAGAAAAAATTACCTCAGTCAATGGAAACAGCAATTCTTGCAAGCGATTGAGCAGAAACAAATCAAGCTGGCCTGCTATCCGGTCATGCAGCGCCATCAGCAACTGTTCCACTACGAGTGTCCCTTGCGTTTGCATATTGATGAAGGGGATCAATGGCTGGCGGCCGGTGCCTTTATTGATTGGGCCAGCCAGCTCGATATGATCAAGACCCTGGATGGGCTTGCGCTTGAATATGCCGTCGACATGCTGGCCAAGAGCAATGCCAATTTAAGTGTGAACGTATCTGCTGCTGCTATGCGTAGCGATGATTACCGTGACAAATTGCAGGCCTTGATCCTGACAGTCAGCCAGCCGGCCAGATTGAGTTTTGAGGTGGCAGAAGAGGCGGTGTTTAGTGACTTTATTAAATTCCGGGAATTTGTGCACCTGGTCAAATCGCTGGGCTGCATGATAGGGATGGAGCATGTTGCTACCCGTTTATCACAATTAGGTGATTTGCATGAGCTGGGCCTGGATTACATCAAGTTTGACGCTTCGCTGATCCGCGATATTCATTTGCGGCCGCAACAGCAGTCACTCATGCGCGGTCTCTGCATGATGGTGCGCACCATGGGTATTGTCCCGATTGCCGAAGGGGTGCAGCACCAGCAGGAGTTGGATAGCTTGAATGCCGTCGGTATAGAAGCCGTCACCGGCCCTTACGTTCAGGAAAACAGTACGTTTGGGGACCTGTGAAGTGGTCAATTTTTGTAATTCAAACGGGTTATGCCATATACTCCCCGTTTTGATGCCAGTTGAAAGACCATACAATCGACATTGTTAATCAGTCACTGATATCGCTCGGATAAGGATAATAATAAGTCATCTGCCATGGAAACGACGCCATACTTTAATAAAACCGAGAAAGACGCCCTGTTGGAGTGTCTGCTTTTTATCTGTCGTCATAATCGGTTGGCGACGACGCGGGATGCGCTGATTTCGGGACTGCCGTTGCAGGACGGAAAGTTGAATCCCGAACTGTTCAAGCGCTCTGCAGAGCGCTTGCAGTTGGCGGTGACGGTGCAACAAGCTGCGATTGCATCGCTGTTGCAGCCCCAAGTGGATGTCACCTTGTTGTTGAACAATGACCGCGCTTGCCAGTTAATCCAGGTCGATCCATCGCAGCACTTTGCGCAAGTCATTTTTCCGGATATCTCCTCAGAAGCCGTCACCATCAGCCTGGCAGACCTGGCTGCCCAATATAGCGGCTATGCCCTAATCACGCGGCAGAATTTCATTTTTGATGCCCGCACCCCCGAAGTTGGCCGGGTGAAAGTACGGCACTGGTTCTGGGGGACGCTTGCTGAAAACCGGGCGATTTACCGCGATGTGATGATCGCAGCATTGCTGATTAA
This sequence comes from Methylophilus sp. 3sh_L, assembly GCF_046766015.1. NCBI lineage: Bacteria > Pseudomonadati > Pseudomonadota > Betaproteobacteria > Nitrosomonadales > Methylophilaceae > Methylophilus > Methylophilus sp. 3sh_L. The sequence continues at coordinate 459,194 of NZ_JBKOUF010000002.1, forward strand.
TTTATTTGCGTTAGCCATGCCGTTGTTCACGATGAATGTCTATGACCGGGTGGTGCCTAACAAAGCAGTAGAAACATTATGGGTGTTGGGCATCGGAGTGGCGCTGATTGTTCTGGGTGATTTGCTGTTACGCTCCATGCGGACTTATTTCCTGGATTGGGCCAGTGCGCGTATTGATGTGAAACTCAGTGCGCAAATCATGGAAAAAGTGTTAGGGACCCGCTATGAAGCCAGGCCGAATTCCGTTGGCTCCTTTGCTTCCAATCTGCGCTCATTTGAAAGCGTGCGTGACTTTATTACTTCGGCCACGGTAGTGACACTGATTGACCTGCCGTTCGGGATTATTTTCCTGGTGGTGATTGCCTGGATCAGCCCATTTATGGTGTTGCCTGCGCTGATTGGCGGTGCCATTGTCCTGATTTATTCGCTCAGCGTGCAGTCTAAAATGCACGATCTTTCTGAAACCATGTACCGCGCCAGTGCGCAACGTAATGCCACGCTGATTGAAAGCCTGGTTGGGCTGGAGACCGTAAAATCCATGGGCGTGGAAGGGCAGATGCAGGGCAAGTGGGAAAAGAGCGCACTGTTTTTGTCAGAAGTCGGCAGCAAGATCAAATTACTGTCTTCCTCCATTTCGAATGGGACTTACGCGTTACAGCAAATCATCAGCGTCTCCATCATCATTTTGGGCGTGTACCTGATTTCGAATGGTGATTTGACCATGGGTGGCTTGATTGCCTGCTCACAACTGACCAGCCGCGCATTGGCACCGATCTCCCAGATTGCCAACCTGTTTACGCAGTATCATACGGCAGCGACTTCGCTCAAATCACTAGATGACATCATGGGCAAGCCTGTGGAACGTAGCAAAGGGATGAATTTTCTCTCGCGTCCCGCTTTTAAAGGTGAAATCGAGTTTAAAAACGTCTCTTTCAAATATCCTGGTTCAGATGAGTTTGCCTTGCATCGGGTGTCGTTCAAGATTCAGGCGGGTGAGCATGTGGGATTGATTGGTCGCATGGGCTCAGGCAAGACCACGATCAATAAACTTATTCTGGGCTTATACCAGCCGACCGAGGGCGCGATTCTGATTGACGGGATTGACGCGCGCCAAATCGATCCCGCCGAATTACGCCGCAGCATTGGCTATGTGCAGCAGGACAATCACCTGTTTTTTGGTTCTTTGCGAGACAACATTACTTTGCGTGACCCGCATGCCGATGATCAGTCGGTATTGCAAGCGGCGCAAGTGGGTGGCATTGCCGAATTTGCAAATGCGCATCCTAAAGGCTTTGATCTTGAAATCGGTGAGCGTGGCGACACGTTGTCCGGTGGACAGCGCCAGGGGGTGGGGATTGCGCGTGCTTTTGTCACACATCCGCAAATTGTCCTGCTTGATGAGCCGACCAGCGCCATGGATCATTCTGGAGAAGAGGCGGTGAAGCGTAGAGTGGCTGAAGCCATCGCTGGTAAAACGCTGGTGGTGATCAGTCACCGTAATGCCATGCTGGAATTAGCTGACCGGCTGATTGTCATCGACTCCGGCCAGGTGGTGGCTGATGGCAGCAAAGAAGACGTAACCGCGGCGTTGCGTGCTGGCAAAGTGGGTAAGGCAAGATAATCATGGCAAAAAAAATATACGATCAAATCGGGCATATCACTAAGTCAGACAGCTTTTGGGTGCGCCTGGGTAAGCCAGTACATCTGCTGGTAGACAAAATCGTTAAAACCGAGACGGCGGAATCACGGACCTGGGTTGAACAGGCGCATGATGTGATGGTGGAAGATCGCATGCTGCATGCAAAACTCATCATGTACGCCATCTTGGTGATTCTGGTGGTCTTGCTGGTATGGGCCGGGATTGCCCATGTAGATGAAGTGACCAGGGGAGAGGGACGCGTCATTCCTTCCCGTCAGGTCCAGGTCGTGCAGTCGCTGGATGGCGGGATTGTCGCCGATATCATGGTGCAACTGGGGGATACGGTTAAGCGTGGTCAGCCCTTGATTAAAATTGATGAAACACGGGCGATTTCTTCACTCAAGGAAAACGAGAGCCAATACCTGTCCTTGACCGCCAAGGAAGCGCGGCTGAAGGCGCTAGCGAATGGCGGCAGTTTTAACCCGCCAAGTGAAGTCCAGCAAAAAGCACCTGATACCTACTTGCAAGAGCTGCAGTTGTTTAATGCAGCGCGTGACGAATTGAACTCGCAAGTGAATATTGCGCGGGACCAATTATCGCAGCGTGAGCGAGAGTTGGCTGAAGTCCAATTTAAAAAAGAAGTGGCGATTAAAACTTATGAGTCTACCAGTAAAGAGCTCGCTGCAAACCGCCCCTTACTGAGTAGTGGTGCCGTTTCCGAGATTGAGATTTTGCGCCTTGAGCGCGATGCAAACCGGGCGAAAGGGGATATTGATCAGGCCTCAGCCCAGATGTCGCGTTTAACCGCAGCAATTTCTGAAGCCCGCCGTAAAGTGTCTGAGGCGCAGCAGTCCTTTATGAGTAAAGTCCGTACCGATTTGAATGAGACGACCGCCAAAATCAATAGTTTGACACAATCCAGTTTGGCACTCTCTGACAAGGTTAAACAATCGACACTGACTTCTCCGGTAAACGGTAAAATCAGCAAGCTTTATTACAATACCGTGGGTGGCGTGATCCAGCCTGGCAAAGAGGTGATGGAGGTGGTGCCTAGTGATGATGCCTTGGTGATAGAGACCAAGGTTCAAACCAAAGATATTGCTTTTATCCGTCCGCAGCAGCCGGCCGTGGTGAAATTAACAGCTTACGACTATACCATTTATGGCAGTTTGGATGGTTTTGTGGAAGATATTGCTGCCGATTCCACCATTGACGATAAAGGTAATGCATATTATGTCGTTAAAGTAAGGACAACCAAAAATAATCTTGGTGAGCATTTGCCGATTATTCCCGGCATGGTGGCACAAGTGGATATCCTGACAGGCAAAAAAACTGTACTGTCATATTTATTAAAACCAGTGTTAAAAGCTAAATCGTACGCATTGACCGAGCGCTAAAAACCATGAAGCATATTTTTATTACGACCTTAAAACACGCAATCGAATCCTGGCAAAAAGCCTTTCCTCAATCGGCGCTCATCACAGAAGTGATCTCAGCTGACATCGCGGGTGCGCCTATTATATGGGTGCATGCGCAGATGGAGCAGGGGAGCCGCTGGCGCCAATCGGTCCAACAGATTTTGACGGTGTTGCCTGCAGCCAAAGTGATTGTGCTGTCCAATAACCCTGAGCAGGCCGAAGCCATGCAAGCATTGGAATCTGGGGCGGTAGGTTACCTCCATGCATATGCGCATCCAAATGTCTTAAAAGAAGTGAGCAGAGTAGTATTGCAAGGTGGGGTTTGGCTAGGTCGTGATGTACTTAAGCACTTAATTAGTCTGACCACACGTAATCACGCAAATGTTCGCGTTTCAGAGGAGTTGCTGGAAGGCCTGACCAAGCGTGAGCGCGAAGTGGCATTAGAGGCTGCCAAAGGCAACAGTAATAAGGAGATTGCACGGGTATTAGCAATCTCAGAGCGCACAGTAAAAGCTCATCTGTCCTCTGTGTTTGATACACTCAAGGTAAGAGACCGATTGCATTTGGCATTGGTGCTGCAAGGCCAATCCAGCCAAGGGCATTTTTCTGGGGAAGAAAATCATCAAGTGTCTGGATTCAGCAAATCACAACTGAATTAGCGTGGGATAATTTTTGTATTTATTTGTAATTTTTTGAATATATTCAGTTTTTTTTTAGTTTTTATAGGATTTAAGGCTGCCTTTTTGTATCTTTTAACACAAAAAGTCCATAGTAATAAATATGTTATTGAGCTGACAAAGCTTGTGTCCTTGTAGTTCCCTAGTTATACTGGATTCGGATGAATCTTTATAACTTGTTAAGAGTCTGCAAATGAAACTAAAAAAAATTGCCTCAGCGCTACTGATGGGTGTGTTTTCATATTCTTCGATGGTTTGGGCGGCAAGTCCTGAAAGTCTTGAAAAAATCATTGAAAAAGCTGTCTCCGAAAACCCAGAAGTTCAAGCCAGCTTCCACGCCTTTAAATCAGCAGAGTTAGATGAGTCTGCGGCCAAAGGTAAATACCTGCCAAACGTGACCGTAGATCAGGTGTTCAGAAATCAAGAGCGTCTGACACCAAACGTCAGCAACACGTACTCCCCCAATCAACAATCCACACTGACCTTGCGCCAGATGATTTTTGATGGTTTGGCGACGCCCTCCGAAGTAGGTCGTCTGGATCACGTTGCTAAGTCACGCTTTTATGAGTTGCAAGGGCAGATGCAGGCGGTTGCTTTAGATACCGCAACAGCTTATTACGATTTGATCCGTTATCGCCGTCTGGTCTCTTATGCACAAGATAACTTTGTCGTGCACAAACAAGTGTTCGATAAAATCAAATCCCGAGTAGATGCGGGTGTTGGTAAAAAAGTGGACTTGGAACAAGCCACTGGTCGTCTGGCGTTGGCAGAAGCTAACCTGGTGACTGAAACCAATAATTTATATGATGTTTCTGCCCGCTTTCAGCGTCTGGTAGGTGAGTTGCCGCCAGAAAACCTGAATGAAGTTATGATGACTGGCGATGGTCTTGCACCTACCGCAGATCAGGTTTTAGATGCTGCCTATAAACAAAACCCGAACGTTTTGGCTGCAATTGAAAATATTATCGCGGTTGAAAAATCTGTTTCTGGACGTAAAGCTGCATTTATGCCGCGCGTTGATTTGCAAGGCCGCAAAATTATTGATGTGAACGACAAGAGTCGGCTGAGTACCTTGGCGGCTGACACATTGGAAGTGACTGCCAGCTGGAATATCTTCAATGGCTTTACGGATAAATCCAATTTGGACTCCGCTGTTGAAACATTAAACCGCTCACACGATTTGCGTGATAAAGCCTGTATTGACACCCGTCAACTGGTTGCGATTTCTTACAACAGTATTAAACAGTTAAGTGAGCAAGTGGCTTACCGTAAACAGCATCAGGATTCTATTGAAAATGCACGTTTAGCTTACCGCAAGCAATACGAAATCGGCCAGCGTACTTTGCTTGATTTGCTGGATACTGAAAATGAATATTTCCAGTCACGCCGTAATTTCACAATCGCAGAAATGGATTTAAATACTGCGTATGCCAAAACTTATGCTGGTCAGGGTTTGTTGCTCAGCAAACTTGGCGTCACACGTACAGATGTGGGTGACTATCCACGTGAAGAGTACATGGACCGCGAGAATGTCTGCCAAGCAGTTGTGCCTGCGCAAATCATGCCGGATAAAGCTGCGCTGCTGGCAAATGCCAAGCCATGGGAAGGCGAAGCCTTCAAGCCTAAGGCACAAGAAAAGGCGACCATGAAATTTACGCCACGCATTCTGTTCCAGGCTAACAGTGCCATTATCTTGCCAGAGTCGTATGCTGATCTGGATATTGTGAACGATATTGTTAAAGAGTGGGGGAATGACAAGGTTGAGATCGCTGGTCATACCGACAAACGCAATACCTCCAAAGAGAAATACAATTTGCTCTTGTCAGAAAAGCGTGCCAAAGCGGTTGCCGATTACCTGATCAAAAAAGGCACTGACCCTAAACGTCTGGTTGTGAAAGGCTACGGTTTCTCCCAACCGATTGCTGAAAATGATCCAATGGAAGGGAATGACGCTAACCGCCGTGTAGAAATTATTCGCTTCCAGGCTGTTGAGTAATTTTCACGAGACGATTCAGTTGTTTAAATGAAAGCGGAGTCAGGTGACTCCGCTTTTTTTATCTCTCTATGCTTGCCATTTTCAAATTGCTTTTGCGTGCTGCATCCCAAGTCGCATACTGTACTTTAGTACAATAGATTTTCATTGAGTACTCGCGTTTAATACGAGACTATCAAAATTGTCTCAACTTAAAGTGAGGAAAAAATGGCTACTGTGATCGGTACAGTTACAAACGTTCAAGGTATGGCAATTGTTGTGGATGCAAATGGCAGTCGCCATATGTTGAAGCAAGGCGAAACGCTACATGCAGGAGATAAAGTAATTACTGCTTCTGGCGCTGCTGTGACTGTGAAGCTTGCAAACGGTGAAACCGTTAATTTTGCAGAGGCACAAACCGTCAAAATTACTGATAACCTGGCGCAAGTTGATGTGTCCGATGTCTCAGAAAATGCTGTTAACCAAGCTGTATTTGATGCCGTTTTAACCGCGTTAAATGAAGGCCGCGATGTCACTGAGGTGCTTGATAACCCGGCTGCTGGTGAAGCAGGTAGTGATGGTAATGCTTCATTTGTTAACTTGGATCGTATTCAAACGCCTGATGCAGCAGGGGCTAATTATAACGGTGGCAATGGCCCATCAGCAGCTGTAGGCGCAGTAAATATTCCTCCAAACTACGTTTATCTTCTACCCGCAAGTAGCAATCCTACCGTTACATTGATTGCGAATAACAATCCGTCCGATGCTTTTTTAAGCTCTAATGAGCTTCAAGGTAATTCAACTGTAGCGCGTATTGGTTTGCCTGTGGGTGTCGAGCCAGGTGATGTTGTCAATGTAACGCACAATACGGGCGCTTTCACTGTTGTTTTGACCGCTGAAAATATTGCCACTGGTTTTGTGGACGTTTCAATTCCAGTACCTAGTAGTTTAGAAGGTACGACACTCACTGTCACGGCTACCGTAACTAATCAATCTGGACAAACTTCTGGGCCGGGTAGTGATTCCGCAATTATTGATACCGATGCACCTGGAGCGCCGACAGTATTGATTACGACCGACAATCAAGACGGGAGTGGTAATGCCGTTTCTGGTGGTGACGGGTTTATTAATAAAGCCGAGTTGGATGCTGCGGGTGGCAAGATTGGAGTGACGATCACATTGCCTGCGACGGCGGTTGCTGGAGACACGTTGCTGGTGAATGTTAATGGTGTAGGTCAGACGCCGCAGGTGTTGACACAGGATGACATTAACAAAGGCAGCATTACGATTAATGGTTTGAGCAATCCAGGTGAAGGCCAGTCAATCACTGTGACGGCGCAAGTACGTGACCCAGCGGGTAACGTCGGACCAAGCGGCAGTGATAAAGCAACAATAGATACAGTTGCGCCTAATGGTGGCGTGATGCCACATGTCGTGATTACAACAGATAACCAAGATGGGAATGGCAATCCGCTGCCGGACGGTGATGGCTTTATCAACCGTGTTGAGATGGGTACCGCCACCACTGTAGGTGTGCGTATCGATTTTAATAAAGACCTGGTTAATGTTGGCGATATCGTTAAAGTCACGAATGACAACGGTGCGACTTATAAGTCAATCACGATTGATGATACAGCTAAACAAAATGGCTATGTAACAACGACGTTCCCGAAACCGGCAGAAGGCACCACCATAGAGGTTCAATCCTACATTGTGGATGTTGCGGGTAATAAATCTGCGACGGGTGAAGACGCAGCCAAGCTGGACACCAGCGACCTGACAGTTGGCTTTGGTGTGACGATCACGACAGATAGCAAAGATGCTTCTGGCAATTCTGTTGCAGGCGGTGATGGCATTATCAATAAAGCTGAGTTAGCGGCAGATAATGGTCAGGTGAAAGTCAGTGTTGACCTGCCTGACAACGCAGTTGCTGGCGACAAACTGACAGTGACAGCCACAGGCAATCAGACCGTAAGTATTGAGCTCACCCCTGACATGATTAAAGCAGGTAAGGTTGACTTGAGTTTCACCAATCCTGGTAATGGTGTGGAAGTGGTTGCAACCGCCCGTGTTGTTGACGCTGCCGGTAACAACTCAGGGCTAGCACAAGACAAAGCGACGATTGATACCGATAGTCCGGATGCACCTAAAGTCAGCTTCCCAACTGACACAAGTAAAGATGGCTGGATCAATGCGAGCGAGCTGGGTGGTAGCAATACCGTGAGCGTGAAGATTGATTTGCCAGCTAACGCCAAGTTAGGCGATACCCTGACCTACACGGTAGGTACAGGTACAGCGGTGAAGGTGCCAGTGACACAAGACCTGCTGGACAATGGATACACCACAACGGTGCCAGCCCCTGCGTCAGGCCAAACGCTGACAGTGACCGCGACGGTAACTGATCCGGGTGGTAATACCGGTGCGCCTGGAACCAACAGTGTGAATATTGACACCACGGTTTATGGCAGCTTCACAGCCACGATCACCACAGACAGCAAAGATGCTTCAGGCAATGTTGTTGCTGGCGGTGACGGCTTTATCAACAAGGCTGAGCTGGATGCGACAGGTGGCAAGATTGACGTACGCGTCACGATTCCAACGGGTGCTGCAGTGGGTGATACGCTGACGATTACAGGTTCGGCAAATACACCACAGACAATCACTTTGACACAGCAGCAGCTGAGTACAGGTTACGTTGATGTGCAGTTCAACGCGCCAATTGGCAACAGCGACTTCCAGGTGGGTGCGAGCATCAAAGACACTGCTGAGAACATGAAAGATGCGACGCCAGACTCAGCGAAGATTCAGCTGGATGCACCTGGAGCGCCGACAGTATTGATTACGACCGACAATCAAGACGGGAGTGGTAATGCCGTTTCTGGTGGTGA
>NZ_JBKOUF010000003.1:0-360759 GCF_046766015.1 Methylophilus sp. 3sh_L
TTTTAAAGAACAGTGCCTCGAAGGCTTTTTAAACTTCGCTTCGTTTCAAGCGAAGCGCGCATTATACAGAGGTTTTTATTCCGGTCAACAACTATTTAAAAATCATTTTATACAGTTATTAACCAACTCCGCAGATACGCTTTTCTTACTACACATCTTCAACTAATCTTTCGCTTCGTTGAAGTGAGCCGCGCATTTTACAGCGATCCGCTTTGCGGTCAACCCCTATTTGCGACTCTTACACTTTTGTTACAAATTGATGATTATTTCTTGAAAGCCGCCTTGATACGCAACCAAGTTTGCGTCAACACATTGCCATCCAGATGATAATGCTTATGCAGGGGTTGTTTGACCTCCCAGCTCACCTTAAGGCCTGCCGGAAAAACCACAAAGTCGCCCTTGCCAAAACTGACCGGCGCGCCACCGACCGGGGTCACTACACATTGGCCTTCTAATATATAAGCCTGCTCCTGCTCGTGAAAGATCCAATCAAACGTTGAGACTTCCTTTTTCCAGGTCGGCCACTTGGATACGCCCAAGGCCTTTAATTGTGTTTCGGCAGGATTGTGTTGAACTTGAATTTGCATAATGGACTCCTTGAATCAAAGCGGGCATTTTATAGGAAGCCCGCTTTAGCCGTCAGGGTTTTACAGAGTAAAATACATTTTTAATGATTTGTAAGAGTGCATGATGCGTATCAGCCAGATTGAGGCGATAGAACGATTGCTACGCGGTGAAGTGGTCGCCATCCCGACCGAGACGGTGTATGGCCTGGCTGCAGATGCTCGCAATGACTTGGCCGTTGCCAAAATCTATGCGACCAAAGAGCGGCCAGCCAATAATCCGTTGATTGTGCATATTGGACGAATTGAACAAGTGACTGATTGGGCCAGCACGTTTCCACCATTGGCGCAAAAGCTGGCAGCCGCTTTCTGGCCCGGCCCACTGACATTAGTGTTACCTGCCCGGGAGGAAGTCTCTATGGCTGTACGTGCTGGCGAACCGACCGTGGCTTTGCGCATTCCTGCCCATCCCGTTGCGCTTGCCCTGCTTAACGAGAGTGGCTTGGGACTGGCGGCACCGTCGGCGAATAAATACACGCAATTAAGCCCGACCACTGCAGCGCATGTGGAAGCAGGGTTGGGCGCCAACATTCCCGTGCTGGATGGCGGTGCATGCCAGGTCGGCATAGAGTCGACCATTGTGAGCGTGCATGTAGATACGTGGATGTTATTGCGGCCAGGCATGATAGACGCGGCAGCAATTGCGGCCATCGCAGGCAAGCCCGCTAAGGCACTAGCAGAGACCGATCTCCCCAAAGTACCGGGACAGCATTTGCTACATTACTCCCCACGGACGCCCTGCATGCTATTTTGCTCCACACATGCCATGCGCGACTATGCACAACAGCATCCCAACAGTGCCAGCTTATTATTTAGCGCTGACTTGACCCTCACCGCTCAGGAGATTCACCTGCCGGCAGAACCTGCGCTGGCAGCCGAACAGCTTTATGCGGCATTGCATACCTTAGATGCAGCACAGGCTGAAACCATATTAATAGAGTCGCCCCCTGCCACTGCCGCCTGGGATGCCTTACGCGACCGCCTGCAACGCGCTGCCTACCAAGCCCACGCCGCAAAATGATTGAGTCTGCCAAGCATGGCTGGCACAATAGCGTGCATAGCCGATTCTTTTAACCCCTTTAAGACCAGATTTAAATAATGAAAAACATCTACAGATTCATCATTTTGGCGGGCACCAGCGGATTATTATTTGGCTGCAAAAGCATAGAGTTACCCAGTGTGTTCGACAAAGGCACCAAAGAAGTTCCGCGCTATGGCAAAGAGGCACTGCATTACCAATGTGAAAACTATCAGTCTTTTGGCCTCAAACTTTCTGAAAATGGCGAAGAAGCCTGGGTCATGTTACCCGACCACGAAGTAGCACTGATGCGCGATGCTACCGACAAGCAACACTATCATTATGGCACCATGGATTTGCACTTAAATGGTGACCAGACCACACTGGATGACAGCGATCACTTGCACTTAAAAGCTTGCAAGGCGCCCGAACGTAAATAACCCTCATCGCCTGGCTGCCTTAATTGGCAGCTAGGCCAATTTAGGCATCTATTGGCCTCATCGCATTGCTGCAGCTATATTTCGTAACTACCGCATTTGTGCCAATTGCCACGGATGCAGCCAGCATACTTTTCATCCTCGCCGCTTGCTGATTCAAAGGCAGGCCGACAGCACCTTGCACGCACGCAAGCAAGCCACCCGCGCATAAATCAAACTAAGCAATTGATTTATATGTATTAATTTTCTGGCATAGATTCTGCAAAAGGTCACTCTGGAAAGCAACCTGCGCATCGTAGCGCGGTTGCCTGATCTCCATCTATTGATAACTGATTAATCACAGAGTGCACACATGAACACACAACCAATAAGTCCTAAGCTTCGACAAATTTCTTTATCCATCGGCCTTGCCTTGCTGAGTAACCAAGTCTTTGCCGAAGCCACCCTGCAACGCAACGAAAACCAGTTTATTAATCTCGGCATTGCCTCACGGGTCAGCTTTAGCTCAATTAAAGATGCAGCCCCTAATGGCAAAGACCGCTCAAATGACTTTGAAGTTGAAGAGGCGCGTTTATATACCAACGGTAAGGTGCATGAGAACGTTACCTTCGAGTTTAACTTTGCCCGCAACTCAGCTGACGACAAAATAGAGTTACTGGATGGCCATCTGGGCTTGGAGTTTAACAACTACGCACATTTTTGGGCGGGTCGCTTTTTGCCACCGGCCAGCCGCGCCTCCGCTGCTGCCCCGCTTTATTCCACCACGTTTGACTTCCCGATTGCCGAATTAGGCTCTTACCAGTTTGCAGGCCGTGATAATGGTGCGGTCTTCTTCGGCACCGACAAGAGCGAGGCCTTCAAATACTACGTATCGGCCACTAACGGTCGCCAGGGCGGTTCTAACCAAGCCGACAATTTGTCTTATGCCACCCGGCTGCAATATAACTTCTGGGATACCGAGCCAGGCTTTTATAACCTGGCCAGCTATGATGGTAAAAAATCGATTTTCTCTGTGGGTGGCTCTTACCGTTATCAAAAAGATGGCGCAGGGACGATCCTGAACAAAGGCGATTCCAAATACTGGAACCTGGATGCACGCCTGGAAAAACCGCTCAGTGACGGCGCCGTGCTGGGGGCAGAGGCTTCTTATTACAACTATGACAATGACAATACCGGCGACACCGTCTTACCAGAAGCCAAAGGCTTTTTTGTCAATGGCAGCTATACCTTTGCCGAAAAAGTGGGCATCGGTAAATTCCAGCCTAAAATCATTTACCAGGAATTTAATAATGATACGACAGGCCTGGACCGCAAGCGCGTGGATATCGGCGTGGGTTATTTAATTGACGGTGACAGCAACAAACGCATTGATGTGTTTTACTTCAGGGAAAACCGCAATACGCTACCGGATATTGATGGCATTAAAGCCATCTTCCATGTGGCACACTTTTTCTAGTTATACCCTGCAATAAAAAACGGCCATCATGGCCGTTTTTTATTAGCTGCTATTTTAACTTAGCGACTCCCCAGATAAGAGTCACTTAAGGCCTGGCTACTGGCTATGGTCTGCGCATCCCCTTGTTGCGTGATATGGCCACTCTCGAGCACATATGCATGGTCCGCGTAACGCAAAGCCACGGTGGCGTTCTGCTCCGCCAGCAAAAAGCTCAAGCCTTGCGTCTGCTGTAACTGGTGCACAATCTCAAAAATTTCTTCCACAATCTGCGGCGCCAGCCCCATGGAAGGCTCGTCAAGCAAGATTAGTTTTGGGTTTGCCATCAACGCACGGCCGATCGCCACCATTTGCTGCTCGCCCCCGGAAGTATACCCGGCATAGTTTTTACGCAATAACTTCAGGCGCGGAAAAAAGGCATAAACCTTTTCCAGGTCGTGCGCCAGGCTTTTACCTGAAGGCCTGCGGATAAACGCACCCGTCAGCAGGTTTTCCTCAACGGTTAAATGGCCAAAGCAATGCCGGCCCTCCAGCACCTGTACCAGACCTTGCGCCACCAACTGGCCCGGCGTGGCCCTGGTGATTTCTTTACCGGCATACACAATCCGGCCTTGCACAATTTCGCCGCGTTGTGCCGGGGCCAGGCCAGAAATCGCTTTCAGGATGGTACTTTTGCCAGCGCCATTCGCGCCAAGCAAGGCCACAATAGACTGTGGTTTAACCTCTAAAGAAATATGCTTGATGGCAAAAATGACTTTTTCATAGATCACCTCAATATTGTCCAGCTGCAACAAGGACTCAACCGCAGTCAGCGCTTGCGGCGGGAGGGTGTTTAATTGTGCTTGTGTCATGTTTTACTCCTCAATTGACTGTCGTCGGCAAGGGGCAAGACTTGCCCACGGCAGCAAACTGCAACGGCACACCGCCTAGCGGTGTGCCACGATCATCGTTCTACGATCAGTATTTAGTTGGCAGCAACAACCTCTTTACTGCAATCGCGTGGCGTGATGCCTTTTTCCTTGGCATACTCATGGGAAGATTTTTCAATAATCGGCCGCAGCAACTGGCGATCAGCCTGTACCCAGTCAGAAATCACTTTCCACTTGCTGCCATCCCACTGCTGGAAGCGGACGGCACCGCCGCCTTCATGGTCAGCGCAACTCAGTTTGAGTGGTTGCACCAGGCCTAATGCGCCCAATTCTTTCAAGCGGGCATCATCGAGTTTGAGGTTCTCAAAGCCCCAGCGTACTTCTTCACCGCTCAATGGGCGTTTACCGAATTTGGCTTGCGCCACACGCACGGCCTCCACGTTGAGGATGCCATTGACCACACCCAGGTTGTAATACACATTGCCAAAGCGTTTAGCGTCTTGCAGGTTGCCTTTACCAGCTTTGATCACGTATTGGTTGATGCCTTGCAATACCGGGAAACTGGTACCTGAAGGATGTGTCGTGATTGAGATAAACCCCTTGGCGGCGTTGCCTGCAGGTGCCGCATCATCTTCAGAGTTGCTCCAGATATTGCCGATGATATGGTCGGCCGGAAAACCGGTTTTTTGCGCGGTTTTTAAGGCCACCGGATTCATCACACCCCAGCCACGTAAAATCACCCAATCCGGCTTGATGCGGCGTATTGTCAGCCATTGCGACTGTTGCTCGTTGCCAGGATGCGGCACTTCGAGCAAGGTCAGTTCAAAGCCGTATTTCTTGGCCAGGAGTTCCAGAATCGGGCTGGTTTCCTTGCCATAAGGCGAGCCGTGGTACAAGGTGACAATTTTTTTGCCTTTGAGCTTGTCCAGACCGCCAGATTGCTGGGCAATATAGTTCACGATCGCAGACACTTCGCTGTACGGGTTTAATTGCAGCGGGAAGGCATAAGGGAACACACTACCATCGGTCGAATCGGTACGGCCGTGGTTAATCGTGATCAGCGGCAATTTGTCTGTGGTCGAGCGCTCCAGGGTCGCGTAGGCAATACCCACGGACAGCGGATTGGTCGCGGCCGCCGGTGCGCCGTTCAGGCCTTTTTTCAGGCGCTCGTAGCACTCCACGCCTTTTTCCACGACGTATTCGGTTTCGCACTCACTCCAGGTCAGTTTGACGCCATTGACGCCGCCATCCTTGGCATTAATGTACTGTAAATAATCGATAAAGCCGCCAAAAAATCCAGAACCGCCTGCCGCATAAGGCCCAATGCGGTAACTTTGCAGCGGAAAATACTGCTCATTAGCTGCTTGCACTTGCGTAGACAAGCTGGCAACCCCCAACCCCAATGCCAGCCACAGCCAGCGATGTTTGCTTAAAAATTTCACTTAAATACTCCTTATAAAAATATAGAAATCTCTCTTAATCGTTTTTTGTTATATAAAAGACCGTGTGAGGCTGTTTAACACATGGAAGTCTCCTTCAATCAATTCGTCAGGAACGGCCTAGAAACGTAGCGGCCAGACCCGCAGCCGTTGTTTGGCGGTTTGCCAGACCTTGGCCAAACCGTTGGGCTCTTTGATCAGGAAAAAGATGATCAAGGCACCAAAAATCATTTTTTGGAAATTTTCCAATTGGCCAGGATCAATCGCTCCGGCCAACAGGCTTGTCGATATCTGAGAAAGCAGAATAGGGAACAAGACTATAAAAGCCGCGCCCAGAAAGTTGCCGAGGATACTACCCATGCCACCAATAATAATGATGAATAGGATTTGGAATGAACGTGACAAATCAAAGCCATGCGGCTCAACGGTGCCCAGGTAAGTGAACGCCCACAGCGCACCTGCAATCCCCAGGTAAAACGAGCTGATCGCAAAGGCCAGTAATTTGGTTTTTGGCACAGAAATCCCGATCACGGCGGCAGCTGTATCCATATCGCGTACCGCCATCCACTTGCGTCCGAGTTCGCCACTGACGATGGTTTTTGCCAGCCAGCCTAGCGCCACCACAACCGTCAAGGTCAGCAGGTAACGTCCCGCCGGGGTACTCAAATCTGTGCCCAAGATGTGCAAGGGCGGTGCCGTAATGACGCCGGATGAAGAGTTGTTGGAAAACCAGGAGAATGTGGTGAATACCCATTGCACAAAAAACTGCGCCGCCAACGTCGCCACAATCAGGTAAAAGCCTTTGATGCGCAAGCTCGGCAACCCGAACACCAGACCGACGCCACCTGCCGTCAACCCACCCAAGATCAGGCTGGCAAGCAATGGCAAGCCTTCTAGCCGCAGATGAAAGTTGTAGGTAGCAAACGCGCCTACCGCCATAAAAGCCGCAGAGCCTAAAGACAGCTGGCCAGCGTAGCCAGTGAGCAAATTCAAGCCCAAGCCAGCCAGCGACAGCACCAGCACCGGGATGAGGATGGCGCTAAACCAGTAATCGTTGCCAATGGCGGGGACCACGAGAAAGGCGAATGCCAGTAAGGCTGCAAACGCCCAGCGCTCCTGCTTGAGGCGGAAAAACCGTTTATCCAGCCTATACTCGGTAATAAATTGTCCTGTTTCTTGATACCACATGCTAAGCCTGCCTGCTCTCTATTTTCTAAACACGTTCAATCGCTTTGTCGCCAAACAACCCATAGGGCCGGACCAGCAGAAACAACATCGCCAACACATAGGGAAACCAGTTTTCAATGCCGCCGCCAATCAGCGGGCCGATGAAGACCTCAGCAAGTTTTTCGCTGGCGCCAACGATCAGACCACCGACGATCGCACCTTCAATTGAGGTAAAGCCGCCAATAATCAGCACCGGCAACGCCTTGAGCACAATCAGCGACAGCGAGAACTGCACGCCGACGCGTGCGCCCCACAACATGCCGGCGACCAGGCCGACAAAACCGGCCACCGCCCACACAATCAGCCACAAGCGTTGCAGATGGATGCCCACCGCTAAGGCCGCCAGTTGGTCATCTGCCACGGCGCGCAAGGCAATGCCAATGCGGGTTTTATTAAATAGGACACCGAGCAGCGCGACCAGGCCACCGGCAATGGCCGCCGCGAACAAATCAAACTGTGACAGCAAAATACCAAAGACTTCATACGGCTCGTCGTTGATGCCAATCTCCAGCGCGTGCACTTGTGCGCCCCACACGGCTTGCGCCAGCCCCTCAACGATATAGCTCAGGCCCAGGGTCGCCATGAACAAGGTAATTGGCGAACGGTTCACCAGCGGCCGTAACACCAGCCACTCAATTAGCCAAGCCAGTACCGCCATGGTCAGCAAGGTCAATACAAAAGCGCCCCAGAACGGCACGCCACGCTCGACCAGGCTGACAAAGGTTAATGCCGCGAACAGCACCATAGACCCCTGGGCAAAATTAAACACGCCAGAAGCCTTATAGATCAGCACAAAGCCGATGGCGACCAACGAATACATGACACCCGCCAGCAAGCCACCAGTCAGGACTTCCAGAAAAAAACTCATCTCAATTGATCCTTGTATTGCCTCAGTGTTTGGTGCCCAGGTAGGCGGCAATCACTTCCGGGTTGACGCGCACTTCATCCGGCGTGCCATCGCCGATCTTCTTGCCATAATCCAGCACCACCACATGGTCTGACAGCGTCATCACCACGCCGATATCATGCTCAATCAGCACAATTGTGGTGCCAAACTCGCGGTTGGTTTCACGGATAAACCGGCTCATCTCCGCCTTTTCATCGGCGTTCATGCCCGCCATCGGTTCATCCAGCAACAGCAGTTGAGGCTCGGCAGCCAGTGCACGGGCAAGCTCAACGCGCTTTTGCAAGCCATAGGGCAAACTGCCCACAACGCTGTTACGCCAGGGTTGCAACTTGAGAAAAGCAATCACGCGCTCTGCTTTTTGCCGTTGTGCCAAGGCATCCGCAGGCGCGCGACCTATGTTAAATACCTGCTCCAGCCAACTGCTTTTGACCTTGAGGTTGGTGCCGGTCAGCACGTTGTCGAGCACCGACATGCCTTTAAACAAGGCAATATTTTGAAAAGTGCGTGCCACACCGCGTCTGGCGGCCCATTGCGGATGCATGGCACTACGTACCGCATCCTGGTAGCGGATGCTGCCTTCATCGGGTTGATAGACGCCATTTATCACATTCAGTAATGAGCTTTTGCCCGCGCCATTCGGGCCAATCAAGGCACAAATTTCGCCCTCATTAACTGCAAAACTGATATTGGTGATGGCTTTTACGCCCTTAAAAGATAATGAAATACCGTCTAAGGCCAGTAATGGTTTAGGTGCAGCTTGGGTAGAACTCATATCGCAGCCTTCCATTTGGAGAATCCCCAAAATGCATGGGCCTCATGTGACTCATGCGGAATGACTTGCAACTGGCTGGTTTGCCAGGCAGTGGCTTCCGGCCAAGCCCGCACGTGGATGCCAATGTCAGCAAAAAACTGTGTCGCTTCAGGTGACAAGGGTTCGCCCACCAGCAATGGCACACGGGTACGCCGCAGGCCTAGCACATCCTGCAAGGGCAAGATGACCAGCCAGCGCGCAAAGGCAGCGATCAGCGGCAGCCGGGTTTTGGCTGCACGCAAGGCCCAGGCCACAACCCGATGCTGCCAGCTGCCGGGCAAGGGCCAGCGGGATTGGGTGAGGGCATACAGGCGCTGGTAAGTGGTTGCCGTGCCAGCGACCAGCGTGGGGCCGAGTTCGCGCCTGTCGGTATCCCGGGTCGCCAGATTTTCTGGAAAATTCAGCGTAAAGCCTGCCAATAGCCACGGCGAAAGCAGGTATTTGGCATGACCGCTGGCAGCAAATGCGCGAGCGGCCAAGGCCTCTTCATGTGCTGTCAGTGCCTCCTGAGTGACCAGTTGGCGGCCATTCCTGAGTAGTTCGGCATGGCTCACCTCACTGTATTCCAGCGCATAGTTGGTACTCAAACGGTAAAAGCGGAAGGCAATTTCATCGGCCGTTACCGCAGGCGCAATGGCTTGAATTTCTGCCGTTGCCACCACCTGTGCATAGCTAACGAGCGCAGGATGCTGATACCCGGCCAAGCCGCGCGCATCGGCATAAATCACCACGGCGCTATCGGGTTTGGCAGCCAATACTTGATCCACCTGTGCCTGTGCTTCGGCAAACACAAATTGCGGCCGCAAGGTATGCAATAAATCCAGTAACTGCGGTTGCGCAAAAGCCGGGTCCAGCGGCGCCGCCACGCCGCCCAGCCAATGGGCAGCCAGTGCCAACAATAAGGCCTCGGGCCGCGGCTCACTCAACAAAAATAAAGTGTCGCCCTGGCGAAAACCTTGTTGCTGCAAATACTGTGCGGCCTTTGTGACGTCCTCTTGCACCGCGAGCCAAGAGGTCTGCTGCCAGAGGCCCAGCTGTTTATGCCTGATTGCGACATGATGCGGCCGCTCCACGGCTTGCACCGTCAGCAAGTGGGGTAAAGTCTCTGCCATTGCCTGTTTCCTGCCGTTTCAGTTAAGCCGCTTTGGCCAAGGTTTTAGCTTCCAGCTCACGCACCAATGGCAGCACTTTTTCACCAAAATAAGCGACCTCTTCCTGAAAGTGCAAAAAGCCCGCCAATACCAGATCAACCCCAACGGCCTTCAAAGCGACAATACGCTCGGCAATTTGCTGGGGGGTGCCTATTAAATTGGTTTTAAAGCCATCGTTATACTGCACCAGGTCTTCAAAGCTCGACTTCGCCCAGTTACCTTCACGCTCCGGGCTGGCAGCGCCCGCATTTTTCACTTCATGGCCAAACGCATTCACCGCTTCAGGGTTGGCTTTATCAATAATTTCCTTCAATACCGCTTTGGCTTCTTCTTCGGTATCGCGGGCAATCACAAAGGCATTGACGCCAATCTTGACGTGATGCTTATTGGCCGCCGCCTTGGCGCGTATATCGTCCACCTGGGCCTTGATCCCCTCTACCGTATTGCCGTTGGTGAAGTACCAGTCTGAGACGGCGGCCGCATTATCCCGCGCGGCACGTGAACTACCGCCCTGGAAAATTTCTGGATGTGGCTGCTGCAAGGGTTTAGGCTTGAGTGAGTAGTTACTAAACCGGTAAAAATCGCCTCTGTAAGTAAAGTTATCCTGGGTCCAGATTCCTTTGAGCGCCTCAATAAACTCGCGTGAACGGCGATAGCGTTCGTCGTGATCCAGCCAATGCTCGCCAATCGCCGTAAACTCTCCACGGAACCAGCCGGAGACGATGTTCACCGCAATCCGTCCCTGGGTGAGAATATCAATCGTCGCCAATTGTTTGGCGGCCAGCACCGGATTCCAGGGGCCAGGCAAAATGGCGGCAATCACCTTGAGTTTGGTG
Source organism: Methylophilus sp. 3sh_L (assembly GCF_046766015.1). Taxonomy (NCBI): domain Bacteria; kingdom Pseudomonadati; phylum Pseudomonadota; class Betaproteobacteria; order Nitrosomonadales; family Methylophilaceae; genus Methylophilus; species Methylophilus sp. 3sh_L. The sequence goes on from NZ_JBKOUF010000003.1 coordinate 10,772, forward strand.
GTCGCTGCCAGCAAAGCATGCGAAAAAGACACCGACTCATGCTGGAACTCAGCCCCATAGCCCGCAGTAAAACGAATTTGGCTCAAGGCATATTCAAATCCGGCTTTTTCGGCAATTTGTGCCAGCTTGCGGTTGTAATCGATATCCCAACTGGTGCGCTGCTCAATGTTACTGACCACTAGACCACCACTGACGTTAGGCACCCAATAAGCAAATTTAATGTTTTCTGTACTCATCTTTATATCTCTCCAAAAGTCACTGGATTTAAATGGCTAATAATTTTTCCTGGCTCAACAGCTCGCGATGCTTGAGCAAAGGCAGCGCACGCTCTACCGCAAGATCAATGCGCGCTTTCACCGCCTCACTCTTGATTTGGTAATTTTCAAAATCCGCTTCAACCGCATATACGCCGATTGGCAACGTGACTGCCTGGAAGAAACTGAATAATGGACGCAGCTCATGATCAATAATCAAGGCATGGCGCTCTGTCCCGCCAGTCGCGGCCAGCAGCACAGGCACATCCACCAAGGCTTCGAGGTGCACCAGATCAAACAAATGCTTGAACAACCCACCATAAGAGGCGCGGTACACTGGTGTCGCCACCACCAGCAAATCAGCGGTTTCAATCGCCTGGATATCTTGTTGCACGTTGACTGGCAACGCTTTGGGGTCGTAGGAAGCGACCAGGCTGCCGGCGATTTCGCTTAACTCCACCACGTGCAGATCAATCGGGATTTGCTGCCCCAACTTTTGCGTGATCGCCTGCACCAACGCAGCGGTTCTGGAAGGTAATTTATAGCTGCCGGAGACGGCAGTGACTTTTAAAGGACGGCTCATCATGACTCCTGAAATATCGGTGACTAATGTCGTTTGCACGAAAACTCGCAACCGACTCGCTTGCTAGAGTATTAGCACCATCCATGCCAGGGAATAATATAGTTATATTTCAATGACTTATATAAAAAATCCCTTTTAATAAGTGTTGGATTCCAGCGCTAGTTGCTGATCAACTGCTGCTAAATCAGCAGTTTTCCGCTGCCATGCGGCGCTTAGTCGTGCTTTCGTCTTCCGATGGTTGCTGATTTTGCAGCAGCGATTCAGCAACAAACTGTTTCTATAGAGGCGGCTGCCGGCGCTTTAATTTATATTCTTTTTTAAATTCAATGATTTAGTTATTGGCATATTAAATGCAACAGCATTAACAGACGCGTGGCGCAAACAACATCCCCGTCACGCTTTATTGATCCCTTTTTGAACAAGGAAAGACTATGACTGCACAAGCAAATAAAATTGCGCATTTGCCTGTAAACCTGCCGCGGCAACCCGCGCATTTGATTAAAAGTGACGCCGAAGCCTTGACCGTCGCCAAGCAGGTGGCCAGCGAAATCGCTAAAGAAGCCGCCCTGCGCGACCAGGAACGCCGCCTGCCTCGCAAAGAGCTCGACCTGTTTTCAAGCAGCGGCTTGTGGGGCATTACCGTACCTAAAGAATATGGCGGCGCCTTTGTCTCTAACAAAACGCTGGCAGAAGTGGTAGCCACCGTGGCCGAAGCCGACCCCAGTGTCGGCCAGATTCCACAGAATCATTTATATATGGTGGAAGGCTTGCGCCTGGATGGCTCAGAGTTTCAGAAAAAATACTTTTTTGAGTTGGTGCTGCAAGGCGTGCGGTTTGGCAATGCTTTCTCCGAGATTGGCACCAAGAGCGTCAATGACGTGAAAACCAAACTCACGCCCACCAATAGCGGCTACTTTTTAAACGGCAAAAAATTCTATTCTTCAGGCGCCTTGCTGGCGGACTGGGTGCCAGTGGTGGCCAAAGATGAACACGACAACACCGTGGTGGCATTCGTACCCGCTGGCGCAGAAGGCCTGACCATTATTGATGACTGGTCCAGCTTTGGCCAACGCACCACCGCTAGCGGGACGACCATCCTGGAAAATATTTTTGTGCCCAGCGAATATGTGTTGCCGCATCATTTGGCGTTTGACCGCCCGACCACCATGGGGCCGATTGCGCAGATTATCCAGGCGGCGGTGGATACCGGCATCGCCCGCGCAGCGTTTAAAGATACGCTGCACTTTGTGCGCAACTACACACGGCCATGGATAGATACCGATCTGGAACACGGCTACGAAGATCCGCATACCATCAAGGATATCGGTGACTTGCAGATTCGCCTGCACGCCACCGAGGCCTTACTGGCACGCGCGGGTGAATACATAGACGAAGCGCAGCGTAACCCGAATGAAGACACCGTGGCCGAAGCTTCGATTGCGGTAGCTGAAGCCAAAGTGCTAAGTACCGAAACTGCCTTGCTGGCAGGTAGTAAACTGTTTGAACTGGCCGGCACACGCTCAACCCTGGGTGAGTACAACCTGGACCGCCACTGGCGCAATGCACGTACGCATACCCTGCACGATCCGGTACGCTGGAAATACCATGCCGTCGGCAACTACAGCCTGAACAAGGTGAAACCGCCGCGCCATCCTTGGATTTAATCCAGAACGGTTCTAGCTTAACCACGTAAACAAACAGCCCGATAAACGATCGGGCTGTTTGTTTTGAGGCCTTAGCACAGTCTGCACAAACGGCTATAAAAGACTATGCCTCGAAGTACACACCGTTTACCAGCGATAGGTGGCCGTCAGCATGGCACGCCGTGGCTCGCCATAGTAGCAACTGCCAACAGCGCAATTAGCGATATATTCTTTATTGGCCAGGTTGCGTGCATTGAATGCCAGCGTCCAGTGCTGCAGGTCATACCCGACCAAGGCATCCCATAAGGTATATGATGGAATCCGCTCGGATGCAGAATCAAAATTGCCACGGGTAGAGCCGTTATAGCGTGCACCCAAGCCCACTTTTAACCCATTATTAAAGCGGTAATCACTCCACACCGCGAGCGTGTTTTCAGGCGTGGCCAGCAAAGGCGTGCCTATCTGCTGCGGGTTGCTGCTGGCGGTGATTTCAACCTTGGGCGTATACGTATAGGCCGTAATCAGGTTCATATGTTCAATCGGCTGTGTTTGTATTTCGAGCTCCAGTCCACGCACCTGCATCTGTCCAGTTTGCCGGGGGCTAAAGTTGGGGTCGTAAGTAATAATATTGTTACGTTCCAACTCAAACCATGCCGCACTGTATCTGTTTTTGCTGCCCGGCGGCTGGTAGCGCACACCGAACTCATACTGCTTGCCGGTTTCGGGTTTAAAGCCTTTGCCTGTTTGCGGGTTGATCGTCGTGGTGGGGATAAAAGATTCTGAATAGCTGAAATAAGGCGCAAGGCCATTGTCTGCTAAATAGAGCAAGCCAGCGCGGCTGGTCAATTTATGATCATTGTAGCGATCATCCGTGCCTGCAATACGCTCTGCATTCTCAGTGGTGGCATCGTCGTAGCGGCCGCCCAAGGTTGCAATCCAATGCGAGCCCCATTTGATCTGATCTTGCAGATAAAAACCGGTTTGCGCCAGTTTGATCTTGCTATCCGTATCAGGACTGCCCACAGGGATATTCTGTGCAGTCTCCGGAGCCAACAAATCCAGGTCTGGCGCACTGCCAGAATAGAATTGATTGCGGTCCCTGACCTTTTGGTAATCCAGGCCCGCCAGCAAGGTATGTTGCCAATCCCCCGCCTGAATCCGCCATTGCAGCTGATTGTCTATGGTGAAGGCTTTGATGTGGTCCGGGCTACCGTTCATCTGGCGGGTAATATAGCGATAATTGTCTGCATCAGCTGGTGCTGCAGGATTGACCTGGTTATACCCCAGTCCAAACACCTGCCAATACGCCAAATCTACCTCGCTGTAGCGTGCATTCTGCCTGAAGGTCCACTGGTCATTGAAGCTATGCTCAAACAGATAGCCGACATACCATTGCTTTTGCTCAAAGCGGTTAAATTTTCTATCGCCGACAAAGGTCTTGTAAGGCAACTTTTCTCCCGATGGCGTGCGCAGCAGCGTACCCTGTTCTGGCAAGGCCCCTGCAAAGATCCCGCCATCCGAGTTCATATACTGCGACATGACGGTCAAACTGGTTTTATCTGAAGGCAGAAAGGTAATTGACGGCGCAATAAACACCCTGTCATCCTTCATGCCTTGACGCGGCAAGTCGGCGTCACGCACCAGGCCGGTCATCCGGTACAACACGGTGCCGTCTTCATTAAGCGGCCCCGAAAAATCACCGGCGAGCTGCTCACGCGAGTAATTCCCCAGTTGCATCTGGATTTCTTTGAGTGGGGTCGCGGTGGGGCGTTTGCTGACCACATTGATCAAGCCGCCTGCGGTACTTTGCCCATACAGCACAGAGGCTGGGCCGCGCAGGATTTCGAGGCGCTCAATGCCATAATTTTCGATTCTGCCGGTCGCAAACGTGCCGGCATTGCGCCACGGCAAGCCGTCTTGATAAAAACCGGGTGAATACGCGTCAATGCCACGCAAGGCAATCCAGTCATATCTTGAATCCGGGCCATAAGGCGCCACATTCACCCCTGGCGTATAGGCCATGCCTTCACGCAGGCTTTGCGCACCAATGGCCTGAATAAAATCTTTAGTCACCACCGAGACCGACTGCGGCGTTTCCATCACCGAAGTATCGGTTTTGGTCCCCGTGGCGGACTGTTCGGCAATATAGCCTTTGATTGGGCTCCAGGCCGTTTCTTTGTTGGCCGCGGCTGTCACTTTCACCTCAGGCAAAGTACTTTCCTTGCCCGATTGCGGAATAATGGCATACCGGTGTTCGCCACGATGCTCAACTGCCAGCCCCGAGCCTTTGAGCAAGATTTCCAAGGCCTGCTGTACCGTAAACCTGCCATGCAAGCCCGTGCTGGACTTACCATCGGCCAGCGCAGCGTTGGCGGACAGCATAATGCCCGCTTCGGCGGCAAATCGGCTTAATACCTGGCTCAATGGGCCAGCGGGAATCTGGTACTCCTGCAGGACGGTTTCTTTCTCAGCGGCATGCAGGATAGGCAATGGCGTGATGCTACTGATCATGAGGGTCAGTAACGCCAGTCGGACATGCCGCGCCAGCGGCAAAGTGTGATGCAATTTCATTCAAGCTCCCTGTTGGTTAGAAATAATCTGTTGTTATCTCTAAACCGAAACAGCGCTTTAAAAAGGGAACCTCACCCACAAAAAAAATACAAAACTTCTCGCGTGCCTAATCCCAAACACGATGACAGGCGCTCAAGAAGCAGGCAGCAACTGGATATTGCCTTGTGCATCGGTCTGCTGGCGGATACCCAAACTATGACTGATTTCCTGTAGCACCAGCGGCACGTTGGCAAACGGGTAAGCACCCATTAAGCGTAAATGGGCAATGCCTGGGGCCACTGTCAGTGAGGTCGTATGGTAGCGTGACAACTCGGCCACAAAGTCTTTGAGCGATTGATTATCCGCAATCAGGATGCCGCGGGTCCAGGCTTCACGGGCGGGAAGCGCGGCCTGTACAGCGCCAACACTGTGCCGGTCAAAGTAGGCCTGCTGCCCGGCACGCAGCGTGATGGGGCTGCCTTGTGTTGGCGTAATCGCCACCTGCCCCTCATAGACGGCAAGCAAGGTGCGCTCAGCCTGCTGGCAGACGGTAAAGCGCGTCCCCAAAGCCGTCAAGCGCCCATGCCGCGTATCCACGACCAAGGGCCGCGCTTGCGGATCATGGCCCGATTGCAGCAGTATTTCGCCGTATTCCAGCGTGATACGCCGCAACATCCAGCCATAGGCAACCCGCACCTGCGTGTCGGTATTCAACCAGAGCGTGCCTTGATCCGCCAAGAGCACGCGATGCGTTCTGCCTGCTGGCGTACGGTAGGTGCTGGTGTTGGCGGTAAGTGTCGTCACCCAATCCTGCCACGGACTGTAGCGATGCAGCAGGCTCACGCCCAAGTAAGTGGCGCCTGCCAGGCCGAGCATTTTTAATGCCTGCCTGCGTCCACTGGAATGCAGCAAGGCTTGGTGCGAGGCCGACTTGCTGGCGACGGCATTCAGACTGGAGAAGCTGGCATTAATCGCTTCTACCTCGGCCCATGCGCGCTGGTGGACAGGATGCGCCGCCAACCACGCTTGCCAAGCCTGCCGCTCATCCTGCCCAGGTTCGCCATCACCGAGCACGGCAAACCACTCTGCCGCTTGTTGCAACGCCAGCTGCTCTAAGGGCGGCATTGCTGCCTTGACTGCAGACGGCCTCATGCAGGCTGTCTTTCAGATTGCCATTGCTGGCGCAACAACAGGCAATGCATCATGGCGTTCGCCATATATTTTTTTACCATGCGCTCAGAGACTGCCAGCCTTTCGGCAATCTCCTTGTATTGGAAACCATAAATCTGCGCCAGCAAAAAGGCCGCCTTGGCCTTGGGGTTGAGCCGGCTCAGCATCGCATCCACTTCCAGCAGGGCTTCGACTATCATGGCCTGCTGCTCTTGCGAAATATAAGCAGATTCTTCCTGACTCAGTGCATTGAGGTAACTTTGTTCCAGGGCCTGGCGACGCCACTGGTCTATCATTAAGCCTTTGGCAATCTGCAACAGATAAATGCGTGGCGTATATACATGCTGTAACACTTCCTGCTTTAGCAGGAGTTTGACAAAGGTATCCTGAGCCAAGTCTGCCGCGTGGTGTGCACAGCCGACTTTTTTATTCAGCCAGCGACACAACCAGGGATGATGTGCTTGGTACCAAACGGTGACCGGTAAATGCGGAGAATCTGCCATGGCAGCTCTATCCTCAAATGATAATAATTCTCATTTTAATATTAAGCTAAACAATCGACAAGCCTAAGTTCTGCATATCCCGTTATCAGGAAAAATACACCTTCCATCTAGTGAACACACTCGGTTACTTTGCGTATTTAAGCAATGAAAAAGCCCAACACCAGGTTGGGCTCAATGCTTGCACATATGCCACTCACCACTGCAGACCCTTACCCACTGTAAACCATCGCCGCATCTAACAACCGGCTTTGCTGGCGTGGAATAGCCTGCAAGCCCGGCAGCGCATAATTGAGGTCACGCGCCCGATAGGCTTTCATATCGGCAATGGTGATGATTTTAAGCCCATGTACTTGGGCAAATTTGAATAAATCTGGACGTCTGGCCATGCTGCCGTCGTCATTGACGATTTCGCATAAGACGCCGACGGGCTGCAGACCTGCCATGGCGGCAAGGTCATGCGCGGCTTCGGTATGGCCGGGCCGCTCGAGCACGCCACCACGGCGGGCACGTAGCGGGAAGATATGGCCGGGGCGGTGAAAATCTTCGGCCTGGCTGCTGGGGTCGGCCAACTTGCGCAGGGTCAGGGCACGGTCAGCGGCTGAAATGCCACTGGTGGTGCCATATTTGTAATCCACACTCACGGTAAATGCGGTGCGGAACGGGTCGGCGTTGTGTGTCACCATTTGTGGCAAATCCAGGGCTTGCAACCGTGGCGCGGGCATACCGACGCAGACCAGGCCGCTACTGTGTTTGACCAGAAAGGCCATTTTTTCGGTGGTGATTTTTTCGGCGGCGATAATCAGATCGCCTTCGTTTTCGCGGTCAGTATCATCGACGACGATGACAAACTCGCCGTTGGCGATGGCTTGAATGGCGCTTGCAACGCTATCAAATTGTTGATTTTTTTCTAACATACAGACTCCTTTTACTCACACTGCCAGGCTGAGGTTGAGCACTCTGGCCGCATTTTGATAAAACACTTTTTCAAGCACGGCATCTTTGAAGCCCAGTGACGCAAAATCAGCGATGGTTTGTTTCATAGGGCGGAACGGATATGAGGTGCCAAACAGCAATTGGTCGCCCAGAAACTGGTTGGCGGCCTGCACATACAGCTCGGCGCCAGGCTGGAAAATATACATATCCGGCACCAGGTACAGATTGGGATAACGGAAGGCGGCACCGACAATCTCGTTCACAAACGGGTAATAGCCATGAAAACAAATAATGTTGAGCTTGGGGTATTTGCGCGCCAGCCGTGCCACCGCATTCGGGTGCGCATAGTCGAGGTCTGGCGTGGTTGGGCCGGACATCACGCACACCGGCACACCATATTGTTGGCAAGCGTCATACACCGGGTCAAATAGCGGGTCATCCACTTGCCGCGCAGGCTTGCCAAAGCCCGGCTCGATATTGATGGCTTTAAAACCGTAATCATGGATGGCTTTTTCCATGGCGGCCAAGGTGCTGTCTACACCGCGGCTTTCAATATCCACCGAGCCCAGCCCCACCAACTTTTTGCTATGTTTGACTAGGTCTGCAATCTGCTGGTCATCAATGGTCAGGTCTGGCGTTTCACGGCCGACCACCACTGCAATGTCGATACCGGCGTCGTCTATTTCCTGCAAATAGCCTTCAACGGTGTAGGAGCGGCGGAAATGCTCTGGTTCCAGTGAACCCACGCGCTGATTCAGCCATTTGGCCGTTTCATACGCGGGCGTGTTGGGCGTGGCGCCAAAAAAGTCATGCAAAAATGCAGGACGGTTACGTAAATCTATAATTTTTTGTTTCATATCTATTCTTTAATGATGGAAACACTTCAGCAATAAGCGAGCAGGATGAGGGCCAAGGCGCACGGCTCAGCCATAGCTCATGTGTTTCCTATGAGTAAAAGCTGGGGGTGGGATACTGCCCATTCAGCGCCCAATCACCCAATTCTTTGAATTTGTAATCCACCGGGTCATGCAGGGTATAGACGCGCAAATTACGCCAGAACCGGTCCATGCGCAGTTTGGCGGTGGTGGCGCGGGCACCAGCCACTTCAAAAATACGCGTGGTCACATCCAGCCCGGCGCGGGTGGCCTGCACTTTGGCCGAGAATACGGCCAGCGCCACCTCTCCGCGCTGTGCATCCTCCAGTGCCAAGCCTTTCTGCCAGGCGGCATCAAGCAAAGTTGCAGCATGATCAGCCAACACCGATGACGCATGTAGGCCTGCCCAAAACTCGCCGTAATGCAACAAGGTATACGGATCCTCATATACAGAGGTCGCCAACGAGCCAGCCCAGACCCGGCTGCTGCCACGTGTGTAGTTCGCACCTTCGGCCAGGGCGCCTTCAGCAATGCCCAGGTAGATATTGGTAAAAATCAGCTGGGCCACCAACGAACGCAAACTGGCAAACGGCGAACTGAGCGGCCCTGGCTGCATCAGCAACTCATGGTCTTCCACATGCAACTGGTGAAATTCGGCGCTACCACTGTCGGTCTGGCGCTGGCCAATGTTGTCCCAATCACCCTTGAGCGCGATGCCTGCCCGACTGGTTGGCACTGCGGCCACCAGAAATTTGCCGCTGCCCTCTTCAATCGCGGAAACGATTAAGAAGTCAGAATCCATGGAACCGGAGCAAAAGCTTTTTTGCCCGTGAAACACATAACCGCCGTCTATCTTGCGTGCTACCGTGCGCTGGTCCAGCGGATTGAGGGCATTACCCCACCAAAGGTGCTGTTGCGCAGTGAGCTTGAAATAATGCTGCCATTGCGTCTCGCTGCCATATAAACGGATGGAAGCCAGCATCAAAAACTGGAACGCAAACACCTGTGCAATTGAGCTGTCGACGCGGGCAATCTGGCGGATGATGCGGAAAGTCTGTGTCCAGCTAGCGCCCAAGCCCCCAGCCTGTTGCGGAATCCACAAGCTGAGTAAGCCACTATCACGCACCGCCTGGCGCTGCAGGTAGGGCGTCCCTCCTGCGACATCGCGCTCAACCGCAGTGAGTGCCAGATAGTCGCAAAGCTGTTCTGCACGCTGTTGCGGGGTACCGTGAAAAACAATGCCGTGCTCCGCCTCAGCGGCGGGCTGGCGTAAATTCAGAGCCAAAGTCATCTCCCCCCCTACGCAGCATGCTTAACAGATTGGGCTGCGCCAAACGGGCCGGTGAGGTTGGTGGTGATACTGACTTCCTGCGGAGCGTGCTGCTGTAGCGGCAAAAGCGGGAACAATAATTCAGCGACACGGTAAGCCTCCTCCAGATGCGGGTAGCCTGAGAAAATAAAGTAATCAATGCCGAGTGCCTGATACTCTTTAATGCGGTCAGCCACCTCTTGCGGATTACCCACCAGCGCCGTCCCCGCGCCACCACGCACCAAGCCGACACCGGCCCACAGATTCGGCGAGACTTCGAGCTGGTCACGACGGCCATGATGCAAAGCCGTCATGCGTTTTTGTGCCACAGAATCAAAGTTGGCCACTGCGGCCTGTGCTGCTGCAATCGTGTCATCGGTGACCTGCGAAATGAGCGTCTCTGCCGCTTGCCAGGCTTGCTCGCTGGTTTCACGCACAATCACGTGCAAGCGGATACCAAACCGGATCTGCCGACCTTTGGCTGCAGCCGCCGCGCGGATCACCTTGATTTTTTCAGCCACCGCTGTCGGTGGTTCACCCCAAGTTAAATGCACATCAATATGCTCGCTGCTGAGTTTGATGGCGGCCTCGGAAGCGCCACCGATAAACAACGGTGGGTAAGGTTTCTGCAGGCTACCGGTCGGTAAGCTGGCGCCTTTCACACTTAAATATTCGCCTTCAAAATCCACGCGCTGCTCGCTCAGTACCGAGCGCCAGATAGACAAGAACTCCTCAGCCTCCGCATAGCGTGCATCATGATCGAGAAAGCTGCCCTCGGCTTGCTGTTCGGCCGGGTCACCGCCCGCCACCACATTAATCAGCAGCCGCCCGCCTGAAATGCGATCCAGTGTGGAGGCCATGCGTGCCGATACCACCGGTGAAATAAACCCAGGCCGTGTGGCAACTAAAAACTTAAGCTGGCTGGTTTCATTGATCAGCGCCGAAGAAATCACCCAGGCATCTTCGCAAGAGCGGCCAGATGGCACCAGCACACCGCCATAACCCAGCCGGTCCGCCGCCTGAGCAATCTGCTTCAGATAAGAAAACGTGGCCGGTCTGGCGCCCTGGCTACTGCCAAGATACCGTTGATCGCCATGCGTGGGTAAAAACCAGAATATTTGCATCGACAGCCCTTTACAACCCATTCATCAGAAATAACAGCTTGAAAAGTGCAAAGTCCATGCCACAAATAAAAATCTTTTAATTCAATCACTTAAAAAAATTATTTTTTTGGGTGCTGCAAAATCAGCAACTGGCGCAGCAGGGTTGCTGATTTTGCAGCACCCATGCATCAATTGCAGCAGGCCGTTGTGAAGCAGAGGCATACAGATGTCTCAGGTACCCATGCACAACCGGAAACCTCTTTTTGTTAACCCTATGATTTGATGACATTTATTTTTGCCATCCTCAACGCCCTATCAGCTGTAGTGTGACTGCGGCCTGATTGGCATGCATTCTGCTAATTCAATCAAACAATCAAAGCATTATTTCTAATGAAATATTTATTTATAACTTTAAGGAATATGAATAGCGCCATTACTTATTGGCACGAAATTTCTGTCTGGATTACTGTATCCAGGCTTAACCCAGTGGAAAAACAGTGAGAGCCTCACGATGGCAAATTTACTAGCAAACGATTTTTACGAGACTGAATACGATACGCAGTTTGAGCAACAGCGGCTGTTAACCATGCCTAACTCGCGGGCCATGTCGACTTCGATTCGGGCTACCGCCCAGGTGTTTGAAGATCCGAAGTCGATTGCCTTGCTCAATCGCATCAAGCAAATTGCCCCCAGTGATGCCAATGTTTTGATCATCGGCGAGACCGGCACGGGTAAAGAACTGATTGCCCGCCATGTGCATGCCTTGAGCTACCGTAAATCCAGACCGTTTGTCGCCGTGAATTGCGGCGCATTCTCAGAAACGCTGGTCGAAAGTGAATTGTTCGGTCATGAAAAAGGCGCCTTTACCGGTGCAGTGACTGCCAAAGCAGGCTGGTTTGAAGAAGCCAATGGCGGCACGCTGTTTTTAGACGAAATTGGTGATTTACCGCTGAGCATCCAGGTGAAACTGTTACGTGTGCTACAAGAGCGGGAAGTGGTGCGGCTCGGTGCACGCAAACCGACCCCGATTGATGTGCGGCTGATTGCCGCAACCAATGTGCGCCTCGAAGAAGCGGTGCTGGCAGGAAATTTCAGGGAAGATTTGTTCTACCGCCTGCGCGTTGCCCATCTGGAACTGCCTACCCTACGCAACCGCCCCGGCGATATCTTGCCGCTGGCGGATTATTTTGTAGCCGAATATACCCGGCGGCTGGGCTATGCCAGTATCCGTCTTGATGACTCGGCCAAACAAAAATTATTGCAGCACAGTTGGCCAGGCAATATCCGCGAACTGGAAAATGTGATTCATCACTCATTGCTGATTTGCCGCAACAATGTCGTGCGCAGTGAGGATTTGCATTTGTCCTCAATTTCACTACACCGTCCTAAAGCTGCATTGCAGGCGTTGCCACACGAAACAGAGGTTGATTCGCTGGAGGCCTCACTGCTGCAATTGTTTGAATCAGGCAAAGCCGAGCTGTATGACTATGTGGAGGACACGCTGGTGCGCGCGGCTTATCAGCATTGCCACCACAACCAGGTACAAACCGCCAAGCTGCTGGGCTTGAGCCGCAATGTGTTGCGCGCCAAGCTAATTAAAATGGGAGCGATCAATGCCCTTAAATAATCTTGCACTGGCGCAAACCCTGTCTTCGCAGAGGGGTCGCTTACAATGGAAAGCCAGCGCTCACTTACCCACAGAATATGGGGATTATCGTTTGCATGCGTTTGTCGATGCTCAGAGTGGCCAGGAGCAAATCGCGCTGGTGCTCGGGGAGGTCAGCGCTCAATCCAGGGTGCTCACCCGCGTGCACTCCGAATGCCTGACGGGTGATGTGTTTGGCTCGCAGCGTTGCGATTGCGGCGAGCAATTCAAACGCGCGCAGCAACTGATTCAAGCGCGTGGCAATGGCATTATTCTGTATCTGCGCGGGCACGAAGGACGTGGCATCGGCATCAGCAACAAGGTGCAGGCCTATGGCTTGCAAGACACCGGCTTGGATACGGTAGCGGCAAACCTGGCTTTGGGTTTGCCGGTAGACCAGCGGGCATATGATGACGCCGCGGCGATGTTGCAGCATTTTGCGGTGAAGTCGATTGAGTTACTGAGTAACAACCCAGAGAAGTCACGCGCCCTCACCCGGCTGGGCATCGCGGTGGATGCCGTGACCGCGTTAGAGATCGCGAGTAATCCAGCCAATGCCGACTATCTGGCGACCAAAAAGCATAGACTGGGGCATCACCTGAGTTTAGTGCCTTAGTTAAGTTTAGTGCCTTAAGTCAGTTTTGTCCCTGAGTGCGTAGTTAAACCGGCAAGCGTTGCAATAGCTGCTTAAGCGTAGCCTCGACTGACTCCCGCACGGCAGGTTGTTGTAGCAAAGGCGGCAGTGGCTCGCGTTGCAGGCGTGCCTGCAATGCCTTAAGCTGTTGCTGCAACTGCTGCAGTTTTTGGGGGTCGCGTTGGGGCGGGATTTCAAACTCATTTTGACTGCCATAGCCTTCAAACAGCAAGGTTTCTATCCCCACCACCAACGCCAGAATGCGGTCACCAGCAAACGCCTCATCGAAGGCCAGGTCTATCGCAGCCATGCCCTGCATGCGGCGGATGGCCTCAAACTTCCAGTTGGCTTTGCCATCAAATACCCATTCGGTCATTTCACGCGGCCCGACCTGTGTGCTTTTTGCCAACTCGTCTGGATGTTCGGTATACAGCTGCAACATCAATGCCCGCAAGTCATCGGTATGGTCACTCATGGCTTGCTTGGGGCTGAGCTCAGCGCGCACAACCGAAGAAGGCGCCGCATTTTTTACGGCGCGCGCTTCTGCCTGTGTGATATGCAGGATTGCCCACAAGCTGATTACCCAAACAAAAACCTTGAAGCAGGCAGCCCTGAAGAATGGAGCACTTAAAAGCATGCAGGCCCTTTCACCGTAAACTAAACACGTCAGTTTAATCAACCGGTCTCGGATGGGTCTTGGGAGATTTTCCTTTTTGCTTTCAGCGGTAGGCAAACGTACTGCAGGGATAGAAGATTTGCTCGCGTCAGAACAGGCCTGAAGTTGTGTGCGCCACTGGCGAAAGCAGCGGCGAAGGTAATTGTTCAAAGGCCTGTACAGGTAAAGGTTTGCTGAAAAAATACCCCTGGTATTTCATACAGTCCTTGCTGTGCAGGTATTCGAGCTGTTCTATCGTTTCTACCCCCTCGGCGATCAGGGTCATTTTCAGATGCTTACCCAGATTGACTAGCGTATCGACAATCGCCTGGTCACTTTCATTATTCAGCAAGTCGCGCACAAAGGATTGATCAATTTTTAATTGCTCAAATGGCAGGTGCTTCAAGTAGGTTAATGAGGAGTATCCGGTGCCAAAATCATCCAGCGACCAACTCATGCCAAACGCCTGCAATGCGCGCATTTTCTGGACCGTATCGTCTACCTCGTTTGCCAGCATGCTCTCGGTGAGCTCCAGTTTAATCTGGCCGGGATTGGCGCCGCTGCGCGTCACAATCTCTTGCACCTCTTGCACAAAATCAGGTTGGCGCAGCTGCGAAGTACTCACATTCACCGCAATACTCAAGTGGGATAAATGCGGATGCTCAGACCATTTCACCAACTGCGCACAGGCTTCTTTTAATACCCAATTACCAATTGGCAAAATCAGGCCGGTTTCTTCCGCGGCGGTGATAAACACGCCAGGCGGGATCATGCCCCGCTCAGGATGCTGCCAGCGCAACAAAGCTTCAGCGCCAAAAATGTGGCCTTGCGCATCCACCTGCGGCTGGTAATGCAAACAGAAATGCCCTTTGGCGAGTGCTTCACGCATATCCGCATACAGCCCGCTACGCAAAGTGATATCAGACTGCATCACAATCAAGGCAATCCCTAAAACGCCTAAGGCGGCCAGATTATTCATCCATGCCCCCACCGCCCTGATTTCTGGGTTTGCAATCAAAGACGCCTGCGTAATGCCGATGTCAGAGGAGCCGAAAATCAAACACCCCAATAGCATTACCAACGGAAAAATAACACGCAGATAAATGCCCTCTTTACGGAACACCAGCGATGCCCCTGCGGCAATCGGCAGATAATACATATGCACCGAGCGGACCACGCCGGGCAATGGAACATCGAAAACACAAATGGCGGAAATGACCACCGCCAAGCCATGCGCCATAGAAATAGCTGCCAGGCGATCCTGGCCCGCATTGATCATGGCCACCACAAGAATGCTCAATATCACCAGGGAAAAGTTAAAGGCCATTAACAGCCATTTGCCCTGCCATAGATAGTAGACGCTCCAAGCCCCCCCTAGGATGATGGAAGCCCAGGCACCGATCGCCAGCAACAGCTTCACGCGCAATTGATGCGGGTCTTGGGCAAACTGGAAAAGCTCGCCTTTAAACAGTTTGGCAACCAGTCTCAGTTGTAGAGGAGTGTTTTTAAAGTGTGGCATGAGGCGCGCCTGTCATCCAATTGACCATTGCCAATCCACCACAAACGACTGCGACAGAGGCAGTGCAAGCAAGTCATCTCTCTTTAATAAGTGGTCGATCATAAAGCCCTCATCGGCGGACACCCTCTACGGGCGGAACAACACACATGCTTTGCCAAGACGGCATAGGCCCAGCCCACACAACACACTACTTGAAAGAACTTGATACATTAACCCTTGCGGTAAATGGTAGCCCCGCTGTCATCAGCAACTGCTTTTAGACCGGAAGCTTTGCGTCCCTGCTTTTCAGCAGGTTTGCCTTTTATAATGGTACTTAACAATAGGCGACAAGTTCATCAAAGTTTGTAACGGTTGTCAATCCTCTCGACATTCAATACTGTATGTTTGTCATTAAAAAACCGCTGACAAATCTTTCTCAGCAACAATCATGCATTTTATCTGTGGCAAAAGGCCCCATTCGCAATCAAGCGATGGATAAATGCCACAGTCACTCATGTGCCGAAGCGGGCAGTTTTCGAATGTCTGCAACGGCCTTCGCACTCGTCGGTTTAAGATGATGATTCCAGGCGGACTGCATAAAACTGACTAACTGCGCCACCTCAGTATCATTCAAGGTATCTCTGAACTTTGGCATATTGAAGGGTGCTGCCACCCCTTGCGGTTTTAGCTGAGGCGAGCCATTCAAAATGACATTAATGAGTGAGGAGGGATCTGGATCCATCACAGCCGGGTTACCCGCAAGCGGTGATAAATAAGGGGCAACCCCTTTACCATCTTGTCCATGGCAAGCTGCACAATATTGCTGATAAAGCCTGGCGCCTGGGTAGTTTGTCAATGCTTTAAATTGGGCGAGTGTCGCCGCAGGATGATATTGATAAGTCGTTTGACCTTTATCGTTTGTCCCTTTTATTGTTTTTAAGTAGCTAGCAATGCCCGTTAAATCCTGGATAGACATGCCTTCAGTACTGTTATTAATGACCGTAGTCATGGTGCCGAAAGCAGAGCTATGCTGATTAGCACCTGATTTCAGGTACACAAGAATATCCGCCTCAGACCATCTGCCTAACCCGGTATTATGGTCCCCCCGTAAATTGGTGGCAGACCATCCCTCCAGGGTTTCTCCGCTTAAAAATTGATCTGAGGCATGCGTCAGCCCTTTTTCCTGATAGGCAAAACCGCGTGGCGTATGGCAAGCACCACAATGCCCCAGCCCCTGAACCAAATAAGCACCACGATTCCAGCTGGCATCTTTTGAGGCATCCGCTTGGTAACCATGCTTATCTAAAAACAGGCTATTCCAAATGGCCAAAGGGAACCTGTAATTCAATGGCCAGGGAATCTCATTCGCCCGGTTTGCTTGGCGCACCGGTTTCACGCCGTGCATGAAATACACGTAGAGGGCATGAATGTCGGCATCACTGACTTTGGCATAAGAAGGATATGGCATGGCCGGATAAAGATGATGACCATCTTTTGCCACCCCGCGCCGTAGTGCTTTGGCAAAGTCGGACTCGGTATATTTGCCGATGCCTGTCTCAGCATCAGGCGTAATGTTCGTCGTATAAATCGCGCCCACTGGCGTCAGCATGGGCAGCCCGCCGGCAAAGGCTTTGCCATGAGGAGCCGTGTGACAAGAGATGCAATCGCCTACCCGCGCAAGATACGCCCCTTTTTTGATCTCTGCCGGATTGACGGCAAACACACTCACCGAAAATGTAAAGGTGACGACTGCGAAACCTAATTTCATCAAACCTGAGGCCATGTTCATGGTGGCTCCTTATGCTTTTAGTTGATGCCCGATAGGTAGCTTGCGAATCCGTTTGCCAGTCGCTGAGAACACGGCATTTGCCAAAGCAGCCCCAATCGCCGCAGTACCCGGCTCACCAATCCCCCCCGGCGCCTCAGCGCTTTTAATCAGGTGGACATCAATAGCTGGCGCTTCATTGATACGCAGCATACGGTAATCATTAAAGTTAGTTTGCTGTACACGCCCATGCTCAATGGTGATTTCGTTATATAGCACCGCCGTCAGGCCAAAAATAACGCCCCCTTGAATTTGCGCAATCACGGTATCTGGATTCACGGTCATGCCAGAATCGACAGCAGAGACGACGCGGTCGACTTTAACCTCTCCCTGATCATTGACGGTGACATCGACCACCATGGCCAAGAAACTACCGAAAGCATGCATCACGGAGACGCCGCGACCTTGGCCTTTTGCTAATGGCTTGCCCCAACCACTCTTGCTGACCGCAAGTTGCAAGGCATTTTTCAATCTAGGCGTTTTACCGAGCAGATCCAAACGGTATTTCACCGGATCCACTTTCGCCAAATGCGCCAGTTCATCGATAAAACTCTCGACGACAAAAGTACCGCGTGTGGGCCCAACCCCCCGCCAAAACGCGGTGGGTACATCCCGCGGCTCTACCCGTACATAATCCACATACAGGTTCGGCAAATCATATGGCGGCTCTGCCGACACTTCCACTGCATCCGGGTCTACCCCGTTTTTGACTAACGGGGGCGCAAAGCGCGCCATGATGGAGGAGCCAACGATACGGTGTGACCACGCGACCGGCTTGCCGTTAGCATCCAATCCTGCTGAGATTCGGTCAAAGTAATAGGGGCGGAACATATCATGTTGAATATCCTCTTCCCGCGTCCAAATGACCTTGACCGGGCCCTTTACCTGTTTGGCAATTTTGACCGCCTGCACGACCCCATCAAACTCCAGTCGTCTGCCAAAACCACCGCCGATGAGGAAATTATGCAACCTGACTTTTTCAACCGGAATGTTGAGTGTTTTGGCCGCCATGCCCTGGGCAAACGTCGGAATTTGCGTCCCTACCCAGAGATCACAGCCAGAAGCGCTCACCTCCACAGTGCAATTCATGGGCTCCATCGTCGCATGTGCTAAAAAGGGTTGCTCATACTCTACACTCAGCGTTTTATCCGCCTTTTTGTAGGCACTGGTGGCATTACCTTGCTTTTTAGCCACGGCCCCCGGTTTCTTGGATGCCTCTCGCAGATCATTCACCAAATCACTGGTTTTTACCGCAGTGCTTTTCCCCTCATGCCATTGAATATCCAGTGCGCCCAAGCCGCGCTTGGCGGCCCAAGTATTCGTGGCGATCACAGCGACCGCATTATCTACCTTGACCACTTGCAGCACACCTGGCATTTTCAAGGCGCGGCGGTCATCTACACTTGCCAGCGTCCCGCCGAATACAGGACTGGTAGCGATCACTGCAAACTTCACATTGTCGGGGTGTGCATCAATACCAAACTTGGCCAGGCCATTTACTTTATCAGGCGTATCTAATCGCTTGGCAGCGGTGCCAATGAGTTTGAAGTCTTTAGGGTCTTTGAGAGCGACTTGCTTGGGCACAGGCAGGGTGCTGGCCACTTTGACCAACTCCCCGTAACCCAGTGTTCGTCCGGAGGCATCGTGGTAAACCACGCCAGATTTTGCATAACAGGCAGATTCGGCTACTTTCCATTGCTGTGCAGCCGCGGCAATCAGTAATGACCGACACACCGCACCGGCCTGGCGCATGGGCTCCCATAACGCACGGATGGACGTTGACCCCCCGGTCACCTGCGCTCCGAGCAGCGCATCGGCATACAGCTTTTCATTCGGGGGGGCATGTTCCAGTTTCACAGAGGGGAGATCAACCTCCAACTCTTCTGCCAACAACATGGGAATGGACGTATAAACCCCCTGCCCCATTTCCACCTTGGGCATGATCATGGTGACTTCACCCTTGGTATCAATCTTGATGAATCCATTCGGGGCGAGCACATCCTTACCGGTTTCCAGCTCGCTATAAGGCTGAGTTTGCTTGCTTTGGCTCAATGCAGGCAAACTGATACTCAGCAGCATCCCGCCAGCAGTCGTCGCACTCACCGTCGCGGCAATTTTAAGAAAATCACGTCGCGGAGGATTGGAAACCGTATATTTGTCGGCCAAGCCCTGGATAAGCCCTTGTGACATAACTAGACCCCTTCCTTAGCAGCCACCTTGATAGCGGCGCGTATACGTGGATAAGTGCCGCAGCGGCAAATATTGCCGGCCATGGCGGCATCAATTTGCGCGTCATTCGGATGAGGGTGCTGGTCAAGCAGCGCGCAGGCAGACATGATCTGGCCCGACTGACAATAACCACACTGCATCACCTCCAGATCTAGCCAGGCTTTTTGCACAGCCTGACCTGCGGGAGTTTCCCCTACCGCCTCTATGGTGGTGACCTTTTTACCGGCCACGGCCGAAATGGGTAATACACAGGAACGTGTTGCCTGCCCATCCACATGCACCGTACACGCGCCACACTGCGCGATACCACATCCAAACTTGGTTCCGGTTAAACCGATGATGTCTCTGATCACCCAAAGAAGCGGCATATCAGCGGGTGCATCCACTTGGTGGGTGATGCCATTAATATTCAGGGTTGCCATCTATGGCTCCTTCCTTGAAAACCTACGACTACTTGTGATTTTTATTATGAAATACGATTATTCATTGAAATAAATTAATTCACGAATAACTCAAGAGTGAATTAATTTAAACCCCGAATCAAGTATAAATTTATGAAATTCTTGCCTAAAACAATTTTACCTTTTGCTGTAAATCGCCATTACGCTCTTTCAAGAGATTAAATACGCTCCACAACCGATTAAGTTTGGCATCCTCCCAATTAGGATAAAGAGTCACGGGGCTCGTGCGAAACCAATGATTCTTTTGCCCTTCTGGAATATTCTTAGGTTTGGAAAAATAAAAAGGCCCTGTAAAAACAGGGCATTATCTAATTTCAATCAACACCATTCATTATTGTGTCGATCAGAACGATCTCTATCACAATAATAATCCTTAGAGCTTCCTAACCTATTGAATGAATTAATATAAATTTGTGGCCATTTAAAGAATGGCCTTGAGTTTTATTGAAAAAGCTGCTCAATTGAGTTGTCCCTTTGCTTTTTGGTCAACAAGATTTGCATTGCCCCAATAAAGTCAAATCAAGCAAACGTTGAATAAAGCGGAACTACTTTCCCTGTTTTCGGAGATGCGAAATTTCGTATCCTATTGGGACCGGTTTGAATTTGCACTTCTTAGAATGTCGTGACTGTTCTCTTCGTAATGAAAGGTGATCGATCTCGCCCAAAACGTAATAATCACTGACTCCCCCCTTAACCTGAACTACATCACGCAAATAATCTTTTACAGCAGGAGCCCTGAGACGGCTATCGCCATAAATTCGGTTGTTTACTTGTGCAACATATGCATGTAAATCACCGGCTGTTGCCTCTACCAGAGAGGCAAACGTCTTAGTATCAGAATTCCACTCCAAAGCAAACAACGCATCAATTTTCCCACGAAGCCGATGTCTATGCTCGATATTGGTCAAGTCACTGCAGATCAGAACTGAAAAGCAAAATCCTCCATGCACGTAAAGCGTAGGCTTTGAATATAGACCTGAGGGCTCAAAAAACCGACCACGCTTTCCGAGCTTTAATTTGTCTAAGCCGGCTTTTTCACCATGAGCAGGAAAGAACTTAGGCTGTAACCTAGGAATGTGGCTATTGTATCCAGGCCAATTTGTAACTAACGAGATCAAGCTATCATTACGCAGCTTTCCTGTAGTCCGATCTAAGTGATATTCCACCCCAGCCAACAGCGACACTCCATTTGTTGCCAATTTTCTCGCTACCCTCAAGGCCCATCTCAGTGGAATACTTAGCTCCGGAAAAACAATGTAATCAGGCTTCTTAGACTCTCGAAGAATCCGGTTTATTAAACCGTTGAGATTTACATATCGTGCTAATGAGCGATCGTGATTTCCTTTTGCAGCATTTTCCCACTGCTGCTCAGTTGTTTCAAAACTGGTAATTGCTGTGCGAACTAAATTCGATGATTGCCTAGGGACTATAAATGTTACAGGTCCATCATCCGATGGGAATTCTGGTGCAATACCTAAAAATGAATTAGATGCTACTCTTGCACCACGTAAAACAAGTATTGCTTGTTTAAATAAGATCGGATCAGACAAGACACTTGGGGCAACCAGCGCAATTTCATCAATACGTAGAGGACGAGTTGGGAAAGCAAGAGCAGGCCAATGAGGAGACTTAAGGTTGGTTAACATCCGTCGAAAACGACGGATACCACCAAGCCTGATCTTTCGCCTAATTTCCATCTGACGAGGAATTGCCGGACCTTTCTCGTCATTTTCTTGGCTTAGATACCAATAATCTTTATATGGGCGACGCCCCCAATCGGCCAAAAGAATCTGATGGACACATGTCTTAAGTCGGGGCAAAGTGGATGGAATCTTAATACCAGCATCCAATAATCTCAATCTATGTAACACATTCAGATAACGATTATTTAGGTCTAATGAACGCTCAGTCGCTGCCTGCAAGCCGGTCTGGATAAACGCACGCGCATACTGTCCCAAGCACAACTTAAATTTAGACAATTGATTAGCTTCGCCAACAGTAGTAGTGTTTTCGACTAATTTTGAAACACCTACAAGACAGTTAACAAGTTGAGTAGCTTCGTTAAGATCTCCGCTGGCGAGCATCAACCCAAAAACTCTCGGCAGATAACCGAAAAAATCAAAAAAACCTGTCGGCGTTAAGACATGTCTTTTAATTAGATCGTAAAATTCTTTGCGTACATCACTCCATGACTCTGGGCGTAGATCATCGGAGAAGGCTTCCAAGTCTCGGAGTAATAGAGATACCCCTAACCGCTTTACCGATACTACGTCTGCCTTTCTAAGTGCATCCACCTGTAAATTGGCCTCAGGGGTTGCAAGCAACGCCTTAGATGCCATTCTAACTCCTGTTGTTGGTACAGCAGGAAGCAAGCGATACTCGCTCGATTGAATACGAATATTTTCTCGAATATGTTGTATCAGGTCGAGACCATGCGCAGACGATAGTGCAAATATCTTCTGCTTTTTCCCGACAAAAAGAAGTTTTGAGTCCTTTGCATAGGGTAGGTTAAGCTGCAAGGATGGAGCATTTGTTCCATTACTTTCTAAAATCAATCCTGGCTGTAAAGCATCTGCTAATTTTTTAGTTACCTGTTTTGCTGTTGTCAACGACTCAGAATTTTCAAAAACAAGAAATATATCGTCGACGTATCGACCGTAATAGAGAGGCTTCAGGAGATCGACGACATCATTGTCGAAATTTGCTAGCAAGACATTTGCGATAATCTTTGAAGCTGAAAGCCCTACCGGTATCCCACCTTCTGGCCTTTCAACATAATCTGGAGTTGATCTATACCAAGTGTCGATGGCAATCAAAAGCGCTTCTGTAAACAAGATTTCTTGTCGAGAAAGCTTCAACTTTATGGATTTTAAAAATCTATCTCTTAGAAGAAACTTAGGCGATACACGATGATAAAACTGTTCAATATCCATAGTGATTGCCAAAATGTTTTTCCCAGCCTCCAAAGAAGACTCCATTGCTGATAAACCATTTTCGCGCCAGGTACGATAAGCTGAAAAATAAGGAGAAAATAGTCCGGTTGCCGTCAAATTCAATGCTGGTTGTTTAACCCTCGAATCACCAAACTGGCCATATGAACGGCGCAATTGATTCCCATACGACACTTTAGGATTAATTACCCCGTCGAACAGGTGTCCAACTTTCATTATCCACAGCGCGGAAACAATCTGAAAATCGACTGTCGGGCGGATGATTAATCGTAATTTGGCAGGTACTCGAACATTGGATTCGTGAAACCTCTGCTCCCAGTCAGTCATAGGATCGAGTGCTCTAAAATGTCCATCAGCCTCACTGTCCCATATTGATGAATCGATAGATTTTGGCAGATATGCAAAGTCGCCTATGAAGCTCAGCTCTGATGCCCAGGCAAAACCAGTAGTTAGCAGGTTTTGATGAAGTTTAGTAAGATTTTCATGAAGACTTTGCTCATACTCAGTAAATGCAAGGGCATGGAAATGAGTATTTTCATAGTAAGCCTCAACCTTAGCCTTACGATAAGCTACATAGAGATCGCCAAGGCTAATGAATCTCCCTGTCAGTCGCTCCTTCATGTACTACCCCTTTAACACATTGTTTTGACTTTTGTTCTTATTAAATATATAAACTTTGCCAACACAATAAAATTAAGACGCTTATAAGCGTTTCAAGGTTTATTGTCAGAATAAAAAGGGAGGGCCACATATACTTCCAAAATAATCAATGCTTCCAATTTTCTTCGACGAACTTACCTAATTTTTTATTTAAGTAGCTTTTAAAAAGTTACTATTATGTGATGATCTTACAGTAATTGAATAGATTACTCGCTCATGCATGATAATGTAAAATTGCAATAGCATATCTATATCTACAACAGTTGAAGCAGTAGTACTTCTAAGAGTAATAAAGCCCTGTAAAAACAGGGCTTTTCTATCTTTTACTCTACAGTATTACTTATTGTGAGTCTCAGAACGGAATATCGTCATCAAAGTCGTCAAAATTGCCAGCGGGCTTGCTAGCAGGCTGGAAGGCATTGCGGTTTGCACCACCAGCGGCGTTACCGCTGCCCATAGCAGGTTGCTGTTGGCGTGGTGGGGCCTGGTTGTAGTCGTCCATGCCGCCGCCTTGATCCATCTCACCGCCGTCATAGGAGGCGCTGCCGCCTTCACGGCCAGTGCCTAGCATTTGCATCTGGTCGGCGACGATTTCGGTGCTGTAGCGGGTGACGCCATCTTTTTCCCATTTACGGGTTTGCAGGCGGCCCTCAATATACACCGGGCGGCCTTTTTTCAGGTACTCACCGGCGATTTCGGCCAAACGGCGGTACATGACGATGTTGTGCCATTCGGTTTTTTCCTGGCGCACGCCGGATTTGTCTTTCCAGTTTTCGGTGGTGGCGATACTGAAGTTAGCCACGGCCTCACCGTTTGGCATGTAGCGCACTTCAGGGTCACGCCCGAGATTGCCCATCAAAATCACTTTGTTGACTGATGCCATGGTGTTACGACTCCCCTATTCGATTCATGATTGCTTGCGACAATGCCGCCTGAAATGCTTTGCTGCGCTGATTTTCCAACTTTACCATGAGCATGGTTTCTGAGGGAATGGCGACGACTTCATAGACGCCGTCCATCGCACGGATATCTTGCACCAGCTTGGCGGCTTGCTCGTCATTATACCCTGCTTGCAGATGGAACATTTTGGTTTTGACGCTGGGCGGGGCTTGCATGCCGAGCGCCAGGCCAAACCAGATCAGCATGAGGATGGCACAGAAGACAAACACGGTGCTGCTGCCATAGGTGTGTGAGAGCCAGCCACCGAGGGCTGCGCCTAAAAACATGCCAAAAGATTGTGCGGTGTTGTGCACGCCCATGGCGGTGCCTTTGGCAGCCACGGGTGCCATTTTGGAGATGAGTGACGGTAACGAGGCCTCAAGGATATTAAACGCCACAAAATAGGAGAACAGTGTGGCGACAATGCCCCATAAGCTGTTGAGGCTGAACATAAAGGCGATTTGCGTGACCAGCATGAGGCCGACGGCGCTGATAAACACCGGTTTGAGCTTGGCTTTTTTCTCGGCATAAATAATTGCGGGCACCATTAAGACGAATGAAATCAGCAGCACTGGTAAATAAATTTTCCAGTGAGAATTTTCGTTCATGCCGGTGCTGTGCTTGATGGCAAACGGCACCACCATGAACATGGCCATTTGGGCGCCATGGAGGCAAAAGGTGCCAAAGTTCAAACGCAATAATTGCGTATCGCGTAATACCTCACCAATTTTGGCGGGGACGGCTTGCGCATCCGAGTGAAAGTGCCCATGCAAGGGCTCAGGCACGGCAAATTTGACGACGCCAATGGCGAGGATGGACAGCACGGCGGTGAGCCAAAAAATCCCTGGCACGCCTATCCACTGATTGAGGATAGGCCCGGCCACCAGTGATACCGCAAAGGTCACGCCTATCGTGGCGCCTATCATGGCCATGGCCTGCGTGCGGTGTTCTTCGCGGGTAGAATCGGCCACCAGCGCAGTCACCACGGCAGAAATCGCGCCTGCGCCCTGAATGGCGCGCCCGACAATCACCATGTAAATATCTGCGGCAGTCGCGGCAAACACACTGCCAATGGCAAACATGACTAAACCGAGATAGATCAGTTTTTTGCGGCCGAAACGGTCAGAAGCGATGCCAAACGGTAACTGGAAAATCACTTGCATGAAGCCATAAGCGCCGAGTGCGAGACCGATCAAGGTATGGTTGTCGCCGCCTTGCAAGGTTTCGGCATAGATGGCAAAAATAGGCAGGATTAAAAACATGCCCAGCATACGTAGCCCATAGATAGAGGCAAGGGCCGCGGTGGCGCGGGTTTCTATCTGGGTCATTTTTTCGGAGAACTGCATGAATCTTTTAAGAAAACTTGGCTTAATTTCAAATAATTGCGTATATTATCAGGTTGGCTGTCTGTTCGTGAAAGTATCATGGAATTTATCAAAATTCGCGGGGCGCGCACCCATAATCTCAAGAACATCAATCTGGATATTCCGCGCAACCAGCTGGTTGTGGTCACTGGCCTGTCAGGCTCAGGAAAATCTTCACTGGCTTTTGATACCTTGTATGCAGAGGGACAGCGCCGCTACGTCGAAAGTTTATCCGCGTATGCACGCCAGTTTTTGGCACGCATGGATAAACCGGACGTCGATTTGATCGAGGGCTTATCGCCAGCCATCTCCATCGAACAAAAATCCACTTCGCACAACCCACGTTCCACCGTCGGCACCGTCACTGAAATCCACGATTACCTGCGTTTGCTGTATGCACGTGCCGGGGATCCTGAGTGCCCCGACCATGGCATCAAGCTTGAGGCGCAAACCGTGAGCCAGATGGTGGACAGTGTGCTCAAGTTGCCAGAAGACACCAAGCTGATGATTTTGGCGCCCGTGGTCTCTAACCGTAAAGGCGAGCAGCTTGATTTGTTTGATACGCTCAAGGCCCAAGGTTTTGTGCGCTTGCGCATTGATGGCAAGATCTACGAAATGGATAGCCTGCCGCAGTTGGCAAAAACTACCAAGCACAGTGTGGACGTGGTCGTCGACCGGCTTAAAGTGCGCGAAGACATGAAGCAACGGATTGCTGAATCCTTTGAAACCGCCTTGCGGTTGGCAGATGGCAAAGCAGTGGCGCTGGAGATGGATAGCGAAAAAGAGCATCTGTTCTCGGCCAAATTCTCTTGCCCGGTATGTGACTACTCACTGGCCGAACTCGAGCCGCGTTTATTCAGCTTTAACAACCCGATGGGCGCTTGCCCCAAGTGTGATGGCCTCGGTCAGGTCACGTTTTTTGATCCAAAGCGCGTGGTGGCTTTCCCGCATTTATCGCTGGCCAGTGGCGCGATTAAAGGCTGGGACAAACGTAACCAGTTTTACTTTCAGATGCTGGCCAGCTTGAGCCAGCATTATGACTTTGACTTGGAAGCACCGTTTGAGACGCTACCGGAAGAGACCCAGCAAATTCTGCTGTATGGCTCTGGCCGCGAGCAAATCGCCTTTAAATACCTCAATGAGCGAGGCACCTTCTTTAGCAAGTCGCATACCTTTGAAGGCATTATCAATAACCTGCAACGCCGTTACCGCGAGAGTGACTCGACCGCGGTGCGCGATGAGCTGGCAAAATATATCAATGCGACTGCCTGCCCGGATTGTGGCGGCACTCGTTTGCGCAAAGAGGCACGCCACGTCAAGGTCGGCGACAGAAACATTCACCAGATTTGCGAAGTGCCGCTCAAGCAAGCGCTGAATTTCTTTGAGACACTACAACTGAGCGGGCAAAAACTGGCAATTGCCGACAAAATTGTTAAAGAGATCGAAAGCCGCCTCAAGTTTTTAACCAATGTCGGCCTGGATTACTTGTCGCTGTCGCGCTCGGCAGAAACCCTGTCTGGTGGCGAAGCACAACGTATCCGCCTGGCCTCACAAATTGGCAGCGGCCTGACTGGTGTCATGTATGTGCTCGATGAGCCCTCCATCGGCTTGCACCAGCGCGATAATGACCGACTGCTGGAAACCCTCAAGCGCCTGCGTGACATTGGCAACAGCGTGATTGTTGTCGAACATGACCAGGATGCCATTCAGCTGGCAGATTTTATTGTCGACATTGGCCCTGGCGCGGGTGAACATGGCGGCAATATTGTGTCGATTGGCACGCCGGCCCAGATTGAAGCCGACCCCAACTCATTGACCGGGCAATATATCAGCGGCAAAAAACAGATTACCTTCAAGCTGCCACGCACACAGCCAGACCCCAAGCGCATGATCAAGCTCAATGGCGCCAGCGGGAACAATCTCAAAGACGTCAGTATTGAGATTCCGGTCGGCCTGCTGACTTGCGTCACGGGCGTTTCCGGCAGCGGAAAATCGACGCTGATCAATGACACGCTTTACCGCGTGGTCGCCGCACACCTGTATGGCAGCAGCACTGAGCCTGCCCCGCACCAAAGTATTGAAGGCCTGGAATTTTTTGACAAGGTGGTCGATGTTGACCAAAGCCCGATTGGCCGCACACCGCGCTCCAACCCAGCGACGTATACTGGCTTGTTTACGCCGATCCGAGACTTGTTTGCCAGCGTGCCGGAAAGCCGCGCACGCGGCTATGGGCCAGGCCGCTACTCGTTTAACGTCAAGGGCGGCCGTTGCGAAGCCTGCCAGGGCGATGGTGTGATCCGCGTGGAAATGCACTTTTTACCGGATGTGTATGTGCCTTGCGATGTCTGCAAAGGCCAGCGCTATAACCGCGAAACGCTGGAAATCCAGTTCAAGGGTAAAAATATCCACGAAGTACTGGCCATGACAGTGGAGCAAGCGCACCAGTTTTTTAATGCGCAACCGGTGATCGAGCGCAAACTGAAAACTTTGCTCGACGTGGGCCTTGGCTATATCACGCTGGGACAATCAGCCACCACGCTGTCTGGCGGTGAGGCCCAACGGGTCAAACTGGCGCTGGAACTCAGCAAACGCGACACCGGCCGCACGCTGTATATCCTAGATGAACCGACCACCGGTTTACACTTTGCCGATATCCAGTTATTGCTGGACGTGATTCACCGGTTGCGAGACGCGGGCAATACCGTGGTCATCATCGAACACAATCTGGATGTGATCAAAACTGCTGACTGGCTGATCGACATGGGTCCTGAAGGCGGCGATGGCGGAGGCGTGGTGGTCGGTGTCGGTACGCCGGAAACACTGGCAGAAAACAGTGCTAGCTACACGGGCCGCTACCTGATTCCACTGTTAAAACAGCTGAAATCCTGATTTTATCTTCCTGCTTAACCAGCCAGGCCTGCAATTGCACGCCTGGCTTTTTTCTATGCCCCTGCGTCATTGGGGTGGTATGCATCTTGCTATCTTTAAGACCTATAACAGTAAAAATTTCTTTTTAATCCAGATAGATAGCTGATGTTATCCAAAAAGTGCAGCTACTATCCGGATACTGCAGATCCTCAGGCCTGAGGGAAGAGAGAGGCGCACCATGACTGTGTTAGGCAGCACTATATTGGAGCAAAGCAGACTGGACCAATCCAGCCGCACGGACCACCGTGTGTCGGCCCTGATTGCTCAGCTGGAAACGACATTATTTAATGACGATAATCGGCTGTTTTGTTCGTCGGACATGGATGAAGTACAACAGACCGTAGGCGATATTTTCAAGCCTCACCGCCTGAAAATCCGCGACCACCGCGAGCATGGCATTGCCAGCATGCATCATGTGCGACAAGGCGCCTTGTCTTTAAACCGCTTGCAGTATCAGCATGAAGTGGTGATAGACCCCGACCGGTTGAATGATTTTTTTCTGGTGCATATCCCGATGAATGGCAGTTCCACCATCCGCTGCGGCAATCACCGCTTCTTGTCTACGCCAGACAATGCTTCGCTGGTGTCACCGACCTTACCGCTGGAAATTGAATGGGAGGCGGGCAGCGCCGATGTTATTTTGCGCATAGAACGCGCCCGCCTCGACAAACACTGTGCCCAGCACTTAGGGCTGCAGCAGTTAGAAAAACCGCTGGAGTTTCATCCTGACTTGCAACTGCAAACCGCCGCCGGACAGTATTTTTTAAGGCTGGTGAGCATGCTGGCGGACAATATGCAGAGCCCGTTTCCGCAGTTAAGCGAACCCATCGTGTTTGAGCAGTTTGAGTCCACCCTGTTTAATGCCCTGCTGTATGGCCAACCTCACAATCTGTGTATGAAAGCCCCGATTACCAATATTGCGCCGTTCTACATCAAGCGGGTAGAAGACTATATTCATGCCCATACCGCCGATAGCATGACCATAGAATCGCTGGCGGCGGTTGCCGGGGTCAGTGCCCGCACCTTGTTCGCGGGCTTTCAGCGCTACCGGGGCTTGAGCCCGATGGATTACCTGCGGCAAGTCAGGCTGGACCGCGTGCGGGAGATGCTGTTATCGGAACAAACGGCACACCTGTCAGTGACTGAAATCGCCATGCAATGGGGATTTAACCACATGGGCCGGTTTGCGATTGATTATAAAAAACGCTTCGGCGAATCACCTTCAGCCAGCCGCAGGTTTGGGCCTGGGCATTGATGCTCAGTGAGCAGTAGCCATCATCAGACCTCATGGCTAGACCTAAGTCCCACGATGACCTAAGTCAGGTGATGGGCGCATCACAGCGCAATGTGCTGAAGCCTTGCGGATGGCACCGTGTGTCGCGCTTTTAGCTAGCGTAATGGCTGGTTAATCAGCGCGACACACGTGGTTTATGCGGCCTGTCGACGGTCGGCTTGCGAATAGAAGGCATCGGCAAAAAATGCCGTGGGTGCCAGGCCTTGTGCGACAAAGCGCTGGTTGGCAGTGGCCACCATCGCTGGCGAGCCGCAGGCATAGACCTCAAATGGCTGTAAGTCTGGCCAGTCTTGCAATACCGCATCCGTGACATAGCCTTGCCGCCCCTGCCAGGACGTCGCTGTGGTGGCAGACAATACTGGCACGTAATTAAACCAAGGGTAGCGGGTGGCCAGGTCCAGGCATTGGCTATGCTGGTACAAATCCGGCAAAGTGCGTCCGCCCCAATAGAGCGTCACGGGAACCGTATTGCCTGCAGCAATCAGCGCCTCCAGCATGGCCTTGACCGGGGCAAAGCCGGTGCCGGTCGCGACCATGATTTTTGGCTTCTGCGTTGCCTGCAGCGTGAATTGCCCATGCGGACCATCAATCGTCAGTGGCGTGCCCGGTGCGAGCTGATGAAACAGCTGATCGGTAAACAAGCCACCAGGCAGATGACGGATATGCAACTCCAGCGCATCGGCTGTGACTTGGGCCAGGGAATAGCTACGGCGCTGGTCGCCAAGCAGGATGTCAATATATTGCCCGGGCTGGTAAGCAAAGCGGTGTGCGGCAGGCAATTGCATGCCCACCAGCGCTACATCCGGCGCGACTTTATCAATGCTGGTCAACACCACCTCCAGCGGCACAGATTTGGCGGTGGCTGGCGCGGCATCCGCCTCTACAGCCACCTGCACGCGGCCCTCATGTATCCTGAGCGGGAAGCTGCGCACCGCCTCGGTCACCGGCGCGCATTTGGCGGCCCCGGTACGGATATCAAACAAGCCTTGATGCAAAGGGCACTCGACACAGCCATCTTCCACATAGCCTTCAGATAGCCGCGCCACGCCGTGGGTGCACAAATCATGCAAGGCGAATAACTGATCCTCTAGCCGGAAAATGGCCAGCTGCATGCCACCTGCCTCAACGGCAACTGGTTCATCCTCGCTAAAGTCTTCGACGTCGCCTATGTCTGTCCAGCGGTGTAAATGAACGGTACTCATATCGGCGTCGCCAGCAAGGTTTGTACACGTGAGGTGTCATACACCACCTGCCGCTTTTTAAAGCGCCAACCCTGGTCAGTCCGCACAATCTGGTCGATGTAGCGGCCCGTCTGATACACCTGCGATTCGCCATTTTGCAGCGTTTGCACCACCACATAGCTAGACTCGGCCTGCACTTCATCGCCATTGTTGGCTTGCAACACCAGGCCTGAGGTCATATGCCGGTAGGTGTGGCTCTCAAAAATATTGGCATGGCGCAAGGAGGTGACGCGGTCTTCAAGCATATTGCGGTTGTCAAAATAAATCATGCCTATGGGCAAACCCGCATCGAAATTTTCTTTAGGCACAATGCTGTAGTGGCAGTCTTCGGTAAAAAACTGTGGCCAGCGCTCCAATTGGTCGTTATCCAGCGCCGCAATATAGGCCTGCTGTAACTGTTGCACTTCAAACCAGGTTTGTAATTCTTGCATGCTGTCCTCCTTAAAAACCCATCAGTTGCTGATAGCCCACCCAGAAGCGGCGGATCAGGCTTTCGGTGATCAGCGTGTCCTGCTGGTCGGGTTGGTCTTTGCTCATTTCAATCACCGAGCAGGCATCACCATCGCGCACGGTGCCACGTTGTACCAGCTCGGTCGCTTCGGTGTCTTCCATCGAGATATACCCCGCCGGACCGACTAGATTGGCCTGTTTGAGCCGCATGGCGCGCAATTCCGGCGTGTCATCCACATAGCCAAAAAAGTGGAAAATCAGCTCGAAATTATTGGGGCCTTTGGCCAGCAACTGCCGCGCCACCAGCGTATTGTGGATTTGCTGTACCACCAATTGCGGGAAAATCGGCTGGATGTGATTGGTGGTCAGTTCCTCATACTCCTGTATCTGCCCGAGCAGGCTGTCATCCTTGAGCTGAAAGCCTTCATCAAACGAACGGATGGCCTGCGCCTTGTAGGCGTCAGCAGTTTGCACCTCGTTTTTGGTCGCGGTGATGATGCTATGCAAACCATGCGTCGAATCGGGAATCGAACGCGCCTTCATGCCAACCCGGAAAATATTGAAGGTGGTATGAAACAGGTGCAGCAAACTGGCGTGATAAGGGTCTTTGACGTTTTCCAGATACAGCTTCCAGTTAGATTTAGAGTATTGACGGGTGCAGCCCAGATACTCAATCGGCTTGTGGAAAATACGGTCTATCCACGGCCGCATTTCAGGCCCGATATAGTCTGGCAAAGGCGCCACCGTGTCGCTAAAGGTGGCAAACACCAGGCCTTTATAACTGTCTACCCGCAGTTGCTTGAGACCGTGCTCTTTCGGGTTAAAGTCTTTGGGCATGCCAGACATGCCTTTTTGCCCACGGCGAAACGGCACGCCCTGCAAATTGCCCTCGCAGTCAAAACTCCATTGGTGATACACACAGGTATGCTCACTGGCATTGCCGCGCGCCTGACGGCAGACTTGTGCGCCGCGGTGCGCACAGCGATTCACCCAGGCGGCCAGTCCGCCTTCTTTGGTACGGGTCATCACCACCGGCGTATCCCCAACAAACGTGCTTTTAAAGTCGCCGGGGTTGGGGATTTCGGCTTCCAGCCCGAGAAAACTCCAGGTTGGGCCACGGAAAATGCGTTCTTGCTCTAGCTCATACACTGCTTGTGAGCTGAACACAGCGTAGGGAATACGCGAACCGTCATCGGTCGGAAATTTAAGTAAAGGCTCAGAAGACTGTGATTTACCAAGATGGAACTGGACGGCTTGTGCTTGAATAGCGTTCATATTGACCTCGAATCCTTAAAAGTGATGCACAAAACGCAGGTTGTAACGTTCACCTTCGGTACGGTTTTTCACCGCCATTTCATCGTAGAAGTTAAACATCAGATGATCCTGCTTGGAAAAGCTGTACATGCCCCCCACGCCCAATGCCAATACTTGCTCGCGACGCCCAGACACGTCATGACCGTTCATTTGAGTATCGGTCGTTTGCTTGAGGTAGTAACCGTTAACGCCCAAGCGCAGTTGCGGTGTAAAGGCATACTCCATGGCAAAGTTGGTATGAAACGCCTGCCCGGCACGTGTACTGGTGGCACCAAGAGCCTGAAACCCTCGGTTGGGATCATCATTTTTGCCATTCCACAAATAGTGGGCACGCACAGAGGCAGTCCATTCTGGTGTGAAAAAATAAGTGCCTGACCAGTAAGGGTTGAACGACCAGGCATTGCTGCCCGGGTTGATTTCGCGGTTAGCGCTGTATTCGCCCGTGGGCAAAATAAACTGTAATTCAACACGCTGCATAAATTTGGGGCCGTGCTCGCCCATGAGGGTTGGCCACTGCAAGAAGGGACCAACCAGCAAATCACCCATGCCACTGTCACCCGCCTTGGGGAAGGCATTAGAGGCGGCGCCATAACTGGTATGCGGGCTGACCACCGGCACAATCACATCCATGCCCAGATTAGCCCCGGCGACTTCGATATCCGAGATATACAGTATTTGCGACAGACTGACGGTAACATCCACTTTGGGGTTAGGCAGGCCTAGACTATTGCCCGAGTTATCCTTGAACTTGTCGGCATGGTATTGCTGTACGTATTGGCTGAAATACCAGCCGTTGCCTGCAGGCGGGGCACCATCCAGAAAGCTGGTAAACCCAAGGTTGATTGGAGGCAAATCGTAGGCGTGGGCGAACATGGGTAAGCTGGTGGTGGCCAGTGCCAGACCCAGTGCGCTAAGGGGTTTACTGCCTGAGGAGAGGAGGTTCATCGAGGGGTTCCTTTCAGAGTGAGATTCAATCGTTTAAAAAATCCGGGTGTAAATATCAATCCGCCAGCTTGGGAATGGCGGGCTCTGCCTGCTCGGGACCCATGGCGCTGTAGCCGCCATCGACGGCATACACGGCGCCCGTGACAAACGAGGCATGGTCCGAGCATAAAAACAGCACCACATCGGCGACCTCCTGCGGGTCACCTACGCGCTTCAAGGCATGGAATGGTGCAGCGACGGCATCCGTTTTGGCGCGGTTGCCGCCCGTCAGCTCGTCCATGACGCGTGACCAGATCCAGCCGGGTGCCACGGCATTGACGCGGATA
The DNA here is from genome assembly GCF_046766015.1 of Methylophilus sp. 3sh_L. Taxonomy (NCBI): domain Bacteria; kingdom Pseudomonadati; phylum Pseudomonadota; class Betaproteobacteria; order Nitrosomonadales; family Methylophilaceae; genus Methylophilus; species Methylophilus sp. 3sh_L. The sequence continues at coordinate 45,054 of NZ_JBKOUF010000003.1, forward strand.
TGGTCTGGGGCCAGGTCAACCGCCATGCTGCGGGTCAGCTGTTCAGTGGCCGCTTTGCTGGCCGGATATAGCCAACGGCCGGTTTGCGCAGCGCTGGCTGAGATGCTGGAAAAATGCACGATGGCGCCACCGCCACGCTGACACATCGCCGCATGGCAAGCCTTGGCCAGCATGACACTGCTGACCAGGTTGACGTTGTAACTGAGCAACCAATCCTCGCGGCTGGCAGCAAAGCCGTTGTCCACATAGCTACAGGCCAGGTTGACCAGGAAATCTACACCGCCAAAGGTGTGTTGCGTGGTCGCCACCAGCTGTTGCAAGGCGGCATCATCGGTAATGTCTGTTTGTAAAAACAGAATGTCAGCGCTGATGCCAGCCGCCACCGTCGCCCCACGTGCATCAATATCCACCGCCACCACTTTTGCGCCCGCGGCGTGGAAGGCTTCTACCACGGCCGCACCGATCAGCGTGGCGCTACCGGTGACGATGACAACTTTGTTTGCGATACCTTTCATGGCGCACCTCATGCATTGGCACTGAGTGACCAGTTGGCCATCAGCGTGTTGGAAGGAAGGTTAGGGTCCAGCAGTTTACGTGCTTGCTCTACCCCGCAGATGGCGGGCACCAGGGCGGGATCAAGCAACCCGGCTTGCACCAGTACGCTGGCCTGATCCCAGTAAATATGTTCGTTAAACAGCTTGTCTCCACGGAAAGTCACCACCACCAGCATGGGGATTTCAATCCGGCGCCCGGTCGGCGGCACATTCGGCAGCAACCAGTCAATCTCGCAGTCATGCGTAAAACTGAGCACAAACTCATCCACCATGCGGTCCGCACCAACTACGCGTGAAATTGGCGTCATTTGCATGTCTGCCGGGTTATTGTGGATAAAGTGATGCTGATAAAAGCGACGCAGCATGGTGTAGCCGACCCCGCCCGTCATGGTGGGCACATGATTCACATATGGCTGGGCGACCATGGTGGTCATGGTGGCATCGGCATCGCGGGTGGCAAATTCGAGCGCAAAGTGATGATCTGCAATTGCGCTCAGGTCATAATCAGGCCCTATGGCTTTGCGCAAGGCGCCCAGGGTGCGGCTATATGCCATCTGTGCCGAGGGGGCGTGGTAATGCGCACCGGCCAGGCGGGCAAAGGCATGGTCCACGCCCGCATACACATAGGTCTTAACCAGTGGCTGTGCAGTGGCCGCGGCCAGAATCGCGGTTTGCGCCGCGGGAGGGCAGAAGGCATCCTGCTCAGCCATATGCAGGGTTAATGGGCAGCGTAGCGCAGCCATCTGTGGCAAGGCCTGCTCTATGCCTACTCCATAATAGCCCACCGCCACATCCGCATCAGTCTGGCTAGCCGCCAGGTAAGCCAGTTTGCCGCCCAGGCAATAGCCCAGCACCCCCACCTTGCCACTGGCCCCTGCCATGCCACGCAAACAGCTGATGGCCAGTTGGACATCCTGCATGCCGATGGCTTCATCAAACTGCTGGTAATAGCCCAACGCGGCCGGCATGTCTTCTGCCGCATCGGTCAGGGTAATGCCAGGCTGCAGGCGCCAGTACAAATCAGGCACCAGCACCATATAGCCCTCTTCGGCATACAGGTCGGCAATGGCCTGCATATTGGCATTCACGCCAAAAATTTCCTGGCACAACACCAGGCCCGGCCCGCTGCCGGTGGCTGGCAGTGCCAGATAGCCTTTAAAGGCCGGGAATTGCGCGCTGATTTCTATCATTTGTCCCATTTTTCGTCTCGCTTGCTCGGTTGAAGGGTGGGAAGGCAAGTGATCACCTTCGTTGTGGTTGCTACTTTCTCGCAGCGCAGACGGCGGAGCTATCCGCTCCGTGCAGTCACTATCCGCATTGCGCAACCAAATTCAGCACGCATGCAAGTTGTTGCCGAACGCGGATAGTGCAGGCAGTTTCTGGATAGTCGGCAAACCTTGCTCGCTCAATACTGCAGCCGACGATACAGGGATAGGCCCTGTATGAATTTTTAAGCGCAAAGGAAACCGTATGAATATTGCGATTGTGGGTGCCGGGTTTGCCGGTTTGAGTACAGCAAAAGTGCTGACTGCATTTGGTCACCAGGTCACGGTGTTTGAGAAGGAGGCTGATGTCGGCGGGGTGTGGAGCGCCTCCAGACGCTACCCTAACCTGACCACCCAAAATGTGAAGTCCACCTATGCCTTTTCAGATTTCCCCTATCCCAAGCATTACCCTGAGTGGCCAAGTGGCGAGCAGGTGCAGCACTATCTGGATGCCTATACCAAGCAGTTCAATTTTGCACATTTGATTGCATTGAATACCGAAGTGAAATTAGCCCAACCGGTAGGAAAAGGCTGGCAACTCACCGTCAAGACCGAAGGCAAAGCAGAGGAAACGCGACATTTTGATTTTTTAATTGTCTGTAACGGAATTTTTTCGCAGCCCATGATCCCGGACTATCCGGGTGCAGCCGAATTTACCGCCGCAGGTAGCCGTATTTGCCACACCAGCGAGTTCAAGGAGCTTGCAGATGCCAAAGGCAAGCATGTGCTGATTGTGGGCTATGGCAAATCTTCTACCGATGTGGCACAAGCGGTTTGCCAGCAAGCGGCGAGCACTACAGTGGTGGCCAGACATTTGATCTGGAAAGTGCCAAAACGACTCATGAATGTGCTCAATTACAAATACCTGTTTTTGACGCGCATGGGTGAAGGCTTGTTTAAATATATCCGCCTTAAAGGCATAGAGCGCTTTTTGCACGGCATCGGCAAACCGATCCGTAACAGCATGCTGAATCAGGTGCAGTGGGTCATCAACCGCCAATGCCGCCTCGAAAAACTGGGCCTCAAGCCTGACCAGCCACTAGAATCGATTGCGCGCAGTACCGTCAGCCTGGTCACCGAAGGTTTCTTTGAAAGCGTGGAGGCGGGTCATATTGACGTTGCCAAACAAAACAGTATCACAGGCTTTAGCATTGAGCATGGCGTGCGTTATGCACATTTAACCGATGGCCGCCGTTTGCCAGCCGACATTGTGATTTGCGGGACAGGCTGGCATCAGCGTGTGCCTTTTTTGAACGATGACGTGATGAAACATGTGACCGATGCAGAAGGTAATTTTGTGCTGTACCGGTCGATGGCACCGGTTGGCATGCCAGGTCTGGCGTTTAATGGTTATAACTCTTCATTCTTTAGCCAGCTCAATGCCGAAGTAGGCGCTTACTGGCTGGCCGACTGGATTGGTGGAAAGATGAAGTTGCCGACCGCAGAGGCGCAACGCAGCACAATCAAAGAACGTCTGGCATGGATGGAAGCGCGTACAGAAGGCAAACACTCCAAAGGCACCAATATCATTCCGTTCTCACTGCATCATATTGACGAGCTGTTATCGGACATGCGCCTGCCGCTGGGCGTCGCGACCCGCTTCAAGCAGTGGTTTTTACCGATTGATCCGGCCGATTTTCGGTATCTGCATAAGGCCCTGCTACGGCGCCATCAACCTGATACCGCGCAGAAGATGCCGGTACAGACGAAAACTGTTTGAATGCTGTGTAAGCTCCGCCATTGATTGGCGGAGCATGTCATAAGGAGAGTCTTGATGATGACCTGTATTATGTTGGTGAACGCTGAGCGTCAACAGATGGCAACCGTGGCAGAATCCCTGGCATCGTTAGCACAAGTCACAGAAGTTTATTCGGTGAGTGGTCAATATGACCTGGTGGCCATCATACAAGTCACCGGTCCCGAGGCGCTCTCAGCACTGGTGACTCATCAACTTGCTGCCATCAGCGGCATAGTGAGAACCGAAACCATGCTGTCACTGCGCACCTACCGCAAGCAGGATCTGGATGCCATGTTTGATATCGGCACCAGTTAAAGCAGCGACGTGCAAGTCATTAGACAACCGAGGAATGCGCCTTAAAAAAATACGGCCAGTTAACCTGGCCGTTACCTCACACCCTTGTAAAACATCTCGCTGTCAAAGGCTAAGGTCAACATGCAACCGGCCTGGCGATGCACTTGCATGCACCGCCTATGAATCTGATCGATAAGAATATGATCAGGCAAATCCATTGATAGCAAACATTGTATGTGGGAGTGTTTCACGTTAATACCTAAATCAGGCGCATAAAATCAGGGTATTTTGACTAATCGCATGCGTGCCTGAATGGTGGCGCTATGCCGATTCAAAAACCGCGTACTGCGATGCAAATCATAAAAGCGCGGATTCGGAATCATGGCCGCAAGTCTAGCCGCCTGCACGGGCGCAAGTGCATAGGCGGAGGTGCGAAAATAGTGTTTGGCAGCCGCTTGCGCCCCAAATACGCCATCGCCCCATTCAATCACATTAAGGTAGATTTCGAGAATACGGCGTTTACTCATTAGCTTTTCAAGCATGAAAGTAATCACCGCTTCTTGCGCTTTGCGCCAAGGCGTGCGGTGCCCGGATAAAAACAAATTTTTAGCCAATTGCTGACTGATGGTAGAGCCGCCGGCGACGATTTTGCCCTTCTTGAGATTTTTCTCAAAAGCGGTTTCGATGCCGACCCAGTCAAAGCCTTCATGCTCAACAAACTTGCTGTCTTCGGCCGCAATCACTGCGCGTTTTAAGTGGTTGCTGATTTTAGCGTAAGGGACCCACTGCTGTTGCAGTGTTGCCCCCGGATGACTTTCTTGCATCACCTCGAGTCGCGCCTCCATAAAAGCAGTGGTTTCCGGGTTGTGGTCTACCCACCACAAAATATGCGCGAAAATCCAAACCTGATACAGCAATACCCACAGTAAAAACAGGGCAAAAAACAGTTTAATGCTTTGTTTCATGACGCAAGGAAGATTAGCGGAATGCCTGAATCACAGGGGCGGTATCAGGACGCAAGCCATGCCAGATAAAAAAGGCTTCTGCCGCCTGCTCTATCAACATGCCCAAACCATCCACCACTTTTGCACCTGCCAGACGGGCCTGTTGCATGAATGGCGTTTCGCGGCCATACATCATGTCATACGCCAGGGTATGCGCGCCAAACAGTTGCGATGAAAGGGAGAGTGGTGTGTCCGTCAAGCCAGCAGAAGTGGCATTGATCACCACATCATATGGTTCATTGAGAGGTGCATTGAGATCTGTAAAGCTTGTGACTGCCAGAGAGACGTCAAACTGCTGCGCCTCGGTTGCAAACTTCTTTAACATGGCTTGCGCCTTGTCCTGGCTGCGATTAGCGACCGTTACTTGCGCCGGGCGCTGCGCGATCAATGGCAACATCACGCCTTGTGCAGCCCCACCAGCACCGAGCAGCAATATTCTTTTTGCGGCCAAGGCTGTCTGATGGTGTTTGAGAATGTCATTGACCAGGCCGCAACCATCGGTATTGTCGCCCTGAATCTGCGCTTGGCTAAAACTGAGGGTGTTCACAGCCCCAGCCGCTTGCGCGCGTTCAGATAAAGTCTGGCTAAGGTCAAAGGCTTCAAATTTAAATGGCACCGTGACATTCGCCCCTAAATAGCCTTGCTGCTGCAATTCTTGCACTGTAGCCAGGAAACCATCTAGCGGGGCCAACACTTTATCGTAAACAATGGTCTTGCCAAATTGCTGTGCAAACGCCTGGTGAATCAATGGGGATTTGCTGTGCGCAATCGGGTGACCAATGACTGCATATTTCTCAACCGACATAAGCTGCTTGCCTAATTGGACCAGGGCAACCCTGCCTGTTTCCAGCCGTTGATCAGGGTTCGTTGCTTGGCTTCATTGGCCTCGCCTTCAAAGCCTTCAAGCATGTTATAGGCATTGGCATATCCGAGTTTTTGTGCCAGTAATGCGGCATTATGGCTGCGGCCGCCGGTGCGGCACATAAAGACGACGGTACGTGCAGGATCAACCTGCGCTTGTAACTGATCGGCGAAGTCCGGATTGGCAATCATGCCGGGATAAAATGCCCATTCCAGATGCGTCGCCATGGGCACCCGCCCTACCAACTCCAACTCGGCACGTGAGCGCACATCCACCAACACCGCATTTTGATCTTGACTGATTAGCGCATACGCCTCCTGGGGCGTCATCGCGCCGGCATACGGCAAACCATTTTGCTGAGCACGCTGAGCGGCTTGTTGCAAGATTTTCTCAACACTTTCCAAAGGACACCTTCGTTCTTTTAATAAGCTAGTCAAACCGCGAGTATACCTGTGAAAGTCACGCAAGCGCATGGAGCACCATTTTTGTGCTCAATTTGTTGTTGAGCACCTTTTTGGTGCGTATTGATTTTGCTTTTTTATGTCAGATATCTCATATCCATGCAAAATGCCTGTTTTTGGGTGGCATGCTTCCTGCTACTATTACATACTAAGATTCAATGGAATTCGTAAACCAAAAATTCCACATATCTATTTGTTTTGCTAGTTTGTGTTTTTATATTTGCTCACGTTCCGGGACATCCGCAACATGTCCCTTTTTTGCGTGCGCAAGTTGAATCATTTTAGATCTTGATCACTGAGGAGAATGTAATGTCCGTTGCAAACGTAATGAAACTGGTTGCGGAAAACGACATCAAATTTGTTGATTTCCGTTTTACCGACACCAGAGGTAAAGAGCAGCACGTGACCGTGCCAGTGTCTGCCTTCGACGAAGATAAATTTACCGAAGGTCACGCCTTTGATGGTTCTTCCATTGCTGGCTGGAAAGGCATTCAAGCCTCTGACATGCAATTGATGCCTGATGCAAGCACCGCATTCATCGATCCATTTTTTGACGAACCAACCTTGGTTCTGACCTGCGACGTAGTAGACCCTACTGATGGTAAAGGCTATGACCGTGACCCACGCTCCCTGGCAAAACGCGCTGAAGCTTACCTGAAATCCAGCGGCCTGGGTGACACTGCTTATTTTGGTCCAGAGCCAGAGTTCTTTATTTTTGATAGCGTTCAGTGGGATGCCACCATGGGTGGTAGCTTTGTGAAAATCAACTCAGAAGAGGCCGCATGGTCCTCAGGTGAAAAATTCGAGGGCGGCAACACTGGTCACCGTCCAGGCGTTAAAGGCGGCTACTTCCCAGTGCCTCCTGTCGATTCATTGCACGACATCCGCTCTGCCATGGTCATGACCTTAGAAGAACTGGGCGTGCCTGTTGAAGTGCACCACCACGAAGTGGCAACAGCAGGTCAATGTGAAATCGGTACTAAATTTGCGACCTTGGTACAGCGTGCTGACTGGACGCAAATCCTGAAATACGTAGTGACTAACACTGCACACGCTTACGGTAAAACTGCTACATTTATGCCTAAACCAATGTTTGGTGACAACGGCTCCGGGATGCACGTACACCAGTCCGTATGGAAAGATGGCAAAAACCTGTTTGCAGGTAACGGCTATGCAGGCCTGAGCGACTTCGCTCTGTACTACATCGGCGGTATCATCAAGCACGCACGTGCATTGAACGCGATTACCAACCCAGGCACCAACTCATACAAGCGCTTGGTTCCACACTACGAAGCACCAGTGAAATTGGCTTACTCCGCTAAAAACCGTTCTGCTGCGATTCGTATTCCATTTGTGCATTCAGACAAAGCACGCCGTGTTGAAGCACGCTTCCCAGACCCGATTGCTAACCCATACTTGGCTTTCTCAGCCTTGTTGATGGCTGGTCTGGATGGCGTTCAGAACAAGATTCACCCAGGTGAACCAGCGACTAAAGACTTGTACCATCTGCCACCAGAAGAAGATGCATTGATCCCAACGGTATGCTCATCTCTGGAACAAGCATTGGAGTATCTGGATAAAGACCGCGAGTTCTTAACACGCGGCGGCGTTTTCTCAGATGACTGGATTGATTCATACATTGCATTGAAAATGGAAGAAGTCACTAAACTGCGCCAAACACCACACCCAGTGGAGTTTGGTCTGTACTACTCCTGCTAATCAGAAGAGATTGCACTAAAACAGGGCAGCCCAGGCTGCCCTGTTTTTTTATGTGCGCATTTGTCCGTCAACGCTTTTAGGCAAGCAGACGTTGATACCCTCAACAATCTACTCTAAACTATTGCCATGAAAAGACTTTTTTACCTATGGCCGTTTCTGTTGGCATTCAATACTGCAAATGCAGATATTTATAAATATACCGACAGCAATGGCGTCACCACCTACACGAATATCAAGCCTGAAGGTAAAAGCAAGGCGGAACTGATTATTAGCGGACCAAAAATGGCAGAGCCCCCGCCGCCAGCCAAAGAAAAAAAATCTACGGCCAAAACCCCTTCTCCGGCCGACTTTCCCAAAGTTGACAATCAAACACAAAACCAACGCGACCAAAAGCGGAGAGAGTTGTTGATGAACGAACTTTCTCAAGAAAAACAAGCACTTGATAATGCTCGACTCCTCTATGAAGAAGCGCAGAATACGCCAGAAGTCTATAGAGGTGCCAATGGAAAAACGTTTAGGAATGTCGCCAAGTATGAAGAAAAACTGCGCGTGATTGAGGCGGAAATTCAGGCACATGAGCGCAATATCGAGCTGTTAAATAAAGAGCTCAACCTTTAAATGCACCATTTTGGGGGCTTGCTCAATCATTTTTACGCTTCTTGTAAGAATTGGCTTGGGTTTTGCTTTAAAACAGGGCGTGATTCACTCTTTTTAACAAACTCAGAACATGGTACAGAAATCTCCCAATGGCTTTAACGGTCTCGAGCACATTGCCACGGCAGTGATTTTGCTCAACAACCGGCTCGAAGTCACTTATGCGAACTCAAGTGCGGAGATTTTGTTTGCATTCAGTGCCAACCAGATTCAGGGCGCACATATTCATGACGTGTTTATTAATTGCGAAATCCTGCAAATGGCGGTGACCAACGCCATTCAAACACAAAGCCCTTATCGTGAGCATGAGTTCGCGCTGACCACCCAACGCGGCCATACCACGGCTGTTACCTGTACCGTAACGCCTATCTCAGCCTCCTTCAACCAAACGCCTGAGGACATGCTGATTCTGGAATTTGTGCAAATGGATCAGCAATTGCGTATTGCCCGTGAAGAACGCATGCTGATACAACAACAAGCTAACTCTGAGCTATTAAGAAATCTGGCGCATGAAATCCGTAACCCACTCGGTGGCTTACGTGGGGCAGCACAGTTGCTTGAGTTTGAGCTACCCCAACCTAGCCTGAAAGAATATACACAAGTGATTATCAAGGAGGCTGACAGGCTGCATAGTCTCATGGATAGGCTGCTGGCACCGCATCGTGTGCCCAAATATGAGCCTACCAATATTCATGAGGTGCTGGAGCGCGTACGCAGCCTGCTACTGGCCGAATCGCCCAACCATATCCGCGTGATCCGCGACTACGACACCAGCTTGCCTGAACTGATTGGTGATCGCGAGAAGTTGATACAAGCCGTACTCAATATTGCGCGTAATGCGGCACAGGCCATGCAACAACATCAGACTGAAGGCGCGAGTATTACCTTACGCACGCGAGCTGAACGGCAGATCACACTCGCCAGAAAACGTTACCGCGTAGGGATTCATTTAGAGATTATTGATAATGGCCCAGGGATTCCTGCCGGCATTAAAGAGCGTATTTTCTACCCACTGGTATCCGGTCGGGAAGGCGGCACAGGCTTGGGCCTCGCCTTGGCACAAACCTTTATTACACAGCACCATGGCATGATCGATTGCGACTCGCAGCCGGGTAAAACCATCTTCCATATATTGCTACCGATTGAAAGTACGCAATTAAAATCATCCGTACAATAATTCACGAGAAACAGCTATGAAGCCAATCTGGATCCTAGACGACGACAAATCCATCCGCTGGGTGTTTGAAAAAGCCCTGGCACGCACCGACTTTGATTTCAAAACATTTTCCTCCCCGGCTGAAGCCCTCAACGCTTTAAATCGTGAACAACCCCAAGTCATCGTCAGTGACATCCGCATGCCCAATGGCTCGGGCCTGGACTTTTTATCCGAGGTGAAGCAGCGGTATCCTGAAATTCCGGTCATTATCATGACTGCTTACTCGGACTTAGAGAGCGCGGTCGCGGCATTTCAGGGCGGCGCATTCGAATATCTGGCGAAACCATTTGATGTTGACCAAGCCATCGAAATTATCAAACGTGCGGTTGAAGAAAGCATGCGGCAATCTGTCGAAGCCGTAGAAGACACTGGCCCATCGCCAGAAATCATCGGCCAGGCACCCGCTATGCAAGAAGTTTTCCGTGCCATTGGCCGCCTCAGCCGCTCGCACTCAACAGTGCTCATTAACGGCGAATCAGGCAGTGGTAAAGAACTGGTCGCCAGTGCGCTGCATAGACACAGCCCACGTGCTGACAAGCCATTTATCGCCATCAACACCGCCGCGATTCCTAAAGACTTATTAGAATCCGAATTGTTTGGTCATGAACGCGGCGCTTTTACTGGAGCCGCTGCAGCCAGACGTGGCCGCTTTGAACAGGCAGACAACGGCACTTTGTTTCTGGATGAAATTGGAGACATGCCTGCAGATTTGCAAACAAGATTATTGCGTGTCTTGTCCGACGGCCAGTTTTACCGGGTAGGCGGACACCAACCGATTAAAGTGAATGTACGCGTGATTGCAGCCACCCACCAGGACCTTGAAGAGCGCGTAAAACAAGGCTTGTTCCGTGAAGACCTGTTTCACCGCTTAAACGTCATTCGCCTGCGCTTACCGCCTTTGCGTGAGCGCAGGGAAGATATTCCGTTGCTGACCAAACATTTTCTCGCCCACAGCGCACAGCAATTAGGCGTTGAACCTAAACAGTTATCGCAAGCGGCCATTAAGTACCTAATGTCAGTCAACTGGAGCGGTAACGTTCGCCAGCTTGAGAACGTCTGCCACTGGCTCACCGTCATGGCCCCAGGTCAAAACGTGGACGTCAATGACCTGCCCCCAGAGCTGAAAGAAGATACCGGAAAACACAGCAGCGGCGGCTCATGGCAAGAAGCCCTCGCACAGGAAGTCACCGACGCGCTCAATCGCGGGGAAACCAATATTCTGGACGCCAAAACCAAAGAGTTTGAGCGTATCCTCATCACCCGCGCCCTCGCCCACACCGATGGCCGCCGCATTGAAGCCGCCAATCAGTTGGGCATGGGGAGGAATACACTTACCCGCAAAATACAAGAGTTGGGGATTGATGATTAAAGAGCTTGATTCTTCACTCGCAAAAGCGGGAAAGAGCTTTCTTTGTTAGCATCAATCTTGGTAATAAAAAACACCTGTGCCAGTCGCGAGTCTTGTTTTGTTTTGCCAAAAAACTGATTGGCACAATGGTGGATATCCCCCTCAAACAGAATCAATGAATTATAGACGTTATTGACTCGAACAATTTCGTCGAACATATTGTGATAAGTGAAGTCAATTGGCTCTTTACGCTTAAAACGCTCGTCATTCTCTTTAATCAGCTTCCAATATAGATCCTCATCATAACTGCCATTCTTTCTGAATAAAGAAGTCCCCGAATCTAATGGAGCATCGGGTGTTAAATAAAGCACACCTGCAAATACGGTATTTTGATCCTGATGGATAAGCCCGTGACCATATTCACCCTCAACAATTTGAAAACTTGTATTGATCTGCCAGCGCATTACATCATGCTCAGGCAAATGAAATACGCTGATTAATTTTTTACAGACCTTCTCGTATAGCGACTGACTCAACTCACGCAGCTCTTTAGTCCGACTCCCAGGAAATACATAATCTACCCCTTTAATTTCATGGCAGTAGGTGTATTTCTGCGCTAAAGCATATTTTCGGATGTCATCTGGATTTTCATAAAAATCTGAGATTACAGTTACTGGATAAAGCTTCATCTCTTTTGCTCTTACAATGATAGTTCAATAAAAAACGGCAACCGAAGTTGCCGTTTTATCTGACTCTTAATTTAAGCAGTTAAACTGCAATTAAATTAGAAGAACAGAATACCGCCCAAAGCGATAGTTTTGCCTTTACCTTCCAAAGAACCAACTTCAGACTTAACATCGCTGTACTCAGCAACCAAGTTCAAGTGTTTGGTCAAAGGATGATAAGCACCAACTGTCCACATTTCATCTTTCAGGTCTTTACCAACTTGACCAGCTGCGATTGCATCACCGGAGTTAGCTTCCAGTTTGCTTTGACCCCAGCTTACGCCCAATTTAGTACCCACACCTGGAATAGTGTATGTACCTTGTACGTAACCACCTTTGGAATCACGGCGTTTACCAGTAATATCATAACCACCGTTCATTTGAACAGTTTGACCAATACCACGGCCGTCATAGTAGTAACCAGTCAAACCAAAATCAGCAACCTTGACAGTGGCGCCAATATCAAACGCGCTAACACGGCTACCGCCACCTAATTGAACTGGTGTAGGTGTTGCACCGTTATTCAATTGTTCAATTTTTTGGCTAATGAAGCTTGCCCAAACTTTACCAGCTACATCACCAGTCCACTCGTAAGATGCTTTACCTTCGAATGCTGGCTGGCTACCACCACGATTAGTAGAAACTGCTGAGTTCAAACCAACATCAATTGCGTTGAATGCTTGAGTAGCACCGACTGTAAATTGGAAACCGTTCCAATTTGGTGATGTGTAAGCTGCTTGAGCTTTCCAGTCTGCATAAACGTAACCAGTACCAATACGACCAAGAGTAGTTGTGTTACCAGCCAAACCGCCTGCACCGCCACCAACGCCCAACAATGTCATGTCGTTCAAGATTGCGTCAGAAGCAAAAATGCCCAAATCTTTACCAAGCTTGATAGAACCCCAAGAAGCATCACCAAATGTCAGGAATGCTTGACGGTTTTCTTGGTTACCTTGGCCATTTTGAATACCAGCTTGTGTTGTTGAAGAACCTGGGTTGATGCTGATTGTAAATGCAACATCCAGATCGTTTTGGCGAGTTTTACCAGAAACGCTCAGGTAGTTTGGCAACAGGCCAGTTGAAATGTTGGATTGGCTACGATTGAAATCACCACCGCCAGTTAATGCATCTTGCGAACCACGGCCAGAGGTCAAAGTTGCATAACCAGCAGTTTGCTCACCTGATACGCGTGTGTTTGTGTAGTAAGCGTTAACAACGCCACCGATGTCCAGAGTCCAGTCACCAGCTGGGATAGTGATGCCAGCTTGTGCGCCACTAGCGGCAGCGAACAGAGCTGCTGCAACTGCAACGTTCAATTTTGTATTCATACGAATCTCCAAAAATGTTGTTTTCACAACTTGTGTAAGGATATTGCTTTCCAGAAAAGAGCTATCTAAAGGCTCTTCCTAATAACTCCTGCGGAATCACTTAAAGCATTTCCTGCAAGGTCAGAGCAATTTTTGCAAAAGCAGCCCAGATGGCGCAAGTGAATACGTCAAATTGCTTAGTCTTACTTAACGTTGTTGCAGATTTGCAACAGTCTACCCTCCTGCCTTAGTAGGGTGTTTTTTAGAACTGATGGCGTTTTTTAGGTGATTTCTCATCAACATCAATATATCTTTCTGCTAGCATAGTAAACATTTGCATGATCTATAGATAACTTGCACAACACGCATTGTGCATTCGCTGGGGAATTAAGATGATTTCGGATATTCAGTTATGTAGTCGCTTTGTAGAGACCTTGGACTGGATTTGCCAAGTGCTGATCAGGCACTCAGAGGACTTTAATATTGCCCTGGTGAAAATTGCTTATGGCGATGACAATAGTTTAGGTGAGGCCTACGGGGCGCCTGAGGCCCTGCGTCAACTCTCGTCTTTAACGCACGATTTACAAAGCTCTTTTAGGCGGTCTGACCTAGTAGGACGGGAAGGGACCGATTTCTGGATTTTGTTCCCTTATACACGGGTACAAGATAATGTCTATGAGAAGCTGCTTGACGTGCTTGAAAGCTCCAAGCATCAGACATTAAACATCGTAGAGCGCGAAATCGCGATTTTTGAATTGCCACTGATTTACCAGAAAGCGTTGGTAAAACCTGATCAGGGGCATGCGTTGTTACAACATCTCAAAAATAATCAGACGGAATTGGCTAGCCACATCTTCCGCCTCGCAAATCTATAACCTGTCTTACAGACGCAATTTTTGCAGCTCTTTGATCAGGGTACGTACCGGCGTTGGCAAAGCAGCACTGATTGCATCCTCCAAAGATAGCCATTGCTGGTTTGGTGCCAGTTGTCTGCGCTGGCCTTGCAGCTGAAGTGGCTGTGGGGTGATTTCAAGTTTGAAATGCGTAAAGGTATGCCAAAGCACGGGCAAGGTTTCAAGCGTCTCAACCTCCAGCCCAAACGCTTGTTTCACATATGGCACAGCAAGCTCACTGGGCGACAACTCAGGCAAACTCCATAAGCCGCCCCATATACCCTGATTTGGCCGCCGCTCCAGCAGAATCTCCCCGGCATCCATAATCATTAATAACGTGGCCTGTTTTTCTGGCAGCGCTTTACGAGGCTTGGGGGCAGGCAGTGCAGAAACCCTTTGTTGCTGATATGCCAAACAAGTGGTTTGCATTGGACAATGCTCACAGAAGGGCTTACTACGCGTACATAAGGTGGCCCCAAAATCCATCAGCCCTTGCACGTAAGCAGGCAAACCTTGACTAGGCAATACACTTTCGGCAATTTGCCAGAGTTTTTTTTCTACGTCTGGTAGACCTGGCCAGCCTTCAACGGCATACAAGCGTGCCAGCACACGCTTAACATTGCCATCGAGAATTGTTTGCCGCTGGTTAAATGCGAACACACTGATGGCAGCGGCGGTTGAGCGCCCGATGCCTTTTAAAGTTTGGATGGTCTCGAAATCTGTTGGAAAAATACCACAATGCTCACGCATAATGGTTTGGGCGGCATGGTGCAAGTTACGCGCACGCGAGTAATAGCCTAACCCACTCCAGTACCGCATGACTTCATCTTGCTTAGCTTCGGCTAGACTGGCAATGGAAGGAAAACGCTGCATGAAGCGGTCATAATAAGCAATGACCGCCGACACCTGCGTTTGCTGCAACATGATTTCTGATACCCAAATAGCGTAAGGGTCCCGGGTCTGCTGCCAGGGCAAATCGTGACGGCCATATGCCTGCTGCCAGGCAATCAGTTTTTCTGCAAATTCACTCACAATAAACCGCTAATACACAACCCTAGAAATTGAGCAGTTTTTTGAGCGCTTTTTGCTTAAGCTCATCCACAGGCTTGGCAGGTTCAGTGCTCTCATTGCCTTGAGGGTTGGTAGAATCACTGCCCGTGCTACCTGAGGATTTTCCATTCAGCAAACCTTTAAGTGCCTCTGCCTTGTCACCGCCCACTTTATTGGTCAATGCATCCAGTGCGGCCGATTTAGCCAGTGCCTGGCCTAAAGCGGCCATATCAACCCCGAATTTGGGCGCACTAAAGCTCCCGCTGACTTTAATTGGAATCCCAATACTGCCCAACTGATCAGCCTCTTTTCCGCCCTGCCCCTTGAGCGAGTTTACCAAGGTGGGCTTGGCCAGATAATTGATCTGTTCTTTGCCGATATCAATATCGCCTTTGCTTTCGCCTTTGGTCAAACGAAACACCGGGGCCTTCATGGCCAGATCATCATTGTGAGCCACGCCATTCTTGATATTAAAACTGGCGGTGAGCTCACTAAAGTCAGTTTTTTTACTTTTATCTGCGTCTGCGCTGGATTGACCCTTGAGCAAGTTGAGCTTGCTTTTCGCCTCGCGGATAGTCCCGGCCAGATCAAACCCTTTAACGGCGCCATCGGCCATGCGTAAATCAACCGAGCCGCCCAGCGACTTTTTTAGTGCTGTCACCGTATTTCCTTGCGCGGTGACATTTATATTCAAATTGCCGTTACCAGACAGCATGTCATTGTTGATCGTATCCACTAACAACGGGCCGACAGCGATATTTTGCAGACTTTGCTGTAGGGTCACTGCAGGCGTGGCACGCGCATCCAGCTTAACGGCGCCGCGCACCGTGCCTTGATAGACATCGGCGTTGAGCGGGTCGAGGCTGGCGACTCCCTCCTGCGCTTTCAGTCCAATATTGAGGTTTTTGGCTTCGGTTTTACCATATTTCAACCAGCCAATGCGGATATTGCCCTGGGCATTGAGCGCCTTCAAGGCAGACAAATCTAGCGGCTGCTCCGCTTGCGCGGTTTTCTCGGCAGGCTTGGCTGCCGTTTCACCCGCCTGGGCTTCTGCAGCGGGTAGATACCGGTTCAAATCCAGCTTGTCGATATTAAGATCAAACGAATACAGCGGTTTGCTGAACTGGCTAATGCCAACATTCCCCTGGATACGGCTGTCGTCCAATTTGACATCCAGGCCTTGCAGAGCCAGCTTCTGGCCATCGGCTTTAATACCCACGTTCAAACCAGTCAAGGTATAGGGGCTGTATAGAATCTTGCCGATATTGACACTGCCATCTAGGAATAAGGTTTTTAACGCACTCAAATCGGCAGGTTTGTCAGCTTTCGCGCGGTTGGCATTACTGCTGGCAACCGTTTCTTTTTGCACTTTGGCCTTACCCAGCAATGCGTTCAAGTTCAAGGTATCGGCATGGACTTTAAAACCGATATGCGGCGTCGCAAACCCTGCCACGCTTATGTCACCATTGAGCTTGGTTTCCGCCAGGCTCAAATCAAAGCTGGTTTTGACTTGCTCTTGCTTCACATTGGCGTTAACCGCCAGCTTGAACTGCCCTTGCATCGCCCCATTTAGCAGGGCTGGATCTTTAATATCAAACTTACCCGCCAGCGCTGGCACTTCAACCATCATATCCGCCAGATTTGCCGTAACTGGTGAGGAAAAATGCCCCTCTACCTTGCGGGCACCTGCGTTGACATTGACATCCGCAGTCAAGCCTTTACTTTCTACCGTTTGCTGATTGCCTTTTAATTCAGCCAACGTCACGTCGACACTCAGATCGCCATTGGTATCTTTTTGCTTGAGTGCCAGCACGACTTTTTCACTGCTGATCAATTGTGGATTTAAAGCCAAGGCAGGTGCTTGCAAGGTAACCTGACGCTCAACGCCTTTAAAATTCCCCTGCATCGCCAGTTTGAGGCCAGAAACATCCAGGGCTGCTTTCGCGGCATCTACATCTACCGCGCCAACGGCGGTGACGGTCACATCCTGACCATCCAGTAGATCACCTTTAAGCTGCGCGTCCAGGCCCTTCACCACAAAATGTTTCGCTTCCGGGTCGGCCATCATGTTAGCGTTGATGGTGGCTTTGGCATTGATCACGGGTTGATTTGCCACCAAGTGGAAATCTGTCTCGATATCAAACGGTTTTTTAAGCGCCACTTGGCCGGTAGTCAGGTTGAGCTGGTCGACCGAATACTTGGCCCCGCTTTTCTCATTCATAAAGCTGGCTTCAGTATTGGTGACTTTGATGCCTTGCACATCAAAATTGATCTGCTGGGATTCTTCTTCCTCTTTGCTGAGCAAGTCGTCAAAGTTGAAACTGCCATCGGCATGCTGGATGACGTTCACTTGCGCGCCATCGAGGTAGACCGTATCCACCACAATTTCTTTTTTGAGCAATGGCAACACCGCCAAGGCCACTTTGGCACTTTTGATTGCTGCAAATTGCTGATTGGACTGATGTTCAGACAAAGTAATTTCGCCTAAATCCGCACCAATTTTTGGCCAGAAACTCAGCTTGATGTCGCCTTTGATGTCTAGCGTACGCTGTTTCTTGTCTTTCACCAGTTGAATGACAGTGGACTTGTAATCGTTAGGATTAAACGTCGCAGCCAAGTAAACCACCAGCAATAGCAACACCGCCAGGATGGCGGCAAGCACATAGGCTATTTTTTTAAACAGCGCACGGTTCATGCATACACCTTAAAACAAATTAATGTGCAAAGAAAACCAGCACCAGAATGCCAAACACAATACGGTACCAGGCAAACACTGCAAACGAATGCTGGGTGACGAAGCGGATCAGCGCGCGGATCACCACCAGGGCTGACAACAGTGAGACCACGAAACCAATCAAAAAGATCAATGCATCGTCTGCTGAGAGCAAATCACGAGCTTGATAAAGGTCTAGCCCAGTGGCCGCGAACATGATGGGCAGGGCTAAAAAGAACGAAAACTCGGTCGCCGTCTGGCGGCTCAGGCCAAAAAACATCCCCCCCAAAATGGTTGCGCCGGAACGCGACATGCCTGGAAACAGCGCCAGCGATTGTGCGAAACCAATTTGCAAGGCTTGCTTGGCTGAAATCTGGTCAATATTCCGCGTCTTGCCTGCTGGCACAAATTTTTCTATCAGCAAAATCAGTACGCCCCCGACCACCAACGCAATGCCAACGGTGAAGGAGGAAAACAAATATTCTTTAATCTGGTGATGAAATGCGAGGCCAAGCAAGGCGGCAGGTAAAAAAGCGATGATGAGGTTACGTACAAAGTGCTGGGCATTGGTATCGGTTTGAATACGCTGCACGGTATCCCATAGCCGTTGCCGGTATTCGACACAGACGGCCAGAATCGCGCCCAACTGGATGATGATCTCAAAGACATCGCGTTTATCTTTAGAGAGAAAGTCCAACCACTCCCCGGTAATGATCAGATGCCCTGTACTACTGACAGGAATAAACTCGGTCGCGCCTTCGACCAGGCCCATGATCACGGCCTTCAGCATCAAATAGATATCCATACAGTTATTCTAACAGACAGTTTTACAGACTTGCGGTAGCCATGGAAATTTCACGATTGAAAATTAAGCGGCTCGCATCGCATGGGCATGGCGAAAGTCTCTGGATGATCCACCCCCATGCTCTATTGCATGCTAAGCCATCAATAAAAAAGCGCCTTGATCTCTCAAGGCGCTAGGCATCACTTAACAATGACAGCCGTTTTTAATTTTTAAGATCAAAACGATCTGCATTCATGACCTTGGTCCAGGCGGCAACAAAGTCTTGTACAAACTTCTCTTTCGCGTCGTCTTGTGCATAGACCTCGGCATAAGAACGCAGAATGGAGTTAGACCCAAACACCAGATCTACCCGTGTAGCGGTCCATTTCACTGCACCGGTGTTGCGCTCACGGACTTCATACAGGTTGTTTCCCGCGGGCACCCATGTATAACGCATATCAGTCAGGTTCACAAAAAAGTCATTGCTGAGGACGCCTGGCTGATCCGTAAACACGCCGTGCTTGCTACCGCCGTGGTTGGTATCGAGTACACGCATCCCGCCGACAAGTACGGTCATTTCTGGCGCAGTCAGGCCCATTAACTGGGTACGGTCCAGCAGCATTTCTTCTGCCGAGGGGACGTAATCGGCCTTGAGCCAGTTGCGGTAGCCGTCATGCACAGGTTCCAGCACCTCAAAAGACTCCACATCGGTCTGCTCGGGTGTCGCATCGCCCCGGCCCGCCGCAAATGGCACCGTGATATTGACCCCAGCAGCTTTGGCGGCCTGCTCTACTGCGGCAGAGCCACCCAGGACAATCAGGTCTGCCATGCTGACAGGTTTACCAAAAGCTTGTTGTATGCCTTGCAGCACGGCCAGTACTTTTTGCAGCCTGACGGGCTCGTTACCTACCCAGTCTTTTTGGGGTGCCAGACGAATACGTGCGCCATTTGCCCCGCCGCGGTAATCAGAAGCACGGAAAGTACGTGCGCTGTCCCAAGCGGTCGCAACCAGTTCTGCCGTGCTTAAGCCGCTCGCCAGTATTTGCGTTTTGAGTGCCGCAATATCGGACTCGCTGATGGCGGTACCGGCAGGCACCGGATCTTGCCAGATCAGGTCTTCTTGCGGCACATCTGGGCCGATGTAACGAGCTTTTGGTCCCATATCACGGTGCGTCAGCTTGAACCAGGCGCGGGCAAATACTTCAGAAAAATACGCTTGGTCATCACGGAATCGCTCCGAGATTTTGCGGTAAATCGGGTCCTTGATCATCGCCATATCCGCATCCGTCATGATGGGGTTATAACGGATACTAGGATCCTCGACATCGACCGGCTTGTCTTCTTCCTTGATATTCACGGGCTCCCATTGCCATGCACCGGCCGGGCTCTTTTTGAGCTCCCAGTCATGGTTAAACAGCATGGCAAAGTATCCGTTATCCCATTTGGTCGGGTGCGTGGTCCAAGCCCCTTCGATACCGCTGGTGACCGTATCACGGCCAATGCCACGTGTCATGTGGTTGTTCCAACCCATGCCTTGCTCATGCACATCGGCAGCTTCAGGATCGGCACCGAGATTGCTTGCCTGGCCGTTGCCGTGGGCCTTACCAACCGTATGGCCGCCTGCGGTCAGCGCGACGGTTTCCTCATCGTTCATTGCCATCCGCGCAAAAGTGACGCGGATGTCCTGTGCAGTTTTGAGCGGGTCAGGGTTACCATCCACGCCTTCCGGATTGACATAAATCAGGCCCATCATCACCGCTGCCAGCGGATTTTCGAGATCGCGTTGCCCGGAATAACGGCTCCCTTCGCTACCAGTTTTTGCCAGCCATTCTTTTTCGTTGCCCCAGTAAATGTCTTTTTCCGGATGCCAGATATCCTCACGGCCAAAAGCAAATCCAAACGTCTTAAGGCCCATGGACTCATAAGCAATGGTGCCTGCAAGTACAATCAGGTCCGCCCAGGAAATCTTGTTGCCGTATTTTTTCTTGATCGGCCACAGCAGGCGGCGTGCTTTATCCAGGTTAACGTTATCGGGCCAGCTGTTGAGTGGCGCAAAGCGCTGATTCCCAGTGCCCGCACCGCCGCGACCATCCGCCACGCGATACGTCCCTGCCGCGTGCCAGGCCATGCGAATCATCAAGCCACCATAGTGCCCCCAATCTGCGGGCCACCATGGCTGGCTCTCCGTCATTAAGGCATGCATATCTTTTTTAAGGGCGTCAACATCCAGCTTGGATAATGCCTGCCTGTAGTCAAAGGACTCGCCCAGCGGATTGGTTTTGCGGTCATGCTGATGCAAGATATCCAGATTGAGGGCATTGGGCCACCAGTTTGTATTGGTTTGTGCTGTGGTCGTAATTGCGCCATGCGCGAATGGGCACTTAGCACCCGTGTTTTGATTCTGCATGTGTTAGCTCCTTGTTATTAATTGATGATTGCGGCAAAAAATTCATCAAGGCTCAAATATACTACGCCCTGATTGTTACGATAATAATTTGATGGCAAATTAAATGATTATTTAAAAACTGGCGGCATAAGCAGCTAATGCTTCCTGCCACACGGCTGATTCCTGATTAAGCCAAGTCCACATTTTGTCTCCTTAGGTAATGATCCATGCCTCGCATTCTAGTGAGGGTCTTTTAATTTGTATAATTGTATGTTTTGATATTATTGATTAATAAAATTAATACATATAGACTAATGATGGTTAAAGTAGTGAGGTAAGCAAATGACCTTGATTGAATTAAAGTTTGTGTTGGCAGTGGCGCAGGAGAGAAATTTCAGGCGCGCCGCCGAAAAGTGTTTTGTCACCCAGCCAGCGCTGAGCCTGGGGATCAAAAAACTGGAAGAAGAACTTGGTGTTTCTTTGTTTGAGCGCAACCGCAACGAGGTGACGCCCACCGAAATTGGGGAACAGATTATTGCCCAAGCCAATATCGTGCTGGAGCAAGCAGCAAAAATCAAAGAGATGGCAAAACACGGTAACGATCCGCTGAACGGCCTGTTCAAGCTAGGCATGATTCACTCGGTTGGGCCTTATCTGTTACCCGAAATCATTCCGCCACTCATCCATATCGCCCCTCATATGCCGCTGGAGGTAGAAGAAAATATCACAGCCACTTTGGAGCAGCAGTTGAAAAACGGGCTCATAGATGCAGCAGTAGTGGCCTTGCCGTTTGATGTGCCGGGCATAGAAACCTTGCCGCTGTATGACGAGGACTTTAATGTGGTGGTGCCCGTGAGTCATGCCTGGGCCAAGCGCACATCGGTTGAGGCGGATGAGTTGAGCCAGGAAAAAGTGTTATTGCTCAACACCGGACATTGCTTTAGCAATCAGGTGACCCAGGCCTGCCCCGAGCTCAGCCGCAAAGGCGAAGTGCTGCAAGGCAACTCACTGGAAACGATCAGAAATATGGTGGCTTCGAATTTGGGTATCACCGTGCTGCCAGCCATGGCCACCGCAACGCGCTATCAGAACCCGCTGATTCGCGTGATCCCGTTTACCCGCCCTGCCCCTAGCAGACGGATCGCGCTGGCCTGGCGCAAAAGTTTTGTACGCAAAGAAGCGATTGAAATATTAGGAAAAGTGATGGCTGAAGTGGGCGCTGCGCAACAACGGATCGCCTCTGTTTAGATGAACAAACCACTAATAGGCAATGGCAACGCGAAAACCGGTTACCAGTTTTTCGTCTACCCCTAACAACACTTTGGCGGACTGCTCTTGCAAGGCAGCCAAGCCATTGCTGGCATCCACGGTTTTGGGCAGATAGTCTTGCGGCTTAAGCGTTTTACGCAATATCGGCTCATCTGCCGTATTGGTCAACGTCAGTTCTATCATCGGATACGCCTGTACCACCTCACCGTGATTCATGAGCACGCTGGAAAACACCAACACTCCCTCACGTGTCTTGTGCTCTTGAATATCTGCATCATCAATCGTTAATTGCGTAATCTCTTGAGGCAAGCCCAATACACAATGCAATGGCTTGCATAGCGTTTGCAAAATTGGCTTGGTTTGCGGGTAGCTGGCTGCCAGCGTCGTGCGTGAAAAATACAGGGTTTGCAAACCCAGCACCAGCAAAAGAATGGCAGAAAACAGACCATATAGCCAGGGACTCGAAGACGTTGCGCGCGCCTGTGGGCGCTCGTCCTCAAGCGAAACATCGCGTAGAAAAGCCGGGATATCTGGCTCAACCTGCGCGTCAGGCTGAATAGTCAAATCCGGCGGCAGGGACTCTTCAAGCAGCACATCGGGGACAGGATGCGTCTGTGCGGCCTCGGCACTCACATTAAAGTAGACGGCAGCTTCACTAGCAGCTGGTGCTCCTAAATGTGCATGCTCTTCAGTAGCGAGCATTGCATCTGAAGAGACTAAATGCGAACGTGCATCAAACACATGATCACATTCACCGCAACGCACCTTGCCTGCATAGGCCTGCAACTGCTCGTCAGTGACTTCGAATTGTGTTTGGCAGGCCGGGCAGGCCGTAATCAAGGACATTTTCTGGTTCCCGTCAGCAAGACCCATCCATCTTGCTGGATGGGGACATCCATTTCAAACCACTCTGCATAATGTGCCAGCAGCATTTCCTGCTGACTTTCCAATATGCCGGATAATGCAACTTTGCCGCCACTTTTGCAAGATTTGGCAATCACGGGGCCCAGTACCATCAAGGCACTGGAGAGGATATTGGCGACCACGAGATCGAATGGCTCGTGCAGATACTCCGCAGAATCATAAAAAATCGCTTCAATCTGGTTATTCAGCGCGTTATCGCGGCTCGCAATCACCGCCTGCGGATCAATATCAACACCTGTGGCTGTTTTGGCACCCAGCTTTTTAGCGGCAATCGCCAAAATACCGGACCCACAACCATAATCAAGGACATTGGCACTTTGCAATAGCGCTGCTGGCAACTGCGCCAGCCAGCTCAAACACAAATGTGTCGTCGGATGGCTCCCTGTGCCAAATGCCAGGCCTGGATCCAAGACGATATTAATCGCACCCGCATTCGGCGCCTCATGCCAAGAAGGCACAATCCACAAATGATCAGTCACCCGGATCGGATCAAACTGCGCTTGCGTAGCACGCACCCAGTCCTGCTCCTCAATTTGCTCCAACTGATATTTGAGTCCATCCAGCTGCAGATCGGCTTGCACCTTGGCCAACAAATCTTGTATATCCGCCTCTGCATCCAGCATGGCTGTCACAATATTTTGTTGCCAGATACCAGGCGGTGGATCGCCCGGCTCACCAAAAATCGCCTGTTCGGCCAAGGTATCCGCATGAGCATCTTCAATGCTGACGGACAATGCGCCATGCTCCATCAGCACATCGCTGAGCGCCTCAGCTTGCGGCTCGGTTGATTGAATTTTAAGTAACAGCCAATGCAAAATTATTTCGAGCTGATACCCAGCTTCTGCTCCAGATAGTGAATGCTGGTGCCGCCTTGCTGGAAGGCAAGATCAGCCATCAAATCGGCATGCAAAGGCGTATTGGTTTTAATGCCTTCGACATACATTTCAGACAAGGCCACGCGCATTCTGGCAATGGCCTGTTCGCGGGTCGCACCATGGGTAATCAGTTTGCCTATCATCGAATCATAATGCGGAGGCACGGTATAGCCGCCATACACATGGGTATCCATGCGCACGCCCGGGCCGCCCGGCATATGGAAACGATTGATAAAGCCTGGTGATGGCACAAAGTTGTAAGGATCTTCAGCGTTAATCCGGCACTCGATGGCATGGCCATTGAGCACGATATCGCGCTGACGGAAAGGCAGCTTCTCGCCAGCCGCAATGAAAATCTGCTGCTGGACCAGGTCGATCCCGGTGATCATTTCGGTCACGGTATGTTCCACCTGTAAACGGGTGTTCATCTCAATAAAGTAGAACTCGCCATTTTCATAGAGGAACTCAAAGGTACCCGCGCCCCGGTAACCAATCTTACGGCAGGCCTCGGCACACCGCTCACCGATTTTGTCGCGCAATCTGGCGGGTAGCAGTGGAGAAGGCGCTTCTTCAATAATCTTTTGATGACGACGTTGCATGGAGCAGTCACGGTCACCCAGGAACACCGCGTTGCCATGCTGGTCAGCCAAAATCTGGATCTCGATATGGCGCGGATTTTCCAGGAATTTTTCCATGTAAACCATGGGGTTGCCAAACGCAGCCTGCGCTTCGGCCTTGGTCATATTCACCGCATTCAGCAAAGCAGCTTCGGTATGCACCACGCGCATGCCACGACCACCACCGCCACCAGCAGCTTTAATAATCACCGGGTAACCAATACGTTTCGCCGTTTTAATGATTTCTGCTGGATCATCATTCAGCGCGCCGTCCGAACCTGGCACACAGGGCACGCCTGCCGCTTTCATCGCATCTTTCGCCGAGACCTTGTCACCCATCAGGCGAATCGTCTCTGCACGCGGGCCGATAAACACAAAACCGCTTTGCTCAACCCGTTCGGCAAAGTCTGCATTTTCAGACAAAAAGCCATACCCCGGATGAATTGCCTGCGCATCGGTGACTTCCGCCGCACTGATTACCGCCGGGATATTCAGGTAACTTTTTGCAGAGGGCGCCGGTCCAATACAAACGGATTCATCGGCTAACTTCACATATTTGGCATCACGGTCGGCCTCAGAGTGCACCGCAACCGTTTTAATCCCCAACTCACGGCAAGCACGTTGCACGCGCAAGGCTATTTCGCCGCGGTTGGCAATCAGGATTTTCTCGAACATTATTTACTCCGCGTCTCAATAGCCGCTAGACAATTAAATTTGGTTGCTGCGAAGCCCGCAGAGGACTGCTGGTCGCCGCGATTGGCAATCAGTAATTTTTCAACCATCACGATTAACCAATCAGGAACAGAGGCTCACCGTATTCGACAGGCTGGCCATTTTCAACAAATACCTTTTTAATCGTACCGGAAAATTCACTTTCAATTTCATTGAGCAGTTTCATGGCTTCAATAATACAAAGCGTATCCCCTGTATTAACGCTGCTGCCCACATCGACAAACGGCTTCGCATCAGGAGAAGAGGCGCGGTAGAACGTGCCAACCATAGGCGACTTCACCACTTTGCCTTCGAGCACTTCTGCCGCGGCCGCGGCGGGAGCAGAAGCAGCAGGGGCTGCGGCTGCAGGCGCCGCGACTGGCGCAGGGGCAGCCACATACTGTGTGACGGGCGCCGCACCTGGTGCCATGGCGCGACTGATACGTACTTTCTCTTCACCCTCGGTCAATTCCAGCTCGGAAATCCCCGATTCCTCGACCAGATCAATCAGTTTTTTGAGTTTGCGTAAATCCATAAGAGCCTCGAATGTAAATGTTTTAATGTTATTAGTGTTGTTGGATGTAGCGATAGGCGGCGTAGTATCCCTCTGCGCCCAGACCACAAATCACGGCCGTTGCCAGATCGCTGAAATAAGAATGATGCCGGAATGACTCTCGTGCATGCACATTGGATAGATGCACTTCAATGAATGGTATTTTGACTGCCGAGAGGGCATCCCTGATGGCAATAGAGGTATGCGTGAATGCGGCAGGATTGATAATGACATAATCCACCTTGTTCACAGACAATGCGTGAATTTTCTCTATGATGTCGGCTTCGGAGTTGCTCTGGAAGGTTTCCAGACGGACCTGATCGGCGCGCGCTAAATCTTGCAGATGCTGGTTGATATCTGCAAGCGTTTGGCTGCCATAATGCTGTGGTTCACGTGTCCCCAGCATATTTAAATTGGGTCCATGTATCACCAGGATGGATTTGGCGCCCATTTTTCCATGCCTCTCAAAGAGAAAAATACAACCTTCATGGCGTCGAAGTTTGCCGAAGTTATTGCATTTTGTCCAGTAAAATTCACCATTTGACGCAAATGGAAAGTCGCCGAAACGGCTAGAAACTGAATGGATCAGGCAGCAAACCCAGCCCATATGCTGGCGGTTTGCCTAGTGGGCATTGAGAAAAATCAGGGCAAGTTAAGGGCTTTTTGCAGCATTTGGCGATTGACTCGCCCAAAGAAAGTTTGCGTCACTTCCCCTTGGGCAGAAATGACAACGGTATAAGGTAATACCCCTTTAGTATTTCCCAGTTGTTCAGCTAAGGGCATGCCTTCATTCTCGGCAATCAAGAGCGGATAACTGACCGGGGTACTTTCTATGAACTCGTGCACAGCGGCCGCTTCATCGATGGCGAGACCGAGTACTGCGATCTCAGGATGCTGCGCGGCCAGTGCAGAGATTTCTGGCATTTCTTCCCGGCAAGGCTCGCACCAGGTTGCCCAAAAATTCAAAATCACAGGCTTGCCTTTAAACTTTGAAAACGCATAAGCACGGCCGCCATCATCTTGCAAGCTGACACTCCACAAGGACTCTGGCACCCTGATTACCGTTTGTTGCGAGACCGGCGTCAGCCATTGGTCACGGTGCAGATAAAGCCAACGGAAGCCACTGCCGAGCACCACCACCAGCAACAGTGTCATGACCAGGCGTGCAATATTATGCATTTGCAGGGCTCTCCGGGGCGATTGAGGTTAATTGACGCACGCTTTTGAGAAATTGTGCAGCATCCTGGTAGCCTTTGATCACTGGCTGCAATGGCCGACCTTGTGGATCAAAAAACACAATCCCAGGCGGGCCAAATAACTCAAAATGTTTAAGCAATGCGGCATCTTCAGGCCTGTTTTCAGTCACATCTGCCTGTAACAACACCACATTCTTAAGTGCCGCCCGCACTTCAGGCTGACTAAATACAAACTGTTCATACTCTTTGCACGAGACACACCAATCGGCATAGAAATCCAGCATCACCAGCTTGCCGTTTGCGGCGGCAACTGCCTGCTCCAGCGCTTGCAGAGTTTGTACACGCTGGAATGGCAATGGCTGCACCTCCTGAGCTGAGGCAGACACCAACCCCTGCAAGGGTTGCAACGGCGAACGCGCGCCTGACCATGCCCCTACCAGCAAAGCGGCACCATAAAGCAACAACATGACCGCAAACCCTTTGGCGAGACGGGGAACATTCCCCGCCTCCGCTGGCAGGGGATCAATGGCGCGCAGGTAGATCGCCGGCACGATACACAATGCCGCCCAAAATACCAGTTGGACAGGTACAGGCAGCAGAGGGCTGACAATCCACACCGCCACGCCCAGCATGAGTACGCCAAACAAACGGCGGACTGCATTCATCCATGCACCAGCCTTCGGCAAAAGCGACCCTGCGGAGGCCCCGATCAACAAAAGTGGCACACCCATGCCCAGCGATAACGAGAATAATGCCACTGCACCCAACACCACATCATGGGTTTGACTGATATACAGTAGCGCACCCGCTAAGGGCGCCGCCACACAAGGGCTGATAATCAGTGCAGAAATCGCCCCCATCAAAAAATCACTGGCCAGATGCCCACCTTTAAAGCGGCTACTCCACTGGAAAAAATAATTTTCCACGGCACCGGGCAATTTCAACTCGTAAAATCCAAACATGGACAAAGACAACAGGACAAAAATCAGCGCCCCACTGATCAAAGCGGTAGGCGTTTGTAATGCGCTACTCAGTAATTGGCCTGATAATCCAGCGGCAACGCCAGCCAGGGTATAGGTCAGGCACATGCCCAAGGTATAAGCTAACGATAAGGTAAAAGCCTTGCCACGGGACACATGGGCATTCTTCCCCACAATAATGCCGGACAAAATAGGAATCATAGGAAAGACACAAGGTGTGAATGCCAGCAACAAGCCTGCGCCAAAGAAACCGGCCACAATCTGCCACCAGTGGCCAGATGCCAACAGCTTGCCGGAAAACTCGTCACCGCTCTCTTCATTAGCAACCGTTGCAGAACGGGGATTGTCAGTTGGGGCGACCGCACCCAGCGCCAGTGATTTGGTTTGTGGCGGATAACACAGGCCTTTCTCGCTACAGCCTTGATAGCGCACCGTCAGTGTGGCAGGGGCACCCCCGGCAAAGCTTACCTCAGCAACCGTGTCATTGTGAAACACCTGCTGTTCACCAAAGTTAGGGTCCTGCTTGGTTTCACCAGCGGGTAAACTGAGTTGATTGTTGTCGCTTGCCGGCAAAAGCTGAATGCGGTCACGATACAAATAATGCCCCGGTGCAATGGTAAACCTGATCTGGGCATGCGTGGCATCAGTGTATGCAGCATCGACCTTAAAGGCCTGGTCGACAGGCAGAAAATCTTCGCTGCCATCGTCTGTAAACAGCTTTGAGAATTGTGACGCAGCCTGCACAGGCAGCACCATCATGCACAGCATGACCAGCACGCAGACTACTTTAAACCCACTTTTGATCAATTCGTATTACTCCCGCATCCCTGTCTCGGCCGCCACCCACGCCAAATATTCCGGCAAACCCTCGTTCACATGGATGCCTACAATCTCCGGAAGTTCATAAGTATGCAGCATCCTCAGCTTGGCCGCGCAGGCTGCATAGCCCTGGCGCGTCGTTTTAATACTCAGGGCGATTTCTTCCGCTTGCTCAATCTGGCCTTGCCAACGATAAATAGACGTCACCGGACTTGAAATATTGACGCACGCCGCCAACTTCTCTGTAAGCAGCGTCTGCGCGATATGCTCGGCACATGCCCTGTTCGGCACATGCGTAAACACGATTATAATTTCCTCTTTTGGCGTCATTGCGCGCTCACTCAAAGACAGGATTCTGACATGCGTTTTTTCATCCTTGCTATTCTACTGGCTTTTCCGTTTCTGGAGATAGCAGTGCTGATCGAGCTCAGTCAGCGCTATGGCTGGTGGGTATTGGCGTATCTGATTATTATTGGCTATCTAGGCCTGAAACTGATCCGCGGTGAAAAAGACCTCATGGCGGCGCGCATGTTCCAGCAAATGACCAGTGGTAGCAACCCGGTAGCAGCCATTTTTTCCACCGCCAGAAACATGCTGGCCGGTGTATTACTGCTCATTCCAGGCGTCATCAGCGACGTGATTGCCGTCATTTTGCTGCTGATTCCCACCAACAACCCCACGGTCAGCGGGCAGCATCAACAAACCCATACCCGTTATGGCCATAGCGCCAATGACGAAGTCATCGAAGGTGAATTTACCGAAGTCCATGACCACAAACCGGTAGATAATGTCGTACATTTACCCCGCAAAGACTAACGCTTGGAAAATATCGCCTCATGAACCGTGTCCTGATCGAAAACAGCGGCCATACCTTTGATGTCCGCCCCAGCCAAACTGTGCTCGAGGCTGCCATTGAAGCCGGGATTAATCTCCCCTACGGCTGCCGCAATGGCGCCTGTGGCGCCTGCAAAGGCAAAGTCCTCACCGGCAAAGTGATGCATGATGATTATCAGGGAAATGCACTGACCGATGCAGAACTCGCCTCTGGCATGGCGCTTTTTTGCTGTGCCAGACCGCTCGAAGACCTGGTCATCGAATGCCGGCAAATAGACAGAGTGCAAGGCATCAAACCACGTATTTTGCCGGTGCGCATTCAACATAAAGAACAGCTAGGCGACGACGTCATGGTGCTGCACCTGCAACTGCCCGCCACCGAGTCACTGACCTTTATGGCCGGACAATACATCGAATTTATACTCAAGGATGGCCGCCGCCGGGCCTTTTCAATTGCCAACGCGCCGCATGAAAAAGGCTTTCTTGAGCTGCATATCCGCAAGATTGCCGGTGGGCACTTTACCGAGCAAGTGTTCCAAGAAATGCCCTTGAAAACAATTCTTCGCATTGAAGCTCCACTCGGCAGCTTTTTCTTACGCGAACAAAATGAAAAACCGATCATCATGGTGGCCGGTGGCACCGGCTTTGCGCCAGTCAAAGGCATGATAGAGCACATGATCTTTAACCAGATTCAGCGTCCGGTATACCTCTACCGCGGCGCCAGACAAGTCAGCGACTTGTATATGGATGAACTCTGCCAGCGCTGGATGCAGTTTATGCCTAATATTCAGTATATTCCGGTGATTTCTGATGGTCAGGCAGGGGATGACTGGGAAGGACGCCGAGGCTTGGTGCATCAAGCCGTGTTGGATGATCACGCAGACTTAAGTGGATTTGAGGTCTACGCTTGCGGCGCACCTGGCATGGTGGATATTGCGAAGGAAACCTTTGTAAAGCAAGGCTTACCAGAGGAAGAGTTTTATAGTGATGCGTTTACGTTTGCACCCAAATAGCCAATCATTATCCAGATAGTACGCGAAACACGCAGCCAATCATAATGTACTCAAAATTGCTGCAGGGCGCATACCGCGCCCTTTTATCAGCTATTTCGTTTAGCCCAGCGTGCAAGGCCTCTCAACCATCCCAGCAAATCATCCACATAGGTGTACAGCACCGGGATCACCACCAGGCTCAGCACTGTTGAGGTAATCAAACCGCCAATCACCGTAATCGCCATCGGCGAGCGGAAGCTTGGGTCTGCGCTCCAACCCAGTGCAATCGGTAGCATACCGGCAGCCATGGCAATTGTGGTCATCACAATCGGCCTTGCTCGTTTATGGCAGCCGTCGACAATGGCGTCAAACCGGCTTAACTGACGTTCCTTTCGGGCCATGATGGTGTACTCCACCAGCAAGATCGAGTTTTTGGTGACGACGCCCATCAACATCAACAAGCCGATGACACTGGGCATGGAGAAGCTGTTATGGGTCACCAGTAAGGCAAAGAATGCGCCGCCCAGTGATAAAGGCAGTGCGCCGAGAATCGTCACAGGCTGCAAAAAGTCACCAAACAGCAAGACGAGGACCACATAAATACACATCACGCCGATCACCATGGCGCCACCAAAACTGGCAAATAACTCATTCATGCGCTTAGCGTCACCTGACTCCAGCTGTTTGACACTAGGCGGCAGGGTTTGCATGGCCGGCAGCTGCTGCACCTCTCGCAAGACCTCGCCGATCTGGCGCTTATTGAGTTCGATATCAAAGGTTACATTACGCATGCGGTCCATACGGTCAATTTGCTGCGGACCGCTGCCCATGCGCACTGTAGCGACAGTCTCCAGGCTAACGCTGCCATTGCGTGCCGGCACACGCAGTTGGGCAATTTCTTGCAAGCTGGTTCTGACACTGGAACCCAAACGTACCCGGATGGGGACCTGGCGTTGCGGCAAATTGAGCTTGGGCATGGTGTTGGAAAAGTCACCCGAGGTCGCAATCCGGATCACCTGCGCAATCGACTCTACCGTCACCCCCAGCTCAGCGGCTTTATCTATATCAGGGATAATCTGCACTTCGGGCCGTTGCAGACTGGCACTGGAGGTAATATTGCCTACGCCATTCAAGGTGCGCAGTTGTTTTTCCAGCTGCTGGCTAGCATTGCTAAGCGCGATGCCATCATCACTGGCCAGCGTGATCTGTAGTTTTTCCCCAGATTCGCCGATCCCAACGGTGACGCGGGCCCCTGGCAACGCTTTGAGCCCCTCACGCAACTCGGCCTCGATTTCGGATTGCTTCTGATGACGCTCACTGCGGTCTGTCAGACTAATCACCAGGCTGCCCTTGCGCACATCCGTACTATTCTGTGAAGCGTTGGGGCCACCCCCTCCGGTACTGGCGGTACCGGCAGCGCTGAACACCGCTTTCACTTCCGGGTGTTGTTTAACAATCTGCTCGGCAAGATTCACCACCTCGCGTGTCTGCTCAAGGGAGGTGCCGGGCTGCAGCTCAATATTGACTTTGGTCTGGCTACTGTCAGAGGAAGGGACAAATCCCTTAGGCAACAACGGCATCAAGCTTAACGAACCAATAATGAACACGACAAAAGCCAGGATCACGGTTTTACGATGGCGCAGACACCACTCCACACTGCGCAAATAACCGCGCATAACGCTGGAGACCTGCTCATCTTTGACCGGATGTGGTTTCAACAAATAGGCGGACATCATCGGCGTCAGCAAGCGCGCGACCACCAGCGAGCCCATGATGGCAATGGCCGCAGTGATCCCAAACTGCTTGAAGAATTTGCCGGGAATCCCCCCCATGAATGCGGTTGGCAGAAAAATCGCCACCAGCGTAAATGTGGTCGCAATCACCGCAAACCCGATTTCATCGGCCGCTTCCATGGCCGCCTGATACGGCGACTTGCCCATGCGCAGGTGACGGACAATGTTTTCGATTTCAACAATGGCATCATCCACCAAAATACCAACGACCAGCGCCATGGCAAGCAAGGTGAGGATGTTGAGCGAGAATCCGAAATATTGCATGAATGCAAAGGTCGGGATCATGGATAAAGGCAAGGCTACCGCTGCAATAATCGTGGCGCGCCAGTCGCGCAAAAACCACCACACCACCAGAATGGCCAACAAGGCCCCTTCATACAGCAGCTGCATGGATCCCTGGTAGTTGTCTTCTACCGGTTTGACCATGTTAAACGCTTCGACAATTTTTACCTGTGGGTGCAAAACCCTGAATTTGTCTAGGGCGGCCCGTACATCTTTGGCTACCGTGACCTCACTGGTGCCTTTGCTACGGGTAATTTCAAAGCGGATCACCGGTTTGCCATCGTAGCTGGCATAGGTGGTCCGCTCGGCATAGGTATCAATCACCTCGGCCACTTGTGACAACTTAATGTGACGGCCATCTCCGAGCGGAATATCCAGATTGCGCACTTCATCGGCGCTATGCAAGGCGCCCAGTGTGCGTACCGACTGGATATTGTCACCAATATCCCCGCGCCCACCTGAGGCATCTTGCTGTACGCGTTTGAGCTGCACGGACACATCGCTAACATTGACACCCAGACCCGCCATCAAGGCAGGATCAAGATTGACCTGCACTTCACGGTCTACACCACCGGTGCGCGTGATTTTGCCGACACCATTCACCGCCAGCATCGCCTTGCTGACTTCGTTATCAACAAACCATGACAATTCGCCTTCATCCATATTGTCGGCTGAAGCAACAAACGTAAGGATCGCGCTACCGGAAGTGGTCACTTTTGACACCGTAGGCGTCAGTACTGCAGCAGGCAACTCCGAGCGGGCGCTATCAACTGCATTACGGACCAGGTTCAGCGCCTCTTCACTGTTGGTATCTATGGTGAACTGTACACTGATGCTGACACTGCCATCAGTGATTTTGGTGGTCATGTGTTCAATGCCCCCAATCGTCGCAATCTTGTCCTCAATCTTGCGGGCGACTTCGGTTTCCAGCTGTGGCGGGGCTGCGCCTTCCAGGGTGGCACTCACCGAAATGACCGGCAACTCAATATCAGGGAAATTCTGTTTGCCTAACTGACTCAGTGACTTGAGGCCAAGAAAGCTCAACACCACAAACAGCAGAATGGCGGGAACCGGATTACGGATGGACCAGGCTGAGAAGTTCATTGCGCGGCCTCACGTTTGGCCACAGTGACCACCTTCACCATGTCGCCATCATTCAGAAAAGCGCCACCACTGAGTACCAATGCGGTACCGGCCTCTACGCCGCCCAGCAGCTCTATCAACTGGTCGCGGGTGCGGCCGGTCTGCACCTTGCGTTGTGCCACCTTGCGGATGCCATCTGAACCTGCTGCCGCCAGTTCAAAGACATAGGCAAACCCATCGCGGTAGGTCACAGCGCTCAGTGGCACGGCCAATCCCTGCTGCTGGCCGATAGCCACCTGCCCTTGCACATACATGCCGGGCTTGGCGCTGTCTTTGGGAATATCCACATACACCAGGGCATTACGGGTATTGTTATCTACGGTGGGCGAAATCAACCGTACCGTCCCAGCTACCGTCTTGCCCCCTGGCAGGCTCAAGTTCACAGCCTGCCCTGGGTGCAGGACATTTTGCTGATCCGCATTCACCTCACCCCGCCACTCAATCCGGTTTTGCCGTACCAGCCGGAACAACTCGGCGCCAGCAGATACAACATTGCCCAAATTAGCAGAGCGCGATGAAATGACGCCATCATCGGGCGCCACCACTTTGGTCTGGCGCAACCGGATTTTCTGGTTCTCCAGTTCGGCCTCTGACAAGGCGAGATTGGCGCGCGCCGTTTGCTCGGCAATCATGTATTCATTGATTTTTTGTGCAGACAACGCACCGCTGTCCTTGATTTCACGGGCGCGGTCAGCGTTACTCTTTGCCTCGGCCAACGCCGCCTTGTCCTTTTCAACGGTAGCCAGCTGTTTTTGCAAGTCGGCCTTGACAGTATCATCAGCCAATACCACCAGCAATTGGCCTTGACGCACGGAGGTCCCTACATCTGCCAATACTTGCTGGATACGCAATCCGGCGATTTCAGCACTGACCAGGGCCTCCTGCCAAGGGTAGACGCTACCGTTCAGGACCAGGGTCATTGGCCATTGCACTTTAATCGGCTGCGTCACTTCTACACTGAGTGCCGCTTTGCCTTTGCCCGCTGGCGCCTGCGCATTAGCCGAGGTGTCCTGTGTGGTAGCGGCTCGGTTTGCACGTTTTTCTGCCAACTCAGCCTGATGCCGAGGGTGTTGCCAGAACCATGCACTCACACCCACCAATACAGCCGCAATGATTAAGAATTTGGTTTTTTTTGTCAGTCTGTTCGCCATTTTGATTTACCTTTTTTCCATGGGCTTGAGGATGGGTTTCACTGTCGCCTGCGTTTCCAGCCAGTCACCGCCAAATGCTTTATATAGAGCAATCCACTGTAATACCCGGTTTTTTTGCTGGGTGATAACGTTGAGCTCGGCATTGATTTTTTGCCTGCGGGCATCTTCAAGTGACAACAAGTCCAGTCCGCCTGATTTCCAGTTGATCTCGGCCGCCTTGAAATACTGCTGATACTGCAGGGCACTGGCCTGCTCAGAGGTCGCGCGGCGCGTGGCACTGTCCAGATTGACCAGGGCTTGCTCGACCTCTTTGACGGCATTGCGCACATCCTGCTGATAGGTTGCCAGCAAACTGTCGTAATTGGCCCGCGCCTCTGCCAGATCGGCACGCAACGTGCCGCCATCAAAGATCGGCAGCTTGAGAGAAGGGCCATATGACCAGGAATCCGTTCTTGTCACGGCGCCATTAAAGTTGGTACGGCGGTAGCCTATCGAACCGGTCAGGGTCAGGCTCGGATACATCTGCGCTTTTGAGACGCCGATATTGGCACTGGCTTCCGCCAGATTGCGCTCATCAATGGCTAAATCAGGACGCCGGGTCAATAAACTGGCCGGTAAGGCCTGAATATCGAACATGGCGGGCTCTGGCAAGCTTTTGCCTTTTGCCAGCCACTGACGTAACTCAGGCTCAGGCAAATTGGTCAACGCCACCAGTGCTTTGACCAGACCATCACATTCGGCTTGCTGCCCATCCAGCGTGGACTCGCTGGCACGGGTGGCCGCCTCTGCGAGCGCCAGGTCAGACGGGGCGGAGAACCCAGCCTTGGCAGAAATGCCTGTCAAACGCGCAGTCTCTTTACGGGAGTCATAGGCCTGTTGCAGGGCATCTACCGAAGCCTGGCAGGCACGGTAATTCACATAATTATTTGCCACCTCTGCAGCCAGGCTCAAGCGTGCATTGTGCCAGGCAATTTTCTTGGACTCCAGCTGTGCTTTGGCTGCCTGCTTGGCGGCTTTGACCTTGCCAAACAAATCCACCTCCCAGCTGGCATCCAGCGTGATCGAGTCGATTTCAATGGTACTGGCCGGAAACGCCCCGCCACCGCCACCTTTACTCTTCGTCGCACTGCCGGTACTGCTCAAATCGGGGATGCCTTGCGCCCGGGCTGACAAGACATTGGCCCGCGAAACGCGGATATTGGCCAATGCAATTTCCAGCGAAGGGTTTTCTTTTTGTGCTTCACTGAGCAGATGATCAAGCACAGGATCGTTAAATTGCCCCCACCAGTTGGTGAGCGATGCCAGATTGCCGCCATGCGGCAACGGCGCTTGCCACTCTGTCGACACCTTGGGTTGCGGGCGGATATATTCATCGATCACCGAGCAACTTGCCAGCGGCAAACAGAAGACCGCTAACAATAGCGGCAAGCGACGCATGTACCCCTCCGGCTTGAAGACAAGCCGCTTCATTGATTATCCATCCCGTGTAATCCTCTCAAAAATAATTGCACCACAAATGCAATGTGTGCTTCTGCATCCCAATCTGCTTCTTGCACCCCGAATAGCGCTTTATGGCGGGGGCCGGCGATCAGTAGTTCGCAATAAGACTCAGCTGCCCGCATAAAATTCAGTTGCGGTAATTCACCTTTGTCTGCATACGTTTTAAAGATATTTGCCAACATTTGATAGATGCGCTCTGGCCCCACGGCCTTCACTGCGCGCGTCAACTCTGGCAAATGCGAGACTTCTGAAACGGCAATCCTGAAAAAAGACACCATGCGCGGTTCAAGGACTTTTTTTAACATCAAGCGCCCGATATGCTTCAGTACCATGGCCAGCGATTGGTCTGCCAATTGCTCGAAATTGGTCATGGCCCGCATATCTTGTTCCACCATATGCTTAAACGCCGCAATCAGTAACTCATCCTTGTTGTTGTAGCGCTCATAGATGGTTCTGGTCGAAACGCCGCAGCTGGTGGCAATCCGGGCAATACTGGTCCGGGCCACGCCCTCAGTCATAAACAGTTCGAGGGCCTGCTCCAGAAATTGGGCGTGCCGCTCCTGTGCGGTTCCGGTTTTCGGCCGTCCCAGCTTAGGTTTGGCTGAGGCTGTGCGAGATGAAGGCATATGCGAGGACAGTCCTCAAAATAAAATAAAACGTTTCGTTTTCATTTTTAGGGGAATTCGAAAAAATCGCAAGCAGTTTGTTGTATCTTGCTGGCTACAAAGCCCTTAAAGCGCTTGTTTAGTTTGGTATACTCGCTGCACTTTTACGAATTGATCCTCGCCATGGCGCTTAAATCCACCATTTATAAAATCACTGTCAATATTGCAGACATGGACAGGCACTATTACCAGACGCATGCGCTCACGCTGGCCAGACATCCTTCGGAAACAGAAGAACGGCTGATGGTCCGCTTGCTGGCATTTGTACTGTATGCAGATGAAGCCCTGCAATTTGGCAAAGGCTTGAGCGAGGATGATGAGCCGGATTTATGGCAAAAAGACCTTACGGGCGCGATTGAACGATGGATAGGCGTCGGCTTGCCAGACGAACGAGAAATCCGCAAAGCCTGCGGCAAATCCAGACAAGTGGTACAAGTACTCTATGGCGGCAGAACTGCAGAGATGTGGTGGGAGCAACAGCAAAAAGCCATGCTCAAACTGGAAAATGTCACGGTGATCAACCTGCCGGATACAAGCGCATTGGCAGCGGCTGCTTCCCGCAACCTGACTATGAGCGTCACTATCCAAGACCAGCAACTATTAGTCAGTCATGACGGCGGCAGTTTTGAGCTGTTTCCTGTAATACTCAAAGCCTAACCGTCACTATAAAAAGCGTAGCTTAAAAAAGCTCAGCGATAAAAAAAACCCTTCATAAAGCGCATGAAGGGTTTTTCTGTTTAAGAGACAACCAAGCTTAATCAGCAGGTGACCCCATATAAGGGCGTTTACCAATAAAATTCAGCCGCATTTGCTGGTGTTTATCTAATCCCTTTTCAGGGTTATCTGAAATCAGTCCAGTGCCTTCCCATTTATCTTCAGGACTTTGCTGTTTTGCCTGTGGGGCTTTGCTGTAAGGCCGCTTACCGAGGAAGTGGTTCTGATGCAGATTGTGTACGCCACTCTCAGCGTCAGAAGTGTCGCCTGCTTGCACATTCGCCATGAGGCCAAATGTTACCCATACTGCCAATAACAATTTACTCATTTTACGCTCCTTAAATCGCTCATTCTTTAATAGTTTTTACCGTTAGGGTTGATAACGGCCAGTGTAATGCTGCCATAGTTAGCTGACAGCTACCTGACTAATATGCACGTTTGGAAAGCAGATGCATTTTCATTACTTGTGATGCTGGTGAAGCATGACTGACCACTAACGTCGCGCCCACCCACGCTTGGTCAGCAGCACTGGCAACGACGACAGGGGTCGCATAAGGCCGTTTGCTTAAGAAATGCTGGGGTTGTGTGGTGTTTGCCCCGGTTTCAACTGCCGCAGCAGTTGAGGCCACCAACAAAGTTGAAATCATCAAACCCATAGAAATAAATTTACGCATCTTGTTTCTCCTTGTATGGTTAATGTGCTTCATGTCTTCTCGTTTACATGTTTGCTCAATCACGATGGTTTGCATTTTGCCAGCCGCCAGACAACAAAGAATCTCTCCATATACGTAGTTTGGTATATACCAAATAGCATATTCTTCTTACTTAAATTTGATCCCTGCGTTAAATATGGGCGGTTAGTGGTTGTTTGAGACGACGACAGCAGACGCCTGAAACACACGCAGAATTATGGAAATAAGCGGTGTTCAGCGGGCCATACACCGCCGTATAAGGCCTCAGGATGATGCAACATCAAGCGCTGGCGGATTTCGCGTAGCCGCTGCCATGGCACAGAGGCGACCATGAGAATATTGCCTTGCTCCAGCTGCTGGCGATGGGCACGCAATTGATAACCCGGTGCTGCCGTCGCAACCGCGGCTGCCCAGGCAGCACAGGCGAGCGCACCAATCACCATGCAATAGGGGATGACTGTCAACGCCACCTCGCCGAACCACCACGGGACAAAATAAGCGAGTAAGCCGCCCAACAGGCCAAAGATCGCGCCAAAGACGAAGCCTGCCAGCGCACTGTAAATGACATCCGACTTTTCTATTGCACCTGCTTTGGGGAGTTGGGCGATAATTTGCTCATTTTGGGCATGAAAATGAATGTGGTTTTCATCAATCCGATCCAGCAACAACTCATTCATCATCGCTTGGGCACTGCGAATATTGGGTAAAACAAAATAGAGTCTACGTCTCATTGTGTTCTCCTATCAATATTGTCATCAATACAATATGGATAGGAGATTTAAGTGAAGATTCACTTTTTAACAACTGTTTGGCTCATGGCCTCCACAAGCAGCGGATATAGCTTACCGGTCTTCGAGTTGCCCTGTCCAAACGCGGGCCAATTTTGATAATTTATAGCGCAGGCTGGTGCCTTCATTGGAAAGCGCATCAAGAAACAGGGAAAGCCGGCGCGATTTAATCACTGTATAAAAAGTGAGCAGGCTGACCGGCACAAACACGATGCCAAAATAAACCAGCTTGTCCCACCAGCTGGTTTGGGTCAGGTCTATCAGATTCATGCCCAGCAGGCCGCTGGTCATGGTGCCGATGAGGCCCAAAATGGTCACCACAGTGAGCCGCACGACGGTATCTGCCTGGCGCTTTATTTCTTCCCCTTCCAGATATTCGGCCATATCCATAATGCGGCGGCGGGTTTTCTCAAACAAACTGACTGAATCCAGTTGCTTGAGCATCAAGGCAAACAGGTCTTTGGCAACCGCTTGGTCAGAGACATTTTCAAACCAGTAACGATGAGTAAAACGCAAAAACACAGCCGTGACATGCCGGATATTGCTGCGGAAAGATTTGACCGAGTCCTCACGCTGCATATTCAGGCGGCTAATCGCTTGCACCATGCGGTCTGAGAGCATGAGTAAGGCCGCTTTTTGAAAATGGGCGATCAAAAACAATAGAAAATACTGATTTTGGTAATGGCGCTTGATGCCATTTTTGTCATTGGTGAACACGCGGTGTTGATGGCTGCCCACCACCACAAAATTCTGGCCGGTACACATAATGCGCGTGGTGCTCCAGGGGTCTTGGCGGACATCATCCCAGTAACGGTCATAACAATGCTGTTGCTCAAAGTCTTGCAAAAACTGTTCACTAAACGGCAAGGTCTCTGAATGCCAGGGCTGGCACACCAACCCAAGACGGATCAAGTCGCCCCGCGACAGGGTACTCACATCATCAAAAGCAAGATAGGCCATCAAGGGCATGCGCTGATATTCAATTTCACGGTAACGCAAATCACCCTCTTGGCCAGAGTAATGCTGGACTAGCGGCGCCATCAGCGCAGACCAATGTAAGGAAACACAAGGCACGTGATTCTCTTTGACAAAAGCCAGGTAACGGGCTTTGTCTTCGTAATCAGAAGCGGCAATCACTTGCCCATGTTTATCCAGCCATTCCACACGTTTGGCGCAATGCCCGCCCTCGCCGTTATCATCCCAATAATTGGGATAGGTGCGGCCCAGACGATAGAGAATTTCCATGGCGTCGTTGAGCGGTAGATCACTAGCGGTGACTTCTAGCGCCAGCATGGCGACATCAATATCAAAAAAGAAATACAGCTCGATATGTGCCACGCGCAAAGTCAGCGGTGCTGTCTGGTCGGGCAAGGTGACGCGTACGGCCTGGATATCCTGCCGGCTGAAAATATGGAGCGGTGATTCCCCATAACCGCCAGCAGCATGCCCATGCTTGCCCTCGCCA
Organism: Methylophilus sp. 3sh_L; assembly: GCF_046766015.1. NCBI lineage: Bacteria > Pseudomonadati > Pseudomonadota > Betaproteobacteria > Nitrosomonadales > Methylophilaceae > Methylophilus > Methylophilus sp. 3sh_L. The sequence continues at coordinate 85,990 of NZ_JBKOUF010000003.1, forward strand.
TATAAAAAGCGCTGGGCAAAAGGCATAAAGGTGACAAACTCTTGATAGCGGGTTTCGCTTAAGTGCGGGGCGCTGTGTAAAAAATCATCCTCAATTTCGGCCCAGGGAGAATCCTTGATGGCTTTCAGCGTTTCCCAGGGCGCATCAATTGCACCAGGCACAAGATGATCGGTCATTAATTGCACCGGCCACAGCAAGGTTTGCCTAAAATCCCGGACGATACTCGTGTGTAGATTGTCAGCCATGCGCAGTCTCCTGACCGCAATTGTGATGGAGAACTATAGCGCATGTGACCGCAGCAACATGGCGTAAAAAACAGTCAATTTCTGGACTAAATGACCAGATTGCAAGCCATAAAAAAACCGGCACTTGGCCGGTTTTAAAATACTAAAGCATCAAAAAATTACACTTTTTGATAAACTTCGGCGCCTTTTTTCACGAACTCGATGGCTTTTTCCTGCATGCCTTTTTCCAGGGCGGCTTGTTCATCCACGCCCAATTTATCGGCATAGTCACGCACATCCTGCGTGATTTTCATAGAGCAGAAATGTGGACCGCACATAGAGCAGAAGTGGGCCTGTTTGGCACCTTCCTGTGGCAAGGTTTCATCGTGGAATTCCTTGGCTTTTTCAGGATCCAGGCCAAGATTGAACTGGTCTTCCCAGCGGAACTCAAAGCGCGCTTTGGACAAAGCATTGTCGCGAATTTGTGCGCCAGGGTGGCCTTTGGCCAGATCGGCAGCATGGGCAGCGATTTTGTAAGTCACAATCCCCACACGCACGTCTTCCTTATCAGGCAAGCCGAGGTGTTCTTTTGGTGTCACATAGCACAGCATGGCGGTACCGTACCAGCCGATCATGGCCGCGCCGATACCGGAGGTGATGTGGTCATAGCCCGGCGCGATATCGGTAGTCAATGGGCCTAAGGTGTAGAACGGGGCTTCGCCACAGTGTTCCAGTTGCAGGTCCATGTTTTCTTTAATCATGTGCATAGGCACGTGACCCGGGCCTTCAATCATCACTTGCACGTCGTGCTTCCAGGCAATTTGCGTCAACTCACCCAGCGTTTTCAACTCGGCAAATTGTGCTTCATCGTTGGCATCATAAATAGAGCCAGGACGCAGGCCATCACCCAGGCTAAAGGCGACGTCATACTGCTTCATGATTTCACAGATTTCCTCAAAGTGGGTATAGAGGAAAGATTCTTTATGATGGGCCAAACACCACTTAGCCATGATAGAACCGCCGCGTGACACGATGCCGGTCATGCGTTTGGCAGTCATCGGGATATAGGCCAGGCGCACACCAGCGTGGATGGTAAAATAATCCACGCCCTGCTCGGCTTGCTCGATCAGTGTATCGCGGAAAATTTCCCAGGTCAGGTCTTCGGCCTTGCCGTCAACTTTTTCCAGCGCCTGATAAATCGGCACCGTTCCAATCGGGACTGGTGAATTACGGATAATCCATTCACGTGTTTCGTGAATGTTTTTACCGGTAGACAAATCCATGACCGTGTCGCCACCCCAACGGGTACTCCAAACCATTTTTTCCACTTCTTCGCCGATGCTGGAAGTGATGGCAGAGTTACCAATGTTGGCATTGATTTTCACCAGGAAATTACGGCCAATGATCATAGGCTCTGATTCCGGGTGGTTGATGTTGTTAGGGATAATGGCCCGGCCACGTGCGACTTCATCCCGCACAAATTCCGGCGTAATCACTTTAGGAATGCTGGCGCCAAAATTGTGACCTGGATGCTGTTTTTGCAACAACTCGCTCATGTTTTCACGGCGCTGGTTTTCACGGATGGCAATGTATTCCATCTCTGGGGTGATGATCCCTTTACGTGCATAGTGCATTTGCGTCACGTTGGCACCGTCTTTGGCGCGCAGCGGTTTACGGTGCAGGTTAAAGCGCATTTCGGCCAGCGCAGGATCGTTCAGGCGCTCCTGGCCATATTTGGAAGTCGGGCCCTCCAACTGCACGGTGTCGTTGCGCTCAGCAATCCATTGTGCACGCAAAGCTGGCAGACCGTTGCGAATATCAATAGTGGCATTCGGGTCAGTATAAGGACCCGAGGTATCGTATACCACGACAGGTGGGTTTTTATCGCCACCAAAACTGGAAGGGGTATCGCTCAGGCTGATTTCACGGAATGGCACCTGAATGTCAGGGCGGGAGCCTTCGATGTAAATTTTGCGTGATTTGGCAAATGGTTTGGTGGCAGCTTCGTCAACTTTGGCATCCGCGTTGACGAATTTGATGTTCTTATCAATAGCGTTCATTAGGCATCCTTAAAAGAAAAGACGTAAGGATGCGGAGACTTGCATTCCCTACGGCGGTATGACCCGCATCAGGTTCGAAGGGTAACTCTCACCGCAAAAACCTCACAAAATGAAGGATTTACAGACCCCTAGCAACGGACGAATTGTGCGGGAAAACGCCTGATAACGCAAGTAAAACAAAGTTTTGCATCTGCCGCCGCTTGACAAGTAGACAGACCTGTCTACAATTACCCTGCCCGACACAAATAAAGATCACGGGTTATTTTTTAATGCGTTCAGGAGAGAAACATGGAAGTGTTATTGATAGGGGCAGTGGCTTGTATCACTGCGTTAATTTTGTCTGCATGGCTGATGACCTTTGCCCGCTGGTTTCCGATCAAAGGGATTGATGGCGAATTTTTGGTGGACTATAAAACCATGATACGCGCCCACGTTGACTATGCGCTCATGGCATTATTCGGCCTTGGCTTTTATGGCGCATCCAAAGCAGCGGGCGTGGAGTTGCATCACTTTGCCTGTGTATGCGTGGCGGTTGGCGGCTTTACCAATCCAACTATTTTTACCATTGCGGCTTTTGATACCGACTTTTGGAGCAAAACCAAGTGGAGAGTGTTTTCTGCGATCAGTTTTATACTCACCACCATCGGCTTTATGACCATCTCATGGCAACTAATTTGCCATGCCCTGGGCCAATAGCGAATAGATGAATTGAGGGGGTTAACCTGGGTTTATCCTGTTTTAGTTTGATGCTTGCCTGCCGATAACTATTTATGCGTGTGACGGACGTCATGCGCAGGCAGCAAATGACTTTACACTTGAAATGCTAACAGGAGATCAGAATGAAAAAATTCGCAGCTTTAGTATTGGTAATGATGGCCGTATTCTCAAATGTTTCTTTTGCAGATGAGCATTGCAAAGACCATCACGACAAAGAGCATTGCAAGTAATCCTGAGCCACAAAGCTTAGAGAGTCATGTCAAAAAAACAAACCCCGCCAAAAGCGGGGTTTGTTTTTATCCATCGTCCAATTAACAAGCTAGCCCAACATCTTCTTAAGTAGCTCATTCACCTGCGCAGGATTGGCCTTGCCCTTAGACGCTTTCATACACTGGCCAACCAGCGCATTAAAGGCTTTTTCCTTGCCGGATTTGTATTCATCCACCATAGCCTGGTTCGCGGCCAATACTTCGTTAATGATGGCTTCAATCGCGCCAGTATCAGACACTTGTTTGAGGCTTTTGGCCTCAATAATGGCATCCACTTCACCCTCACCGGTCCACAAACCTTCAAACACCTGTTTCGCGGCGTTATTGGAGATAGTGTTGTCAGCAATCCTTTTAAGCAAAGCCGCCAGCTGTGTAGCACTCACCGGACTGTCGGCAATGGTTTTTTCTTCGGCATTGAGCTTGGCTGAGAGCGCGCCCATCACCCAGTTTGCCGCCTGTTTGGGCTCAGCACCCGCTTGTACGGTGGCCATAAAGTAATCCGCCATGCTGCGCGAGGCGGTCAATGTACTGGCATCATAGGTAGAAAGTTGGTACTCGCTCACCAACCTGGCTTGCAAGGCTTGTGGCAGTTCTGGCATCTCGGCACGCACCCGCGCTTTATCCGCTTCAGTCACTTCCAGCGGCAGCAGGTCAGGATCAGGGAAATAGCGGTAATCGTTCGCTTCTTCCTTGCTGCGCATGGCGCGGGTTTCACCGGTGTCCGGGTTAAACAGGACGGTGGCCTGCTGGATGGTACCGCCATCCTCCAGCGTCTCAATTTGCCACTGGGTTTCATACTCAATGGCCTGCTGCATAAACTTGAACGAGTTCAGGTTTTTGATCTCGCGTCGGGTGCCGAATTTTTCGGTGCCTTTGGGCCGCACGGAGACGTTAACGTCACAACGGAAGCTACCCTCCTGCATATTGCCGTCACAAATACCTATCCATTGCACCAGCTCGTGCAGTTTTTTCGCATAGGCAACGGCTTCAGCCGCGCTACGCATATCCGGCTCGGTCACGATTTCCAGCAATGGCGTTCCCGCACGGTTCAAATCTATGCCGGACATGCCTTCAACCGCCCCGTGCACCGATTTACCGGCATCCTCTTCAAGGTGCGCGCGGGTGATGTTGATCACCTTCTCGTAGGCATCGGTATTTTTACCGGCAGGCACTTGTATGGTGATTTTGCCTTTACCCACGACCGGCAACTCAAATTGGCTGATCTGGTAGCCTTTAGGCAGGTCTGGGTAAAAGTAATTCTTGCGTGAGAAGACGCTGCGCGGCGCCATTTCGGCATCAATCGCCAGGCCAAATTTGATCGCGCATTCAACGGCTTTCTTATTCAGCACAGGCAATACGCCCGGCAAAGCGATGCTCACTTCACACGCCTGGGTGTTTGGGGCAGCGCCATAGGTGGTCGAGGCGCCACTGAACTGCTTGGAACTGGTTTGTAACTGTACGTGGGTTTCCAACCCGATCACGACTTCCCACTGCATGTTAAATGTTCTCCAAACCGGCTGGCATACGTGTGTGCCAGTCTGTCACTTGTTGATAGGCATGACCGACATTGAGCATGCGTGCCTCATCAAAATAATTACCAATAATCTGTAAGCCCACAGGCAAATCCTTGCCTTCACTGCTTTGTGCAAACCCGGCCGGGATGCTCATGCCTGGCAAGCCCGCCAGGTTTACTGCAATGGTGTACAGATCTTCCAGGTACATGGCCACCGGATCGCTGGTTTTTTCACCGGCTTTAAAGGCGGTTGAGGGCGCCGCCGGCCCCATAATGACGTCACACTGCTTGAAGGCTTCTACAAAATCTTGCGCAATCAGGCGGCGAATTTGCTGGGCCTTGAGGTAATAGGCATCGTAATAACCGGCGCTCAACACATAGGTACCAATCAGGATACGGCGTTTAACCTCAGCACCAAAGCCTTCGGCACGCGACTTCATGTACATTTCCATCAGGTCATTGTATTCCGCCGCACGGTGACCATAACGCACGCCATCGTAACGTGACAGGTTGCTGGAGGCTTCCGCCGGGGCGAGCACGTAATAGACCGGAATCGACAAATTGTTATTGGGCAAACTGATCTCAACAATCTCGGCGCCCAGTTTTTTGTATTCTGCAATTGCCGTTTCAATGACTTTGGCGACGTCGGCATTCAGGCCTTCAGCAAAATATTCTTTAGGCAAGCCAATGCGCAAGCCTTTAAGCGGTTGTGCAGTTTCCATGGCACTCAAGCCACGGGTGTAATCTTCTTTTTCACGTTGCACACTGGTGGAGTCACGCTCGTCAAAACCGGCCATGACATTCAGCATCAACGCACAGTCTTCAGCCGATTTGGCCATGGGGCCTGCCTGATCCAGCGACGAAGCAAAAGCGATCATGCCGTACCTCGAGACCAGACCGTAAGTAGGCTTGAGGCCAGTAAAGCCACAGAGTGACGCTGGCTGGCGGATAGAACCTCCCGTATCTGTCCCGGTGGCTGCGGCACACAACCGGGCAGCGACGGCAGCGGCTGAACCGCCTGAGCTACCGCCAGGCACGCGGTCAACATCCCACGGGTTTTTGACGCCGCCAAAATAGCTGGTTTCGTTAGAAGAGCCCATGGCGAACTCGTCCATATTGGTTTTACCCAGATTCACCGCACCAGCGGCATCAAACTGGCTGATCACATGCGCGTCATAAGGTGCAATAAAGTTCTCCAGCATTTTGGAGCTACAGGTCGTGCGCCAGCCCTGAGCACAGAAAATATCTTTTTGCGCCAAAGGGATACCAGTCAAAGGCCCGAAATCACCGGCAGCGATACGTGCATCGGCCGCTTTGGCTTGTGCCAGTGTTTTTTGTTCGTCTATGGTGACATAGGCATTGATGCCGGGGTTGAGTTTGGCCATGCGCTGCAAATAGGCCTGCGTCAACTCCACGCTGGAAATTTGTTTGCTGGCCAACTGCTGGCCCAGCTGTTTTAAACTACTGTTTATCATAGTGGAAACCGTAAAAAAGAACCGTCAGAGCTGCCTGGAAGCGCTTATTCAATGACCTTAGGCACCAGGTAGAGGCCGTCTTGCGTGGCAGGTGCAATCGATTGAAATAATTCACGCTGATTGGTTTTAGTCACCACGTCGTCACGCAGACGTTGCGTGACATCTTGGGAGTGGGACATGGGAGTGATGCCGGTGGTATCCACCGCCTGCATTTGCTCAATCAAGCCCAGAATGCCGGAAAGTTTGGTCAGGGTTTCTTGCGCCTCATTGTCGCTGACCTCGATACGGGCCAGGTGTGCGATACGCTTGATATCATCTAGATTCAGTGCCATGTGCGGTTAATTGTCTATAAGATTTTGAAAACACATCTTAATTTCATGTGCGTTTTGCGCTATTATACCTTGATTTTATGCCGCACTCAGTGGGCAGCACCAAAGTCAGAATTTTCACAGGATAAAACATGTTCGGTTCAATCAACAGCTACTTCTCCAATGACCTTGCCATTGACCTTGGCACCGCCAACACGCTTATCTACGTGCGTGGCAAAGGCGTGGTACTGGATGAACCGTCGGTAGTGGCAATCCGCACCGAAGGCGGCCCCAACGGTAAAAAAGTATTGCTGGCAGTCGGTTCTGACGCTAAAAGCATGCTGGGCCGTGCGCCAGCCAACATCCAGGCCATCCGCCCAATGAAAGACGGTGTGATTGCCGACTTCACCATCACCGAGCAAATGCTCAAGTTTTTTATCCGTAAAGTCCACGAATCCCGCTGGTTCTCACCCAGTCCACGCATTATTATTTGCGTTCCGGTCGGCTCTACCCAGGTTGAACGCCGTGCGATTAAAGAATCCGCTGAACGCGCGGGCGCCAAGCAGGTGTTCCTGATTGAAGAACCGATGGCAGCGGCGATTGGTGCCGATATGCCGGTCGCAGAGGCGACTGGCTCCATGGTGGTGGATATCGGCGGCGGCACCACTGAAGTAGGCGTCATTTCACTGGGCGGGATTGTGTACGCCAAGTCCGAGCGCGTGGGTGGTGACAAATTTGACCAAGCCATTATTGACTACATCCGCCGCAATTACGGCATGCAAATCTCCGAGCCAACCGCCGAAGCGATCAAGAAAAAAATTGGTTCAGCCTTCCCTGGCTCAGAGGTATTGGAAATGGAAGTGACTGGCCGTAACCTGGCAGAAGGCTTGCCACGCAAGTTCACTATCTCCAGCAACGAAATTCTCGAAGCGCTGACTGAGCCGCTTAACTCTATCGTTGGTGCAGTGAAATCTGCCCTCGAACAAACCCCGCCAGAACTGGGCGCGGATATTGCCGAAAAAGGCATGGTCTTGACCGGTGGTGGCGCGCTGTTACGCGACCTGGATCGCCTCCTGGTGGAAGAAACCGGCTTGCCAGTCATTGTCGCCGAAGATCCGCTGACTTGCGTAGCCCGTGGCTGTGGCCGCGCGCTTGAAGAAATGGACAAGCTGGGCAACGTATTCGCTAGCGAATAAATCTGGACTCAGTTGGCGCGGCCCTAGATTATGCTTAAAGGCATCCACCAACAGCTTGATCCGCAAGAGTCGCCGGCCTTTTTTATCCAGGGGCCCAAGCCGTTCTCGCGCCTGATGTTTTTTTGCACGCTATCCTTGGTCATGATGGCGGTCGACGCACGTTTTGACTATTTAAGCCAGGTACGGCAATGGTTTAGCACCGCCCTCCACCCGCTTGAAGTCATCGCCAGCGCCCCGAACGAATGGGGCCGCAATATCAATACCTACTTTACCTCGCATAACCAGCTGATTCAGGATAACTTCAAGCTCAAACAGCAGGCGCTGATCGACCATGCAGCCTTGCAGCGCCTGGCCACGGTCGATGCCGAAAACGCACATTTGCGCACCTTGCTGGCGGGAGATGCCCCCATTATCCCTGAAGCCACCCTGGGCGAAGTCATGCACATGGGCCGCGACCCGTTTAGCAACATCATCACGCTCAACCGCGGTAGCCACCATCACATCACGCCGGGGCAAGCGGTGGTAGACGAACAAGGGGTGGTTGGCCAGATCACGCGCGTGTATCCGTTCACCAGTGAAGTCACGCTGATCACCGACAAAAAACTGTCGATTCCTATCCAGATCGAGCGCAACCAACTGCGCGCGATTGCCTTTGGCGAAGGCAAGCGTAACACGCTGGATATCCCTTACCTGCCAACCAGTGTTGATATCAAAGTGGGTGACAAACTGGTGACTTCAGGTATTGATGGCGTTTATCCTGCTGGCTTGGCCGTGGCCGTTGTGACCCAAATCAAGCAAAGCCAGGATTCGCCGTTTGCCAAAATTATTAGCCGGCCGATTGCTGGCGTGAATAACCACAAGCATGTGTTAATCCTCAAGGTCCCGGAGTCTCCTGCCAATAACCTTATGTCCGAGAGTCGGCCCATGTTGCAGCGTAATAATGCACAACATCTGGACCAATCTGTCGTGGATGTCTTACAAAAGAACAATGCCCAAGTAGACCCTAATCCGGTGACGAGCCCCCCCGTGCTGGATGCCGGCCAACCGAACACAGAAACAACGTCGCCACCCGGCAGCGCAGCCCCAAATGACCCTGTAGCAGCCCCTGCTACACCTAAGACACCGGAGCGGCCATGAAGCCGGTTAAGTTCAGCACCTTCTTCTTCACTTTGCTGGTCGGGTTAATTTTTCAGCTCTACCCCTGGTCCAATGCAGGCATCATTGTCCGTCCAGACTTCCTGCTGGTCATCATGTTGTACTGGTTGCTGCAAGCGCCTTACCATTGCAATATCGGCTGGGTCTGGTTCGCAGGCCTGCTGGTGGACTTATCCACTGGTAGCCTGCTCGGTCAGCATGCCCTGACCTTTGCCATTACGGCTTTTTTAGGGCTGATTTACCAGCGCAGGCTGGTGCTATTCAACCGCTGGCAGCTGTATTTATACGTGTTGTTCTTGTTTGGCGTAGAACGCGGGCTGATTTTACTACTCAAGCTATTTGCTGGCGGCGAGTTGCCGGACTGGACCTATGCCCTTCCCATCGTTTCTGACCTGATTCTGTGGCAGTTCATGATTATCTGGTTTGGCGAACTGACCCGACCCAAGAAATTGTAAGCACATGGGGTACAGCACTGAACTCAAAAACCATCAAAACGAACAGCACAAGTTCAGGGTTCGTCTGGTTTTTCTGGTATTAATGGTTCTGGCAGCGTTTTCAGCGCTGTTGGGCCGCTTTTATTTTCTGCAAGTCTACCGCTACGACTATTATCAAACACTGGCAGAAAACAACCGCATTTCTATCGTCCCCATCACGCCAAACCGCGGCCTCATTTCTGACCGCAATGGCATTATCCTGGCACACAATTTCTTCGTCTATACCTTGGAAATCACGCCATCCAAAACAGAAGATTTACAGGATACGATCGTCGAATTAGGCAAGCTGGTGGAAATCTCGCCGACCGACCTCAAACGCTTTAAAAAGCTGCGGGCGCAAAGCCATACCTTTGAAAGCATCCCTATCCGCACGCACCTCAATGAATATGAAGCGGCCAAGTTTGCTGTCAACCGCTTCCGTTTTCCCGGAGTAGAGCTCAAGTCCAGGCTGTTCCGCCATTACCCTTATGGCACACTGGGCACGCATGGGATCGGCTACATCAGCCGTATTAACGAACACGACCTCAAGCAGCTCAAAGAAACCAACCAGCTTTCCAACTACAAAGGGACCGAGCATATTGGTAAGGCTGGTGTAGAACAAGCCTACGAGGCTGAGCTGCATGGAGAAACAGGTTTCCAGCAAGTGGAAATTGATGCCGATGGGCGCGCGGTACGTGTGCTGTCGAGTGCATCGCCTACCTCGGGCAATAACGTGGTGTTGTCCATGGACGCCAAAATGCAAGAAATCGCCGAGCAGGAGTTTGCTGGTCGCCGTGGCGCGCTGGTAGCCATCCAACCCAAAACCGGTGAAGTACTGGCCATGGCCAGTATGCCTTCATTTGATGCTAACCTGTTTGTCGATGGCATTGATTTTGATAACTGGAATCTGTTGAACAATTCGCTGGATAAACCGCTGATCAACCGGACCTTGAAAGGGATTTACCCGCCAGGTTCCACCTTCAAACCGTTTGTCGCGCTGGCCGGGCTGGAGTCAGGCAAGCGGCAACCACCGTTCACTATCAGCGACCCGGGCTATTACACGCTACCTAACAGCCGTCACCGCTACCGCGACTGGAAACCCTCTGGCCATGGTTCGGTCGATATGCGTAAAGCTATTACCGTGTCTTGCGATACCTTTTTTTATGGCCTCGCAGTCGAACTGGGCATAGACCGACTGACCGACTTTGTCCGGCATTTTGGCTTTGGTGAAAAAACCAATATTGACATCCAGGGCGAGCTGGGAGGCTTGCTACCCACCCCGGCCTGGAAGCAAAAACGCTTTAAACAGCCGTGGTATATGGGGGAAACTGTTATTGTGGGGATTGGACAGGGCTATACCTTGGTCACGCCCATGCAGTTAGCATATGCTACGGCCACACTGGCCAACAGCGGCAAGGCCATACAACCGCACCTGGTCAATGCGATTGTCAATGCCAAAACCAATGAAGTCAGAATGTTGCCGCACAAGCTTGCTGACCAGATCGCACTGGATCCGCAAAACCTTGAAATCGTCAAGTTGGGCATGATGGATGTGACCCGGCCAGGCGGTACAGCTGCCTCAATAGGCGCCAATGCAGGCTACGACATCGCCGCCAAAACCGGGACCGCGCAAGTAGTGGGCATCAAGCAAAATGAAAAATATAACGAAAAAGCGACTGCTGAACGCCATCGAGACCATGCCTGGTTTATTGCCTATGCACCCGCCGAGGACCCAAAAATTGCGGTGGCGGTGATTGTGGAAAACGGCGGGCACGGTGGCTCAGCAGCCGGGCCGATTGCGCGCAAGGTCATGGATTACTACCTGCTAGGCAAAGTACCGGCAGTGGCAGAAGCAACCATCACCACCGAAACGCAACCACAAAACACGTCGCCTGTGGTTGAGGAGGAAGAGCATGATTAAACAATGGATCGGCCATTTTATCCGGCATATTGATTCCATCTTGCTGGCCACCGTACTCATGGTGCTGGTGGTCGCACTGATGGTGCTTTACAGCGCCTCTGGCCAGTCTTTACTCAAGGTCAATGCGCAGCTGATCAATATCCTGGTGATGATGGGCGTGATGTTCCTGGTCGCCAATACCCAGCCCCAGCATATTGAACGCATTGCCCTGCCCGCTTATTTGTTTGGCCTGGCATTATTGATTGCGGTAGCGCTGGTCGGTGATATTAGCCATGGTGCAAGACGTTGGCTCAATCTTGGCGTGACCAAAATCCAGCCTTCAGAACTCATGAAACTGGCGGTGCCCATCATGCTGTCCTGGTATTTTTCCAAGCGCGAATCCCTGCTGCGCACGACGGATTATGTCGTCGCTGGCGTGATTTTGCTGGTGCCGGTGCTACTGATTGCCAAGCAGCCGGATCTCGGGACCGCGACCTTAGTGTTTGCTGCCGGTTTTTATGTGATTTTTCTGGCGGGGTTGAGCTGGAAATTTATTTTTGGCAGTGCGATTGCCTTTGGCGCGGCCCTGCCGATTTTGTGGTCCATGCTGCATGACTACCAGCGGCGGCGCGTAGAAATCCTCATCGACCCCAGCCAAGATCCGCTCGGCGCCGGTTACCATATTATTCAGGCGACCATTGCCATTGGTTCAGGCGGCATGACCGGCAAAGGCTGGTTGAATGGCACCCAATCACAGTTAGATTTTGTGCCCGAGCGCACCACCGACTTTATTTTTGCCGTGTTTGCCGAAGAGTTTGGCCTGGTGGGCTGTAGCCTGTTACTGCTGCTGTTTGCCATTATCATTGGTCGCGCCTTCATCATCGCGTCACAAGCCAAGAGTACCTTTTCCCGCTTATTGGCGGGCAGTATTGCCGCCACCTTTTTTACTTATTGTTTCGTGAATATGGGCATGGTGAGCGGTATTCTGCCTGTCGTCGGCATTCCGTTGCCGCTGGTCAGTTATGGCGGCACTTCGCTCCTGACCCTGGGCTTAAGCCTGGGCTTACTCATGAGCGTGCAATCGCACAAACGACTGGTGGCCACCGATTAACGCGGCCAGAAACGACCAAAGGACTTCGATGTTATTGTCCCTGCAAAGACTGTTGATCGTGTTGTTGGCTGCCTGGCTGGTCGCCTGTGAAAGCAGCATGCCTCCGCGTCCAACGCCGCCTGCGAAACCAGCCCCTTCACAGCGTCCAGCGCCTCCTTCAGTGACGCTGCCGCCCCCAAGCCCTGCGCTCCCTGGTAGCAGTAGTGCGCCCATGGGCTCTCCCAAAGTCATCAATATTGACCCCAAACCAGAGAGCGCCGGCAACGCGACGGATGGGATTGATCCCAGTATTCCGCTGGAAACCTCGGTGACGCCCAAGCTCGAGCCCATCGTAAAAGGCACGACCAAGCCTTATATCGTGAATGGTGAACTGGTGTCGCCAATGTCAGAAATTACCACCCCTTTCAGCCAAACCGGTCACGCCTCCTGGTATGGAAAGAAATTTCATGGCCGCCGTACCGCCAGTGGTGAACCATATAACATGTATAAACTGAGTGCCGCCCACCGCACGCTGCCGATTCCGAGTTATGTGCGTGTCACCAACCTAAGCAACGGCAAAAGCCTGATTGCCCGGGTGAATGACCGTGGTCCTTTTGGCCGCGACCGCATTATCGATTTGTCATATGCCGCGGCCAAGCAGCTCGATATCACACAACATGGCTCGGCCCAGGTAGAGGTGACTTTAATCGACCCGAACCAATCGGAGATGGTGGCGGCCCCAACCAGCGCAGGCAATACGGGCGTAGTGGTAGAGACTACGCAGGCAACCATGCTGAAAACGCCGGCAAAACCGGCTGCCTCACTTGAGAACACCGGCTTGTACGTGCAGGTGGGCGCCTTTGGCGTTGAAGAAAATGCTGACCGCCTGCAACAGCGGATTGCCAATACCGCGCCTGAGACACAAAGCCTCTTGAACAAAGTGTATAATGGTAAGATGTACCAGGTCGTTCTGGGCCCATATCCTGATCATGCCTTGGCCGCGCAGGCAGCCAATCAAATGCGTGACCAATTGCAGCTGCCTGCACTAGTTTTTTCCCGGTAACACGGGTTTTCTCGTTAAGTTTTTTTCTCGTTAAATGATGACCATGTGGCGTTCTTGTATTGCTTTTCTACTTTCTATTCCTTTAATGACGCTGGCGGCTGAAGCCATTCCCGGCAATGTCCCCGTGCCCACGCTGGCCGCGAAAGCCTTTGTGCTGCGCGATGCCAATACCGGCAATTTACTGGCGGCAAACAATCCCGACATGCCCGTCGAACCGGCCTCACTCACCAAAGTCATGACCGCTTACTTAACCTTTGAAGCGGTCAAGCAAAAGCGTTTATCACTGACCCAAACATTGCCTGTCAGCCAAAAAGCCTGGAAGGTTGAGGGCTCAAAAATGTTTATCGACACGACGATGACCGTCACCGTGGATGAGTTATTACATGGCCTGATTATCCAGTCTGGTAATGATGCTGCAATTACACTGGCCGAAGGCATTGCGGGCAGTGAAGAATTGTTCGCAACACTAATGAACAAAAAAGCAGCGGCCTTGGGCATGAAAAACAGTCACTTTATTAATGCGACTGGCTTACCTGACCCCACCCATGTCACCACTGCGCGTGACTTGTCGATCTTGGCGAATGCCTTGATCCGTGACTTTCCGCAAGATTACGCCCGCTTGTATTCACAAAAGTCTTATACCTATAACAACATCACACAGCCTAACCGCAACCGCCTGCTGTTTATAGACCCAACCGTAGACGGCATGAAAACCGGTCATACCGAGTCCGCCGGTTACTGCCTGATTTCTTCTGCCAAACGCAATGATTTCCGCTTGATTTCTGTGGTCCTTGGCACCACATCAGACAATGTACGCGCCGCAGAAAGTCAAAAGCTACTGAATTTTGGCTTCCAGTTTTATGAGTCCAGGCTGGTTTATGCGGCGGACAAAGCGATTACGCGCCAGAAAGTATGGAAAGGCACTGAGAGCCAGGTTGACCTGACCGTGGTGAAACCGGTCTACCTGACACTGCCTCAAGGCGAATATGCCAATATGAAAGCGAATTTACGTGTGCCAAAACCGCTAGAAGCGCCTTTAAAAGCGCATCAAGTAGTGGGTGCAGTTGATTTTAGCCTCAATGGCAAGGTGGTGCATAGCGTGCCACTGGTGACCATGCAAGCCGTGGAGGCCAGCAATATCTTTTCACGCATGATCGATCAGATCCGCCTGTATTTACAATAAACAGGCTTACCGTCATTCACTGTTTACAAAGGTAGGTAACACATGACCAAGTTCGAGCAATTGCCGGAAGTAGAAGAAACCTTGATTGAGTTTCCCACCAATTTCCCGATCAAGGTCATGGGCGAAACGCATGATGATTTCGCCAGTGAAATCACCCGGACCATCCAGTTGCACTGGCCAGAGTTTGATACCCACCTGATTGAAATGCGTGGCAGTAGCAACGGCAAATACCTCAGCCTGACCTGCCTAGTGTATGTCACGTCAAAACCGCAACTGGATGATATTTACCGCAGTCTGACCTCGCACCCGATGGTCAAGGTTGTGCTGTAATCGCTCGCTGCTCCATGCCAGCCCTGGAAATACGCCAGCTGGGTTTGACTGATTACGCCAGCACCCTGGCCCAGATGCAGGCATACACCGCCCAGCGCAATGCCGATTCCCCCGACCAGCTTTGGGTCACCGAGCATCCACCTGTCTATACCCTGGGCCTTAACCGGCGTGGCGTGCGCTTGCCTCAAAATAACATCCCCGTGGTCAATGTTGACCGCGGCGGTAAAATCACTTACCACGGCCCTGGCCAACTCATTATTTATTGCCTGATCGATCTGGCACGCAGCCACTTGAATGTGCGGCAACTTGTCTCCATCTTGGAAGACAGCCTGATAGAATGGCTGGCCGCACAAGGCGTGCTGGCTGTCGCCCGGGCGGATGCCCCTGGCGTGTATGTCGCGGGCAAAAAAATTGCCTCGCTGGGGCTACGCCTGAAAAACCAGTGCTGCTACCATGGCCTGAGTTTGAATATAGACATGGATTTACAGCCGTTTGCCGACATCGACCCGTGTGGTTATGCCGGCATGCAAATGACGCAAACCCGGGAATTAAATATTGCGCTGCAAATGCCTGACATTGCCGCCGATTTAACCCACCGATTGAAAGAGAAACTGACGCATGTCAGATAATTCGCCCCCAATAGATGCAAGCAGCGCCCGCCCGGCCAAAAAAGTGGCTGGCGTGAAAGAAATAGACGCCGCAAAAACCTCGCGTATCCCGATCAAAATCGTGCCGCAACCGATGCTGCGCAAACCCGAATGGATACGCATGAAAGTGCCGGATTCGGCCCGGTTCCAGGAAATCAAGCAAGTCCTGCGCGAAAACAATTTGCATACCGTCTGTGAAGAAGCTAGCTGCCCTAATATTGGCGAATGCTTTAGTGGCGGCACAGCTACCTTTATGATTCTGGGCGATATCTGCACCCGACGCTGCCCGTTTTGTGATGTGGCGCACGGCAAACCCTTGCCGCCTGATCCGAATGAGCCAGAAAACCTCGCCCGCACCATCGCACAGATGAAACTGCGCTATGTCGTCGTCACCTCAGTAGACCGCGATGATTTGCCGGATGGTGGCGCCCAACACTTTGTTGACTGCATCCGCGCCATTCGCGCCCAATCCCCAGCCATCAAAATTGAGATTCTGGTGCCAGATTTTAGGGGCCGCCTCGATATCTCACTCAAAATTCTGCGCGAAGCACCACCGGATGTCATGAACCATAACCTGGAGACGGTGCCACGTTTGTATAAACAGGCGCGCCCAGGTTCTGACTACCAGCATTCGCTGGATTTGCTCAAACAGTTTGGTGAACTGTACCCAACCGTGCCGACCAAATCTGGCTTGATGCTGGGCCTGGGTGAAACAGATGAAGAAATCTTAGAGGTAATGCGTGACTTGCGTACACATGGCGTCAGCATGCTTACCTTGGGGCAATACTTGCAACCCAGCGTCCATCACTTGCCGGTGTTGAGATATGTCACCCCAGAGCGTTTTGAATGGTTTAAACAACAAGCCGATGCGATGGGGTTTGACAATGCAGCCAGCGGCGCCATGGTACGCAGCAGCTACCATGCTGACCAGCAAGCACATGCAGTCATCACGACATCATGACATCAGCCTTCCGGACAACCGGTGAATAAAATAACAAGCACAGGAGCAACCATGGTTCCACACTTAACCACGGCTTTACACGGCCCCCTTTACACGCTGGAAAAGCGCGTGTTGCAAGCCATGCCGGATATTGAGCATTGGTTCCGCACCAAATGGCAGGAGATTCCGGCCCCGTTTTATGCCAGTGTGGACCTGCGTAATGCCGGGTTCAAGATTGCCCCGGTGGACACCAACCTGTTTCCCGGTGGCTTTAACAACCTCAATCCCGAGTTTTTGAGCCTGGCGGTACAAGCCGCACAAATGGCGGTCGAAAAAATCTGTCCGGATGCACGCCGCTTATTACTCATCCCGGAAAATCATACCCGCAACACTTACTACCTGCGCAATGTGGTTGAACTCTGCAACATCCTTAAGTCTGCCGGGATGGAAGTCCGCGTAGGCAGCTTGTCGCCAGAAATTACCGAAATCACCAGGCTGGAAACCCATGATGGCTTACCGCTGATTTTGGAGCCGCTGGTACGCGAAAAAAATCGCCTGCAACTGAAGGCGGCGACGTTTGAGGGCGTGGAATACCCGGCGTTTGATAGCTGCGCCATCCTGCTCAATAATGATTTATCCGGCGGTGTCCCCGAGTTGTTGCAAGGGCTGGAGCAAACCCTGATTCCCCCCCTGCACGCGGGGTGGTTCAGCCGTCGCAAGTCACAGCATTTTGCCGCGTATAACAAAGTGGTCGATGAATTCTCGCAATTGCTGCAGATAGACCCCTGGTTGCTGAATCCTTACTTTGATACCGCCATTGGCCTGGACTTCCATGCCCGGGTCGGGGAAGATCTGCTGGCCGAAAAAGTCGAGGCGATTCTGAAAAAAACGCAGGCCAAATACGACGAATATGGCATTACCCAGCCCCCGTTTGCCATTGTCAAAGCCGATGCTGGCACCTATGGTATGGGCATTATGAGCGTGAAATCTGCTGACGAGGTACGCGACCTCAACCGCAAGGCACGGAATAAAATGTCGGTGATCAAAGAAGGCATGCAAGTGTCTGAAGTCATGATCCAGGAAGGGGTGTATACCTTTGAGAACATCAATGACGCGGTCGCTGAGCCGGTGGTGTATATGATGGATCATTTTGTCATTGGCGGCTTCTACCGTGTCCACACTGGCCGGGGGGTGGATGAGAACCTCAATGCGCCCGGGATGCATTTTGCCCCGCTCGCCTTTGAAAAACCCTGTACCCTGCCCGACTGTGCTGGCGCCCCTGACGCACCGCCGAACCGCTTTTATGCTTATGGCGTCGTTGCGCGCTTGGCACTCTTGGCCGCAGGCATGGAATTACAAGCGCATGACCCATTAAACGCCTAACCATCGCCGGGACACCTCATGAAACTGCTGTTTATTCTGGATCCGCTAAACGCGCTCATTACTTACAAAGATACCAGTCTCGCCATTATGCGTGCCGCCCAGGCACGTGGTCATGCGCTCTGGGTATGTGAGCAACATGACTGGCAGTTACAGCACGAGGTAGTCACTGTAGATGCACAAACGTTTGAATTTAATGGGGATGGCAGCTGTAAAACCAGCGACAAATCTACGGTCTCTCCAGCCGATTTTGACGCGGTGATCATGCGTAAAGACCCGCCGTTTGATAACGAATATTTATATAGCACTTATTTGCTGGAGCTGGCGCAACAGCAAGGTGCCTGCATCATCAACGATCCGGCCGCTATCCGCGGCTGGAACGAAAAACTGTCCGTCGCACAATTTCCGCAATTTGCCCCGCCTTTTATTGTCACCAGTCAGCAGGACAAGATACTGGCATTTCTGGCCACACATCAAGACATTATCGTCAAACCATTAGATGGCATGGGTGGTAGTGGCATTTTCAGGTTGCGTAAAGACGACCCCAATATTTACGCCATCCTGGAAACACTCACCCAGTTCCAAACGCAAACCATCATGGTCCAACGCTATATCCCGGATATCGTCAAAGGCGACAAACGCATCCTGGTCATCAACGGTGAGCCTTTGCAGTATGCACTTGCGCGTATTCCTAAAACAGGCGAAACCCGTGGCAACCTGGCGGCGGGCGGTAAAGGCGTGGCCCAGCCACTGAGCCCACGGGACAAAGAGATTGCTGAAACTGTCGGCAGCGTGCTGAAACAACATGGCCTGTTTTTAGTCGGGCTGGATGTCATTGGTGACTATCTGACTGAAGTGAATGTCACCAGCCCGACCGGGATGGTGGAGATTGCAGCGCAAACAGACTGTGATCCCGCCAAACTGATGGTAGAGGCGCTGGAAAAGCAGATTGCCTGAGCGCCGACTATTTCACTCTTCTCACCATCATATTCACCTTTTTCACAGCCGATTTTGTTAACATCATCCAGTGATGGCAAGGGCTTCAAGACGCGCTTGCCGTTGTTATAGGAGTGTCATCATGCGGGTTCTCGTGCTGGGTTCGGGGGTCATAGGCGTCACCAGCGCTTATTACCTGGCATTAAAAGGCTTTGAAGTCACGGTCATAGACCGGCAACCAGCCGTCGCCCTAGAGACCAGTTTTGCCAATGCAGGCCAAATTTCACCGGGTTATTCTGCCCCCTGGGCCAGCCCGGATGTGCCACTCAAAGCGCTGAAGTGGCTGTTTCAACGCCATACGCCCCTCTCACTCAAGCCGGATTTCACGCGTTGGCAATGTCAATGGATTGCACAGTTTTTAAGCAATTGCTCCCTCGAACATTATGAATTGAATAAATCGCGCATGGTGCGTCTGGCCGAGTATAGCCGCGATTGTCTGCGTCGTTTGCGCGCAGAGACGGGCTTGCATTATGAGCAACGCAGTCGAGGGACCTTACAGGTATTCCGCACCCAAAAACAACTTGCCGCCGAAGCCAAGGATATTGCCGTCCTTGAGAATATGGGTGTTCCGTTTGCGCATCTGGACGTAGCAGCCTGTATACGCATTGAACCCGCCCTGATTCACGTCCAAGATGCGTTGCTGGGTGGGTTGTATTTGCCTGGGGATGAAACTGGGGATTGCCAGCTATTTACCACGCAACTGGCAGCCAAGGCGCAAGCGCTTGGGGTGAAGTTCAGACAAGAAACGCAAATACAACGTTTGCTACCACAGCAAGGCCAGTTGCTTGGCGTAGAAGTGCAAACGGCAAGTGGCGTGGAAGTGTTGCAGTCAGACCATTATGTGGTCGCGCTTGGCAGCTACTCGCGCCAACTTTCGCAAGCATTAGGGCTCAACTTGCCGGTTTATCCAGTGAAAGGCTATTCTTTAACCGTCCCCCTGACCAACGCTGAAGCGGCCCCCGTCTCCACCGTAATGGACGAGACTTATAAGGTGGCCATTACCCGCTTTGACCAGCGTATCCGTGTGGGTGGGATGGCAGAATTGCACGGGTTTGATTTAAGCCTCAATCCACGCCGTCGTGCCACACTTGAAAAAGTATTTAACGGTTTGTTTCCATATGCTGGGGACGTCTCTCAAGCACAATTCTGGACGGGTTTACGCCCCATGACACCGGATGGTACGCCGATCATCGGCCGGGCGAGCGCCTCTTATCCCAATGTGTGGCTCAATACCGGGCACGGCACGCTGGGGTGGACGATGGCCTGTGGATCCGGGCAAGTGTTGGCTGATTTGCTGGCACAGGAAACCCCAGCCATTGAGACCGAAGACCTGCAACTTTCCCGCTATCTATAGCCTAGCCATTTCTGATCATCGCGTTGACTGAATAAAATCACTGAGTCAGGAATCGTCTGCTCACTTACATCAGCACAAACTCTTTAGGTATCGGCAAGTCTGGCAAGTCATGTTGACCCAAGGCTTCCCTCAGCTCAATGTCTATGATTTCGGTCAATGCGTTAATCGGCAACGCGTTGGCAATCGGTGCAAAAGGCTCTTCGAGTTCATTCCCCAGCGCATCCAGTCCAAACAGGGTGTAAGCCGCCAATGCCGTCACAAACGGCGTGGCCCAGCCCAGCGTATTGGCAAAACAAAAGGGCATTAAAAAGCAAAAGGTATACGCAGTGCGGTGCAACAACAAGGTGTAGCCAAATGGAATCGGCGTGTTCTGAATACGCTCACAGGCAGCTTGGGTGGCCGCCAGTTTCTGAATCAACTCTTCTAACAGGTTAAACTGTATGGGCTGGATGCGGCCATCTGCCAAGGCTTGAATCAGGATGCGCTCCATGGCACGTAAAATGACTTCTGGTGGATTTTTGCTTTGCAAATAGGCATCTGCCACGGGTTTGGGTAGCAATGCTTTGATACGTGGCAGTTGATCTCCGGGCCGCAACTGCCTCAACAACGCGTACGCATAAGCAATATTGTATTCCAGTAATTGCTTGCGGGCGGCACTCAGCTCATCCGCCTGCGTATCCAGAATCTGGCTCAAGCGTGCCAGGTTTCTCGCCGTCAGCATAAACTCGCCCCATACTTTTCTTGCCTCCCACCAGCGCTCATAGCAAGCATTGTTTCTAAACGCTAGGAAAATAGACAGGGTAATGCCAAGCAAGGCGAACGGCCCGCCATCAAATTTGGGTAACCAGTTGGGCTCAAAGGTGTAAATCGATACCACGACGGCTGACAGTGTTGCCACAAATGTCAGCAGCGGCATGATCTTCAGTACGATAGAACCTTTGATAATAAAAAACAGTTCAAACAGGTGTGGTCTGGGTCTAACGATCAAGGCAGGTCTCCCGTCTGGTGAACTATCACACCAGTGATATACTCGATAGTTTATAGTTTATCTGTCAGTGCTGACGGCAAATGTAGCAATAAGACATGGAAATGCATGATTTAACGCCATTTGCCCAGCGAGTGATCACACTAAAAAACCAGCGCAGATCCATGTGCGCGGGTTGGGAATGAATGGATGAAATGATGATTAAATGGAAAGACATACTTAAATTCACGCGTGAGGGCAACTTAGCCCCAGAACGCAAACTGCAAAAATCAGTACGCGCCTGGCGGGAGATTCTGGATGAAGAGGTCTTTGCCATCACGCGTTTAAGTGCCACCGAGCGGCCATTTTCATCAGAAATGTGTGTGGCATTTACCCCAGGCCGCTATGCCTGTGCCTGTTGCGAACAGACGTTATTTGATTCCAGCCAAAAGTTTGACTCTGCCTCGGGTTGGCCGTCTTTTGATCAGCCCTTGGCTGAAAATGCCATTGCTTACTTCGCTGACGACAGCCATGGCATGCAACGCGTTGAAGTAAAGTGCAATGTCTGTGATGCGCATTTGGGCCACGTTTTTCCCGATGGCAAAACGGAGACCGGCTTGCGCTACTGCATCAATGGCAAAGCGATTGCCTTTGTCGCCCAGTAATTGGTGGATATAAAAACAAACGGCGCTGTCTGCACGCGCAAACAACGCCATTTGTTTGAGCTTAGATCGCTCAGCTGATCAGTTTAATGTCCCAATCTTCTGCCATAACTCACCGCGTAAGCGGCCGGTCTGGCTAACAAAATAGGATCTTTGCTAGGCGCAATGCCGTCTGTCAGTTGCAGCGGATTGAACATGATAGGCTTTTCAGCTGCCTTGCTATCTGCCACCGCTTTATTCAAAGTCAATGTTCCCAGCTCAATCACCTTGCGGCTCTCTGGCCACACCACCGTAGCATTATTCACTTCATCCCCGGCCTCGGCCAGCTGTAGCAATAGTTTATATTGCACGCCGCCGGTTTTCACCCGCTCCACAATGTCTGTCATCAGATAATCTGGGGCGGCTTTGTCTGCAGCTTCCTGGCTCAAAAATTTGGCACCAGCCACGGGCACAATCTGATAGCGGCCAAAGACAGTTTTACCTGCTGCGTTCGTAAATTCAAATGCATTCACGCCATAAAAAGGTTGCGTTGCAAAGCTCACGGGCGCTGGCTTGGGTGTGGTCACAAATTTGAGCGCGGCTGGATGACTGCCCAAAAACTGCTCCACCGGGCTAGGCTTGGCAGTACTACCCTGAGAGTCACGCACGGCATTGAGCAAGCCAAGAAACTCTTCTGGGTTGGCGGTTGGAAAAGCATTCACCGAAATACTGACGATATCCGTTGCAGTGCCATCGGGTAATTGAAAGCGGATGGCAATCCCTTTAGGGAAGGCATTGCCATTGGCATCCGGAATATTAGGTACACCCGTCGCATTCGAGTAACGAACCAACACCGGCGTTGCTTTTTGGAAGTGCGGCGCTTTACTCACTGAAGCTGCCTGTGCGGAAGGTGTGAAGCTCCCTTCTACCATCACGCCTTTGGCATGGTTGGCGCGGTAGCCTGCATGCGGCCCACCAGACAATGTCGTCAAGGTGTCCACCAACTGTTCGGTGACCGGTTTGTCGTCTGCCAGCACATGCTGGCCGGAGAGCGTCAACGCCGATGCAAATAACATGGCAACCATCGTTTGTATTTTCATTTTGTATCCTTTCAATAGAAATTTATATAATTTAAAATTAAATCGCACACTACTTAAAACATCATAAACCTTGTGTTAATGTTTACTACGCTTGATGCTGAATCAAATGGTTGCGAAGCGTATTCAAGCGTTCGCGTAACTCGCCTACCTCTTGCAGCGAGCAACCGAGGGCACATAACATGTCATCCATAATCCCGGCGGCCTTCACTCTCAGCTGACGGCCGGTCTCTGTCAGACAGATAATCACTTGCCTTTCATCTTCGCTGGAGCGCACACGCTGCAAGAAGCCAGCAGCCTCCAGCCGTTTCAACAAAGGGGTCAGCGTTGCCGAATCCAGGAACAACTGCTCACCAATATCACTGACTGTGCGTTGATCACTCTCCCACAACACCATCATCACCAAATACTGCGGATAGGTAAGCGCCAGTGTTTTGAGCAGCGGACGATAGACCTTGTTAATCGCGAGTGACAGCGAATACACGGAAAAACATAACTGCTCATTTAACAATGGCGTTTTGGATGAAGCATGCTTATTCATATATTGCGATTATAGATCGCGTGCTATTTTATTTTCAACAATTTTTTGAAATTATTTATTCAGCCACTGCATCATGTAGTGAATGATGAAATTGGCTTTCTTATGCATTCTGATTTGACTCATATTGGGCTCCTTTCAGGTATGAAAGGCATGATAAAACGATTTTATCTTTAAATAAAATTGAATTATTTAATTTAATCAATAAATAATTTTTATTGATGGGCGTCACCGCTTGGAATCAAAGCCTGATTGGCAGCCTTCAATTAATTGAGGTTATCCAAGGTATAAGGATCTTGAGCTTGCGGGTCGACATCCAGTGGGTTCACGGCGTAAGTGAAGTCATCACCGATATCAATGTCGATCTCGTTTTGACCTTGCCAGCGCTCCAGCCAGATAGAAAAATCTTTTTCAGGCATGGGTTTGCCAATAAAGTAACCTTGGCCTTCATTGCAGCCCAACTTGGCAAGTTGGTTGAGCACCAGCTCACTTTCTATGCCCTCAGCCACGACAATCAAGCCCAGGTTGTGCGCGAGGTCTATGGTGGATTTCACGATGCTGGCATCACCGGCATTTTTATCCATAAACATCACAAAGGAACGGTCAATTTTGAGCTCCTGCACAGGCAGTTGCCGCAAATATGCCAGTGAAGAATAGCCCGTACCAAAATCATCAATTGCCAGATGCAGGCCCATGGCAGCCAGTTTGCGGACGACGATTTCCGCACGCTCCGGATCCTGCATCAGGCTACCTTCGGTGATTTCGAGCTTGAGTGATTTGGTGGTCAATCCATGGGCAGACAACAAGTCGGCAATCTGCTGTGGCAGCTCCATATTATTGAGGTCACGCGTCGAGAGATTCACGGCCAAGCTGATATGTAATCCTTGCTTTTTAAAATCAGCTAAGGCCTCACAGGCGCGGCGCAACATCCATTGCGTGAGGTCGCTAATAATGCCCGTCTGCTCAGCAAAGGGGATAAACTGGTCAGGAAAAATCATGCCCTTTTGCGGATGTACCCAGCGAATCAGCGCTTCGCCTCCCAGCGCACGGCGCGTAGTGACATCGACCTTGGGCTGGATATAGAGCAATAACTGGTTTTGCTGGATCGCTTCCTTAAGGTCAGAAATTAAAGTCAGTGTCTCGGATTGGTCAATTTCCAGCGAGGTATTGTAAACAATCCAGGGTGCCTTTTTGAGCCTAGACTCTTGCAACGCGGTCTCGGCGTGGTTGAGTAAAGACTCTTCGTCCATGCCATGCTCGGGATACAACGCGATACCCATGCCCGCTTGTACATCAATGGCTTGTCCCTGCACCTGTACCGGCTGCTCAAATACTTTTTGGATAGTATCCGCAAAACGCGTGGCTTGTGCTTGATCTGCATGCTGCAACAACACAGCGAACTCATCCGCGTCCAGGCGGGCAACCATGTCTTGGGCGCTCAACACGTGCTGCTTGAGCACTTGCCCCACATGCCGTAGTAAATCATCGCCAAAATCACGCCCCAAGGTTTTGTTAATGGGTTTGAAGCGATGAATATTGATCACCAGAATGCTGAGTTTTGCCTTGCTTTCGGCATGCGCCAGCATGGCTTGATGCACGCCCTGAGTGAAGGCCAGCCGGTTGGATAACCCGGTCAACTCATCATTAAAAGCGAGCCGCTGGATGCGCAAACTACGCTGTAACACAGCTTCACGCATGCTATTGAGGGCCGTTGCCAGCAAGCCGATCTCATCGGTACTGGTGACCTCAATCGGTTTATCATAATTGCCCATGGCAATCTCATCTGCGTTCTTAACCAGATTGGCAATGGGTTCGGTCGTTTTACGAGACACATACCAGATCAGCGTGGCAAAAATGCCAACCCCGAGCAAGGTCAGGAAAATCATCACTTTAAACAAAGTATGCAAGTCCTGCAGATAAGGCTCTACCGAACCTTGCAGCACCACCAGCAAAGCCTCATCTTTGGTTTCGTGCAAGGAGCGTATCTTGAGGTGATACGTGGTGCCATCCAAATCCACCTTATGCAGAGACAGCTTTTGCGCGTAGACATCGGCCACTGTTTTGACCAGCAGGTTGGAAAGCGCGTGGTTGGCCGTCCCCGTGACTAAGGCCCAGTCATGTTGATGGGTTTTTTGAACAAAGGTGACATCCAGGTGGGTCAGCTGCTTGATTTGCGCTGCCAGTCGGTTATCTACGGCAAAACCCATCACAATCCAGCCAATGACATCGGGCGCTTTGACGGGTACCGAGATCAATTGGTAGGGCTTGCCATCAACAAGGTCAAACTTGAGCGTGCCGGTTTGATTCTCAATAATCGCCTGTACAAATTCCTGGCGAGCAGCTGTGCCAGAAATGGCAGACTCGCTCTCCGGCGTGCCAATCACCAGTGCTTCATCCCGACTAATGAAATAAGCCACCTGTGCATGGATGCGGCCTTGGTAACTTTCCAGCGCAGAGGCGATGGTTTCGGCATCTGTAGTGGCGACTGCCTCCCTGAAAGCATAATCCGCAGCCAGTACTTGCGTCGCCTGTTTCAGGCTTTGCGTGTTGTGCTGCAACAGGTTAACAAACACGCGCTCGCCGACCTCCATCTGCTCTTCAGCCAGGCGGTTGGCATGTTTTACCAAAGCGTATTTAAGCGGCACCAGGCCTGCCAACTGAATGGCAATGACCACGGTTAAGAATGTAAATGCGATTCGCGAACGAATATGTTTGAACTGGATCATGCAGTGTGAATGTTAGGGAAGCGCAATTTTCAGCTCGGTTGCGGCCCCTTCTATATTTACCTTTTGTTCTATACCAGGTTTATTTTGCCCTGGCAGCCAGGCTTGATAACTGTATGGACCATCACTGAGCTTGATCATGGCCTTGCCTTTGTCGTCTGTTTTGACAAAAAACGGGGTATCGACGACATAAATGTACCCTACCATAGAATCATGAATGTTGCATCCTAATGTCACTAATCCGGGCTGATCAAACAACACCGGCTCCGTCGGCACACCTGAATACAACTTTAGCTCGAATTTTTTAGCCGGCGAAAATGAATAGACATGGTGCCTGACTGTGTCTTCATTTGGAAAATTGACTTTGGTGCCGGTCTGAATCACGGTCACCTTGGGGTTAAACATTTTGTTTTTTTGCACAATCTTGCCGGACGCAGGACTCGTCACTGGGGCTTTCTTGTCATAAAACGCAATCACCGCGTCGGCGACAGGCGCCCCGCCAGCATCCGTCACACTGAGAGAGACTTCTGCTGCATGTATTGTCTGCGCCATGAAAAATAAGCACCCTGCTCCGGCAACCAGCTTGTTCAAAAAACACATGTCATTCTCTTTTGCAAAGTTAGCCACTGACCACATCCCGTTTCATGGGCGCCAGGATTTTAAGCAATTCGTTTTTTTCTTTGGTACCTACGCCATTGATGTCCATGCGCTCACGTAATACTTCCACCATGATCTCAAACTCTGCCGTGGTGATATGCGCATCCGCATGCGCATTTTTCATGGTCTCGCCCTCATACTCACATGACCCGCCGGTTTTGATGCATAAAAAGTTGGTCAGGCTTTGTTTTAGATTAACCATTTTCACGCCTTCAAATGAGCGGGCGGTCCGCGGGTCTTTGCTGACAATATCCAGGGTTTGGTTCGACAAGCGGGCCAGCATCGGCAACCCACCTATCCGCGTAAACAAATTTGCCTCCGGTTTGGGCTGAGCCATGCACCCTACGATCAGCATCGCCAGTGCAGCCAAGACGAGTACACGCATTTCAATCTCCTTATTGCTTCAATCACATTTATTCAAATTGCATCTTACGCCAGAAGCTACATTTAAAATCCGTAAAAAGCCCATGGAATCAAACGCTGTTTACGCAATCATTCTTATCGCGAACATTAGATAATCACACTATTCCATCAAAACTATGAAAGCTTCATCATGCCACTTTTGAATACCCTAGCCCGCAGGATTGGGTTGGCCGCGGCGATTGGCTTGCCAATGCTTAGCCATGCTGGCGACCGGCTACTGGCCACCGGTGGCGTCACACAGATTGAGGGCGCTGCAGGCGGCGGCTTGATGCCCTGGGCGGTAATCAGCGGCTATGGCACAGACAAACAGATTGGCGGCTCCCTGTTTTACACACACGCCCAGACCAAAGGCGACTTTAAGTTAAATACCACGGGCATCGCTATCGGCGCGTTTAATCGTATTGAGTTGAGTGCAAGTCAGGCACGTTTTGGCTTGGGCAACACCGTGCCGGGCGAGGAAATCCGCTTGAACACCTACGGCATTAAATTACGCCTGGTCGGTGACGCGGTCTATGATCAGGATAGTTGGTTGCCGCAAATCTCAGCCGGTGCCCAGTACAAATACAACGAAGATTATCATTTTGTACCCAAAGCATTGGGGGCTAAAGACCGCAGTGGTATTGATTATTATTTGGCCGCTAGCAAATTATTTTTAGGGGCGATCAATGGCTATAACCTGCTTTTAAACGCCAATTTGCACGCCAGCAAAGCAAACCAGTTTGGTATTTTAGGCTTTGGTGGTGATCGCCACGACAGCTATCGCATTTTGCCAGCGGTCTCTGCGGCAGTGATGCTTTCAGATAATTGGCTGGTGGGCGCTGAATACCGTGATAAACCCAATAACCTATCCGTTTATAAAGAAGATAGCGCGCACGATATTTTCATGACCTGGTTTCCACACCGCAACGTGTCACTCACCGGGGCCTATATCGATTTAGGCAACATCGCCAATAAAGACAACCAAACGGGTTGGTATTTGTCCGGCCAACTGAATTACTAATTTGTCACGGTTTGCCAGCGCCGATCATGAGTGCGCTTGCAAACCGCAAGTCACCTGTAATGACTTTTCAAGCCGTTTGTAAGCGGCCCCGTTTCCAGTGGCGAAGGCGTAAGGGTTGGTAGACAGATATTGGTTGTAACGTACCTGCCTGTAACTGTATTTTTCTGCCAGGCCTTGCGCGTAGCAGGCACAGGCTTGGGTCATTGGCTCAGTAGAATAGCGCTGGTGGCAAGCTTGCACTAACGATTGTTGGTCCTGAGAGGACCATGGCGCTGGCGTAGAGAGGGCATCAGCCCTGGCCTGGGTCAGCATCGCATACATTAGCTCCACGCTGGCACGCAACTTACCAAGCGGCGCAGTCTGCAAAGTCTCTGAATGGAGTGGTTGCAAGTTGGACATGTCTACAGTGAAATCTGCGCCATTTTCTGCCGCGTCTGGGATTTGATAGCCTTGTGCCGCTAGCATGATTTGCTTGGCAGGGTCAGCCTGTAATAAGGCTTGTGCCTCTGCAATCTGTGCTGCAGGTAATTGCAATTGCCAATGGACCAGGCACGGTTGCGTGGAAACGAGAGATAGGGTGCCAACAATCTGCTGATCGGCCACCGCATCCGCAAACGCAGGCGGGATACGCTGCAGCATGTACTGCATTTCTTTATCCGCCAGTTTTTTTAAAGACTGCTCATCCAGACAGGCCTCTGCGTAAGCATGCGTCATCAACAGTACAGCGGCGCTGATAGCATAGGCCAATTTTCTAATGCTAGTCATGATAATTCCTCTCAAACGATTCCCGGATTTGAGCGAGTCCGCACAAAAAAGTTTTGTGTGAAGTTTTTTATCGAGATAAGTATCATGCAACAAATGAAAACGGGCGCTAAAGCGCCCGTTCATGCCATCAAGAACAAAATTATTTGTTCATAACGTACATAGTTACTTCGAAGCCGAAACGCATTTCGGTAGCAGCTGGTTTAGTCCACATAGTCATTTCTCCTTTATCCTGAATTCGTGCTAGCAATTGCTATCAACGTGTGACCATATTAAAACTCGGCCCGAGGATTGTCGTGATTAAACTGCGCAACATGCATTCATGATTTTCATGAGTATGGCCTGATGGCCGCTTTAATCCGCCCGTGGCTTGATCTGGCGCAACAACTTGCTAAGGCCCTTGCGGCCGATGGTGCGTTTAAGTTTAACCTTGAAGTCATAGACGTAAAACGGCCATAAATATTGCCAGCTCAGGCGACGACCGCTCATGCCCAGGTAAATTTGCAAGAACTGCTTGCGGCCCTCCCAATGCAGTTTGTTCAAGGCGCGCGTCAAGTCGGCCAGGCGATGCGACATCGGCGTCGCTCTCGGCGTGGCATGCAAGCGTGCAGTGTCGATCAGCACAAATTGCAGCTGCTCCCCTTCGCGCTGCACCAGGATGTTACCCCCAGAAAAATCACGGAAGTAAATACCGGAATGATGCATGTGCAGGCAAAACCGCGCAAACGACTGGTACACATGCTCTGCAGACAAGCCCTCATATTCTGTTGCACCTTCGCGAAAAGCCAGGAATGCCTTGGAAATCGCAAACTGGTGCGGCACAAAATCACAAATGTAAAAATTGCGGCGCAAGCTGGTGTCATGCGTATGCTCAATATAAGCCACTGGTATGGCCGTGCCCACGCCGCGGCGCAACAGCTCCATCGCCCCGTTCCAGCTACGCTTGGCTTTGCTGGGTTTAAATCTGTCGAGCAAGGTTTTGTGCCAGTACATGCGCACGGGTTTTTTCACGGTGACTTGCTGGCCAGGATTTCTCGGGTCGGGTAAAGACCAGATGGCGTTTCTAGCGTGGCGTAAAGCCTGTTTCTTCGCCGGTGGATTTAAGGTTTCCGGATGCCAGGCTTGCCACAACTGCTTGGCCTCTTCGGCATTTGTTGCCAGGATCATGCCGCGCCAGTCGCCTTCATGCACTGGGAAATATTGCTTGCCAGTGATATGCGCATGAATCACCGTTCCGCTTAAAGCAGGTTGAGCGGTGCGCAACAACATTTGGTCCGGCTCTGGCCACACCAGATACACTGGTGACTCGGTCACTAATTGCAGGTCTGGCACTAACTGGCCATCCCGGTTAAAGAGTTGCGCGAGTTGCAAGCAATGCGGCGAATACACCTGGTCCAGCACGGCGCACTGGCCATTCACGGTCCAGGCAATATGCACGGTTTTCCCATGCTGTTGCAAGGCATGAATTTCAAGGCCATTGCCGGTACTCACAGGCGCAATATACTGTGCGCCATTGAGCCAGTTGCGTATCATTTTAAACGCCGCAAAACTCGGGCTATGCTGATAGTGCTCACGCAGGCCATCTGCGGATTTGTAATAAGCGACACGCTCTAACGCCGGATAATCGGCATCTTTGAGGCCATCATCAATCAAGCCTTCGCGGTGACAGATGAAGGCGCCCCAATTGGCCTGCTGCAATGCGCCGGAGGCGGCGAGCAAAGTGAAATAGCGTGCAACATAATCAGCCTGTTTTTGCGCACCATCCGGCAAGTGGCGCTTAATACGGTAAATGGCCCAAAAAGCCACCGGTGACACCAGCGCAGGCACACCAAAATCTTCGCCCACTTTTTGCAGCAACCTGGCTTTTTTAATCAAGTTGAACTTGAAGAGGCGGGTCCATTTGTATTTAAAAATCCGCTCGTCTGCCAACTCAGGCTCGATCACGCGCTCTACAAACAGGTTATTACTATGCACATCGGGCAAGCGCCGGGTCTGACCCAGGGTTTTAAGCAGGCTGACGTTGTACAGCGGCTCAAAATCCTGCACATTAGGCCCCACCACCAGCACTTGATATTGCCTGGCCAGGTCATAGGCAATCTGCCACGCCTGCATAAACCCCGGCATGTCATAGCCTGCCCATTTTTTGCGGTTAACCGTGTTACCGATTTCCAAGGCAGCGATGCGGCCTGCATAGGCTTGCAATAAGTCGGTCACAAACTGTGCCCACGCCTGTTGAGCGGCGATGTCACGCATGTTTCTGGCTGCGGCAAAGGGCTGCACGACATGCAGGGTCACCGTCAGCCCTGCGTCCAGCAAGCGCCGCAAAAAACGCTCCTGATCAGCCCGGGCATCGTCATCGCTGATATCCAGCCGCACCCTGTTTACACCCAGCGTCTGTAATTGCGCTAACACATAATCATCAGTCGCCGGATCGTGGTTACTGGCCACGCAAACGCCGACAAAGTCGTCTGGAATACGGTGGTTCAGTCGTGGCAAATGACTATTTTTGAGCCAGAAACCGCCTGTGGTCAGATACTTCAAACCATCAAGCATGACTTGGCGGGTCAACATGGAGGGTTGTTTTTTCAAAGCCATCCCTTACTCTGGCAAGCGGTACCGCTGCTCTTGATACAACAAAGCCGGTAACAGGCTGTTTGCCAGCGCGCGCTCCGCTAAAGCTGACGCATCCACGGGTGGCGCAGTATTCTGCAATTGCTTGTTCAGCGGATCATAATGGCCAAAAGCAGGGGCTTTGCCCTCGCGCAACACCACGACTTCATTCTCTGCGGCAGCGGGGCCGGTTTGTTGCATCCAGCCAAAGTTGTAGTTGTATTGCATCATGGCGCGGCCACGATAGTCAGCGCTCACATTGGACAGATCATGCCCAGTCATTGGATGGTTGGCCTCTATGCCCATCAGCGACAACACCGTCACCGGCAGGTCAATCTGGCTGGCAATCGCGTCCACTGTTTTAGGCTGCACCGCCCCACCCAGAATCAGCGCCGGAATATGAAAATGCTCAATTGGCACCAGTGAATCGCCACGTACCCGAATGTCATGATCAGCCACAATCAAAAATACCGTATCGTTCCAGTAGGGGCTGGCCTTAGCCTTTTTAATAAATTCGCCGATGGCATAGTCCGCATATTTCACTGCATTGTTGTCAGTGGCCTTGGGCTGCTCATACAGGTCAATGCGCCCATCCGGGAATTCAAAGGGCGCGTGGTTAGACGAGCTGAACGCAAGCGTAAAAAACGGCTTGCCGCTGGCGTGGTGCGCCAATAGCTGCTCATGGGTTTTATTCAGCAAATCTTCGTCAGAAGCCCCCCAGCTGGCAACAAACACTGGATTTTTAAAATCCGGCTGGTCCGTGATCTGCTGGAAACCATTACCCATGAAGAAGCTGCGCATATTGTCGAAATGCGATTCGCCGCCATAGATAAATTCAGTCAGGTAACCCCGTTTGGATAATAGCGAGGCTAGCGTAAAAAAATTCTTCTGGCTCAAATCCAGCTTAACGGTACTGTCTGACGGCGTTGGCTGAAAACCCGTCACCACGGCTTCAATGCCCCGTACCGAGCGCGTCCCAGTAGCATACAAATGCGTAAACCAGATGCCTTCGGATTTGAGCTTTTCCAAATTCGGAGTCACTGGTTTGCCACCCAGCGACTCGACAAACCCCGCGCCCAGGCTTTCTTGCAGCAAAATCACCAGATTAAATGGTTTGTCCCGTTTGACACTAGGGATCAGCGTGGTCAGGGTCGGGATCTCCGCGTCTTTTGCACCAGTCAAGGCAAAGATTTTTTCGCGTGGCAGCTTACCGTAAATGGCGCTGGATTTTGCCTCATGCTGCAAACTGTAAGCGGCATAAAATACCGAATAGGTGGAATTCAAAATCAGACTGTTGACCATACTATCCTGCGTGATGGCAAACAAGGCCGGGTTGGCTGGCCGGTGACCCAGACTGGAGCGGATCGCAAATACAGTCAACACCAGCACTAAAGGCCAGACGAGCCATACCGCCAGGGGATGCCATTTAGGCTCGGCTTGGCGCCAGGGTTTCAGTAAGCGTGACACCAGCGCAAGCGCCACCACGGTCATGACCAAGCCAAAGAACAACTCGGTTTTGAAGCCTTGCCACAACATGCCAAACACTTCATGCGGATATTTGAGATATTCGACAAAAATGCGGTTAGGCCTGACATCGTACTCAAGAATAAACCCTGGCGTGGCCGCCTCTAAAAACACCAGCAAGACCAGGGACAGCAACACCCACCAAAAAGTGAATCGCCGCCACACCTTGAACAGGCGGCGAGTCGCCAACAGCGGTGACAGTAACACGGGGATCAAGGCCAGCAAGCCAAGCTGTATCACATCAACACGGACACCCTGCAATAAAATCTGCCCAAGCTCCCCTGTCGCCAGCACACGCTCCCACTTCCAGATCACCAATCCCAGCCGTGTCAGCGAAAGCAAAAGAAGACCGCTGATAAACATCACGATCAGCGGAGCATAAGGTCCAAACCCGTGGGCAAATCTCCACAGTTTTGACGTAGGGCGCGGCGTACCGAAATAGATAGGTTGCATAGAAGCTTAATCTGTTTGAATCAAGCTTGGGATTATAACGGGTTATATCGTTTATAGCCCAGCCGACAGGTACCCTTTAAATCCAGTCTCAAAAAGACTTTTTTCGTAAATCGAGGTAGGCGATGGACAGTAAACCCACCGGAATCACAAATCCCACTAGCAAGGGCACCAAATCGACCAGCATATCGACGATGCCGGTCTGACTGGTAAACAGACTCCAACCTTTGGCCAATAACGGGATGACGGTAAATAACAGCGTGGGAATTAAAAACCAGACGGTACTGCTCGCCCCGCGTTTGGCCAAACGCGCACAAAAAAATGTGACCAGCGCCACAATAATGGCCGCCCCGGCACCCCAGATGGCGCCAGCGACGATTGTGATCCAGGTGCCGACTTGATACAGCAATAAACAAATAATGGCCGTCAGGATCAGTTTACGGTTAGTTGTGAGGGACATAAGACGATTCTTTTTATTAGAGAAATATGTGACACCTTTAAAGAAAAAAGGTGCATTTCATCTTAATTTTCAAGAAAAATTTGGATGAAGATTATAGGCAAAAGCGAAGTTCCCAGACTATCCCAGAGGCCATCATTGATTTGTTGTCGTCGGTGGCGCAGACTCATGCTCTGTCGGTTGTACGGGATTGCCTTGCATGGTACCCGCTTTTTCATCCTTATTTCTCAATACCTTGTTTTTGTGTCTCTTGAAGGGCCGGTCTGCCGAACCTTTATCCGTACGTTGGCTTTGGTCTTTGACTTGCGGACTCTCTGCATTACCCAGATTGCTAGCATCATGATTGGCGCTATCCTGGTAACCGCCGATAGGGCCTTTGTCAGTACGGCTTTGCTGCCTATCCACTTGAGGACTTTTAGAAGTCCCTAACGTGGCGGTGTCATCTTTACTTTCAGCCGCATAAGAAGACGCTGTTGAAATGATAGAGACGAGTAATGCAATCAATAATTTGTTCATATTTTGCATCCTTAAATAAACAACGAGTGCATCAAGCGTTATGCCCAATGTAGTGGTTTTATTTAATAATGCTTAAGCGGTTATCGCCTATCGGACTGCGCTTATTTTCTTGTAGGAGGCGGCTTAGCTATAGATTTAACAATTCATCTTCATAAAATAAAAAATCAATAAAACTAGGCACGTTTGATTTAAATCCCCAGTGACGTCAAACGATCTTGAAGCACTTTGAAAGACTTAAACTTTTTATCATCATGCATAGTAATAATTAATTCTTGTGCGCAGGTTTTAATTCTACGCACAACGGTAGCGATATCGGTTTTAGCACCCTCAGAAAAAAGTGGTAAAAAGCGTAGCTCGTCCAAAATCATTCCTGCAAAACAAATAGAGTAAAAAACTGCCTCTAGTCTTAGTTCGTTGGATAGTGGATTAAGTGATCCATTAACATCCAATACAAGAGCTGCACTTGTAAACGATGGATGTGTATATTCAGATAAAAAACTATATACATAATCGAAGAGTTCAACATCTTCTGGATGTGGGCTACTTTCTGCCATTTTATGATACGAAATATGCCCTATATATTCAGCACCATCACTTTTTCTTATTATCCTGCGAGGGTCTACTCGTCCATTTTCAGTTCTAGCAAACTCATGGGTTCCAAGTTTTAAGCCAATTTGGGCATCTACAACGTGTTTAAGCATCTCGGGCTTCGAAATAGCGTAGATAATGTGCAAGTAATTCTCAAGTAAATGCCTAGCTAAGGACAGAGCATCTGCACCAATATCCTCGGCTATGAGTACTTTTATAGCTCGAAGAGTCTTCATGCTTTTGGTAGCACAAATAAGGGCATAGTCATCCGCTCTGAAATATTCACTAGAAGATGAAATCCGAACAGCGTTTGAAATCAATCCTGACTCTAAAACGTAACCAAGACATATAATGCACGAGTCAAGCTCTCTTTCTATAGCTTCCAGCAAGACTGATACAGGATTTGGATGGGGCGGATTTTTTTCAAGCCAGTAATATTCATCGATAGCTTCATTCCACTCTTGAATATCCTTTTCCGTCGCAAACTTTTTGTTCTCTCTGCTGAGCATTAGCCCACCAGTTTTTTGATAAGCGTATATAAGTTGAGGCTGCCAACCTGCTTGCTCCATTAACTCTATAGTTCGTTTCTCCAACTCTTCATCACCAATCAAATACTTATCAATGAAAATAGGATCATTATCGTGAGGTTCTCTTTCAAATATGAGAAAGAATTTTTCAGATACTTCCTCTAAAACTTCATGAATCTGAGGTGAGATAGGAATGCTTTTGTAAATATCGCCTTCTTCGTTAATCATCCATTTAAATCCTTTACGCTTGCAACACCTAGCATAAGTTTTTCCACTTTTACATGGACATTTTGTGTTATCTGGTATGACTCGCATATTTAACTCTGGCAGTCAAAATCTGATACATTTTTGAAAATAGCCATAGCATTAATGCTACGGCTAAAACCACGCTGATTAAAAACAATATGGCAGTGAGAGGCACGAGACCGGGGACTTGGGGTTTAAGTGCTAAGTCATCTTTTAATTGTTCAGGTAGCGGATTAGGCGTGACCGGAATAATTTTCCACTGGCTTCTGTCGGCGGGTGCCTGTTGCAGGTATTGTGCAAAACTGTACACCGGTGCCAGCCCAAACGCCCGGCTGGAAGGGATCTGTGGGATACGCACAAAATAAAGCGCCTCTAATTGCTGTGGCATGGCGCGCATAGTGGCGGAAGCCAATGTGCGATGATCTCCCGAGTAAGCAATATTGAGCAAATCATTGCCTATCGCATCAAACGCCACCGCCGGAAACAGCCGGGTCATTTCAGTATTCAGGTAATCGTAAATCGCCCGTCCCTTTTGCAGGCTGCGCTCTGTGGCAGCAACATACCAGTATGCCGCGCTTGCCTTGAGGACACTTTCCACGCCTCGCTCAGGCACTTGCCAGCCAAGATGACGCAAGGTGTCTATGCTGATCCCGGCGCAGTTTTCCAGCGCGTGGTCATACAGCAGGTCGTTACGGTAAAAATGCTGCATAACACGATTATTCAGCGCCTGTATCTGCTTCGGAATATCCGGCTGGCTGAACACTGCCACCAGCATATAAGAAGGCCGGTAAAATGCCTGCCCGCTGTTGAGGTCAGCCATGTATTTATCAAATGGCGTGACCCCGGCAATGATTCCTTTTTCGCTGTTGGTAGCCAGATTGTAGTAATTATTGACCAGCCAAGTTCCGTACTCACCTTCCTCGCCTACCACGCCGGTAGCCAATGCAAAGTGGCCACCATGCGCTTCATCATCATCGCCCTGGGCGCCATTGAGCAAAATACCTAACGCTGTTTTTCCTGAAGACTGTTGCCCAACACCAGGCGATTTCTCCCATAACAATCTGCTTTGGTAGGGGCTGCGTGCGCCACCATTGGCAAACTGTACTAGGGATTGCAAGCTTTCGCCGCTTTGCAGTGGTTGCACACTGGCCGTTAAATCGAGCTTAAACGTGTGAGGCCACATGGTGCGTGCAACCAGTGTTTGACCTTCTGACTCGCCGCGAATGGAAACCGTAGATTGGCTGAAGTAATGACTGGTATCGGCGTTCCAGTATGAACGGTTACTGGGAATCTTGGGCACCAGTTGAATATCGAAACGCTCATCTTGTGCAGTCTTGACCTCGGTGGCCGCGTCATTGAGTACCGCCCGCGGCCAATACTGGCTTGACCCTGTCCAGATCAATTCAGGCAATGCCTCCAGGTTGAGTGCCTCTATATCTTCAGCACCGCGCTTGCTGGTATCAAAGCGGGAAACCGGCAATCCATTTGTGGGCACGGCATACGTTTCATGGCGAAAATACCACAAGGTTTGTGGTAAGGCC
The DNA here is from genome assembly GCF_046766015.1 of Methylophilus sp. 3sh_L. Lineage (NCBI taxonomy): Bacteria > Pseudomonadati > Pseudomonadota > Betaproteobacteria > Nitrosomonadales > Methylophilaceae > Methylophilus > Methylophilus sp. 3sh_L. Next base: position 123,527 of record NZ_JBKOUF010000003.1, read on the forward strand.
GTGCATTGCGGGCAATCTCCTTGGACCGTCCGAAATTGCGCTTGCGCATACATACCCAAGGTATCTGTAGATGCTTGCCCCTGTGCAAAAGACGACATCAAGCCTAAACCCACGCCAAGCAGTCGTCGCATCATCAATGCCTCAACCCTGTCAGGTAATCACGCACGCTATGCCAGTATTCCGGCTGACGGAAGCACAGATAAATGGCCACCAGCACATTCAGTGAGGCCGTGATGCCAAATAATTGCGGGATACTGACGCCCATGCCAAACAGCATCACCGAAAAGCCTGCTGAGAGCACCATAAACAGGGCATTCATGATGTTGTTAGACGCAATGACACGCGATTGGTAGCCCGGTTGCGCCCGGCTTTGCAACAATACATACAAGGGCACGATATACAAGCCGCCACTGATACCAAGCATGGCCACATCCAGCAACATGCGGAAAACACTCCAGCCAGGCAAGGTATGTAAAGTCAGGCCTGGATGCGCGAATAACTGTTGCTGGATATCGCCCGTCACACTGGCAAAATCCCAGGCAAATACTGACATGCCCGCTGCACCAATCATGACTAGGCCCAGCTCCTGCTTGCCTTTGGAAAGCTTTTCGCACCAGACCGAACCTACCCCCACGCCCACTGAAAAAATCGAGAGCAAACTGATAAAGTCACGCTCACTGCCATGCAATACATGCTTGGCGAGATTGGGAAACTGCGCGAGTATGGTGGCGCCAAAAAACCAGAACCATGAGATGGCGACAATCGCGACCCACAAGGTTTGCTGTGCCCAAAAAGTACGCACATTCTTGATGGTTTCGGTGATGGGATTCCAGTTAATTTGGATTTCTGGGACAGGCGCCGGTGATAGCGGAATGCTACGGCTCAAGTGATAGCCGGAAATGGCGATCAATAGCACGCTCAAACTGGTAAACAAGGCATGTTGCTCCAGACTGCCTAACCACGCCCCCAACACTTGCCCTAATAAAATAGCAACAAAACTACCCATCTCTACCAGACCGTTACCTGCCGTCAACTCGTTGACCTGCAGATGTTGGGGCAAGTAAGAGTATTTGACCGGGCCGAACAAGGTCGAATGCACCCCCATTAAAAATAGGGCCAATGCCAGCATGAAAAGACTGTTGCTTAAAAAGCCTATGCTGGCGAATAGCATAATGCCTATCTCCAGTATTTTCACCCAGCGGATCAGTTGTGATTTTTCATACTTATCCGCCAATTGCCCTGCCGACGCCGAAAACAGGAAAAACGGCAGAATAAACAAGCCAGGCAGCAAGGTCGCCAGCATTTTGCCATCCAGCGTGGTCAAACTGGCCGTGTTAAACGCCACTTGCGTAATCAATGCAGTTTTAAAAACATTGTCATTAAATGCCCCCAACCCCTGCGTCCAGAAAAATGGACCAAAACGTTGCTGGCGTAACAGCTGAAAAGGATTATTCATGTGCGCTCAAAAATATGTCGAGTTTCGAAAACTACCGGCGAGAAGGACTGACCATGGATGACCAACAACCTCTTTAAGGCAAAGTCATATAACAATGGATGATGGTTTTTTAGTGCAATCAAGAAAGATTTATGCGTATCGCTCAACCATCCATTTGCGATCAAGGTATTCAGGTTTGTGAGCGGCATAATGCCAGGCAAGGGATAATCCGAACCATTGAGCAACCTTGGGTGCCAATCCTGTCGTTGAATTAATTCTGGTAAAACCCAGGCATGGTTAATTAAAGTGGTCGCAGAGATGTCACCATACAATCGACCTTCATAATCGGCGCTCTCCATCAAGCGGCTAAACAAATCAAAACTCCGCACTTCGCGTCCGCCTCTATCGAGATCTTTATCTGTGCCATCACTGGCGCAATGCGCAAGAATGACCTTGACGCCGCGATCAAGCGCGCGTCGCATTCTGAGCGGGTTGCCAAAGGCCTGGTCGCCGCCTGGCACGGCACTCTCTTTACCGGTGTGGCTAATAATAGGAATGCCGAGATTAGCCGCTTTGGCATAAAACGCATCACATTTGGCTGAAGCAGGATCGATACCCATCCCAGAAGGTAACCATTTGATGGCCTTCGCCCCATGGGCATGGGCATGTGTCAACGCATCGACGGCATCTTCGCGGTAAGGGTGTATGCTGGCCACCCACTCATAGCGGTCTGGCCGCCGATGAGCAATGCTGGCGGCATAGTGGTTTGAGATGTAAAAAATAGAGTCCTGTTTAGAAACTTTGCCTTGTCCATCATGGTGCCAATCAAAGGCAAATAACATCAACTTCATCCCTGCAGGCAATGATTGAGCTAAGGCGTCCATCCGGCTCACAGAAGTCTCATCAATCCGGGCTGGATCCGCACAGGTAGCGTTGATATAAAACGATTTTTGTATTTTTAGCTGGGGATGCAACCACTCATCCATGGCAGGATTGAACCAGGTCTGCTTGGAACCATCACCCACCCCAACCAAATGCACATGCGCATCCCAAACCTGCTCTGGCCGGATATCCTGCCATAGAAGTTGCCAAGATGGATGTTCACGTAAAGACTCGGGAAATCCAGTATGGCAAGGATGCGTTAAGCCAGTATCCGGTAGATACTTCCATGCCGCCTGCGTTAAGCCTGCGCAGAAAAAGGCACCGCCAGCCAACAAGAACTGCCTGCGATTCATGCCGCTTTTTCCGCCATTTGCTTCAGGGTAACGTAGTCGGTTTTACCGGTGCCTAATACCGGGATTTGTTCCACCACCACCAATTTACGGGCAATGGCAATTTCCGGTGAGCCCAGATTTTTGGCCACAATTTGCAAATCCTCACGTTTAAGTTTGGCGTCGGTGGTGAACAGCACAATATTCTCGCCACGGCTGGCATCGGCGACCGTCGTCGCGGCATGCTGATGCTCAGGGGCAGCAGTATGGGCAATTTTCTCGACCACTTCGAGTGAGACCATTTCACCCGCCACCTTGGCAAAGCGTTTGACTCGGCCTTTGATATGGATAAAGCCTTCAGTATCTACCTCAACCACATCGCCGGTTTCATACCAGCCATCCTTGGGAGAAACCAATACGCCAGGCTGATCGTATAAATAATAGCCCTGCATGATGTTGTCGCCTTTTACATAGAGCAAGCCGCCGTTTTCAATGCCTGGTACCGGCTCCAAGCGATATTCGATGCCCGGAAAAAACTGGCCCACCGTCCCATGGCGGTTCGCCATCGGCGTATTTGCAGCGAGTACTGGCGCACATTCAGTCGTGCCATAGCCTTCGAGGATGCGGATACCAAATTTTTCGTGGTAGATTTTGCGCACTTCTTCATTGAGTTTCTCCGCTCCGGCAAACACCACCCGCAGTTTGTAAAAATCATAGGGGTGCGCAAACTTCGCATAATTGCCCAGAAAGGTGCTGGTAGAGAAAAATACCGTGCAACCCTTGTCATAGATGACTTCGGGGATCAATTTGTATTGCAATGGCGATGGGAACAGCAAGATCGGGATGCCGTTGAGGAAAGGCAGCAAGGCGCCAGTGAAGCCAAAGGCATGAAACAGCGGCAATGCCATCATAAATTTATCAGACGGATTAAAGTCCAGCATGGCCAGAATCTGGTGCGTATTTGCCACAATACTTTTGTGACTATGTACCACACCTTTGGGCTTGCCCTCGGAACCTGAAGTAAACAGGATGACTGCGGTATCGTTTTCGGTCGCAGGTTCCATGGCGGCGCGTGGATAATGCAGTGCATAGCCCATTAGCCAGGCCCGGTCCAGCATGCCAAACTGGGCACGCAAGTCTTCCAGGTACACAATATTTAGATCACGCATCTTGGCGATGGTGTCTTCAAGCTTGGCGGCTTCAATGAATTTGCGCGAGCTGATAATAGTGCGGATATTGGCAGCAATACAGGCGTTACGCATGCCTTCTGCCCCTGCGGTGTAATTGAGCATGGCCGGGATCCGTCTAAAAGCGGTCATGCCCAACACCAAGGCGAGCGTATTGGTGAGGTTTGGCATCAGCACCCCCACGGCCTCATCGCGCTGACTGACTTTGGTGACAATGCGGCCCAGTGCCAGGCTGCGTTTGAGCACTTCCTGGTAAGTTTCTTCCACCTGATTCATGTCTTCGATGATGCGGCTTTTGGCACCATATTTATCCATGGCATCCAGCATGGCCTCAAACAATGTGGTACTGCGCTGTGTCTTGAACAGCATGTGCTGCATGATGTTGCGCATGGCTTCACCGGCAATACGACGGCGCTGCTTGGCCGTGAGTGGCGCGTGATGCCCATGCGGCTCAATTTGAATCTGCGTAGGCGGCAATATGGTCAAAGTGACTTTAGGCAACAGTTTGCGAGGATGTGCATCCGACAAGCGGCCAAAATAAGACTGCGCCGCGCCCTCTACGCGCACTGGCAAAATCTTGACGCCGGTTTTTGCCGCGACAAATCCTGGACCGTCGTACACCTTCATCAAGGCCCCCGTCAACGTGATGCGGCCTTCAGGAAAAATTACCACATTTTCGCCGGCGTTGAGGCGCTGGATCACTTTTTTCATGGCCAATGGGCTGGCGGGGTCCACCGATAAATGCGGCGTCATTTTGAGCCACAACCGGAAAAAGAAGTGCTTCAACACACCGGTATGTACGACAAAGGTTGCTCGCTTGGGCAGAAACAGGCCAAGCAACAAGCCATCCAGAAAAGACTCATGGTTGGCAATAATCAACAACCGGTCTTCAGATGGAATATTCTCCAGGCCTGTCACACGCACCCTGAACAATAAACGACAGACACCCCTTAACAAACTCACTAGCATAACGGTTCCCTACCCTTTTATATTTCGTTTTTTATATAGTCCAGCACATTTTCCAGGGCTTGTAGCATGAATGCTTTATTGACCCAGAAAAACACCTCGCGTCCGACTTTTTCACTCTGCAAAGCACCGCCGCGCTCCAACACCTTGAGATGATGGGTGACGGCCGTGCGGCTTAATTGCGAACTTTCCACAATCTGCAGGATGGTCAAACGCTCGTTTTTTTCAAACGATAGCAAAATACGCTGCCTGTGCGCATCCCCCAGCGCCTCAAAGAGGGCTGAGATCTCTGTCCAGGCTTCTGGAATGTGAGAGACTGTTTTCATATAACTAAATAATTAGTTATTTAGTTTGTTTTGTCAAGTGCTGACCTCAAAATATTAAGCCCCGGCCTAATCCGGGTTTCATTAAATCATCATTCACCGCAAAACAGCGGCCGTTACACTATGTTAAAACATTTAAACATAAATAATTCAGGGAATAAAAATGGGACGATACGCCGCACTTTTTTCATTGATGGCAGCACTACCTGTGGCGGCGCATGCCAATGCAGTGATCAACATTGCCAGCACTAGCTGCAGTGGTGCGTTATCGATTTCATCACTCACGGGCGCCTCGCTCAGCTGTGCAGGCAATCTCACTTTAAATGGCGGCTGGATAAACTCTGACGACAGTATCTTTATTCGCGCAGCCGGGGATTTGCTGCTTGAAAACCTGAATCTGAACGCGCCAGAAATTTCGTTTTCGACGATCCAAGGTGGCATCCAGATCGCGAATACCGTGAATATTAACGCCGTTCAAAACGTTGGCAGCGGTGGTGGGCAAGTGGTGATCAATGCAGGGAACAACAGTCTCTTCCCGACACACCCCATCATTCGTTGGCAAGCTTTTGACCCGTCATTCAATGCCGGCGGCACCGTGCATTTCAATATGCCATCCACACACATTAATGCGCCCTCAGGCGTGATTGCAGTTGGAGGGCAAGTCGTGATCAAACCAGGCGGCGCTATCCAAATCTCATCGAGTCAAATTTCGTCACCCCTGATCAACATCCCGCTCACTGCTTCTGTTTCGGCTGTGCCAGAGGCAAATCGAGCAGCGATGCTATGGCTGGGTTTGGGTTTGCTGGCGTTTAGACGCAGGCTGCTTTGACGACTACGAAAGCTGATGTTGCAATAAACTCAGCATGGCGCTATCCCCGGAAACGCCACTGCAGTAAACCGTCAAACCAGCCGCACTTGCCTGCTCGGCAATACGGGCATGGTTAACAAACACTGGCGTGGCCCGCAGCCAGGCGGCATCATGCGCGAGATCGAGCAAAAAGCGCAAAGCTTCACTGCTTGTCACCACGATACCCTGCAATTTGTCTTCATGATAAGCCTGCGCCAGCACTTGTGCACTGCTTTGCGGATTGACGCGGCGGTAACATTCACCAAACACGACCTCCGCCCCGCGCTGTTTCAAGGTCTCGGCCAGTACTTCGCGTCCGCCCACCCCGCGCACAATCAACACACGTTGCCCTTGCATTGCCTGCAATGGCTCAAGTGCCAATAGAGACTCACTATCAAACCGGTCTTGCGGGGTCAGTACTTGCGTAATCCCAAATGCCTGCAAACTGGCTGCAGTCGTCGGGCCAATCGCGGCAAATTTGAGGCCGGGGGGGATGCCTGCCAGCTGCAGCAAAGGCATGCCATGTTGCACGGCATTGCTACTGATAAAAACAACCCAGTCAAACTGGGTCAAGGGCGTGACGGCTTGATTAAAATGGCTAAGATCGGGCAATGCCTGAATATCCAGCAGCGGGAAAGAGATCACGGCACCGCCTGCGGCCTGGATGGCGGCGGTTAGCTTGGTCGCTTGCTCGGCGGGGCGCGTGACGGCAATCCAGCGTCCGGCCAAAGGCAAGATCATTTCACGCCGTCCAAGCTTGCCAGAATCTTGTCGGCACCACGCGCCACCAGTTGCAAGGCCAGTTGCTGACCGAGTTTTTCAGCGTCTGCCGCGGATCCCGTGACGGTCTCTTTCAGCATTTGCTGACCATCAACACTCGCCACAAAGCCCTGCATGGTAATGGTATCCCCCTGCTTGGTAGCATAAGCGCCCAGCGGCACCGTGCAACTCCCCGCCAACGCCCGGCTAAAGCCACGCTCTGCCAGCACACATTGCTCGGTATCACCGTGATTAAGCGGCGCCAGAATTGTTTTCAAGTCGGTCCGCGCGGCATTGATCTCAATGCCCAATGCGCCCTGGCCCACCGCCGGGATACTTTCTTGTGGAGAAATAAATTGGCGGATGCGATGACCAAGCTCCAAACGGATCAAGCCCGCAGCCGCCAGGATAATCGCTGCATACTGGCCTTCATCCAGCTTGCGCAACCGGGTTTGCAGGTTTCCGCGCAGAGATTCAATCTTGAGTGAGGGAAAGCGCGCCTGCAACTGGCTCTGTCTACGCAAACTCGAGGTCCCCACCACACTGCCCGCCGGCAGGTCTTCAAGCCGGGCATAGTCATTAGAAACGAAAGCATCGCGCGGATCCTCGCGTTCACCAGTCGCCACCAGCACAAACCCTTCCGGCAGGTGCATGGGCACATCTTTCATACTGTGCACCGCCAAATCAGCGCGGCCATCTGCCAACGCATTTTCAAGTTCCTTCACAAACAGGCCTTTACCGCCTATCCTTGATAACGGCGAGTCCAAAATCTGGTCGCCCATGGTCGTCATGCCCAAAATACTGACGTCGCATTGTGGATACAAAGCCTGTAACCTGGCCTGGATATGCTTAGCCTGCCACATGGCAAGGGCGCTTTCGCGGGAAGCAATGACCAACTTGGCGGGAGAGTTCAGTGTGCTCAAAATAAATAACCTGTGATGAAGTTAGCTGGATTAAGCTGCGCATTTTAACACGGCCCAAGCAGATGACTGCGCAAGCGATGTGGATGAACCTTTGACCCACATCAGAGTCGGATTGAGTTATGCTGAGGACTGCTCAGCAATGCCTAAGGGCTGAGCAAGTGGCAATAAAAGTCACGTTTTTCAAGACAAAGAGGAGGACTACTCATGCAGTACCAAATCGAAATTTTCCTTTCTTCTCTCAATCAATTCTGGGTCGAACTGGTGCATTTTGTGCCCAAATTACTGGCTGCAATGGTTATCCTGTTTTTTGGCTGGCTGGTGGCAAAAGCAGTCAGGATAGGCGTTAAACGCATCCTTGAACTAACGCATTTTGATACCTTTGCGCAAAAATCTGGCCTGGAAACGTTTATGCGTAGCGCCAATTATAAAGTCACCCTCAGTGGCATTATCAGCCAGGTGGTTTACTGGCTGGTGATTCTACTGTTCGTCATCACTGGCGCCAATTCATTGGGGCTTTACGAAGTAGCCGCCTTGCTAAAAGAGCTCGCCAGCTATTTGCCTCACATCATTGTGGCTATTTTGGTGGTGATCTTTGGGACGCTGTTTGCCCGCTTTATCAACCGCTTGGTGTTTGCCTGGCTGCACAGCATCAAATTTGACCAGGCGTTGGTGATCAGTACTTCGGCGGAATATTGCATCCAGATCCTGGCCATTTTCATCGCACTGGAACAGCTTGGCATCGGCATGCAGTTGATTCACTCACTCTTTGTGATTGTATTTGGTGCCGTATTTTTAGCGCTGGCGATTGCTTTTGGCCTGGGCGGGCGTGACTGGGCGGCAAAGGTGATAGACCAGGCGCAACAAAAGAAAAAATAGCTACTTTGAATTAAGTGGCTTTAATAAGGTGCTGGTGACGGCGGCTGACCACCAGGGTTTCGGGAATGCCCTTAAGCAAAACCACCCAGGCTGCCTCCCCCGCCTCTTCACCTTCAGCCATACGTTGTTTTTCAAAGCCGCTGATGGCTGCGCGCGCCACCAGGGCATTGCGATGTATACGGACAAACAGATCGGGATAAGCCTGCTCTAGCTGCGTGAGTGAGTCTTCGAGTAAGTAACTTTTTTCACGGGTACGCACGGTCACGTATTTCAGCTCCGCGCGCAAATAAAGCACCTCGGCAATCGGCACCAACAGCACTTTGCCCCGCTCATGAATACTCAAATGGTCACGGGTTTGCTGCAATGGCTGCAATGCTTGCGATTGTGCAGCCTGCAATGGTTGCGCTTTGGCCAATGCCGTGGCCAGGCGCTCGCTGCGGATAGGCTTGAGCAAATAATCGATTGCGTTCAACTCAAAAGCCTGCACGGCATAATGATCGTAAGCGGTCGTAAAAATCAGCTTGGGAGGCGTTGCCAGGCCGCGCAAATGCTGCGCCAGTTCTATACCATCCATCACAGGCATGCGGATATCCACCAGCACAATGTCCACGGCTTGTTGTTGCACCAGCGACAACGCCTCCACGCCATTGGCCGCTTCACCGGCGACTTCATACCCGCCGATATCCCCGACCAGATCGCGCAGGCGCTGCCGGGCTAAGGGTTCGTCGTCCACAATCAACAGTCGCAGGCTAGCCATGCATCACCTCGGACAAAGGCCGTGTCGGGATAACGATTTCAACAATATAGCGCTGATCCGCCTCGTACTGGCGTAATTGCGCCTCGAGGTCATAATGCAAGCGCAAGCGTTCACGAATATTCTTGAGTGCCATTTTATTGCCACTCGCGCGGTTGCTTGGAGGTGGTAGCGGGTTGCTGAGCCGTAACAGCAAGCTTTTACCGCTTGGCTTGATCTCTATATGCACCACCCCACCATGCGGCTGCGGCTCAATGCCGTGATAAATGGCATTCTCCAGCAAGGGCTGCAAAATCAACGGCGGGATCATCATCTCAGGCGGAATGTCAGACAGCTGCCAGTCACATTGCAGCCGTTCATCCAGCCGCAGTTTTTCGATATTGAGGTATTGCTGGCACAAGGCAATTTCTTGCGATAACGGCACCAGGTCGCGGTTGTCTGCCATCAGTACACGGAACAATTCCGCCATATCCTCCAGCGCCGTTTCAGCACGCTGTGGCTGGCTGCGGATCAAAGACAACGCCGCATTGAGGCTATTAAACAAAAAATGCGGGCGGATGCGCGCCTGCAAGGCCTGTAAACGGGCCTCAGCGATGGCCGGGGAGTATGCCCGTTGCAGCAGATCAAGGTAATACAGGCAAATCAACACATCTGCGAGACATAAGGCCAGGACTTGCGCCCACTGCGGCAAACTCAACGGTGTGATCCAGGCATGATACCCATACGTTGCGCAGGCGGTCAGACTCAGCGCCAGCAACAAGATCCCAGCAATCGCCGGACGATACATCCAGCGACTCATCCACGGGTACGCCAGCGTCAGCGCCCCCATCACCAGCAACAACGGTGGTAACCACTGGCTACTCAACTGTGCCAGAGCATTCAACCAAGCCGACACCGTCCACTCTGGCTGGCTATCGTAGACCACCAGCAAGCCAAGCATGCATACATGTAGCAATAGCACACGTAAGTGTATGCCCAGATTGCGGAAATTGGGAATGCGGCTAGTTTTACGCACAGCGTGATGTTCATTTATAATGTGGCTCCAGCATCATAAGTATTCAGCGCCAGTCGCGCAAGCCAGCCTTTTTGGCAGAAAGAATTTTGTTTTGACCGCATCCAAACCGACAACCCAGTCTTCTTTGCATCAAAAGGACCAAGCCTGGTCCGGCCGCTTTAATGAGCCGGTAGCAGAACTGGTCAAGCGCTATACCGCCTCGGTCGATTTTGATAAACGCCTGGCCAAGTTCGATATTCAGGGTTCAATCGCACACGCCACCATGCTAGGCACGCAAGGCATTATCTCGGCGCAGGATGTAGAAGAGATTAAACGCGGCCTCGGTGAAATTTTGGCTGAAATTGAAGCTGGGCAGTTTGAGTGGCTGCTGGATTTGGAAGATGTCCACCTTAATATTGAAAAACGCCTGACCGAGAAAATCGGCGATGCAGGCAAACGCCTACACACCGGCCGTTCACGTAATGACCAGGTGGCCACCGATGTGCGTTTGTGGCTGCGCAGCGTCGTCGATGACACCATTGCGGGTATCCGTGCCTTGCAAACTTCACTGCTGGACTTGGCCGAAAAGAATACCGACACTATCATGCCAGGCTTTACCCATCTGCAAGTCGCCCAGCCAGTGACGTTTGGTCATCATTTAATGGCTTATTTCGAAATGCTTAACCGTGACGCCGAGCGCTTTGCCGATGCGCGTAAACGTATCAACCGCTTGCCTTTGGGCGCAGCCGCCCTGGCCGGCACTAGTTATCCAATTAAACGCGAAATGGTGGCCGAATTGCTCGGCTTTGATAGCGTCTGCCAGAACTCGCTGGATGCCGTCTCTGACCGCGACTTTGCCATTGAATTTAATGCCGCAGCCTCATTGCTCATGATGCATTTGTCGCGCTTCTCTGAAGAGCTGATTTTATGGATGAGCCCTCGCTTTGGCTTTATTGATATTGCCGACCGCTTCTGTACCGGCTCCTCCATCATGCCGCAAAAGAAAAATCCGGACGTACCGGAACTGGTCCGCGGTAAAACCGGCCGTGTGTATGGGCATTTAATCGGCCTGCTGACCCTGATGAAAGGCCAGCCACTGGCTTACAACAAAGATAACCAGGAAGACAAAGAACCACTGTTTGATGTCGCTGACACCATGCTGGTGACCTTGCAGATTTACGCTGACATGCTGCGCGGCATCACCGTCAAAGCCGACAACATGCGTCAGGCTGCGCTGGAAGGTTTTGCCACGGCGACCGACCTCGCCGACTACCTGGTGAAAAAGGGCATGCCGTTCCGTGATGCACACGAAGTGGTTGCCCACGCCGTCAAAGCAGGCGTGGAATCCGGCCGTGACCTGGCCGAATTCAGTTTGGCAGAGCTACAAGCATTTAGCGCAACGATTGCGGAAGATGTATTTGAAGTGCTTACCCTGGAAGGCTCCGTCGCCAGCCGCAACCATACCGGCGGCACCGCACCAGAACAAGTGCGCCGTGCCATCGCACAAGCCAGAGTACAGTTAGGGCAGTGATGATTCCCCGCCATGCTCACCAATGGAATCTCAGATCATCGTTGGTGATGATGGCAGGCCTGATGATCGTCATCGGCGTGATGCTCCGGCTATTTAATCATCCCGTGCAAGCCGCGTTTGGTATCGCTAATCCCAAACAAGAGCAATCCATGCTCTGGCCACTGCTCCCCGGTGAAAGCGTCAACAGCCTTGCCGCCAAACTCTACCCGCAAAGCCCGGTGCTCCAGCAACGCTTTGTACAACAATCACTCACCCTGAGCCGCAGCCGCGGCATCCTGCTCAAAGCAGACCAAACGGCCAAGTCTGCACAATTAATCGCCGTACCCAATGCGCAAACCCTGCATACCATCACCCACCGCATTAAAAAAGCCGATGAAGTCGATCCGCAAACCTTTGTCACACCCGGCCTGGTGATGAGTGTACAACTCACACAAGGGGCCCAGCAAAGCGCGGGGTGGCATTTGCCAAAGCTGTCGCTGCCAAGCGTGCGCCTGCCAGAATTACCTGCATTTAAAGGCTATTCATTCTCGGTGGATCATTTAACGCGCCGTGTCATGGCCGTGAGAACGCATGTGGTGGATACCTATCAAGCTAATGCAAAAGCTATTGCTAACACCCCGCTGAACAAGCTTTATCAAGCACCGCAATTGGCGGTGATTGTGGTGAGTGCGCTATTGTTGCTGGTGTTGAGTTTGGTTTGGGGTGTTTTGGAGGAGCGGCGGCCCGAGCGTTAAGCTTTGTACATTCTTTTTCGCCTCTCGGCGAGTTACTTTCTGTTGCTTGCCCCACAGAAAGTAACCACAACTAACGCAGTGTTTCGGCGTAGGCTAACCTTTAGGTTAAGTCACGCGGTGGCGGCCGTAGCCAAAGAGAAGGGCACCCAGCCATCACGGCCTTCGGCTGCCTTGCGTTGTTGGCTACGGCCGCTACGCTTAAAATTGCTGCGCAAGTTAGCCTCCGCCGTAACAGACTGGTGCGCAGTCTTAGTTATCAACAAAGTGGGCGGTCACGAAACCCGCCCCAGCAGCTTGCACACCCCGCAAGCTGCCGCGGAGCTTAGACAGTCGCTCCCTTCTCCCTTACTTTGTCTCCGCTACTCAGCGTGATGGAATGGGATTTGTCTCGCCAAACTACGAGCGTAGAAGTTTGGGGCCGTTCAAAAAAATAATTCTTTTATTCAATCCGCCAACGGTGGCAGTCGCATGGTGTTCCGGGGCCCCTATCTGACGCGCCGAGTAGCGCAGGCAAAATAAGATCAAGCGAGCGGCTGTTCGAATCCCGCGGTGGCCTGCGTTTTGTGCAGGCCGCTAGGATGAGTTCTGCGAGCGCTTATTTTGACGAGCAACGCAGGATAAAAGCGGAAGCTAGGGTGCACTTTCTTTTGGTTACTTTATCTTTGTGCAAGCAAAGAAAAGTGACTCGCCGAAGGGCGACAGAGAGCGTGACAATCAATCACCGATCACAAGCGTGGGCATATATGCCCACCCTACCACTTTAAAACTCCTGCTTGCGTCAAGTATTACGGTAAAAACATCCCCAATAACTCATTCAAAAACCGCTGCCCTTTCAATGTCGGTGCAATCACTCCACTCTGCTCAGCCAACAACCCCTGTTGCTGCGCCGCCTGCAAGGTTGACTGAATCGTCCTTAATGGCAATCCCGTCCGTTGCTGAAACAACCCAGCCTCAACGCCATCCACTAAGCGCAACGCATTCATCATAAACTCAAACGCCAGGTCCTCACGCCCAATCTGCCATTCACTATCCACCACCTGCCCGGTAGTAACTGCTTCAAGATAACGCTTCGGATGCTTATGCCGGCTCTGGCGAATGATCTTGTCGTGAAAACTCAACTTAGAATGCGCACCCGCGCCTATGCCTAAATAGTCGCCAAAGGTCCAATAGTTGAGGTTGTGCTGACACTGCTGGCCTGGCTGGGCAAACGCTGAGGTTTCGTAGTGCTGGTAACCATTCGCGGCCAAAATTTTCTCGATTTCTTCCTGCATGGTAGCGCTGGTATCGTCATCCGGCAGGCTGGGTGGTGTGCGGTGAAATGGCGTGTTGGGTTCCAGCGTCAGGTGGTAGAACGACAGATGCGCAGGCTTGATCTGGCAGGCGGTTTCAGCATCTTTTAAGGCATCTTCCAGGCTTTGCTCTGGCAAGGCATACATCACATCCAGATTCACCTTATCAAAGGTGTTCAATGCCAACTCTGCCGCCGCGAGCGCCTGTTCACGGTCATGAATACGGCCTAGGGATTTGAGATATTGTGGCTGGAAACTTTGTATGCCCAGCGAAACACGGTTTACGCCTGCGTCGCGATAACCCTTGAAGTTAGCGATATCTACCGTGCCGGGGTTGGCTTCCAAGGTGACTTCCGCGCCATATTCCAGCGGGGTCAGCATGCGCACATGGCTCAGTATCTTATCAATCGATTCGGCAGAGAAAATGCTGGGCGTACCCCCGCCAAAAAACACACTGCGGATTTTGCGTCCCCATACCAGTGGTGTGGCTTGTTCCAGGTCGGCAATCAGCGCATCGACATACGCGGCTTCTGGAATCTCTTGCCGCGCTTCATGCGAATTAAAGTCGCAGTACGGACATTTGCGCACGCACCACGGAATATGGATATAGAGCGACAACGGTGGCGGATTGGTCAGGCCGCTCAGCGTGACATCGCCTTGCAGGGGCGCGTCACTTAAACTGTTGGCAGGGTAAATAGGGATCATGCGCGCATTTTAACTCGGAACACTCACACCTGACTGACCTATATGCTTTGCAACAATGCCCTGGGCGGTTGATTAAACTGGTGTCGCGCCACCAACCAAGCCGCCAATGGCACCAGCACAACCGCCGCGATCACGGCCTCGACAGTGAGCCAGGCATTGAACTGGTAATCCACTTTCAGTACGAGATTCGCCAGGTAATAAGCAGCGATATTAGTAAAAATAATCGCGACCACGCTGGCGAGCAAACCGACACTGACAAACTCCACCAGCATGGCGGAGATCACTTGCCGCCTTGAAGCCCCCAGTACTCGCATCAACGTGCTTTCACGCACCCGTTCCTCACGTGTCGCCATCAGTGCTGCATAAAGTACAGCCAAGCCCGCCAGCAAACTAAAACCAAACACAAACTCAATGGCATAACTCATTTTGCTGATCAGGGTTTGAATCTGCTCCATCAGCGCAGACACATTGATAATGGTCAGGTTGGGAAACTGTTTGACCAGGCGATTAATGGTTTCTTCCTGATCCGCAGGCAGGTGAAAGCTGGTGAGATAACTGGCGGCATAATTATCCAGCACCTTTGGCGGCGTCACGGCGAAGAAATTCACATGCATGCTGCTCCACTCCACCTTACGCAGGTTGGAAATGGTCAGGTTAAGCTTGGTGCCCGCCACGTCATAAGTGAGTTGATCGCCCAATTTCAGTTTGAGCGTCTTCGCCAGTTCCTGCTCTAAAGACAACAGATGTTTACCTGCGTCTTCAGCTTGCCACCACTGCCCGGCCACAGATGTATTATCCGCTTGCATGTCTACCGCCCATGACAGGTTAAACTCACGCTCTGCCATGCGTTTAGCTTTGTCATCGCTGTAATCCGCTGCACTGATGGGTTTGCCATTCACTGATTCCAAGCGTGCGCGCACCATGGGGAAAATATCCGCATGGCTAATACCTTGCTCAGTCAGTAATGCATTGATGCCTGGAATCTGCTCTGCCTGGATATTAATCACAAAGCGGTTAGGCGCATCTGCCGGTAATGAGGTTTGCCAGTTTTTCAGCAGATCATTACGCACAAAGGCCAGCAATAAAATCGCCATTAGGCCCATGCTCAAACCGACCACTTGCGCCACGGTTAAGGCCGGGCGGCGACGGAATCCCATCAAGCCGAGTTGAATCACGCCAAAGCGTTGCGAAGCCCCAACCTCTTGTTTGGATAATGCGCGTATCAGCCGCATACCGGCCAAAGCCAAAACACTGGCCACTACGACCAAAGCCACCAGCGCAGCCAATACAATGCCTGCCAGTTTAAGATCGCCGGAATGCCAGAATACCAAGCCGGCCAATACCAGAAATGCCGGTAAAAATACGAGGCCATTGTTGCGCACATTGCCCTCCAGATCCTGGCGCAAAATGCGTAAGGCAGGCACCGCTTGCAAGCGCATCAACTGCGGCCAGACGACGGTGAGTAAAGTGGCAAACCCTGTGACAAACCCCAAAATCACTGGCATCCAGCCAGGGCTAGGCAACGTCTCCAAAAACAGACGTTCAGCGAATATGGCTAATCCATATTGCGCGGCAAAGCCCAGTACACAACCTATGACGCTGCCAACCAAGGCCAGCAACAATGTCTGGTACAGCAAAATCTGCGTAATCAGTTGTTTGGTCGCGCCAAAGCAACGCATCAGTGCATAGGTATCAAGGCTTTTTTGCACATAGGGTATGCTCGCCAGCAACATGGCGACCATGGCCAGAATCACGCCAACGGTGGAAGCAATACCAAGGAACTGTTGCGCCTTATCTAGCGCATTGCGCATTTCTGGCCGCGCACTACGCACATCTTCTACCCGCTCGCCTCTACCTAATTGTGGTTTCAGCCAGTCAGCATAAGCCTGCATTGCATCTTGTTCATTCGCTTGGCTGGCAACCAGTAACTGGTATTTCACTCGGCTACCAAACTGGATTAAGCCAGTCGCCGCCACATCGGCGCTATTCATAAACACCCTTGGCGCAATACTGAACATATCACCGCCACGCGAAGGCTCCAGCAACAACAAGGCCGACACCTTAAACTGACTATCGCCGACACTGATGTTATCGCCAATATTCAATGCGAGTTTTTTTGCCAGGCTAGGCTCTATCCAGACAGTGCCCTTGGCAGGAACGTCCGTCGCCAGTTGTTGGCGTGATGCAGATTTGCTAATGGTTAAATGACCGCGCAATGGAAAACCGGACTCCACGGCCTTGATTTCGGCGAGCTGGCTGCTCTCGCCATTCAGCACCATGCTTGGAAACTCCATGGTCTGCGTGGTCTGGAATTGCCGCCGTTGCGCTTCTACCAAATAGCTTGCCGGGATGGCATGATCTGACATCACCACCAGATCGCCGCCAAGCAGCACGTTGCCCTGTGTTTGCATGCCGGATTTGATGCGGTCAGTGAAAAAACTGACTGAGGTGGTTGCCGTCACTGCCAGAATCAACGCAAACAGCAAGACACGGATTTCACCTGATGACCACAGGCTACGACACTGGCGCCAGGCAATAGAAAGCGCCAGCATTAATGCGCCCCTGCTTTGTTGTCTGCAATATCAATTTCTTTGAGTTGACCATTCTGCAAATTCAACACGCGCTGGCAACGCCGTGCCAGATTCATATCATGTGTCACTAGCACCAACGTCGTGCCGCTTTTCACATTCAGGTCAAATAGCAACTCAATGATAGATTCACCAGTTGCGGCATCCAGGTTACCAGTCGGCTCATCGGCAAATAAAATCGAAGGCTTGGCCGCAAATGCCCTGGCAATCGCCACTCGTTGCTGTTCACCGCCAGATAACTGTTTTGGATAGTGCGTTGAGCGCGCTGCAAGGCCGACACTTTCGAGCGCAGCCATCGCGATAGACGACGCATCACTGCGACTCGCCAACTGCAAAGGCAACATCACATTTTCAAATGCCGTTAGTGAGCCCAATAATTGGAACGACTGAAAGACAAACCCCATATGCTTGGCACGAATGGCGGCGCGGCCATCTTCATCCAACGGACCAATATCGCTGCCATCAATCAACACCTTGCCACTACTGGCAATATCCAGCCCCGCCAGCAAACCCAGCAAGGTAGATTTACCAGAACCTGAACTCCCGATGATCGCAAGCCTCTCACCCTTGGGTACGGCAAGATTCAAATTAGTCAAAATGGGGATTGTTGTATCATTGGAAACAACCGTTTTACTTAAAGACACTGCTTCAACCGCATAAGGGGCTTGCATTAATGATGTTCCGTTTTCTCAAAATATTAAGCGTATGCACTACTCTGTTTTTTTCCCATGCTGCCCTGGCTGAGACAACATCCAAACCGGTGATTCTGGTATTTGGAGACAGTTTATCCGCCGCCTATGGCATTCCCAAAGAAAAAGGCTGGGTCAATTTATTAGCGCAACGAGTGAAAGACAAGCAATTGCCCTACGAAGTTGCCAACGCCAGTGTCAGTGGTGAAACAACCGCTGGCGGACTCAGCAGATTACCTGCAGCACTCAAGCAGTTTAAACCCCGTATCGTCGTGCTGGAACTAGGCGCCAACGACGGCCTGCGCGGCTTGCCAGTAGACGCGATGAAAAATAACCTGGAGAAAATGATTCAAGCCAGCAAACAGGCGAATGCACAGGTTGTATTACTTGGCATGCTGATCCCGCCTAACTATGGCCCTAAATATACCAATGGTTTTAAAGCGGCGTTTCTTGATTTATCAGAAAAATACAAAACACCCTTTATCCCGTTTTTTCTGGATGGGATTAGCGGACACGCAGATTTAGTGATTGAAGATGGCCTACACCCGAATGTGAATGCACAGTCTAAGTTACTCGAAAATGTTTGGCCGACACTCAAACCCTTACTCAAAAATCTTCGCTAATTCACTTGCGCGTCTATGAACGCGCTGCCAATACACCACCACAAACAAATAAGTTGTGTTTGCCCCATTACGCGCCTATTATATCTATTCAATTATTTATTCAAACATCTATTCAAACCATGGCTGACTACACCCAAGCACTGCGCTTACATTTGGCCAATGGCCCGATAAAAGCAAAGCAACTGGCTGATTTAATTGGAATTAGTCAGCCTACCGTATCACGTGCTTTATCTCAATTAAATCATGAACTGGTGCGCGTGGGTGCTGCCGCCTCTATTCAATATTGCCTGCGTGACCCTTCCCGTGGCTTTGATGACATTCCGGTTTATCGTGTGGATAGCGACGGTAAAATCAGCGAGTTAGGCACGCTGATCCCTGTGAGACCACAAGGATTTGTAATGCAGCAAAGTGATGGTATCACCAGCCACTTTGATAGCTTACCCTGGTGGTTATATGACATGCGCCCGCAAGGCTTTCTTGGTCGCGCCTATGCCGTCCGCCATGCGGCAGCGCTGGGCTTACCAGAGAAACTGAGTGATTGGACTGACACGCACAGCCTACGTGCATTGCTCGCACATGGACAAGACGTGGCAGGCAACCTGCTACTGGGTGAAGTGGCTCGTGCGCACTTTATAAACGCTACGACACTGGCACCCATCGCCCAAACTGATCGCCCACAGCACTTTTTACGTCTTGCCGAAGAAGCCGCTCGCGGCGACACGCCAGGCTCTTCTGCAGGAGGTGAGCAACCCAAATTCACTGCCTATGTGCAAACAGCGCAGGACCCACAACATGTGCTGGTCAAATTCAGTTTGCCCGCACAAAACCCAGTCACCCAACGTTGGGCAGATTTGCTCTTGGCAGAACATCTTGCATTAGAAACGCTACTCCAAGCAGGCATGTCAGCATCAGCCTCAGAGATTATTGACACCGACACACAACGCTTTTTGCAAGTGCAACGCTTTGACCGCATTGGCGAACATGGCCGCCGCGCCTTATTTTCATTAGCTGCGCTTGATGCCGAGTTTGTGGGTAAAGCAAACGCAAGCTGGCCAGTGATTACACAACAACTGGCCGCACAAAAAGTGATCACCGCAGAGGCAGCACATGGTGCGCAACTGCTCTATGCGTTTGGCAAATTGATAGGCAACACCGATATGCACAACGGAAATGTATCGTTTATGAGCGAACACGGCCGACCATACGAACTCGCCCCCGCTTATGACATGCTACCAATGGCATTTGCACCGACGACCGGTGGACAACTCCCACAATCGTTTACCACCGCAGAAATCAGTGGCGAAATTGGCGCACCAACCTGGAAACAAGCACTGAGTCTTGCTCAAGCCTACCTGCAACAGCTTGGCCAACATCACGGCTTCAGTGTGGAGTTTGCGCCTTGTATGGAGACTTTAAGAAATGCGATTTTTGAAGCAGGTTTGAGAATCGGGAAATTAGCTTAGCGATGATGGGCCGATGATTGAACGCGTGGCCAACAAACTAACAATACTTGCATCTAAACTTTAGATTGAATTGTGATCTGAACTAATAATTTTCAGACAATGAAATTATGTTTTTAGTAATCTTTCATACTGCACTGGCAATAGGGAAAACTCCCCCCACGCTGGACGCTCAATGCACAAACCGATCCCATTCCATGTAATTTTCC
Source organism: Methylophilus sp. 3sh_L (assembly GCF_046766015.1). NCBI lineage: Bacteria > Pseudomonadati > Pseudomonadota > Betaproteobacteria > Nitrosomonadales > Methylophilaceae > Methylophilus > Methylophilus sp. 3sh_L. The sequence continues at coordinate 143,630 of NZ_JBKOUF010000003.1, forward strand.
CCCAGAATAAAACTATTCGCCCAATCGATTTATCATTAATTCCTTTCTCTGCTTGGCTTGAATCAACAGCCTTCAAGTAAAAATCTTTAATCGCTTTGCCCGACTTTAATTCTGTCATTCGAAGATTCGTAGGTTTTGGATTTTGTCCAGCATTGAAAGATTGGATTATTTCTCCCCAATATAATCTTGGTGTATCCTCAGGGCCATCAATGTCCTGAACACTTAATAAACTATCTATTAATCTGGTTGCTGTAAGTTGACCTGGTAAAACATAGTACTTATAAAGATTTTCATCAAATTTTCGACAAATGCCCGTGACAGTTGAAATTCTACTGGGCAACTTAAATACATCTTTTTGATAGCGAGCAATGGGAATTTCTGAAACTGGTCCGTTTATATCCTCAACTGCACTCTGATCATAAGGCTCTCCTGGACCTTTATTAGGCTCAGGTAATGTTTTTATAAACCCATTAACGATTACAAGTTGATCATCGGCGATCGCTTGAAGTGCCAACTCCTCAGTAAGATATTTCATACCTTCTGGCTTCGGCGTTCTTAAATCACACTCTACATCGCTATATGATGGTAAGTGAACGAAGCAAGCTTTACGTTGATTGGAAAAAATTGGTTTGTTTTTAGGCGAACGAGTGAGTCGTGTCTTACATCCTGGACAAAAAATGTGACCAAGCATACTTTCCTGAAACTCATTAGGAGGAATCTTTTGGGCGTTTAAAGTCAAAAAGCTTACGTCGCCCCCTTCATATGACCATCCCTTAAGATATAAAGCATATTTTATTCTGATGTTATCTTGAGCCATAAAATGTTCTGACAAGTTATGAAGTGAAATGAATTAGAACACTTTTTAGATATTCAATCTATTGATACAAATATTACAGAAAAAAATTGGTCAGTCACTATCATAATATTAAAATTAATCACTCAAATCTCTAAACAAGATCACTTAATACTAATAAAAACGCATCCCCGTATTTCTGCAATTTTGCTTGCCCTATCCCGCTAATCTGCCCCATGTCATTCAAGGTCTGCGGTTTGCGATTATGAATTTCGAGCAGAGTACTATCGTGAAAAATCACATACGGTGGTACGCCCTGCTCTCTTGCCAGTTCCAGCCGCTTGGCTTTAAGTGCTTGCCAAAGCGGATCATCATTCGCACCTTCAAAAGCTTCTTTGGCGCGGGCGCTGCGCTCAGCTTTGCTCATGCGTTTTTCGGGTTCGGCATCGCGGCGTAACCAGACTTCCTGCTCGCCTTTTAACACTGGTCGCGCTGCTTCAGTGAGATGCAAACCGCCATAGCCTGATAAATCAGTTTCTAAAAATCCCGCTGCAATCAATTGGCGATACACGCCGCTCCATTGCGCTTGATTTATGGTTTTACCGATGCCAAAGGTGCTGACTTTTTCATGACCAAAACGCTCTACTTGTGGTGTGACTTTGCCGGTGAGTACGTCAATTAAATGCCCGACACCGAATCTTTGCCCGGTGCGGTAGACACAGGAAAGCGCCATTTGCGCGACCTGGGTGGCTTGCCAGGTTTCTACCGGGTGCAGGCAGTTATCGCATTGCTCGCAGGCGCCGGGATGACTTTCGCCAAAGTAGCGCAAAATGGTCTGGTGGCGGCAGGCGGTGGACTCGCAGTAGCCGAGCAAGGCATCCAGCTTCAGGCGTTCCAGCCGTTTGCGTTCTTCGGAGGCTTCGCCGCTATCGAGCATTTGCCGCATGGAGACGACATCGCCCATGCCGTAGACCATCCAGGCATTGGCTTGCAGGCCATCACGCCCGGCACGGCCGGTTTCCTGGTAATAGCCTTCCATGCTTTTTGGCAGGTCTAGATGCGCGACAAATCGCACGTTGGGTTTATCGATGCCCATGCCGAATGCGATGGTTGCCACCATGATGATGCCTTCTTCACGCAGGAAGCGCCGCTGGTGATGTTCGCGTAACTGCGCAGGCAACCCGGCGTGGTATGGCAAGGCAGACCAGCCTTTTTCAACCAGCCAGGCGGCGGTTTCTTCGACTTTTCTGCGGGAGAGGCAATAAATAATGCCAGCGTCGTTAGGATGTTCGCGCTCCAGAAAGGCCTGTAATTGCTGGCGGGCATTATTTTTAATGCCGACGTGGTAGCGGATATTCGGGCGGTCAAAACTGGAGACAAACTGGCGGGCGTTTTCGAGGTTGAGCTGGCTGATAATTTCGGCACGTGTAGGTGCATCTGCCGTAGCCGTGAGCGCAATACGCGGCACATCTGGGAAGCGATTATGCAACACGGTGAGCTGGCGATATTCCGGCCGGAAATCATGTCCCCATTGCGAGACGCAATGCGCCTCATCGATCGCAAACAGAGCGAGGCCAACATGCTGCTGCACTTCATCGAGCAGGCTTAAAAAGCTGCCGACCATGAGCCGCTCGGGCGCCACATACAGTATTTTGATTTCACCACTCACTACCTGGCGGGTGATACGGGAATTATCTTCTGCGCTTAAACTGGAATTTAAAAAAGCGGCATTCACACCTAATTGTTGCAAGGCTTCAACCTGGTCTTGCATCAGGGCAATCAAGGGCGAAACCACAATCGCCAACCCATCGCGGGCCAAGGCGGGAATCTGGTAACAAAGGGATTTTCCGCCGCCGGTTGGCATCAGCACCAGCGCATCGTCGCCTGCAATCACATGCTCAACGATGGCTTGTTGCTGGTGGCGGAACTGGTTGTAACCGAAAACGGTTTGGAGGATGTGTTGGGGTGAGAGGGTTGCCATTTGGCAAGCCTAAGGAAGCACTGAATAATTGACTGCGCGGGCAAATTGCTGCGTTGCGCGGTGCTCGCAGCCGAGCCGTACACCACGTACTGTCTCGGTTCCTGTGCTCCGTGCGCCTTGCACTTTATCCCGCTCGCTCAATTATTCAGCACTTCCCTAAATCTTGTTATAAGGATTGATTAAGGTATCGACAAGCTCGTGCAAGGCTTTGCGCATTTGCGCTTCGCTGACTTCCATCAGCAAGCCATCTTCCAGCGCATCTTGTGCAATCTGTTTCAGTTCATCAAAATTTTCGGCCATGACTTTGACCTTTTCGGTGCAGGAAACCACCGAACCGTCATCGCGTACCCATTTTGGCCATTCATTACTCATTTACTTATTTACTCACCTGATTAATTGCTTAGTGTGTGTAGCTGTTGCAGCAGTTTTGCCATCGCTTGGCCGCGGTGACTCAACTGGCTTTTGATCTCAAGCGGTAATTCTGCCACGGTTTTGCCTGTCTGCGTATCCAGAAACAGTGGATCGTAACCAAAGCCTTCGGTGCCGCGGAACTCACGCAGGATTTCACCGCGCCACATGCCATCAGCAATCAAAGGCTGCGGGTCTTGTGGATGACGCACTAGCACGACCACGCTATAGAAATAGGCACGGCGGTCGGCAATACGTTCCATGGCCGCGAGCAATTTATCGTTGTTGCGCTCGTCTTGCGTGAGCAGGCTTTTGGTCGGTTGTGGCCCGGCGTAGCGAGCTGAGATCACGCCAGGCGCGCCATGCAAGGCATCAACACATAAACCGGAATCATCCGCCAGTGCGGGCAAGCCGGTATGCTGGCTGGCGTGGCGCGCCTTGGCCAGCGCGTTTTCAATAAAAGTGCCATACGGCTCGGGGCACTCTAGTACATGCAACTCGGATTGCGGCACCGCCTCGATATTCAAGGGGGCCAGCAAATGCGCAATTTCACGGATTTTGCCTTTGTTACCGGAGGCAATGACCAGTTTATTGAAGGGCAAGGCCATGCTTAAGCGGCCAGTGCGGTTTTTTGAATCACGGAAATTTCGCTGATGCCTTTAGCGGCCAGGTCTAGCATCTGGTTCATGGTTTCACGCGCAAACGGTTCACCTTCGGCAGTGCCCTGAATTTCTACAAAACCACCTTTGCCGGTCATGACCACGTTCATGTCAGTATCGCAGTCGGAGTCTTCAATATAGTCCAGGTCTAACACTGGCGTACCTTGATAGACACCCACGGAAATAGCAGCCACAGAATCTTTGATCGGGCTTTCAGTCAGCAGGCCTTTTTGCAGCAAAGTGCTCACGGCATCCACCATGGCGACATAGGCGCCGGTAATACTGGCGGTGCGTGTGCCACCATCAGCCTGGATCACGTCACAGTCAAAGTGAATAGTGCGTTCACCGAGTTTTTCGAGGTCAATAATGGCGCGCAAGCTACGGCCGATCAGGCGCTGGATTTCTTGCGTACGGCCAGTTTGTTTACCGCGCGCGGCTTCGCGGTCCATGCGTGAACCTGTTGAACGTGGCAGCATGCCATATTCTGCCGTCACCCAGCCCTGGCCTTTGCCTTTTAAAAAGCCAGGCACTTTTTCTTCTACGCTGGCGGTGCAAATCACTTGCGTATCGCCAAATTTAACCAGCACAGAGCCTTCAGCATGCTTGGTGTAATGGCGGATGATTTCGATGGCACGCAACTGGTCGTTGGCGCGCTGGCTGGGTCTGGTCATGGTTACTTTCTCTTATTTAATCAATTGCCGGGTTCTGCCCAGCGCTTCTTGTATCTCGGCAATCGCCTTTTCAATTTCTTCGTCCGTCAGGTCTAAGGCATAAGGACTGGGCGTGGCCGGACTTTCATTCATCATGGTGGTGGTGACGTCTAGCGGTAAATCCAGCGTTGAGATCGTCAGCGGGGTAACTATGCGTTCGCCCCACTGCAACGCAATGGCGCTCATGTTATCACCAACGGTAAGACTGGCGGCATCAGCATCGTCAAGCAAGCGCGTGACGCCATCATGAATATCCGCCGCCAGCATATGTTGCGCCATGCTGATCTCGGACACCACATTCCAGACGCCATCCGAACACAGCAGCACCACATCGCCCTCGCGCAATGGAATCGGCGCGGTCAGTTCAACCTGTGGCTCGCGATCCCCGCCGACGCAATTATAAATTTTATTGCGGTGCGGATGATGGTTGACCTCGTCGGCGCGGATTTTACCCTCGCGCAACAAGGATTGCACCACGGAATGATCTTCGGTTTGAAACTCGACCAGGCCGTTGCGGTAAAGGTAAGCACGGGAATCGCCGACATGGGCGCAAAACAGTTTGTTGTGTTGGATCAACGCCACAACGATGGTGGTGCGCGGCGACTCTTGCAGGCGTTTTTGCAGGCGGACGCTTTCGATCACCTCATGCGCCTGCGCAATCTGCTCGCGCAAAAATTGGGCTGGTTGCGCAATCATGGGTTGTGACTCGCGCTGAAAGGCATCGATCATGGTTTTGACCGCGATTTCGGCCGCCACATCGCCATGCTGGTGACCGCCCATGCCATCTGCCAACACCATAAAAATGGCATGGCGGTGGTAAGAGTACGCCAGCCGGTCTTGGTTATAAGGTCGCGGCCCCTGGCGACTGCCTTGTGCAATGGTGAATTTCATAGGATGAATTTCATAGTGGCTTATAGTGGCTTGGTCAACACTTTAATAATTTTATCCACCAGCGAGCCACGCGGATCTTCAGCCACATGGATGCCGATCATTTTTTTCTGCAATGAAAATACACTTTGCGGCCTGAGCATGTAGTCGAGCTGCATACACTCATCAATAATCGCCAGCAATTTTTCAGAGTATATCTGTTTGCCAAGCTCGATGGCTGGCACCAAGGAGTCATTCTTGAGCCGCAGATTGGCAGCCACAGGCGAGGCGCGCTGCAAACAGGCATACATGCTGGCGCCTATGCTGTATATGTCGCTCCACGGGCCCAGGTGTTTGCGGTCTATGTATTGCTCCGGGGGCGCATAGCCGGGGGTGTAAGTCGGTGCTAACGACACCTCGGACAACGCCTGGCGCGCCGATCCGAAGTCCAGCAGCACCGGCGAGCCATCCAGGCGGATATAAATATTGGCCGGCTTGATATCCAGATGCAGCAATTTGCGCGAATGGACTTCGCGCAAACCATTGAGCAGCTCGACAAACATGCGGATCAGAAAACTCTCGGGCACAGGCTGCGCTAAGGCCATGATGTAGTCTTGCAGCGATTTGCCGCGCTCATATTTCATCACCATATAGACGGTGCTGTTGGCGCGGAAGAAGTTTTTCACACGCACGATATTTTTGTGCTCAATATTGGCCAGCGCCAGGCCTTCTTCAAAAAAGCACTTCATGCCATGTTTATAGGCGGCTTCATTTTTACCATTCGAGCGGATATGCGTGTCGCCTTCACGCTCGGCCAAGGTCACCGGCATGTATTCTTTGATGGCAACCGTGGTTTTTTGCGCATCTTGCGCCAGATAGACGAAACTAAACCCGCCCAGACTCAACACCTTAGTAATGGTGTAGTCATGCAGCAAGGTGCCTACCGGCAAGGCAAAATCGTATTTATGAGCGAGCTTCACTAGCGCTTTAACGTCACAATCATGGCTTTTATTAAGGGCGGCGCGTCAGTGAAAGCTGTGATTTGCGCAACGTGCCGCCTTGTTTGTAGCATTTTCGCATAACGATACCGCATTTGATACAATCAGCGGGTTTGCCAGGAGCCCAATGATGACGATAAAAAATTCCCCCACTAGCCAACCGATGTTAAGTATGACCGGCTTTGCGGCCACTGAAAGCCGTTTTACAGGTGGGCTGCTGCTGATTGAGCTACGGGCGGTTAACCACCGCTACCTGGAACTGAATGTCAAAATGGATGAGGCGCTACGCCAGTTTGAGGCGCAAGTGCGTGAATTGCTGCAATCGCGCCTGGGACGTGGCAAGGTGGAATGCCGGATCAGCCTCAAGAGCGATGCGGCAGTCGCCAATTTGACACTCAATGCGGAGATGGTGGGGCAAATCGCGCAAACCCTGACTGCACTGCAACAACATTTTCCGCAGGCACAACCCGTCAATCTGGTTGAAGTGCTCAAACTCCCAGGCGTTTGCCAAACCGAAAGCACGGATACCGAAGCCCTGGCGCAGAGCCTGCTGGATGGCTTGTCGCAGGCAATTGATGAATTGATTGCCGCACGCCAACGCGAAGGTGAAAAACTCAAACAAGTATTGCTTGACCGCCTGCAAGGCGTGCGTGAACAAATCAGTATCGTCAAACCGTTGTTACCTGCCCTGATCAATCAATATCAGGAAAAATTGACCGCTAAATTGCGTGAAGCGATGCAGTCAGAAGATGACCGTGTGCGCCAGGAAATCGTGCTGTATGCACAACGCATTGATGTCGATGAAGAACTGGCGCGGCTCAACTCGCATATTGTAGAAATGGACCGCATCCTCACTGCTGGCGGCACCATGGGTAAAAAGCTGGATTTTTTGATGCAGGAAATGAACCGTGAAGCCAACACCCTGGGCTCCAAATCGGTGGCGATTGAAACGACACAAGTCTCTATGCAATTGAAAGTGCTGATTGAGCAGATGCGCGAGCAGATTCAAAATATTGAATAACCCTATTTAAAACCTGGTCTGCACCAAAACCGTGATTCCAAAACGCACCAAAATGGTGCGTTTTGTTTTTTAACTCCCCTCACCAAAACCATAAGCAACTGATTTAAATAGATTTTATAGGCTGGCACACGGCTTGCTCTTGTTTAAATGAATTTTACAAGTAAGGCAAAGGTCCAGCACGATGACGCAAACGGCCAAACAGTTTTTTGATGAAATGCAGGGCTATGGGGGCAATATAAGGGCCATTTACCAGGCTTATAACCGCTGGTTGGCAAATGTGCCTACGCAGCAACTGGCGGCTAAGCGCGCGGAAGCAGAAGTCCTGTTCCGTCGTGTCGGGATTACTTTTAACGTTTATGGTGAAGAAGATGGCGCCGAGCGCCTGATTCCGTTTGATGTGATTCCGCGCATGATTTCGGCCAGTGAATGGGCGCATTTGTCCAAAGGCGCTGTACAGCGCGTACGTGCGCTCAACATGTTTTTGCATGATATCTACCACGATCAGGAAATCATCAAGGCGGGCATCGTCCCGCACAGTATTCTGACCAACGCGCAATACCGCCCGGAAATGGTGGGCGTGAATGTACCGAATCAGGTATATGCACATGTGGCCGGCATTGACCTGGTCCGCACCAGCGAATCCCAGTTTTACGTGCTCGAAGATAACCTGCGTACGCCTTCTGGCGTGTCTTATATGCTGGAAGACCGCAAGATGATGATGCGGCTATTCCCGGACTTGTTTAAAAAATACCCGATTGCACCCGTCGAACACTACCCCAGTGTGCTGTTGAATAATCTACGCTCTGTCGCCCAGACCGGGGTCACTGATCCGACCGTGGTGTTGCTGTCACCGGGCGCTTACAACAGTGCCTACTTTGAACATGCCTTCCTCGCCCAGCAAATGGGCATAGAACTGGTGGAAGGCCAGGATTTGTTTGTCCGTAATAACGCCGTCTATATGCGCACTACGCAAGGCCCGCAAAGGGTGGACGTGATTTACCGCCGCATTGACGACGACTTCCTCGACCCTCTGGTGTTCAAGCCCGATTCCCTGTTGGGCGTGCCAGGTCTGCTCTCCGTTTACCGCAATGGTGGCGTCACATTGGCCAACGCTGTAGGCACCGGCGTGGCCGATGACAAGGCGACGTATATTTACGTGCCGGAGATGATCAAGTTCTATCTGGGTGAGTCCCCCATCCTGCAGAACGTGCCTACGTATCAACTCAGCAAGGAAGATGATCTGGCCTATGTGCTGGATCATCTGCCCGAGCTGGTCGTCAAGGAAGTGCAGGGCTCCGGCGGCTACGGCATGCTGGTCGGCCCCACTGCCAGCAAGCAGGAAATTGAAGAATTCCGTTTACGCATTGTCTCCAAACCCGCCAACTATATTGCCCAACCGACGCTGGCGTTATCTACCTGCCCGACCCTGGTTGACCAGGGGATTGCGCCACGCCATGTGGATTTACGGCCTTTTGTCCTGTCTGGCAAAACGGTCAGCGTGGTGCCAGGCGGTTTGTCACGCGTGGCGCTCAAAGAAGGGTCATTGGTGGTCAACTCCTCGCAAGGGGGCGGCACCAAAGATACCTGGGTGCTGGAGCGGGACGATGTATGTGTAGAAACCGTGCAGTCACAAATGGCTGCCCAACAAGTAACGCAAGAGGCCGTCATATGTTAAGCCGTACCGCAGATCACTTATATTGGATGGCACGTTACATCGAGCGCGCTGAAAACGTCGCCCGTGTGCTGGACGTGACTTATAACATGTCCTTATTGCCTTCAGACAGCAGCAACGAAGCCGAACTATGGGATGCCGTGCTTGAAATTGCCGGCATCCGCGATATTTACGATGGCCTCTATAAAGAGCTGTCGGCCGCCAATGTCATCAAACATCTGGTGATGGATAGCCAGAATCCATCAAGCATTTACAGCTCGTTACGTAGTGCGCGTGAAAACGCCCGTGCCGTGCGCGTTGCCATGACCACCGAAACCTGGGAAAACATGAACACGCTGTGGATCGAGTTTGGGCAGTACATCAAACAGGACCTGACCCAATCCGGTTTAAGCGAGTTTTGCGAATGGGTAAAAAGCCGTTCGCACCTGTTCCGCGGCGTCTGTTTTGGCACCATGCTGCGTGACGAAGCCTTTAGTTTTGTGCGCCTGGGAACCTTCATGGAACGTGCTGACAATACGGCGCGCCTGCTGGATGTGAAATATGAATACCTGATCCCCATGCAGGAAGCCAATGATGGCGCGGTCGACTACTATGAATGGAGCGCAGTATTACGCTCGGTGTCAGCGTTTCAGGCATATCAAAAAGTCTACCGCGATGCGATTGAGCCGACCAAAGTGTCTGAATTACTGATTCTGCGTGAAGACATGCCGCGTTCGCTGCATGCCTGCTATGCAGAGATCATGCCTATCTTGCGCCAGGTTGCTGGTAGCCGCAACACCGAAGCTGAACGGCTGGCTGGGCAGATGCATGCCAGACTGCATTACGGCCGCATGCTGGATATCTTAAAAGATGGCGTCCATCATTTTCTGGATGAATTTATCCTGGCCAACCGCAAACTGGGCGAGGAAATACAACGTAATTTTTTAAGCGCCACTACCTGACGCCGGATACCCGATTGCCATGATCCCCTCATGCGCAGGTTGCTAACAGCACTGCGCTTTTTTATTTGGGAAGCGCCATGCAGTTAACCATCGAACATCAAACCCAATACGTGTATAGCGAAAGTGTGCCATACACCATACAGCAGCTACGGCTGACGCCGCGTAGCGACCCACGCCAGCAAGTCAAACAGTGGGAGATCAAAGTGGCGGGACAGCTGACGCCATTTGAAGATGCATTTGGCAACCAGGCACATACGCTGGTCATCGACCACCCTCACCAGGCGTTATTGATCACGGTCAGCGGTGAGGTCGATACCCGGCAGGCACAAAGCAGCCCCGCCGACGCATTACCGCTAGCGCTTTTTTTGCGTGAGACCCCGCTGACCCAGCCAGATGACGCTATCGCTGGCTTTGTCCAAGCATTTGCGCATGCCCCGGCGCTGGAAATGATGCAGGCCCTGCGCGAACGCATGCAATACAGCAAAGGCGCTACGCAAGTGACCACGCCAGCGGCGCTGGCGTTCCAATTGGGCAAAGGGGTCTGCCAGGACCATGCACATGCTTTTATTGCCTGCTGCCGCAGCCTGGGCTGGCCTGCACGTTATGTGAGCGGCTACCTGTTTACCGAAGATGGCAGCCTGATGCAAACCCATGCCTGGGTGGAGGTCTGGCAGCACGACGCCTGGCTAGGACTGGATGTTTCCAATGGGAAGGTTGTCGACGAAACCCATATCAAACTGGCCGTGGGCCTGGATTACCGCAGTGCCAGCCCAGTGACGGGCTCACGCATGGGGGGCGGCCTGGAAGGCATGGCTAGTGTGGTGAGCGTCAACCGCCAGGCGGCCCTGAGTGAAGCCGAGCGGCACGCCCGTTTGCAGCAATTGCACGCGCAGGCACAAGCTGCCCAGCAATAGCAGCACTCGCATGCTATGATGATTTTTTAACCGGATAAATGACTGACTTGCAATGACTTACTGTGTAGGAATCCTGCTGGAACAAGGCCTGGTCCTGGCCTCTGACACGCGTACCAATGCCGGCGTGGACCAGGTGGCGATTGCGCCCAAAATGCATGTCTTCGAGGTGCCAGGGGAACGCATGATTGTGCTGCTGACCGCTGGCAATCTGGCAATCACGCAATCGGTAGTCAACTTGTGCCGTGAGCAACTCAAATCGGCAGAAAGCCATGCCCACTTGCACAACGTGCACTCGATGTTTGAAGCCGCCAGCGTTGTTGGCGCCGCCATGCGCAGCGTGCATCAGCGCGATGGCAAAGCACTGAAAGAACACGGCATAGACTTTAGTGCCAGCGTGCTGGTCGCCGGGCAAATCAAGGGCGAAAAGCCACGCCTGTTTAATGTGTATGCCGCCGGTAACTTTATCGAAGCCACGCCGGATACACCTTATCTGCAAATCGGTGAAACCAAATATGGCAAACCGATCATTGATCGTGTGATCAAACATCAAACCAACCTGACAGATGCGGTAAAATGCGTGCTGATTTCTTTTGATTCCACCATCCGCAGCAATATTTCTGTGGCTTTACCGATTGATTTGATGATATACCGAACTGACACTTTAAGCGCCGGCTGCCGGCAACGCCTGACCGAAGATGACCCTTGTTACGCCAGCATCCGCAAAGGCTGGGGTGAAGGCCTGAAAGCCGTATTTTCTTCACTGCCTGACCCGGAATGGTGTGCTTCATGAGTCACGGCCATTTGTTTATTATCTCGGCGGCGTCTGGCGCTGGCAAAACCAGCCTGGTGCGAGCCATGCTCGCGCAAGATCCTATCCTGAAACTCTCTGTTTCGCACACCACGCGGGCGCCGCGGCCAGGTGAAGAAGACGGCATCCACTATCACTTTGTATCAGAGCCGGAATTTCTGCAGATCCTAGACAGTGGTGGCTTTCTGGAAAGCGCGCATGTCCATAGCGCCCGCTATGGCACGGCGCAAAGCGAAGTAGAAGGTGCACTGGCGGCCGGGCGCGATGTGATTCTTGAAATCGACTGGCAAGGCGCGCAACAGATCAGAACCTTATTCCCCAATGCCACCTCTATCTTTATTCTGCCGCCTTCTATCGAAGCGCTCGCACACCGCCTGAACAGCCGTGGCCAGGACAGTGAAGCTGTGATTGCACAACGGCTGTCCGCCGCGCGCGCGGAGATGCGTCACGTGCATGAGTTTGATTATGTTACAATTAATGATAATTTTGACGTGGCCTTGCAGGATCTGATGGCGATTGTTCGCGCCCAGCGCTTGCAGTTAAACCGCCAGGTAGCCTGCCACGCGTCATTGATTCAATCACTTACCTAAGCTGGCTCCCGCCAGGCTGATGGTTCAAACAGATAGAGGTTTTTATGGCACGTATTACTGTCGACGATTGCTTGGACAACATCCCTAACCGTTTTCAATTGACCCTGGTGGCTGCTTACCGCGCCAGACAATTGGCCAATGGGTCTGATCCGCTGGTGAATGGTTACTCACAAAAAGACAAAGCGACCGTGATTGCCTTGCGCGAAATCGCCGCTGGCAAAGTTGGCGTTGAGCTGTTAGCGAAAAAGGGCCACGCTTAAGCAGCCATGCCCCAGACATCAGGCGACCACGCCCACCGCAAGTCCAAAGCCCACTTTGAAGAAGCGGACTTGCTCCCGGCTGACCGTGAGGATTCCCCCCTTACCCAGCTCATCCGCAAATATCTCACTGAAGAAGAAGTGCAACTGGTCTGGCAAGCGTATCGCTATGCCGACCAGGCGCATGCGGGCCAAATCCGTAAAACCGGTGAGCCCTATATCACCCACCCGATTTCCGTAGCCTGCATCCTGGCCAAGCTGCACCTGGATTTACCCACCCTACTCGCGGCATTGCTACATGATGTAGTGGAAGACACAGAGGTGGACACTGCCGCCATTGCCGAACGCTTTGGCAAACAGGTGGCGGATCTGGTTGATGGCCTGACTAAGTTGGACAAGGTCGAGCTACAAACGGCCACCCAGGCCCAGGCCGAAAACTTCCGCAAAATGCTACTGGCGATGAGCCAGGATGTGCGCGTGATTCTGGTCAAACTGGCCGACCGCCTGCATAACATGCAAACATTGGACGCGATGCGTCCTGAAAAACAGAAACGCATTGCGCGCGAAACGCTGGATATTTATGCGCCAATTGCCAACCGGCTGGGCCTGAACCCGATCTACCACGAGCTGGAAGACCTGAGCCTTAAGTATCTGTACCCCAACCGCTACCGCGTTATTGATAAAGCGATCCGGCTAGCGCGCGGCAACCGTAAAGAAGTCATCAGCAAAATCCTGGAAGCGATCCAGAATCAGCTGTCGCAATATGGCATTGAATACGACGTACAGGGCCGCGAAAAGCACCTGTTCAGTATTTATAAAAAGATGAGCGAAAAATCGATGAAATTGTCGCAAATTAACGACATTTACGGTTTTCGGGTGATCGTCAAGGACAATGCCGCCTGTTATCTGGCATTAGGTGCCTTGCATGCCTTGTATAAACCCATCCCTGGCCGCTTCAAGGATTACATCGCCATCCCGAAGGCCAATGGTTACCAGTCTTTGCATACCACACTGTTTGGCCCGTTTGGCACGCCAATTGAAGTGCAAATCCGTAGCCAGGAAATGCACAATATTGCCGATGCGGGCGTGGCGGCGCACTGGCTGTATAAAACTACCGATGCCCACCTGACCAAGCTTCAACAACAAACTCACCAGTGGCTGCAACGGTTGGTGGAAATCCAGACCGAGAGTGACGATAGTCATGAATTCCTGGAGAACTTCAAGGTCGACCTGTTCCCGGATGAGGTGTATGTGTTTACGCCCAAAGGCAACATCATGGCTTTGCCGCGCGGCTCGACGGCGGTTGATTTTGCTTATGCCGTGCACTCGGATGTCGGCAACAGTTGCGTTGCGGTCAAAATTAATAACGAACTGGCGCCATTACGCAGTGAAATGCGCAATGGTGACCATGTGGAGATCATTACTGCGCCGCTGGCCAAACCTAACCCGGCCTGGCTCAACTATGTGGTCACCGGCAAGGCGCGCTCACATATCCGCCATTACCTGAAAACCGTTAAGGTTGAAGAATCGGCGCAACTGGGCGAACGTATGTTGAATGTCGCCTTGCGCGCCATGCATATCGAGCCGGCCGAGATTAGCGACAAGCAATGGCAAAAAGTCATGAATGACTACGGCAGCAAAACCCGCCAGGCCATTTTGACCGATATCGGCCTAGGTAAACGTAACAGCCTGATGGTAGCGCACCAGCTGCTGGCGCATCCGACTGAGGCCGAAGAGAAGGCCGGCAAGGTACTTGATACCATTACCATCCGTGGCTCTGAGGGCATGGCTGTTCAATTTGCGCCTTGCTGCCGCCCGATTCCAGGCGACCCCATCCTAGGCTTTATCAACAAAGACAAAGGCTTAGTTATTCACACGCATGATTGCCCGGCCATCCGCAAATTCCGCCTAGATCCTGAAAAATGGCTGGATGTGGAATGGGATGCCGATCCGAAAAAACTGTTTAGCGTCAACCTGCGCATCACGGTGGTGGATGAGCGCGGCATGCTGGCCAAGATTGCGGCCACCATTTCCAATGCAGAAGCCAATATTGACAATGTCAGCGTAGAGACCAGCGATGGCAGCCAATACTCCAACGTCAACTTTACCTTACAGGTCCATAACCGCGTGCATCTGGCAACCTTGATCCGCAACCTGCGCAAGATTCAGCAAATCGTGCGCATTAACCGCGTCAAAGGCAACCAGGTGGAGCAGCGTATCCAGTAAGCCTGGCCAAATTGCATGCGTGCCTTGAGCGAAATCAAAGGTTTGTCGCCTGCCCTACGTAGCCAATTAGACAAGCTAGGCATTGCCTCAGTGGAGGCCTTGCTCCTTCATCTGCCGCTGCGCTATCTGGATGAAACCCGCATTACCGCCATCCGCGATTTACGCTTGGGTGAACAAACACAGGTCGAAGGCGTGGTAGTGCATCAAGAGGTCAGCTACAAACCCCGCAAGGCGCTCAACGTCAGCCTGCAAGATGACACGGGCATCCTGCATTTACGTTTTTTGCATTTTTATCCCAGCCAGGTGGCAGCCATGCAAACAGGCCAGCGCTTGCGCGTCTTCGGAGAAGTCCGCAGCGGCTTATTTGGCTATGAAATGGTGCATCCCACCCAACGCAAAGTCACAGAAGAGACGCCGGTGAACCAGGCGCTGACCCCGGTCTACCCGACCACTGCCGGACTCAGCCAGAATAATCTGCGCAAAGCCGTCAACCTGGTATTACACCCTGAGTTTTTAGCCGAAACACTGCCAGACTGGGTATATTACCCGCTGGCCTTACCTGACTTTGCCAGCAGCATTCACCTGTTGCACCAGCCGTCGCCAGACAGTCCGCTCGCCAGCCTGGAAGACCGCAGCCATCCCGCCTGGCAACGCTTGGCTTATGACGAGTTGCTGGCCCAACAGCTCTCCATGCGCCAGCATTATGCGCGGCGCCAACGCGCCAGCGCTCCCGCCATTGCCGACAGCCATGCACTCGCAGACCAATTACTGGCCATGCTGCCGTTTGCGCTGACCGCGGCTCAGAACAAGGTTGTTGCAGAAATCCGCCGCGACCTGGCCCAACCCTACCCCATGCAGCGCCTGTTGCAAGGCGATGTCGGTAGCGGCAAAACCATTGTCGCCTGCCTAGCGGCGCTGCAACTGCTTGAGCACGGCTGGCAGGTGGCGATGATGGCGCCGACTGAAATCCTGGCCGAACAACACTACAAAAAACTCAGCGGCTGGCTACACCCGTTGGGCATCACCGTGGCGTGGCTGACTGGTAGCCAACCCAAAAAAGAACGTGAGCAATCACTGTCAATGATTGCCAGTGGTGAAGCCATGCTGGCCGTGGGTACGCATGCACTATTTCAGGAGGATGTGCAGTTCAGGCAATTAGGGCTGGCCATCGTCGACGAGCAACACCGCTTTGGGGTCGGCCAGCGGTTGGCGCTCAGGAAAAAAGGCGCGACCAATGGGCCTGCAGCCACCCTCGAACCCCATCAGCTCATGATGTCGGCCACACCGATCCCGCGTACTTTATCCATGAGTTATTATGCCGACCTGGATGTGTCGGTGATTGATGAATTACCGCCAGGCAGAACGCCCATCGTGACCAAGCTGGTCGCCGATGACCGGCGTGAAGAAATCCTGCAGCGCGTCTATGAGGCTTGCACGCAAGGGCACCAAGCCTACTGGGTATGCCCGTTGATTGAAGAGTCTGAGGCTTTGCAATTGCAAACCGCGAATGACACCTTTGCCACCCTGCAGCAGGTATTTCCAACACTCAAGGTCGGGTTGGTGCATGGCCGCATGAAACCGATCGAAAAACAGGCCGTCATGCAGGCGTTTGCTGCCAATGAGATCCAGTTGCTGGTAGCTACCACCGTGATTGAGGTGGGCGTGGATGTGCCGAATGCGAGTTTAATGGTGATTGAACACGCAGAGCGCATGGGCTTAAGCCAGTTACATCAGTTACGCGGACGCGTTGGACGTGGCGCGGCCAAAAGTACTTGTATCCTGCTCTATAGCAAACAGCAATGCTCACAAATTGGCCGTCAGCGGCTAAAAGTGATTTATGAGAGCAATGATGGCTTTGCCATTGCGCAGGCAGACTTGCAAATCCGCGGGCCGGGTGAGCTGTTAGGCACCCGCCAAAGTGGGGTTCCCATGCTTAAAATTGCCGATCTGGAACGGGATGAACACCTGCTGGCCGCCGCCAAACCCGTGGCAGAAAAGTTGTTGCGGACTGAACCCGCAGCGGTGAGCGCACACTTGCAACGCTGGCTAAGCCAGGCTGAGGAATGGATTAAGGTTTAACGCGGGATGATCCTTGAGCGCGGCCTAGGCACCCTGCTGCACTCTGGCCAAAGGTACCGGGATAGCAGGCACCCTTTGCATGAGGATGGACTGCAGGCAATCTTCAAACTCGGCGAGCGGAACCGGCTTGCTAAACAAATACCCCTGAAAGCTGTGGCAACCCATGTTTTGTAGCAAGGTCATCTGCTGCTGAAGCTCTACCCCCTCCGCGATCACCGAATGACTCAGGTTTTTGCCCATATTAATGATGGTTTGCACAATGAACGAATCGTAATTGTTATGCGCAATGTCCTTGATAAAACTGCGGTCTATCTTGAGTTCATCCAGAGGCAAGCGCCTGAGGACTGACAACGAGGACTGACCAATGCCAAAATCATCCAGTGAAAAAGTAATCCCCAGGGCTTTTAGGGCATTGATTTTGCCGATCACTTCATCCACATTTTTTACAATCAGGCTTTCGGTCAACTCCAGGCATAAATGACGCGCATCACAGCCAATGGTGTGCACGATGTCGGTCACCTGCTGCACAAAGTCTGGCTGACTGAACTGCTTGGCACTGACATTGACGGACAACTTGAGTGACGCCGTGTGCGTCGATGCTGCCCAATGTTTGAGTTGCAGGCAAGCTTGCGTCAGCACCCAATGGCCAATTGGCACAATGTCACCGGTTTCTTCCGCAATCGGGATAAATTGGTCCGGCGGGATCATGCCCAGCAAGGGATGCTGCCACCGTAACAAGACTTCCGCACCAATCGGCTGCTGCGCCTCATTCACCTGGATCTGGTAATACAACAATAGTTGATTGCCCTGCAAGGCAAATGCCAGTTCATTTTCCAGCGTTGCGCGTTGCTCAATGGCTGGATGCGCACTCTCGTCATACATCTGGATGCTGTTGAGCTTATCCGACTTTTTGGCCTGATACATGGCAATATCGGCGCGACGCAATACTTCTTCTTCATCGTAGCGATCGCCTTGGAACAGGCAAATGCCAATACTGGGCGATGTCCGGTATAGACACTCTTGCAACTCAAACGGCGCAGAAAACACAGCCATCATATTCTCAGCTGCCCGGTGCGCGGCCACCACCGCTTCAGCCTTTTCTGTAGAAAGCTCATCCAGCACGGCGATAAACTCGTCTCCGCCCATGCGCGCAATGGTATCGCGCTTGCGCAAACTCAAGGATAAACGCGCGGCTACTTGCTGTAATAACTCATCCCCGGCCTGATGGCCCTTGCTGTCATTGAGCCCCTTAAAATTATTCAAATCCAGACTGATGACCGCGCCATAACTTTTATGACGCGCACAACGAGCAAATGACTGGTTGAGCCGATCTGCTAACAAGCGCCGGTTAGGCAGCCCGGTTAAAAAATCATAGTAGGCCAGTTGGTGGACTTTTTTATTATCCAGGTTAGACGCAATCCGCAGCATGATGTTGTCACGCAAGCTGCTTGCCAGGCTACGGCCAGCGACCGTCACATAAAATACATAGACAATAAACAGCACTGCCAACGCTAATGACACCGGTGTGCCATGCAACACAAACCGCGGAATCATGAATAACACAATGCCACCCGTAAACAGATTACTGGTGATGGTATCCACAGAATAAATGACGATGCCGGCCCCAGAGACGCCAACCAAGGCAAAAATCAGGAACGCCTGGTGTTCGGTGTCGGTTTCTGGAAACAGCAGGATGCCAGCAACGCCCCAGGCGATGCCGCAAAACAGCGAAGTGGCCCGAAACCACTGTAACCACTGCCGGGTATGTGCCTCGCGCAATGGGTCTTTAGCATATTGATAGGTTAAAAAGGCGCGTGTGCCATAAGCGAGCACAAACAGCACACTCCAGATCAGCAATATCTCTGGCGCAATCAGCTGTCGCTGAACGAGCAATAGCGCGGCCATGACAATAAACGCCGCCAGTAATGACCTGCGATTATTGGCATAAAGCATGTCCACAATTTCGATGTGTAGCGCTGATGATTCTGCCGTGTGGTTCAAGGCATGCATCCCCCTGCCTATAATTGTTAATATCTTAACAACGGTTAAAGCGGCTGATACTTTAATTGCTTATATTGGCATGATGCGCCGAAAAATTAAAAATGGCAGTGGGGATGCCAGCATTTTTAGCTGAAAAATGGCAAAAATATACTAAGAAATGTCAGCGGTGCAACCACTCGCGGACTAGCCGGGTATAGGGTGGCATCACGACATACACCATAAGTGCAACGACCAGCCCGGTCACACACAAGGTATGCAGCAAGCGGGATTGCGGGAGACCAGCCTGATCCAGCCATGGCATTACCCCTGACACAAACAATGTGTCCACCAGGCTCACCAGTGGAAAAATCGCCGACCAGGTCAGCACAAACTGCTTCCAGCGCACAGGCAGTTTGACAGCTGGTTGTTGCGCCGTCATAAACAAAAAATCCAAGCCGCTACTGACCCAGTAATGATCCGCCTTGACGAGTAACGGGGTGATTTGATCTATCAATGCCTGCCGTTGCGGCGAATCCAGCCATTGTTTGAGATAGTCCTCGTTTTGATAACGGATGATGACTGAGTAGGTTTGGGTGTAGCCCGCAATCGGCCGGATAATATGCCAATCGAGCAAGCCGGCAGAGGCCCTGCAAAGAGGACCTATCTTTGTCAGCCACTGCTCATAGGCGGGCTGGTGCGCGGGGCTAACTTGATGCGTAATGACGACACTGGCACCCTCGGCGGCAGTTTCCATGATTGGCGGCTTTTCCATAGGCATCCTTTGATTTACGAAGACTAGGCAACAAACAGTGGTTTGAGCGCGGTGACAGACAGGTCAATGAATCCACGCAGTTTGGGTGGCATAAAGCGCTGTTTTGGGTAAACCAAATGCACCGCGTCAGCCTGGCCACGCCATTCTGGCAGGATACGTTGCAAGCCCCCCTGCTGCACCGAGGACTGGCAAATAAAGGTAGGCAGCAACGCCACCCCCTGTCCATTCTCGGCCATGGTTTTGACCACGCCGATATTGTTTACCAGCAAGCGCCCTGGCAAGGGCACTCGAATATCGTTCATGCCACGTTGCAAATCCCAATGGTGACGCCCCATGGGGGTGAACTGTACACAGGGGTGCTTTGCCAATTCAACGGGGGAAGTCATCGGCTTGGCCTGCTGTAAATAAGTAGGGCTCGCAAACAATGCCCATTGGATAGTCCCAAGTGATTTGGCAATCAAGCTGGAATCACGCAACTCTCCCATGCGGATCGCCACATCCACCCCCTCTGCAACCAAATCGACATAGCGCTCGGTCAACCACAGCTCCAAAGATAGTGCGGGATAACGCTGTTGTGTTTCCGCCAGCAAATGTCCAAACAGGGCGTCGCCCAAATCTGCCGGCGCCGTCATTTTAAGCGTGCCTTGTGGCTGTTGCCTGGCCTCATCAAGGGCGGCTTCTGCTTCCATTAAATAGCCCAGACCGGTAGAAGCATGTTCAAAATAGAGGCTACCTGCCTCGGTTAAATGCAACCGGCGCGTGGTCCGTTGTAACAGCGTCACGCCCAGCCGCTGCTCCAGCCGCGCTACCCGCGTACTCACAGTGGAGGTCGGCAAACCCAATTGGCGCGCCGCTGCACTAAAACTACCGGCCTGAACCACCCTGACAAACACCGCCGCTTCGTTAAAATCCATGATCCAGCATCCAATTATTCATTTAATTGAAAAGTGATTTCACATTTAACCATCTAGTCGCCTAATTGTCATCTGTCTATAGTGTGAACCATGCAATCACGCACATCTCTGACAAAGGAGCACACGATGAAAAAACTGGCTTTTATCAAACGTAGCAACGGCAATCACTGGGTCGGTGACGGCTTTCCGGTACAGAGCATTTTTTCTTACCGTGATATCGCCAGTGATATTTCACCATTTTTGCTGATGGACTATGCGGGCCCGACTACTTTTGAGCCCACTACACATAGACGAGGCGTAGGCCAACACCCGCACCGTGGCTTTGAAACTGTCACCATCGTTTACGATGGCCAGGTTTCACACCATGACTCCACCAACGCGGGCGGCACCATCGGCCCAGGTGAAGTGCAATGGATGACCGCAGGTTCAGGCATCATTCATGAGGAATATCACGGCGATGATTACGCCCGCAGCGGCGGTCCATTTGAAATGATCCAGTTATGGGTCAACCTGCCAGCCAAGGACAAAATGACCGCACCGGGTTATCAAGGCATTACGCATGCACAGATTCCCGAGGTCAGCTTGCCTGAGAAGGCCGGTAAAGTGCGGGTGATCGCGGGCGAGTACGCCGGAAACACGGGCCCGGCCAAGACCTTCACGCCGATGAATGTATGGGATGTGCGCCTCAATGCCGGGACACGTACCACCTTCACCTTGCCAGAAGGCCACACCACCGCCATTTTTGTATTGCATGGCGCAGTGAAAACCGGCGAAGTGCATACTATCCGTCCAGCCGAGCTGGCGGTAATGCAGCGCGAAGGCAATGAGCTGGTATTGCAGGCCCAGCAAGACACCACGTTGCTATTGCTCAATGGTGAGCCGCTCAATGAGCCGGTGATCGGGCATGGTCCTTTTGTCATGAATAGCTGGGAGGAAATTGACCAGGCAATTAATGACTACAACCAGGGCCGCTTTGCCACCGCTTAAGGGCCAGGCATCTTTATCACATTAAAACAGCAGGCACCGCCGTCAATCAGCAGTACTGGCGGCGGTGACCCAGCCAACCACATCTCGAGAGGATTACATCATGAAAAATACACCCTACACCCGTCTGGACCGTGACAAAGCTGCCGTATTGTTGGTAGACCATCAAGCCGGCCTATTATCACTGGTACGTGATATCGAGCCAGACCGCTTTAAAAACAATGTGCTGGCATTGGCTGATGCCGCCAAATTTTTTAACCTGCCCACCATCCTAACCACCAGCTTTGAAACAGGACCCAACGGCCCGCTCATGCCAGAGCTCAAGACACTGTTTCCCGATGCGCCCTATATCGCCCGCCCCGGCCAGATCAATGCCTGGGACAACCCGGACTTTGTGCAGGCCATCAAGGCGACAGGCAAAAAACAGCTCATTATTGCTGGCGTCGTCACCGAAGTATGTGTCGCTTTTGTCGCACTCTCAGCCATTGAAGCCGGTTATGAAGTATTTGTGGTCGCCGATGCCTCAGGCACTTTTAACGCCCTCACCCGCGATGCCGCCTGGCAACGCATGCAAGCCGCCGGGGTACACATGATGACCTGGTTTGGCGTGGCCTGTGAACTGCAACGCGACTGGCGCCACGATATTGAAGGCCTGGGAGCCCTCTGCGCCAACCATATTCCAGATTACCGCAACCTGATGACGTCTTACCACGCTTTATCTGCCGCCAACGCTTAAGGCTTTGCAAGCGTAAAGAATCCAGGTTTAAGGATTTTTTTAGCCTAAATGCGCTCAAAAGTTTATTAGTGGTAAAAGCATGGCATAAAGCGCTTCCTACAATCACATAAGTCTGAGCCGGATGCCCTAACGCCAGTCACCCGCGTAATCTGCAATTGTCGCGTTTGAAAATGAAGGTTGAATGAATTTTCGACTTCAGTTTCATAACAAGACAACACGGCAGCCTTAACGGCTGCCGTTTGCACTCACGCAAAAGGAGGTGTGATATGCCCAGAGGATCCAGCCCGAAACGGGAACGTGAATATGAAAAACTCAAACATGAGTTTAAAAAGGATCACCGCTATCCTGGCCGCGAAGAAGAAGTCGCGGCACGTATTGTGAATAAACAACGCAAAGAAGCCGGTGAGACCAAAGAGTAATACCAGCGTGGGCGGTCCCCCGCTCGCTAGAAACAAATGTACTTTGCACTGATCCGATAAACCCAATTGCAAAAAGGGGGTTGTGATGCAGCAAACAGATCAATTTGTAGTCTCACCCCTGAGTTACCAGCCCGATTACGAGGTGGTAGCCACCACCGAGCGCACCCGGCAACAGCACCTGCAGCAAACGCTGCGCAAGCTCTCGGAAATCAGCAGCCAGGCCGCTACCCATGCTGCCCGCAGCGTCCACCTGAAAAGCCACGGCCTGCTCACAGCCGAAATCCAAATTTATGATCAACTGCCGCCTGCCTATGCACAAGGCCTGTTTGCACACCCGCAAACCCTGCCACTGATTATGCGCTTTTCCACCGTCCCAGGGGACATCCTGCACGATAAACCCGGTACGCCCCGCAGCCTAGCGCTAAAGGTGGTAGGTGTTGAAGGCGAGCGTTTGCCAGGCAGTGAAGATGCCATCACGCAAAACTTTTTATTTGTAAACGGCGCCAGCTTTTTATCCTCCAGCGTGCAAGTGTTTTTAAACAATCTCAAACACTTAGCGTGTACGCCCAACACCAGTACGGAATTCCGGCACTTCCTAGCACAATTGTTCCGTTCTACCACCCATTTGGTCGAGTCGCTCAAATATGGCCAGCAATCGCAGCTCAACCACCTCTACCAGTCGCAAGAAACTAACTTGCTCGGTGAAACCTACATCAGCCAGGACCCAATCATGTACGGTGACTTCATGGCTAAAATCGCGATTGTCCCCATTGCCCCCGACCTGATTGCCCTCAGCAACAAGCCGATAGACCTGTTTGCCTCCGACGGCCTCAGAAAATCCATCGTCGATTTTTTCATCACCCGCACCGCCGTCTGGGAGCTACGCGTGCAACTCTGCACTGATATTAAAACCATGCCTATCGAAGACGCCACCATCATCTGGCCAGAAGACCACTCCCCTTACATCCCGGTGGCCCGCATCACCGCCAAACCGCAAATTGCCTGGAGCCCTTACCGTTCCAGAGTCGTAGATGAAGGCATGCTGTTCTCCCCCTGGCACGGTCTGGCCGCCCACCGCCCACTAGGCTCAGTCACCCGCCTCAGAAAAATGAGCTACGAAATGGCAAAAAACATGCGTGCATCCAATGACCACGGCCACTCGTGCGAGCCGACACATCTGGATGATGTGTGTTAATGGCACCTCAGCGATCACTGAGGCTTAAAAGGGCAGATTTCAATTCAGACGGTTGTATATCCCTGACCAAGCGTGCGACTTCCACGCCGTCTTTTATAAAAATCAACGTCGGCCATAGTTTCACGTGAAACGACCGACCTAAGCGGCGGCCTTTGCCATCTTCAATTTTAATGTGGCGGATTTGAGGAAACTGCGTGAGTTCAGAGTGAATAGTAGATTGTGCAGCCTGGCAATAGCCGCACCAGCTGGCACCAAACTCTAGCAGCGTAGCACCAGCGAGGGCATTTACTTCTTCGCAACTGGGTTCTTTTGTATTTTCCATAATGATCAAAAGCGCATCTAAATTTGATGCGAGTGTTTTAAACTCGGCAAGACACCTGAAAAGTTGCCTCAATATAACCCAATTTTTGTGATCACTGGTACAGCACAAACACGCCCTTAAACCTGGAAGTAACTTTTGATTCACTAACAATTTGTGCCGTTACGGTGATTCTTGCCCTGCCCTTTTCCTGATAAGCCTTTTTAAAACTTTCCCAATCATCGGCTGATTGAAAGCTCGCTACACATTGAAAATCTGTTTTCACCGGCAATAGATAATCAATCTCCTGTCGCTTGATTACTAGGTGGCCTTTCAGCCCGGCTTGTTCAATTTTAGACTGCATTAATGACCAGGCGGTGGTAATCGAAATAGCGGCAATACTGCCGCCAAAGACGATATCGAGATGATTTTTATTGAGCAAAAAATCACCATGGACCGTGAGCTGATGTTCCTCTATTTTGGCAATGTGTAATCCCAATTTTTTAGTTTGGGGGATGCGTTTAAACAAGGTTTCTTCAAAGGTTTGTTCTAACTGGCTCATTTTGCTTCCTGTTCACGACATGGTTTGAATTAGCTGGTTTTTTGCAGTAGCCGGCACCCTTCAAACAGTTCCGCGACCCATTCAATAAACGCGCGCACCTTTGATGATAAATGCCGGTTTTGCGGATAGAGCGCGTGAATTGGCAGACTCCCCGCCGGGTAATCACCGAGGACTCTTTCGAGTTGATGGTCGGTTAAATACTGTTGCACCATAAAGCTGGGGAGTTGGCAGATGCCCAGGCCCGCCAGTGCAGCGGCGACAATCGCGTCGCCATTGTTGATGGCGAGTTTACGCATGGCGGGGATTTCTTGTTCTGCGCCGGCGTGTGTGAGCAAAAATGGCCGGATTTTGCCGGTTTTGGAGGAAAAAAAGTGTACGCCTTGATGGTGTTGCAACGCCTCAGGATGCTTCGGCCTGCCGTGGCTGTCGAGGTATTGCGGCGCGGCGACCAGTAAAAACTGCATGGTGCCTACGCGTCTGGCCACCAGGCTGGAATCTTGCAGGTTGCCGACGCGGATGACGCAATCGACGCCTTCTTCCAGTAAATCAATTGGCCTGTCGTCGCAGCCGATATCGAGCTGGATTTCGGGATAACGTTTAAAAAAATCTGCCAGGGCCGGAATAATCACTAGCCGCCCGATGGGCGTAGGCACATCTACGCGCAAGCGCCCTTTTGCACTGGCGGTGGATTGGGTCAGTGAAGCTTCGGTTTCTTCTAACTCATTTAACAACCGGATGGCACGCTCGTAATAGGCGGCACCATCGGTAGTCACACTGATGCGTCTGGTAGTCCGGTGCAGCAGTTTGACCCGCAGGCGTTTTTCCAGTGCCAACACCTGGGCAGAGACCGTGGTTTTGGGCAGATTGAGCGAGAGCGCAGCTTTGGTAAAGCTCTCGAGCTCGACCACCCTGGTGAAGGCCAGCATGGTGTCAAAACGGTCCATACATTTCCTGTTTCAACCTTATTGTCCAATAAATTAGCACAGTGATTGCATATTTAGGATGTTTATCTGAAATTTTTATTTATTTATAGTGGGAACCAGTTTTAAACAACTTCATGACTTTTTATTTAGGAGATTTTTATGAGCAAGAAACTGGCAGGTAAAGTCGCCGTCATCACAGGGGCTTCTAAAGGCATAGGCGCAGAAATTGCCAAACGTTTTGCCCGCGAGGGTGCCGCAGTGGTAGTGAATTATTTGTCTAGCAAAGCAGGCGCAGACAAGGTGGTAGCCGAGATCACTCAAGCAGGTGGCAAAGCGGTAGCAGTGAGCGGTAATGTGAGCGAGGTAGCTGACGCGCAGGGGCTCGTAGACGCAGCGATTACTCACTTTGGAAAATTGGATATCTTGGTGAATAACTCTGGAGTATATGAATTTGGCACCATTGAAGAAATCACACCTGAACATTTCCATAAACAATTCAATATCAACGTGCTGGGCTTGTTGCTGACGACGCAAGCAGCGGTGAAACACTTGCCTGAAGGCGGCAGCATTATCAATATAGGCTCGGTGGTGAGCCGTTTAACGCCCCCTGCGAGTGCGGTGTATACCGGTACCAAAGGCGCGGTAGATGCAATCACTGGCGTGCTGGCAAAAGAACTGGGCCCGCGCAAGATTCGCGTCAACGCCCTAAATCCCGGCTTGGTGGAAACTGAGGGTACACATACGGCTGGTGTGATTGGCTCTGAAATGGAGGCCGCTTATGTGGCACAGACACCGCTGGGCCGCAGTGGCCAACCAAATGACATTGCCTCGGTGGCCACGTTTTTGGCTTCTGAAGATGCTTACTGGCTGACAGGCGAGCAATTGCTGGTGGGCGGGGGGTTGCGCTAACGCCTGTGATTGACGAAAGCAGCAACGACCTTATCACCATGCACTACGACATCCACGCAGCTTAGGCACATACACCGGCTCGCGTGGGTGTTTATAGCCGATTGAATATGTGGAGCACTTCTTTTGAATACACTGGCACCCGCCAAACGGTGGGGCTACAGGTGTTTGGCCGCCATTCTGGCAAGCAGCGGCGGCCTGCCCTGCTCTATTTTCATGATGGCCTGTTTAACGAGGGTCAAATTGAACGTGCGTATGCCTTGTCGGCAGCGCTCAGTGCATCGGTCATGGTGGTGTGTGTCGATTATCCGCTGGCGCCATGTATGCAGTTCCCTCACACGATCGAGGTCGCCTACCAGGCGTTGCAATGGCTGAGCCTGCATGCGAAATCATTAGGCGCAGATGCTAAACAGGTATTTGTGGGCGGTGAGCGTGCCGGGGGTAACCTGGCTGCAGTCACTGCCCTACTTTACCGGGACCGGGGTCTGGTTGCGCCGGGCCGGCTCAAAGGGCAAATATTGATCAACCCCATGCTGGATGCTTTGCAGACCTCACGGTCGCTCGCCACACTGACAGAGAGTCCATGTCGAGCAGCCTGGGCAGACTATGCCCCTTGCCCGAACCAGGCGTGGCACCCGTATGTGTCGCCGTTACATTCCTGCCGATTAGCGGGTTTAGTACCGACCATGATGATTAGCTATCAAGGCCATCCGTTAGAGGATGAAGCACAACACTATGCTGAAAAACTGTTAGCTGCTGGCGTACAAGTCCAACAATGGCGGGTAAAAATAGCAGAAAGCAATCAGCAGACATGCGCTGAGCGCCTTGGCCCGTTAATCAGGCAATGGTTGATGCCTGAATACGCCTGACCTGTTTTAAACCGTTTCAGGCGTAAGAAAGCTCATCCCAGTTGGCGGGATCGTTGGCCGACAAGGGCTCATCAAAGCTGTTTTGATGAAAACGTTCCATCTTATGGTTGATGGATAGGGTCAACTCGAATTTACTCACCCCTGGCAGTTTGCGGAACGGACCAGAGGGATCAAATGAACGATATTGCAGGCTGATAAAAATCTCCGGTGAGACTTCAAGATCAAAACGCTGAGCATAGGCAAAGTCGCTGGAGACATCGGTCTGCGTAAAACCAAAGGCAAGCGCATCCCGGCTCACGTTGAACCATTCTTTTTCATGGCAGGCTAGGTCAATCGAAAAACTTAAAACATCAAAAATCTGGTCAGCAAACTCTTTGGGGCTCAGCATACGATAATCACTTATAAGAAAGCATTTTTGAGTGGGTATGCATACTTTAAATCTCTATTTGCCCGTAATATATTGGTGGCAATCTGATAGTGGTGTCAGATTTGTCTGGCAAAGCATTTTCATCCGTGCTTTATTTCAACCTTTGTTTCGTTTAGGGGCATCATGCATTCCACGTCTGATTTTTTGGTGCAAGCAGCCATTTACCTGTCTTTCGCCATTATTCTGGTGCCACTGTTCAAGCGGCTGGGCCTGGGTTCTGTACTCGGTTATCTGATTGCCGGGATTTTGCTGGGGCCATATGCGTTAAAGCTGATTGCGGACCCCGAGCAGGTATTACATTTTGCCGAGTTTGGCGTGGTGTTGATGCTGTTTTTAATCGGGCTGGAGCTCGAGTCACAAAAAGTATGGGAATTGCGTAAGCTGCTATTTGGCCTGGGGGGCTTGCAGGTGACGCTAAGCATCGGCGTGATTGGCATCATCGCTTACTGGCTGCATTTTTCCTGGCAAGAAGCGCTGATCATCGGCATGGGCGTGGCCATGTCTTCTACCGCGATTGGGCTGACGGCACTGATTGAGAAAAAGCAGTTACACACACCAGGAGGGCAAGCAGCCTTTGCCACCCTGCTGTTTCAGGATTTATCAGTGATCCCGCTGTTTATGATCCTGGCCTTGATTGCCCCGCATCATGCCAGCAGCGGGTTTGATGTGATCGCTGTCGGCAAGGCCATGGCTGTGATTGCTGCCATTATCATTGCCAGCCGCACGTTGTTGCGCCCTGTCATGCGTGTGATTGCGCAAACGGGCTTACGCGAGATGTTCGTCGCTTTTTCGTTGCTACTGGTGATCGGGGTCTCGCTGGCGATGCAATCGGTTGGCTTGTCGATGGCACTGGGCACCTTTTTGGCTGGCGTGTTGCTGGCGGGTTCTGAATACCGTTATGAACTCAGGCTAGATATTGAGCCTGTCAAAGGCTTGCTACTTGGGCTATTTTTCATTTCAGTCGGCATGACGGTGGATGTCTCATTGGTCACGCAACAGCCCGGATTGATTTTTGGCTTTGCGCTGCTGATTGTTGCAATCAAAATATTGGTACTGATAGGCTTAGGTCAAGCCTTCAAGTATTCGTTGCGCGATAAACTATTATTGGGTCTGTCCATTTCACAAATTGGCGAGTTTGCCTTTGTCATTTTTGGCGTGGCACTGACACAAGACTCTATCTCACGCGAAACCTATAACAGCCTGAACGCCATTGTTGCAGTGTCTATGCTGATCACCCCGTTGCTACTGTTACTTTATGACCGCTTTTTAACCTTGCAATGCGGTGAGCGGCCTCGCGATGTTATCCCCGAGAATAATAACGTCATCATTGCCGGTTTTGGACGCTTTGGCCAGATTGTTGGCCGCGTGCTATTAGCCAAGGGTATCAGCGCTACCCTGATCGATAACGATCCTAACCAGGTTGATTTAACCCGCCAATTTGGCTGGCGCTGTTATTACGGCGATGCGTCCAGGCTGGATCTGCTCGAAGAAGCTGGGATTGCCTCGGCCAAATTACTCGTCATCGCCGTCAATGACACCCATGCCACGCTTGAAATGGCACGCCTAGTTAAAGAACGCTGGCCTCAGGTCAAAATTGTGGTGCGGGCCAGGAGCCGGACCGATGCGTTTGATTTACGCGAGCTGGATTTACAGCCCATTCGCGAGACTTTTTATTCGTCACTGGAAGCCGCCCGGCAAGCGTTACTAGCGATTGGTGAAACCGCCACAGCGGCTCATCGGATTATTCAGCAGTTTGAAAAACATGATGTGGAGCAACTGGAAACCACACTCAAAAT
This sequence comes from Methylophilus sp. 3sh_L, assembly GCF_046766015.1. Lineage (NCBI taxonomy): Bacteria > Pseudomonadati > Pseudomonadota > Betaproteobacteria > Nitrosomonadales > Methylophilaceae > Methylophilus > Methylophilus sp. 3sh_L. Next base: position 173,335 of record NZ_JBKOUF010000003.1, read on the forward strand.
CCGCCATGACAGAAAAGCGTTGTCTACCGTCATGGAACAAGGCAGGGAAGATTTAAAAGCCTTGCTGGCCTCAGAAAGCAGCCTGGCAGATAAAAACGAAACTTAACCGTTAGGCCTAATAACAGAACATAAATGAATATGCTTTTGGCAAAATTAAAAAGGCTCCTGTTGGAGCCTTTTTAATTTACATATGCATTTTATTTAAGCTTAAACATCCAGTGAACTGACGCTCAAAGCATTGCTTTCGATAAAGGCACGGCGTGGTTCAACGTTATCCCCCATTAAGGTGGTAAAAATTTCATCGGCACCGATAGCATCTTCAATCTGCACCTTGAGCAAGCGGCGTACGGTTGGGTCCATGGTTGTTTCCCAAAGTTGCTCCGGGTTCATTTCACCCAAGCCTTTATAGCGCTGGATATTCAGGTTATGTTTAGCTTCACCCAGTAACCAGTCTAAAGCCTGTTTAAACGTGGTGACTTTTTGCTCTTTTTCACCGCGCTTGATCATGGCGCCTTCACCCAACAGGTTGTTAACCATTTGTGAAGTACGGTTGATCTGACGGTAATCGCCACTGCCTAAAAACTCGGCATCAATCACACAGCTTTGCAAGTTACCATGCACGTATTTGTTCACTTCAAGACGATACGCGCTGGTTTCGGTGTCTTGAGCAACAATCACTTCTGAACCGACTGCGCCTAGGATAGGACGCAGTTTTTCGGCCACATGGTTAGCAGCCGCTTCTGTGCTGAGGTCAATATCACCCAAATCCTGAATAGCACGTAATACGCTTTCGTCATACAGGTTGGCGATACGGCGGATGACAGCTTCGGTGAGCACCATTTGTTTGGCGATGCTGGTGAGCGTATCATCCTTAAGAATGTCGCCACCTTCTTTAGTCACGAGTACGGCGTCACGCAGCGCAGAATTGAGCAGGTATTCGTCCAGCTCGTGCTCATCTTTGAGGTAACGCTCATCGCGGCCCTGTTTCACTTTGTACAAAGGTGGCTGGGCAATGTAGATATGGCCATTTTCAACCAGCTCTGGCATCTGGCGGTAGAAGAAGGTCAACAACAAGGTACGGATGTGTGCGCCGTCGACGTCCGCATCGGTCATGATAATGATACGGTGATAACGCAGTTTTTCCAGATTAAAGTCGTCTTTGCCGATGCCGGTACCCATAGCAGTGATTAAGGTCGCAATTTCAGCTGAACCCAACAGTTTGTCGAAACGTGCTTTTTCTACGTTAAGGATTTTACCCTTGAGCGGCAGGATAGCTTGGAACTTACGGTCACGCCCTTGTTTGGCTGAACCGCCCGCAGAGTCACCCTCGACCAGGTAGAGTTCGCTGAGCGCTGGATTTTTTTCCTGGCAATCTGCCAGTTTACCCGGCAAGCCCATGGTATCCATGACGCCTTTACGGCGGGTGATTTCACGCGCTTTACGCGCAGCTTCACGCGCACGGGCGGCTTCTACAATCTTGCCACACACAATTTTCGCATCTATCGGGTTTTCTTCTAAAAACTCCGCCAGTTTCGCCGCCACAATCTCAGAGACTACTGGTTGTACTTCGCTAGAGACCAGTTTGTCTTTAGTTTGTGAGCTAAATTTAGGATCGGGCACTTTGACTGACAGTACACAGGTAATGCCTTCGCGCATATCGTCGCCAGTGGTTTCAACCTTGGCTTTTTTGGCAAACTCGTTTTGCTCGATATACTGATTGAGCGTCCGCGTCATGGCGGTACGTAAGCCGGTCAAATGCGTGCCACCATCGCGTTGCGGAATGTTGTTAGTGAAACATTGCACGGTTTCTGAGTAGCTGTCGTTCCACTGCATGGCGACTTCTACCGTGATATTGTCTTTCTCACCAATCGCGTAAAACACTTTTGGATGCAATACCGTTTTAGTACGGTTCATGTACTCAACAAAGCCTTTGACCCCGCCACTAAAAGCAAAATTTTCAGACTTACCGGTACGCTGGTCTATCAGTTCAATTTTGACACCATTGTTGAGGAATGAGAGCTCACGAATCCGTTTAGCCAGAATCTCAAAGTGGTATTCAACCAGCACAAAAGTATCAACAGATGCCAGGAAGTGAACTTCCGTCCCGGTTTTATCCGTAGTGCCTGTGACAGCTAAAGGCGCTTGCGGCACACCGCGATGAAACTCCATCTGATGCACTTTACCTTTGCGGTAAATCTTGAGTTTTAGCCAGTCAGACAATGCATTCACCACTGACACACCGACACCGTGCAGACCACCAGAGACTTTGTAGGAGTTTTGGTCAAACTTACCACCGGCATGCAACTCGGTCATGACGATTTCAGCAGCAGAACGTTTAGGCTCGTGTTTGTCATCCTCTTTGATATCGGTAGGAATCCCACGGCCGTTATCAGAAATGCTGATAGAGTTATCCGGATGGATAATGACTTTGATATCGTCACAATGCCCGGCAAGGGCTTCGTCAATGGCATTATCCAGCACTTCGAATACCATGTGGTGTAAACCAGAACCATCTGACGTGTCACCGATGTACATGCCCGGACGCTTACGAACCGCGTCCAAACCTTCTAAAATCTTGATACTGTCTGAGTTATATTCTTGTGGCTGTGCCATAACAAAGTTTCTTTAATTAAGCGTTAAAAGACGATCATCCTAGCGTGCACCGTGTTTCACGTGAAACACGGCAGCCCACATTATATGCGCATTGGCATCACTACATATTTATAGTTAGCATCGCTGCTTGCGGTGATGAGGCAACTACTGTTGGCGTCTGCGAACGCAAATTGAATTTGCTCGTCCCCGAGATTATTCAGCACATCAATCAAATAAGTGACGTTAAAACCGATATCCAAAGCAGCGTTGCTATAGTCGATATCTAGTTCTTCTTCCGCTTCTTCTTGCTCGGTGTTAGTGCTGATCAGTTTGAGCTGGTTATTGGTAATCACCATGCGGATACTGCGGTATTTTTCATTCGATAAAATAGAAGCCCGCTGTAAAGCACTGAGGATTTGTGCGCGGTTAACCAGGAAAGTATTTTGATGACCGTTTGGAATGACCCGGTTGTAATCCGGGAACTTACCGTCGATTACTTTGCTAATCAGTTGGATATCACCAAATTCAAAACTTACCTGGCCATTCAATACCTCAATCACTACAGGTGCGTCTGATTGTTCATCCAGTAGCTTGGTCAACTCCAACACGGTTTTACGCGGCAAAATCACTTCGGTTTTATCAAAACTTTGCGCCAGGTTGGTATTGGTATAGCTTAAGCGGTGTCCATCAGTGCCAACCACATGCAGTTGGTTACCGTTCACTTCTAGCAACAAACCATTCAGGTAATAACGGATGTCTTGTTGCGCCATGGCGAACTCTACTTGTTTAAGCAAACGTTTGAATTCGGATTGGGCCAGGCTGAAACTGATATTTTGGCCACTGGCTTTGCTCATCAACGGATAATCTGCAGCAGGCAAGGTTTGCAGGTTAAACCGGCTTTTGCCTGCTTTAAGCGTAATGCGGTTATCCTGGTTATTCATTTCTATCGTCGTGCTGTCAGGCAATGAGCGGCAGATATCCAGCAATTTTTTAGCGGAAATCGTGGTACTCAGTTCTCCCTCAATGCCACCATTCACTTTGAGTGAAATCTGCATTTCAAGGTCGGTAGCCGTCAAATGCATTTCATCCTGTTTGATATTGACCAACAGGTTAGAAAGGATAGGCAATGTATGTCTACGCTCTACGATACCAGTCACACTATTGAGTGGTTTAAGCAAAACCTCACGGTTAATTTTGATTTGCATGGCCTGACCTAATTAATAACTTTATTTCAATATATAAAAGATAAGACTAATAGTAATGTTACGTTTTTTTGTGGGTAAGTCTAAAAAAATAAATAATTCAAAGACTTATCCAAGTATTTCTCTGTGTATAAATTGCGGTTTAAACCTGCATGATTTGTGGCTGATATTGTAAACTGAATTTATTCAGTCTATACGCAATATTTAAACACACGTCATTCTCAACTTATCCACAGCATTGCTTGTTTGTTTTAATCCCTGATCACTTGCGTCAGCAAACCAATATCTCGTGCCAGCGTTTGGTCATTCAAGCGTAATTGTTCAATTTCTTCGCAAGCATGCATGACGGTGGTGTGATGGCGGCCACCAAACGCTTCGCCAATTTCGGGAAAGCTATGATTAGTGAGTTCACGGGCTAAAGACATGGCTACTTGGCGCGGTCTGGCAACATTGCGTGAACGTTTTTTACTAAACATGTCGCTGACTTTGATTTTGTAATAGTCTGCGACTGTTTTTTGAATGTTTTCGATGGTGATTTGGCGGCCGCGGACGGCAATCAGGTCACGTAGCGCGTCTTTAGCCAAATGTACATCAATGGCATGACCGGTAAAGTTGGCCATGGCAATAATCCGGTTTAAGGCGCCTTCTAGCTCTCGCACGCTAGAGCGGATTTGTTTTGCGACAAAAAAAGCCACATCCTCATGCAAGTCTATATTCAGGTTTTCTGCCTTTTTGCGCAGAATGGCGACCCGCATTTCCAATTCCGGTGGCTCCACTGCGACGGTTAAGCCCCAACTAAAGCGGGTGCGCAGCCGTTCATCCATGTCTGCGATTTCTTTAGGATAGGTGTCGCAAGTGATGACGATTTGTTTTTTTTCTTCGATTAACGTGTTAAACGCGTAGAAAAACTCTTCCTGGGTACGTGTTTTTTTGGCAAAGAATTGAATATCGTCAATCAGCAGTAGATCCAATGAGTGGTATTGCTGTTTGAATTCATCAAACGCCTTATTTTCATAAGCTTTAACCACATCTGAAACATAACGTTCTGCGTGCAAATAACGAATATTGGCGTCTGGTTTGATTTTTTTAAGCTCATTACCAATGGCTTGCAACAAATGCGTCTTGCCTAGCCCTACCCCGCCATAAATAAACAGCGGGTTGTAGGCTTGCCCAGGATTGCCTGCCACTTGAATTGCCGCAGCACGTGCTAACTGGTTTGCGCGGCCTGTGACATAGTTATCAAACAGGAAACTGTCATTAAGGCCGGTATTCTTCTCGTTTTTAACTGGTTTGCTGCTTGTACGCTGGCTGGGTGGTCGTGTCGGTTTACTAACTGTTTTTGCCGGGGCTGCAGCGATTGCTGTTTCGACCGGGTGTTCGCTGGTTGGCGTTGATTTTGTCGTGATCGCCGCAGGCGCCTGGTTGAGGCTTTCACTGCTGTCAACGATCAGCTCCAGGCGAGCGCTGGGCGATAATTCGGTGGCGATGGTTTCTATACGCGAATAGAACTTGCTTTTGACCCATTGCATGACAAATTTGTTGGGCGCAACAATTTGCACAGACTCACCATTGATGCGTGCCTTCAACGGTTTGATCCAGGTATTGTATTGTTGTGCTGACAGTTCTTGCTCGAACTTTAACAAACAATAGGCCCAAAAATTTTCCATCGCTCCAGTGCTTTAAAAAAAGTATTTGCAAGCACTGACCTCGCTGACGTGGTCAGTGCTTTGTTTCGTTATCCGTTATAGTTGCCAGGAAAGGGTGGCAGAAGAAGTGGTCTTGTCTAGAATATTGTCTTGACCATCTGCTGAGTATTCTAAACGTTTTGACCTGAGTTATCCACAGCCTGCCGTCATAAAAAAATAAAAATAATCATTGACATAAGCTTTGAATTTGATGTTTAATTAAGGGTTTTTGAAATCGGCAAATATTGAGCGTTAAAATCAACTTTGCCGGATTAGAATTTAATTGCCTTTTAGGGCAGGAGTTTAATAATGAAACGTACCTATCAACCATCAAAAACCCGTCGTGCACGTACCCATGGCTTTCTGGTACGCATGAAAACCAAAGGTGGCCGTGCAGTGATTGCTGCCCGTCGCGCTAAAGGCCGTAAACGTCTGGGTCTGTAATCCTTGACGATGCATTGCAGATACTCAATGCATGACATTGCATAAGCTAAAAAAAACGGATGAATTTTCATCCGTTTTTAGTTTCAGGAAACGGTTTTATGGCGAATGGCTGTTTGCCAATATCAAGCCAAACCAGTTAGCACATCACCGATACGGTCTGGTTGTGTCAAAAAAGGTGTCTAAGCTAGCTGTCCGTCGTAACTACATGAAGCGTGTGTTGAGGGAAGTCTTGCGGCAGCACTCCGAGGCCCCAATAGGCTTTGATGTGGTGGTACAGGTACGCAAGCCTTTTAAACGTGGTGAATTTGCGCTAGTACGTCAAGATGTCCAGACTTTGTTACGCCGTTTAACTAAACAAGCCATTGTTTCCTGATCCTTTTCCCGATGAAAACTGTATTTATTTTTTTGATCAGGTGTTACCAATGGGGGCTGAGTCCTTGGTTGGGTCGCCAGTGCCGTTTTCATCCTACTTGTTCACACTACGCAATTGAAGCCTTGCAACGCTATGGTGCCTGGCGTGGGAGTGTGTTAGCCTTACGCCGCATCGGTCGTTGTCACCCCTGGCATCCAGGCGGTATAGACCCCCTACCCTGACTTTTAAACGAAATCTTATGGATACTCGCCGTCTTATTCTGTTTGTGATTTTTTCTTTCTCCATTATGTTGCTGTGGGATGCCTGGCAGCAGGAGCACGCCCCTCAACCTTCACCAGAACAATCTGTGGCCCAGGCCTTGCCTGCGACTGCTGAGAAACCGCAAGCAGCCGGTTTTAGTTTGAATAAAGGTACCCGTATTCAGGTAACCACAGATCTTTATTCGGCTGTGATTGATACTGCAGGGGGTGACTTGCGTCAGTTAGCCCTGTTGCAGCATAAAGCCGATAATGGTGCTGGCCCTTACGAGTTGATGAGTGATAGTAGTAAAGACAAGCTCTACGTGGCGCAAACAGGTCTGAAAGGTGAAGGTCTACCCACGCATTATGAGAACTTCACTACCACACAAACCAGCTATCAGTTGCAAGAAGGTCAGCAATCCCTGGATGTCCGCTTAACCGCCCCAGAAAAGAATGGCATTTCTGTAGACAAGATTTATCGTTTTCACCGGGATGAATATGTCATTGATGTGCTGTACGAGATTAAAAATAACAGCGATAAAGCCATTTCACCTTCTGTGTACTACCAAATTATTCACGATAATGAATCCAACCAGGGTTCAAAAATGATGCCCACCTTCACTGGTGGTGCTTATTTCACACAAGCTGATAAATACAACAAAGTGAAGTTTGATGAGATGGCTAAAAAAGACGTCTCTATCAACGCCAAGGATGGTTGGATAGGCTTGGTGCAACATTATTTTGTGAGTGCTTGGATTCCACAATCAACAGTTGAGCGCAAGTTTTACACAACTAAACTGAGTGAGCATGATTTCTCGATTGGGACAATTCTGCCTGTAGGGGAAATTGCTGCTGGCGCGACCAAAACCGTAGATGCAAAACTGTTTAGTGGCCCACAAGTTCAACAAGCGCTAGAAGCCACAGCGCCTGGCTTGGAGTACGTGGTTGATTACGGTATTTTGACGGTCATTGCTAAACCGTTAATGTGGTTGTTAAGTCATATTCATGATTTGGTTAAAAACTGGGGTGTTGCGATCATTGTCCTTACCATCCTGATTAAAGCGGCTTTTTTCAAGCTGTCAGCTTCCGGCTACCGCAATATGGCGCATTTGCGTGAAATTGCACCACGCATGCAAGCATTGAAAGATAAGTTTGGTGATGACAAACAAAAATTGCAGCAAGCGATGATGGAAATGTACCGCACTGAAAAAATCAACCCTATGGGAGGCTGCTTGCCAATATTAGTACAAATCCCAGTATTTATTTCCCTGTATTGGGTATTGCTGGGATCCGTCCAGTTGCGTCATGCCCCTTTCTTTGGCTGGATCCAGGATTTATCTGCCACAGATCCTTATTTTGTGCTGCCTATCCTGATGGGTGCCACTATGATTATCCAGACGTTCTTGAATCCGCCGCCGACTGACCCGATTCAAGCTAAAGTGATGAAAATCATGCCTGTGCTCTTCAGTGTATTTTTCTTCTTCTTCCCAGCCGGGTTGGTGTTGTACTGGTTGGTGAACAATATTCTGTCCATCTGGCAACAATGGGCGATTAACCGCATGATCCACGCTGAAGCATTGGCGAAAAAAGGACATGGTAAATAATCTACCAGTTGCGAACGACACCATTGCTGCGATTGCAACCGCTCCAGGTGCAGGCGGCATTGGTGTGGTTAGGGTTTCAGGTGCCCTGTCCTCAAGTATCGCTACTCAAATTCTAGGGCACTGCCCTCCCCCCCGCCATGCGGCTTATCTTTCTTTTCTGCAAGCAGATGGCACGCTGATAGATCGCGGTATTGCGATCTATTTCCCTAATCCGCATTCTTATACTGGTGAAGACGTCTTGGAGCTACAGGCCCATGGTGGAACCGCCTTGATGCAAATCTTGCTGGCACGCTGCATTGAATGTGGTGCACGCCATGCAGTAGCCGGTGAGTTTACGCAGCGCGCCTATCTGAACGATAAACTGGACTTGGCCCAAGCAGAAGCGGTTGCTGATCTGATCAATGCATCAACAGAAGAAGCGGCACGAAGTGCGGTTCGCTCTCTTTCGGGTGAGTTTTCTAATGCGGTACAAGCTCTACTGCATCAATTGATAGATTTGCGCATGTATGTGGAAGCTTGCCTGGATTTCCCTGAGGAAGAGATTGATTTTATTACACAGGGTCGGGTATTTGAAAAGTTACAACAAAATCAAAACGCATTACATAAAATATTTAGCCAGGCCCAACAAGGCGCTTTGCTGCGTGAGGGCATGAATGTCGTGTTAATTGGACAGCCGAATGTCGGCAAGTCCAGTTTATTAAATGCATTATCTGGCGAAGAGGTGGCGATTGTGACACCGATTGCTGGCACCACACGAGATACCATTAAAAGTGTTATTCAAATCCAAGGCGTGCCTTTACATATCATTGATACCGCAGGTCTCAGGGAAACACAAGATACAGTAGAGCAGTTTGGGATTGCGCGTACTTGGAAAGCGATAGAAAGTGCACATGTGGCGTTGTTACTGGTGGATAGCCAACATGGCATTGGTGAATTTGAAAAATCCATTCTTGAGAAATTGCCTTCACAAGTGAAGCGCGTATGGGTGCATAACAAGATTGATGTTTCACGTGAAACATCCCGGATGGATTTGATTCAAAATGAGCAGCACGTGTTTTTATCAGCCAAGACAGGCTTAGGTATTGAGTTGCTACAAAAAACCTTGCTAGATATCATAGGATATCATCCTAGCGGTGAAGGTGTGTTTATGGCCAGATCCCGTCACCTATATGCTTTACGTGTTGTGGGTGAGCACTTAGAGCGCGCCTTGAATCAAATGCACGCAGCTGAGTTAATTGCTGAAGAATTAAGGTGTGCCCAAGAGGTGTTGGGGAGTATCACGGGCGAGTTTACTCCCGATGATTTGTTAGGTGAAATATTTAGTCGATTTTGTATTGGTAAATAAAAAACCCGCTTAGCGGGTTTTTTTTCGAGGAAACGGTGTATTACGTTGATCAAAGCGTTCCTCAATGCTGCATACGCGCTTGCAGCCTGTAATCATCGCCCATATCAAGTTATCACGGTTGATAATGCTTTCAAAAATAACGCCTAACACATGCACGACTACGACGCCTAACCACGTCCAGGTGACATAGTGATGCAAGGTTTTTGCCATTTCATCATCAATAAATCCCCAGCCGCTGTTATAAACGATGCAACCGGAGCCAACAGTGAGTATGCCCAGACCTAACATGGCGTAGATAGCAATCGATCCTGTTGGATTATGGCCAATATAATGTTTGGCAGTTCCGTGCATCAATTTGTAAAGATGCTTGAGTGCCCACACTGGATTCAGTGGAAAGCTATGAAAATTAGCATAGCCGGTGGAAATGACGCCCCAGAAGATCCTGGCAATAATGAGTGTGCCAGCAATATATCCGGCATAAGCATGGTGCAAGCGGTCCCACATGGAGGCATGGGTATAAAAAGCATACCCAAACGCCGCCACAAGAGACCAATGGAAGATCCGTATAAACGGATCCCATACATAGCGTAGCATTCGCTTATTTGCTTGGTTTGGTTTCTGTTAATAGGTAAGCGATAAAATTGGCTTTTTCTGAAGGTGAGCAGTCTGCACCCAAGATATCGTTACAGTGTTTGGTAAACTCGTCTTCAACTTTATCAATATCCGTGAAGCGCTTGGTGTTTACACGTGGCGCCAATGGAGGAATCTCTTTGCCGGTGACAATGTTTTTACCCACGTTAGCTGGGTTATTCGTGTGGCAGGATGCACATGCCGCTTCTTTACCGCTTGGTGTTTTAAATTTGCGATTAAAGAAAATTTTGCCATCAGTGATCGAGGGTGCCTCATACATAGGGTTCGCAGAGTGTGCGATGTTAGTGTATTTGTAGACCAACTTTTCGGCATTGGTGACATCGGCAACAGCGTGTACAGAAAAAAGAACCCCGAATACAGCAATAATTGTTTTGATTTTCATGGTAATAGCTCCTTGGTTGTTTTAGGAAAAATTCTATTCTTGTTATGTTAAGCAAATATGGCCTGCTTGTTATTGATTTGTATTAAACCGTAAATACATTGTATTAAATCATAGTTTAGGTGTAACAATGCAGTGAATTAAATGACCATTTGGTAAGTTTAAGCTAAAATCACAAATCTTTTTAAATCAAACAGTTCAAGACTCTTTATGATGGACTTTCCTGATCGATTCGATGTCATTGTGGTGGGCGGTGGTCATGCCGGCACCGAGGCGGCATTAGCGGCTGCGCGTATGGGTCAAAAAACCCTGTTGTTAAGCCACAACATTGAAACGCTGGGGCAAATGTCCTGTAATCCTTCGATTGGCGGGATTGGTAAGGGTCACCTGGTAAAAGAAGTTGATGCACTTGGTGGCGCGATGGCTGCCGCCACTGATGAAGGTGGTATTCAATTTCGCATCCTGAACTCAAGCAAAGGGCCTGCGGTCCGGGCAACTCGTGCGCAAGCTGACCGCATACTTTACAAGGCTGCTATACGCCGACGTTTGGAAAATCAGGAAAATTTATGGCTGTTCCAGCAAGCGGTAGACGATATTATCCTTGAGGGTGAGCGCGCTGCCGGCGTGGTTACCCAAATTGGTTTACGTTTTTATGCTAAGTCAGTAGTGTTGACTGCCGGGACTTTCTTGGGTGGATTGGTGCATGTAGGTTTGCAAAACTACAGCGCTGGGCGCGCCGGAGATCCGCCAGCAATCTCATTGGCTGCACGCTTGCGTGAAATCGGCCTTCCGGCTGGTAGACTGAAAACTGGGACGCCACCACGTATTGATGGTCGAACGATAGATTATAGTGTGATGACAGAGCAGCCTGGCGATACGCCGGTCCCCGTCTTTTCTTTTTTGGGTAATGTTGCGCAACATCCGCAGCAGCTCCCTTGTTGGATTACCCATACTAACCAGAAAACACATGACATTATCCGTAGTGGTTTAGATCGTTCGCCGATGTATACGGGTGTGATTGAAGGGGTGGGTCCACGTTACTGCCCTTCAGTCGAAGATAAGATTCATCGCTTTGCCGATAAAGAGTCTCATCAGGTGTTCTTGGAGCCTGAAGGGTTAACTACGCATGAAATTTACCCCAATGGCATTTCCACCAGTTTGCCATTTGATGTTCAGTTGGCTTTGGTGCGTTCGATTCGTGGTTTAGAGCAAGCGCATATCTTGCGCCCCGGATACGCTATTGAATACGACTATTATGATCCGCGTGACCTTAAATCGACTCTGGAAACTAAAGCGGTTAAAGGCTTGTTTTTTGCTGGCCAGATTAACGGTACGACTGGGTATGAAGAGGCTGCAGCGCAAGGTTTGTTGGCAGGGGCAAATGCAGCACTTTATTCTCAAGATAAAGAGGGTTGGTGCCCTTCCCGTGAGCAGGCATACCTGGGAGTCCTGGTTGATGATCTGATTACCACCGGCGTAAATGAGCCTTACCGTATGTTTACCAGTCGCGCGGAGTATCGTTTACAGTTGCGTGAAGATAATGCAGATATGCGTTTGACAGAAGTAGGCCGTCAGCTTGGGTTGGTGGATGATGTGCGCTGGGAAGCGTTCTGCAAAAAACAGGAAGCTATTGTGCGTGAGCAAGCGAGATTGAAACGCACGTTTTTACAGCCAGACCAAGGCCAAACCATCAACAATGGACAAAATAAAATTGTTTCACGTGAAACACAAGAGGCTGTTTTTGGCAAAGCCTTGGAGCATGAGTATTCGCTGTTTGAGTTGCTACGACGTCCGGAAGTGAGTTACCAATCTTTGCTTGATCTGGTACCCGCTCCTGAGGCTTTGGCAGAAGATGTGTTGGAGCAAGTAGAAATTGCTGCAAAGTATCAAGGGTATATTGATCGGCAGAATGAGGAAATTGCCCGTCAAAAAAATAGCGAGCATATCAAGCTCGCGGATGCGATCGATTATAATGATGTTCATGGTTTAAGTATTGAAGCGCGCCAAAAATTATTGGCGCAAAAGCCGGAAACCATAGGGCAAGCCAGCCGCATTCAGGGCATTACCCCTGCTACGATTTCGTTGTTGCTGGTTTACCTCAAGCGTAAACAGAAAAAACAAAGCCAGTCTGGCGATATCGCGGCAGCATGATGGGTTTAGCTTCAAGGTTGGCAACCGGTGTAGAGATGCTCGGGTTGCAGGCGGTGGTGACGTCCGAAATGCAGGAAAAGTGCCTTGCCTATATGGCGCTCATGCAAAAATGGAACAAGGTCTATAATCTTACCGCGGTTCGCGATCCTGAAGAGATGCTGGTGCTACATTTGCTGGATAGTTTGAGTGTTCTACCCTATGTTCAGTCTGGCAATGTGTTGGATGTTGGCAGTGGTGGCGGCTTGCCGGGGTTGGTGATTGCGATTACGCGTCCAGAAGTAGAGGTCACCACGATTGATACGGTGCAAAAGAAAGCAATCTTTATGCGGCAAGTTAAAGCTGAGCTGGGGTTGTTAAACGCGCAAGTGGTCCATGGTCGGGTTGAGGCTTATGTGCCCCCTGCCCGCTTTTCCCAGGTTATCTCCAGAGCGTTTTCGGATATTGCTTTGTTTAAACAGTTGACCACTCATTTAATTGCACCCCAAGGTCGGTGGCTAGCCATGAAGGGGTTGGTGCCAAGCGATGAGTTGGAGCAAGCAGAGGTTGTCCCCAAAGAAGTGATCCGTCTTCATGTGCCCTATTTGCAGGCTGAAAGACATTTAATCGTGTTTGAGAATACATAATGAAAATAATTGCCATCACCAATCAAAAGGGGGGCGTCGGTAAAACTACGACTTGCGTTAATTTGGCTGCCAGTTTGGCTGAGCACGGAAAAAAAGTCTTGTTAGTCGACCTGGATCCACAGGGCAATGCCAGTACGGGGAGTGGCGTTGATAAGGCGCACTTAAAGGATAGTATTTATCAGGTCCTGATTGGGAACAAGACCTTGCAAGAGGTGGTGATTCATGCGGAGGCAGCGAAATATGATGTCGCGCCCTCCAATCGCGACCTTGCGGGGGCCGAGGTTGAGTTGGTCAATGAAATGGCGCGTGAAACGCGCTTGAAAAATGCCATTCTCAAGTTGGGTGATGAGGCCTATGATTTTGTCTTACTCGATTGTCCACCCTCCCTCAACCTGGTGACTGTAAACGCCTTAACTGCAGCGCATTCAGTCATGATCCCAATGCAGTGTGAATACTATGCCTTGGAGGGGTTGTCTGATTTGGTCAATACCGTCAAGAAAGTACGCGCTCACTTAAATCCAGTTTTGGAGATAGAAGGTTTGCTGCGGACCATGTTCGACAACCGTAATATGTTGGCGCAACAGGTTTCTGCCCAGTTGGTGAATCACTTTGGTAAAAAAGTCTATCAAACCATTATCCCCCGTAATGTCAGGTTGGCTGAGGCCCCGAGTTACGGGATGCCGGTTTTGCTATACGACCGCTCCTCTAAGGGGGCGCAAGCTTATCTTGAGTTGGCACAAGAAATCGTTCAAAGAAATTAATTTTCATCCTATCCATTTCAAAAATTCATTTATAAGGAAGTTGCAGCATGGTGAAGCCTAAGGGACTCGGTCGCGGATTAGACGCATTGTTATCAGGGGATACGGAAACCATTGCCCAGTCTGACATGTTGCGAACATTGCCTGTTGGCCAGTTGCAGCCAGGCAAATATCAGCCACGTTCCTATATGAATGAAGAAGCCTTGCAAACGCTGGCCGACTCAATCGCGGCGCAAGGCATTATGCAGCCGATTCTGGTGCGTGAGATTGCGCCGGAAAAGTATGAAATTATTGCGGGTGAACGTCGCTGGCGTGCATCACAAAAAGCAGGCTTGACTGAGGTGCCTGTGCTGGTCAGGGAAATTGCCGACGAGGCTGCCTTGGCCATGGCATTGATTGAAAATATTCAGCGTGAGAACTTAAATCCGCTTGAAGAAGCGATGGGTATTAAACGCCTGATCGATGAATTTGAGATGACGCATGAAAAAGCTGCGCAAGCCGTCGGCCGATCCCGGGTGGCTGTTTCAAATTTGTTGCGCCTGCTGACGCTGACCCCCATGGTGCAGGATATGTTGCTTGATAATCAGATTGATATGGGCCATGCGCGTGCCCTGGTAGGCATAGAACCTGCGCAACAAATTTTGCTGGCAAATAAGGTGGTTCAGGATGGCTTGTCTGTACGTGAGGTGGAGCGCATGATCCAGGCAGAACCAGCTGGCGGTAAAAAAGCCAAGCCTGTGCTGCATCCTGATGTGGCCTTGTTACAAAATCAACTCAGTGAGCAATTGGGTGCCGAGGTTAGTATCAGCAGTAAAGCCAATGGCGCGGGTGTCTTAAAGTTAAGCTATTCAAACCTGGATCAACTGGATGATTGGATAGCAAAACTGACCGAGAATCGAATGAAATCGTAAGCAAAATGACGTATGCACCGAGTGGAGTTGGATTTTTCCAGCACATTCAGTCAGTTATGCCAGGTTTGGTGCTTGACTTCGGCAGGTGAATAATTCAAAATCTCGCGTCTTTGTAGTATTTTGTCTTGAATTTTTGCGGGCTAACCCCATGAGTGGTCTCGAAACCCAAGCGGCTGGCATGTCGCTTTACCGTAACATGCTGCGCTGGCAACTCATGGCGACAGCAGCAGTGACCGTAGCAGCCTTTGCGCTGGCAGGGATTAACGCAGCATTATCAGCCTTGATGGGCGGCGTATCCGTGGTCATTGGTGCCTGGTTTGCTGCAAGAATTGCAGCCAAAGGGCGACTAAAAACAGATCCTACGGCGGTATTGCTCAATTTGCTCAAGGCAGAAGCAGTAAAAATATTAATTATCGCGATTATCCTGTTTGTGGTTTTCAAGCTGTTTCATGCATTAGTCCCTTTTGCATTGATTGCAGGCTTGGCAGCCGCAGCACTTTTCTCAGGTGCGGCGCTAGCAAAATCACAAGCAAATGTGTAGACCAGTTAACTTAAAAATAGTTTGAAAATATGAAAACCGAACACGCACAACATGCAGAACTCACCCCTTCTGAATACATCGCGCACCACCTTAGCTTTAATGCGCAAGGGGTGAACGGTAATGCCACCTCTGAAGGTTTTTGGGTGCTGCACTATGACACGCTATTGACCTCTGTTGTTTTGGGTTTGGTGGTGATGGGTTTGATCTGGTGGGTGGCACGTGGCGCCACAGCTGGTGTGCCAACCAAGCGCCAGGCATTCGTTGAATTGCTGTTTGGTTTTGTGGATGATCAGGTCAAAAACATTTTCCACGGTAACCGTCATTCCTTTATTGCCCCTGCTGCATTAACCGTATTCGTGTGGGTGTTGGTCATGAACGCGATGGACTTCCTGCCGGTGGATCATGTGGCAAATGTGGCCTCCGTCATTGGTGGGGAACATACGAAATGGCGCATTGTGCCAACATCCGATATCAACACCACCTTTGCTTTAGCCTTGGCGGTCTGGTTTCTGATGATTTTCTTCTCTATCAAAGCTAAAGGTCTGGGTGGCTGGATTCACGAATTGTTCTGTGCGCCGTTTGGTTCTAATCCTTTGGTATGGCCAGCCAACTTCTTGTTCAACCTGATTGAATACGTTTCAAAACCACTTTCTCACTCATTGCGTCTGTTCGGTAACATGTACGCCGGTGAAATCATCTTCTTGCTATTGGGTATGTGGGCTGCCACAGGCCTGACTGGTACCGTTGCGGGTGCTGTTCTGGGGGCTGGCTGGTCTATCTTCCACATCCTGATTGTGGCCTTGCAAGCATTTATTTTCATGATGTTGACAGTGGTCTACCTGGCCATGGCACATGAATCACACTAGTTTTTAACTTTGTAGTTGTTTTTAATTCTTTATAAGAGAGGGTATTAAATGGAAGCATTAGCATTGATTCAAGCCTACACAGGCGTTGGTATTGGTTTGATCATTGGTTTGGGTGCCGCTGGCGCTTGTATCGGTATTGGTATCATGTGTGCAAGTTTCCTGGAAGGCGCTGCTCGTCAACCAGAAATGATCCCTGCCCTGCAAGGTAAAGTATTCTTGCTGTTGGGTCTGATCGACGCTTCTTTCATTATCGGTGTTGGTTTGGCAATGATGTTTGCTTTCGCAAACCCATTGTTGAGCGTTGTAGCCAAGTAATTTTTACTCGGTTCACTCCGCCCGGTAGGGTTTAAGTAGTGACTTAAACCTTTCAACCAATCAGTATGATGGATCCAACATGAATATTAATTTCACACTCATCGCGCAAGCTATCGCATTTGCAGTGTTGATCTGGTTCACGGTGAAATTCGTTTGGCCGCCGCTGTTAAAAGCGATTGAAACACGCCAAAAGGAAATCGCAGATGGTTTGGCTGCTGCACAGGAAGGCAAAAGTGCCCTCGAAGTCGCTGCCAAGAAATCTGAAACCACACTGAACGAGGCCAAACAAAAGGCAAGTGAGATCATTGGGCAAGCCGAAAAACGCGCCGCTCAAATCATTGATGAAGCCAAGGCGAATGCCAAAGCTGAAGGTGATCGCATTATTGCCGGTGCCAAAGCTGAAATCGATCAGGAAGTAAACCGTGCCAAAGAGGGTCTGCGTGCACAGGTTTCAACGCTGGCTGTGGCTGGTGCAGAAAAAATCCTGCGTAAAGAGATTGATGCTAAAGCACATAGCGAAATGCTGGCTAAACTCGCTGCGGAACTATAAGGTTAAAGGGATAAAACATGGCTGAACTCTCAACCATTGCAAGGCCTTATGCTGTCGCTGCCTATAAGTTGGGCAAAGAGCAGAAGGCATTAGCAACATGGTCTGATATGTTGGCATTGGCAGCCGGTGTGGCTTCTGATGACCAAATGAAAACCCTGATTGATAACCCCAAACTGAATGCAGCAGACATCGAAGCGGCATTCCTCAAGGTCTGTGGCGACAATCTTAACGAGCATGGTCAAAATTTGATCAAGACCTTGGTTGAATATGGCCGTTTATCCTTATTGCCTGCCATTGCTGAAGCCTTTGAGGCTTTAAAAGCGCAAGATGAAGGCACCTTGGACGCACAAATCGTTGCTGCAGCCAAAATTACGGCAACGCAAACCAAAGATTTGGTGAAACGTCTGGAAGCCAAGTTCGGCAAGAAAATTGAAGCAAGCGTTTCGGTAGATCCGGAAATCATCGGCGGCATCAAAATTATTGTTGGCGACACCGTTATCGACGCGTCTGTCCAAGGTCAGTTACAAAATTTAGCCTATACGCTCACAGCATAAGGCATAGGAGAATTAAATGCAGTTATCTACATCAGAGATTAGCGAGCTCATTAAGAGCCGTTTGGAAAACTTCTCTACCGCTGCGGAAGCACGTACCCAAGGTACCGTGATTTCTGTGACAGACGGCATTGTGCGTATTCACGGCCTGTCTAATGTCATGGCGGGGGAGATGATCGAGTTTCCTGGCAACACATTCGGTTTGGCATTGAACCTGGAGCGTGACTCCGTAGGTGCGGTGGTACTGGGTGAGTATGAACATATTACTGAAGGTGACACTTGTAAGTGTACCGGTCGTATTCTGGAAGTGCCTGTCGGTCCTGAACTGATTGGCCGCGTGGTAAACGCATTGGGTCAGCCAATTGATGGCAAAGGTCCAGTCAATACCAAGCTGACAGATAAAATTGAAAAAATTGCACCTGGTGTGATTGCGCGTAAATCCGTATCACAGCCAGTACAAACGGGTTTGAAATCCATTGACTCCATGGTGCCAGTTGGCCGTGGCCAGCGTGAATTGATCATCGGTGACCGTCAGACTGGTAAAACAGCGGTTGCGGTGGATGCCATCATCAACCAAAAAGGTCAGAACATGACCTGTATCTACGTTGCGATTGGTCAGAAAGCTTCTACGATTGCTAACGTGGTACGTAAATTGGAAGAACACGGCGCGATGGCTTATACCATTGTGGTTGCAGCCTCTGCTTCTGACTCTGCAGCGTTGCAGTTCCTGGCACCTTATGCCGGTTGTACCATGGGTGAATACTTCCGTGACCGTGGTCAAGATGCATTGATCGTTTACGATGACTTGTCCAAGCAAGCAGTTGCTTACCGTCAGATCTCCCTGCTGCTGCGTCGCCCACCAGGCCGTGAAGCTTACCCAGGTGACGTGTTCTACATCCACTCACGTTTGTTGGAGCGTGCTGCTCGTGTAAACGAAGAGTATGTTGAAAAATTCACTAACGGTGAAGTTAAAGGTAAAACCGGTTCATTGACTGCATTGCCAGTGATTGAAACCCAGGCTGGTGACGTATCTGCTTTCGTTCCTACCAACGTGATTTCGATTACCGATGGTCAGATCTTCCTGGAAAGTGATCTGTTCAACGCAGGTATCCGTCCTGCGATCAACGCTGGTATTTCTGTGTCACGCGTGGGTGGTGCCGCACAAACCAAAGTCATCAAAAAACTAGGTGGTGGTGTGCGTCTTGCTTTGGCGCAATACCGTGAACTGGCTGCGTTTGCACAGTTTGCATCTGACTTGGATGAAGCAACCCGTAAACAACTGGACCGCGGTCGTATGTTTACAGAGTTGATGAAACAGGCACAATACACCCCACTGAGCGTAGCTAACATGGGTATCAGCTTGTTTGCTGCCAACAAGGGTTACTTTGACGATGTGCCAACAAACAAAGTATTGGCCTTTGAAAGTGCATTGCACGGTTTCCTGAGCTCCAAGTACAAAAATATCGTAGATACCATCGAATCAAGCAAAGATTTGAGCGGTGATAACGAAAAAGCACTGGAAGCAGCTATTCAGGACTTCAAAGCGACTAACGCTTATTAATCTCTGACACTTCGACTTAGGAAACGCATATGGCAGGAAGTAAAGAGATTAGAACCAAGATCAAGAGTGTAGAAAATACACGCAAGATCACCAAGGCGATGGAGATGGTGGCCGCCTCTAAAATGCGCAAAGCGCAGGATAGAATGCGTGCCTCCCGCCCTTATGCGGAAAAAATCCGTAATGTGGCGGCTCACCTCTCTTTTGCACAATCCGAGTATCGTCACCCATTCTTGATCAAGCGTGACGTCGTTAAAAATGTGGGTCTGATCGTGGTTAGCTCAGACAAAGGCTTGTGCGGCGGTTTGAATACCAACGTACTGCGGATGTCGCTGAACCAGATGAAAACCTGGGAAACCGAAGGCAAAGGCATTAGTGTCAGCGCAATCGGCAACAAGGGTTATGGCTTTATGAGCCGCGTAGGTGCGCAGGTCAAATCCCACATCACCGGTTTGGGTGATACGCCGCATCTGGAAAAACTCATCGGCACCATCAAAGTGATGCTGGATGCGTACATCGCAGGCGAGATTGATCAGCTTTACATCTGCTATACCAAGTTCATCAATACCATGAAGCAAGTACCGACCATGCAACAGCTGTTGCCATTGTCAGGCGAGCAACTGGGTAGCCCGAATGGTCATTGGGATTACATCTATGAACCGGAAGCAAAACCGGTCATAGATGAATTGATGATGCGTTACATTGAGTCATTGATTTATAACGCAGTGGCTGAAAACATGGCGTCTGAGCAATCTGCACGTATGGTAGCGATGAAATCAGCGTCAGACAACGCGAAGAGCGTGATTGGCGAGTTGAAACTGGTCTACAACAAGGCCCGTCAGGCAGCGATTACCAAAGAGATCTCTGAGATCGTTGGCGGTGCAGCAGCGGTTTCCTCCTAAACGCATTAGGGCGAAGTGTAAGAATTCAATTGATCTGACTCATACAGTTAGGAAAAGAAAATGGCAAAGGCAAATCAAGCAGTAACAGGTAAAGTAGTGCAGTGTATTGGCGCTGTGGTGGACGTGGAATTTCCACGTGACCAAATGCCTAAAGTATTTGATGCATTGATTATTGATGACAAGGATTCCAAAGCTGAGACTGGCTTGACTTTGGAAGTGCAACAACAATTGGGTGATGGTATCGTACGTACCATTGCTATGGGCTCCTCTGACGGTTTGGCGCGCGGTACTGCGTTCAAAAACACAGGCGCAGCGATCTCTGTACCAGTCGGTGAAGGCACATTGGGCCGTATCATGGACGTATTGGGCCGTCCAATCGACGAAGTCGGTCCTATCGATTCACAAGAGTTCCGTTCTATCCACCAGAAAGCACCAGCTTTTGAAGAGCTGTCCCCTTCTGTTGACTTGCTCGAAACAGGCATCAAGGTGATTGACTTGGTTTGCCCATTCGCTAAAGGCGGTAAAGTGGGTTTGTTCGGCGGTGCGGGTGTAGGTAAAACCGTTAATATGCTGGAACTGATTAACAACATCGCTAAACAGCACTCTGGTTTGTCTGTATTTGCTGGTGTGGGTGAGCGGACCCGTGAAGGTAACGACTTCTACCACGAGATGGCTGAAGCTGGCGTGATCAAGCTGGACAACATGAAAGAGTCCAAAGTAGCGATGGTGTTCGGTCAGATGAACGAACCTCCAGGCAACCGTCTGCGCGTAGCGTTGTCCGGTTTGACCATGGCTGAAAAATTCCGTGATGAAGGCCGTGACGTGTTGTTCTTCGTGGATAACATCTACCGTTACACCCTGGCCGGTACTGAAGTATCTGCGCTGCTGGGCCGTATGCCATCTGCCGTAGGTTACCAACCTACCCTGGCTGACGAAATGGGCCGTCTGCAAGAGCGTATTACTTCAACCAAAGTGGGTTCTATTACTTCTATCCAAGCCGTTTACGTGCCTGCGGATGACTTGACTGACCCATCACCAGCAACCACTTTCCAACACTTGGACTCAACCGTGGTTCTGTCCCGTGACATCGCTTCCCTGGGTATCTACCCAGCGGTTGATCCACTGGATTCAACCTCACGTCAGCTGGATCCACAAATTGTGGGTGAAGAGCACTACTCTGTTGCGCGTTCTGTCCAATCCACACTACAGCGCTACAAAGAACTGCGTGACATTATTGCGATTTTGGGCATGGACGAATTGTCACCAGAAGATAAACTGGTTGTAGGTCGTGCACGTAAAATCCAACGTTTCTTGTCACAGCCTTTCCACGTGGCTGAAGTATTTACCGGCGCGCCTGGCAAATACGTTCCACTGAAAGAAACCATCAAAGGCTTTAAAGCCATTGTGAACGGTGAATACGATCACTTGCCAGAACAAGCGTTCTACATGGTTGGTGGGATTGAAGAAGCTGTTGAAAAGGCTAAAACACTGAACTAATTAATTAAAACAGGCAGATGCAAGTGCATCTGCTTGTTTGATTCAGTGATATAGAAAGAGAACATTATGGCAAATACTGTGCATATTGATGTGGTGAGTGCTGAAGAGTCTATCTTCTCCGGTGAGGCCGAATTTGTTGTGGCTCCCGCAGGTGCTGGTGAAGTGGGTATCTACCCTAACCATGCTCCGATGATTACCACAATTAAGCCAGGTGCATTACGGATCAAGCAGTCTTCTGAAAAGGAAGAAACCCTGATTTTTATTTCTGGCGGCATGCTGGAAGTGCAACCAGGCATGATCACAGTACTGGCAGATACTGCCATTCGTGGTCAGGATCTGGACGAAGCCAAAGCAATCGCAGCCAAAGAAGCGGCTGAAGAGGCATTGAAGAATCGTTCTTCTGAGATCGACTATGCTGCGGCACAAGCTGAATTGGCAGAAGCAGTGGCTCAAATCCAGGCCATCCAGAAACTGCGTAAATCAGTCCACTAATCGCTACATGACGTTTTAACCATAAATTAAATGTAGACGATGACAAATCAGGCGGCTTTCAAGCCGCCTTTTTTGTTTCTGAGATAAAATAATCACATGAGTGAGTTGAATATAGTAATTCTGGCAGCAGGCAAAGGCACGCGTATGCGTTCTGACTTGCCTAAGGTGCTACATAAGGTTGGTGGCACCCCTATACTGCACCATGTGATCACCGCGGCCCGCAAATTAAGTCCACAAAAAATCATAGTAGTGTATGGTTTTGGCGGTGAGCAGGTGCAACAACAAACCCCTGGTGCGGATTTAAGCTGGGTGCTACAGGCTGAACAACTGGGTACTGGTCACGCTGTGCAACAATCGCTCCCCTATTTACCGGAACAAGGCAAGACACTGGTTTTGTTAGGGGATGTGCCTTTGGTCGATGTAGAGGCTTGCCGCGAGATGTTGTCACAAGCAGACCAGCATCTGGTCGTGCAAACCTTTATCAAGCAGGATCCGACCGGCTATGGCCGAATTGTCCGCAATGCTCAAGGCGAGGTTGTTGCCATCGTTGAGCATAAGGATGCCAGCGAAACTGAGCGTAACATTCAGGAAGTGAATACTGGCATTATGGCTATGCCAAATGCACAGCTCAAACATTGGCTGGGTCAGCTACAAAACAACAATGCACAACAAGAATATTACCTGACCGATATTATTGCCATGTCTGTCAACGAGGGACGAACCGTGCTGCCCCATGTGGTGGCAGATGCCTGCTCTGTGACAGGCATCAATTCAAAACAGGATCTACAGCAAATCGAGCGTGAATACCAATACCGGCAGGCTCTACAATTAATGGCACAAGGCGTGACTTTGCTCGATGCACAACGCATTGATATCCGTGGTGAATTGATCTGCGGACGCGATGTAAGTATTGATATCAATTGCGTGTTTGAAGGGAATGTAACGTTAGAAGATGGCGTCTATATTGGCCCCAATTGTGTGATTAAAGATGCCGTGATTGCACGTAACACCACACTGGCCGCATTCACCCATATTGAGCAGGCTAAAGTCGGTCAGGAGAGCAAAATTGGACCTTTTGCCCGTTTGCGTCCAGGAACGCATCTGGCAAACGAGACCCATGTAGGTAATTTTGTTGAAGTCAAAAATGCCAGCATTGGCCAAGGCAGTAAAGTAAACCACTTAAGCTATGTGGGGGATGCCAGCGTAGGCGCGCATGTAAACATAGGCGCGGGTACAATCACTTGTAATTATGATGGTGCCAATAAGCATAAAACAGTCATTGAAGATGACGTTTTTGTCGGTTCTGATACGCAATTAGTCGCCCCGGTAACCATCGGCCAAGGCGCAACGATAGCGGCTGGTTCAACCATTACGAAAGATGTGCCGGCACAGACACTGACGTTATGCCGTGCAAGAGAGCAACGTTCAATTCAGGGATGGAAACGTCCGCAAAAGGTGAAAAAATAAGCATATGTGTGGCATTGTCGGTGCAGTTTCAAACCGTAATATCGTTCCCCTCTTAATCGAAGGCCTGAGCCGCCTGGAGTACCGTGGCTATGACTCAGCAGGCATTGCGGTGCTTAACCAGTCGATTGTGCGCGTACGCGCAGTGGGTCGCGTCGCTGAGCTAGAGCGTAAAGCGCAAGGCTTAAGCAGCCAGATCGGCATTGGCCATACGCGTTGGGCGACGCACGGTGGCGTCACCGAACAAAATGCACACCCGCATGTCTCCCCTAGCCAGGAAAACGCCGAAATTGCAGTGGTACATAATGGCATTATTGAAAATCATGATGAGCAGCGTGACCGCTTGCAAGCCTTGGGTTATCACTTTACTTCACAAACGGATACGGAAGTGATTGCCCATCTCGTGCATTTTTATTACCAGCAGAGTAAAAACCTGCTGGTCGCGGTGAGACAAGCCATCAGTGAATTGACCGGTGCCTATGCGATCAGCGTGATTGCGCTTGATCAGCCACAGACCATGATTGTTGCCCGTTTGGGTTGCCCGCTCTTAATTGGCTACGGAGAAGGTGAAAATTTTGTCGCTTCGGATGTATCTGCGGTGTTGTCAGCCACCAGAAAAGTGGTTTATCTGGAAGATGGTGACGTCGCCACACTACAAACTGATGGTGTGACGATTATCGATAAACAAGGCGAAACCGTGCAGCGCAAAGTGCATATGAGTGATGTCTCTTTGGCCTCACTGGAGTTGGGCCCGTATAGCCATTTCATGCAAAAAGAGATTCATGAGCAACCACGTGCCATCAGCGACACCATAGAAGCGCTGATTGATGATGGTGCTTTCAGGTGCGAATTGTTTGGTGCGACAGCAGCTGACATTTTCAAGCAGATTGATAGCGTTTTGATTTTAGCCGCCGGGACCAGTTATTACGCCGGCATGACCGCCAAATACTGGTTGGAGAGCATCGCCAAAATACCAACCTCGGTCGAAATTGCCAGCGAATACCGTTATCGTGATTCCGTCCCCAACCCTAAACAGCTGATTGTGACCATTTCGCAATCCGGTGAAACGCTGGACACGATGGAAGCGTTGAAGCATGCCCAAAAACTGGGCCATCCATTTAGTCTCGCTATCTGTAACGTGCAAGAGAGCGCAATTCCACGCGCCTCCTCGCTGATCTACTACACGCGCGCGGGTGCCGAAATCGGCGTCGCCAGCACCAAAGCGTTTACCACGCAATTGATTGCATTATTTGTTTTGTCAGTGACTTTGAGCAAGGTACGTGGTTTATTGACGGATGTGCAAGAGCAACAATATCTGGCAGAGCTGCGTCAGTTGACCGGCAGCGTGCAAATTGCGCTTAACCTGGAGCCGCAGATCCGTGAATGGGCACACCGTTTTGGTGATAAGGAACATGCTTTGTTCCTTGGTCGGGGTATTCACTTCCCGATCGCGATGGAAGGGGCGCTTAAGCTTAAAGAGATTTCTTATATTCACGCTGAGGCCTATCCCGCCGGTGAGTTAAAACACGGCCCCTTGGCTTTGGTCGATAGCAATATGCCTGTGGTGGTGATTGCGCCAAATGATGTCTTGCTTGAGAAAGTGAAATCCAACATGCAGGAAGTCCGCGCACGCGGCGGCGAGTTGTTTGTATTTGCGGATGCCGACAGCCACTTTCATGCATCCGAAGGCGTGCAAGTCATCCGCACACCAAGGCATGTCGGCGCACTCTCGCCAGTGTTACATGTGATTCCGGTGCAATTACTGGCCTATCATGCCGCCTTGTTTAAAGGCACGGATGTGGACAAACCGCGCAACCTGGCCAAGAGTGTGACGGTAGAATAAGCATAAACCCTAGAAAAGCCCCGACATTCGGGGCTTTTTTTTCAATACAAAACCATCAAGCCTGACATACACTGCTATTCGGTGCTAATCAGGAATGCAGTCATGACCACGTCACAACACAGTATTATCGGTCGCCAGCCAGTTGTTAATGATCAACAACAAATCATAGGCTACGAATTTTTCTTCCGTAATGAGACGGAGGGAAGTAATACGCCATTTGAAGAAGATATTCAAACCTGCGCGCGTATTCTTAATACCACCATGGATGAAATGCATGAGAACTGGTTGCTTGGTCAGCAACTGGCATTCATTAACGTCGATCACGTCATGCTGAACAGCGTCTTTCTGGAATTGATGCCAGCCGAAAAAACCGTCCTCGAAGTCGTGCATCATCTGCAGGTGACACCAGAAATCCTGGCGCGTTGTCAGGAGCTGAAACAACTGAAATTCCGGATTGCGCTAGATAATCCGCAACACTACCCGCATTTGGAAGCTTTGTTACCCTATGCCGACTTTATCAAGATCGATATGCGGAATGTGGATATTGCACAAGCGACACAATGGCTGAAAAAGTACCAGCAAGGTGAATGTACCCTCATTGCAGAAAAGGTGGAGGAAAATAGCCAGTTTCAGGGTTTGCTGGACGCGGGTTACCAACAGTTTCAAGGCTATTTTTATGCTAAGCCTGAAAATATCAGCAGCAAGGTGATTAATCCAAGCTTTGATGGCGTATTGTATTTGTTAAACCTGGTCAGCCAGGAAGCAGAAAACAAAGACATTGAAAATGGGTTTAAGCGCGATACCACCCTGAGTTATAAACTGCTGCGGTATATCAATTCCGTCGGGTTTGGCTTGTCATGTGAAGTCCAATCGATTGGTCATGCCTTGACTATTCTGGGTCGTAACCAGCTTTATCGCTGGTTGACTTTACTCATGGTGACGGCGGGCAAAAACAGCAGCTCCCCTGCCCTGATGAAAACTTCAATTACACGTGGCCGTTTGACCGAGTTACTCGGCGAGCCATTCTTTGAGAAGCGTGACCGCGACAATTTGTTTGTGGTGGGCGTATTTTCATTGCTGGATGTCATGCTCAAAGTGCCAATGGAAAATATTCTCGAAAAACTGCAATTACCCGAGACCATTGTTGATGCACTGGTTGAGCGCCAGGGGATTTTTGGCCCTTTCCTCAAGCTGACCGAAGCTTGTGAGGATGCCAACAATGAAGAAATTCTGGAAATGGCAGCCATGCTGCAACTCCAGCCGGAAAAAGTAAACCAGTGTCATATGGAGGCCTTGGCCTGGACAGAAGCGCTGGGGATTTAACCCATCACTGACCCTCTTGAAAAAATAAAGCGTACTCCCATTTAAGTGATACAGATGCTTGCAGTTTGAGGTCTGTGAATCAGTTAATCGCTTATTTTGAAAGGATCAACGTATGCGTAGTTATGACTTAAGCCCCTTCTACAGAACCGCTATTGGCTTTGACCGTTTAGCTAAAATGCTCAACGAAAGCCAGCGCAGTGAAAACGAAATCAGCTATCCACCCTACAACATCGAACTGGTCGATGAAAACGCCTATAAAATCGTCATGGCAGTGGCTGGCTTCCAGCGAGATGAGCTGGAAATTGAAACCGAACACCAAGCTTTACGTGTGACCGGCCGTAAAGCTAAAAAAGAACAGGAAAGCACCTATCTGCACCGCGGCATTGCTACCCGGGATTTTGAGCATAAATTCCAGTTGGCGGATCATGTGAAAGTGACCGGTGCACAGCTCGAAAACGGCTTGCTAACGATTGCGTTAGTGCGTGAAATTCCAGAAGCGCTTAAGCCGCGCAAAATTGAAATTGGCGCCGCTGTGCCAAATGCAAGCTCGACCTTGATTGAGCAAAAAGCGGCTTAATCAGACTGAACAAAAAAGGGCCGATAGGCCCTTTTTTATGATCAGTATTAGCAACTGATAAACGCAAAGAAACATCATAAAAATCTTTTTCAAGCGTCAGATAACAATCGTTCAGGTGACAATGTCCTATTCTCGCGAGCGGCCAGCATTGCAGTTCACGCACTACCAAACCGCTAGGGTTGCCTGCCTTCACCAGACTAAAGAATTCCTTGTTTATCCCCGCTCTGCGTTAAAATAGCCGCTCTCAACCATACTCTGGGTGTAATCCAAATGGCGCAATATGTGATGTCTATGCTCCGCGTGAGCAAAATCGTGCCGCCCAAACGGCAAATCATCAAAAACATTTCCCTTTCATTTTTTCCGGGTGCGAAAATCGGTTTGCTCGGTTTAAACGGCTCAGGTAAGTCCACCGTGCTACGTATCATGGCCGGGGCGGATAAAGAGTTTGAAGGCGAGGTGCAATGGCAACCGAATATTTCCATTGGGTATTTGCCGCAAGAGCCTCAACTGGATGCTGAAAAAACGGTACGTCAGGAAGTCGAAGCTGGCTTGGGCGCCATTATGGAAGCCAAGCAAAAGCTGGAAGAGATTTATGCTGCCTATGCTGAGCCGGATGCAGATTTTGACAAATTGGCTGAAGAGCAGGCCAAGTACGAAAATATCCTGGCCGCCAGCGGCAGTGATGTTGAGCAACAATTAGAGATTGCTGCCGATGCACTGCGTTTGCCGCCCTGGGAAGCTAAAATTGGCCCACTCTCAGGCGGTGAAAAACGCCGCGTGGCCTTGTGCAAGTTATTACTATCAAAACCTGACATGCTGTTGCTGGACGAGCCGACCAACCATCTGGATGCAGAGTCTGTCGAGTGGCTGGAACAGTTTCTGGTGCGCTTCCCCGGCACTGTGGTGGCAGTGACCCACGACCGTTACTTCCTCGATAATGCGGCAGAATGGATCCTGGAGCTGGACCGCGGGGAAGGGATTCCATGGAAAGGCAATTACTCCAGTTGGCTGGAGCAAAAAGAAGACCGTTTGGCCCTTGAACAAAAACAGGAAGATGCTCACCGCAAAGCCATGAAGCAAGAGCTGGAATGGGTGCGTCAGGGCGCGAAAGCCCGCCAAAGCAAGAGCAAGGCGCGCTTGGCACGTTACGAAGAAATGTCCAGCGTTGAATACCAGCGCCGCAACGAGACACAGGAAATCTTTATTCCGCCCGGTGACCGCCTTGGCAATCAGGTGATTGAGTTCAGCAATGTCTCCAAAGGCTTTGGTGACCGCTTGTTGATTGATAACCTCTCATTCACCATTCCCCCTGGTGCGATTGTTGGTGTGATCGGCCCCAACGGTGCCGGTAAATCCACACTGTTCCGTATGTTGCAAGGCAAAGAGCAGCCGGATAGCGGTGAAATCATCACCGGGCCTACGGTGAAACTGGCCGCCGTTGACCAGACCCGTGATGGCCTGGATAACGACAAAACGGTGTTCGAGGCCATTTCTGGCGGCTTGGATGTGCTCAGCGTTGGTAAATTTGAAATGCCTAGCCGGGCGTATATTGGCCGCTTCAACTTCAAAGGCGGCGACCAGCAAAAAATCGTTGGTCAACTCTCTGGGGGTGAACGTGGTCGCTTGCATTTGGCCAAGACATTGATTTCTGGAGCGAACGTCTTGCTGTTAGATGAACCTTCGAATGACCTGGATGTGGAGACCCTGCGCGCCCTGGAAGACGCCTTGCTTGAGTTTTCAGGTTGTGTCCTAGTGACCTCGCATGACCGCTGGTTTCTGGACCGGATTGCCACCCATATCCTGGCGGCAGAAGGCGATTCACAATGGACATTTTTCAACGGCAACTATCAAGAATACGAAGCTGACAAGAAAAAACGGTTGGGTGAAGAGGGCGCCAAACCTAAACGTATCCGCTATAAACCGATTACCAGATAAAAGACAGCCCACCCGCAAGGTGGGCTTTTTTATGTGGATCGTGTTAAGGTGGAGCGCCTTTCAGAGCAACTTGATCACAGGATCTTACTCTTATGCAAGCGAACAATTTCAAACTGCACGATTACTTTACCCGTATAGGTTATACGGGACAACCTGAAACCAATATTGAGACCTTGCGCGCACTGATGCGTTGCCAGCTGTTTAGCGTGCCGTTTGAAAATCTGGATGTTCAGGCTGGCAAGGTGGTTTCCATGGTGCCAGAAGAGATTGTCGATAAAATCATTTATCGGCAACGCGGGGGTTATTGCTACGAGGTGAATGGCGTATTTGCCATGGCTTTGCAGGCGCTGGGCTTTAACTATCAGCTAGTGGCGGCGCGACCGATGTTTTATCCGGTGCGCAGACCCAAAACGCATATGGCAATTGTGGTGCATCTCGAGCAACAAGCCTGGTTATGTGATCTGGGATTTGGTAGTTATGGACTCCGTGCACCGATGGCGTTAGATCGGCTAGACGTAGAGACCATGCAGGACAATGATTGCTTCAGGCTAAGCAAACAGGGTGAACACGAGTTTTTGTTACAAGCGCGCGTGGATGCGGTTTGGCAAAACCAGTTTGCGTTTGACCTCAACCCTTGGGAATGGATTGATTTTTATCCGGCAAACTACATGAACTCAACCCATCCTGAAGCAATTTTTGTGCAAAGGCTGCTGGTCGTGTTACACCAGCCCGAGGGCAGGCAAATTTTATTTGGCGAGTCCTTGAAAACCATCCGGCAAGGCGTGGTGGAAAAGCGCATAGTCCCTGGCACTGAGCGTAATGAGACACTCAAGAAACTGTTTGGCTTGTCACTGTAAAATTCCTTACAGGCATCTGTGCAGATGCGTGTCCTCAGCCAGCGGGCGCGGTTTAAAAGACTTACGCTTTGTGAACCAGTTTACGTATTAACCGGTTCGCATTAATGGCAGCCAGCGTGGCACCGAATTCGTAATCGTCAAAACGCGAAGCTTCAATATACGGCAAGGCGACCAGTTTGCCATTGATCAGGCAAATACGGCATTGGTCTTGCCAGACCTCGTGTGCTTGTGGCTGCAGAGGGTGTTGGCGGGGTTGGGTGTTGTCCATACTTCTCTTAAAACAAGGTGGGTTTCTTCGATTATCTCCAACTGAAATATCTACTCAATAGCCTGTTCGGGCTAATCGACTTTTTATGGCGCAAAAATGCTTGCCAGCCCTGTGTCTTTGGCGTGTGGAAAGTCTTAAAAACGATGCCATCCTTCGCAAGCGTAAGGCTATGGCTAGTGGGGATCATTCACTCTTGCTTTATGAGGGGCTTTTTTCATGATCCAGTCCCACAGGCTGGGTGGAATAAACCGGAGTAGTCTTGCAACGAGGCCCATTTGCCAGGGGATCACGGTAAAACGGCGTTGTTTTTCAATGGCACGCAACGCTTTGTGGGCGAAGACATCGGCATCCATAAGAAACGGCATGGGATAGGTATTGATATCGGTCATGGGCGTGCGGATGTAGCCGGGGGCGATGGTCGTGACGGCGATCTCATGTAACTGCATTTCCGCGCGCAGGCTTTCGAGATAGGTGATGGCTGCGGCTTTACTGGCACTGTAAGCCCCTGATCCAGGCAAGCCCCGTATCCCGGCGACACTGGCGATGCCTACTAGCTGTGCCAGCTGCCCTTGTTTTGCTGCTTGCTTCATGGCTGCAATAAAGGGTTGAAATGTATGGACCAAGCCCATGACATTGGTATCAAACACGGCCTGAAAGGCAGGAATATCGTCTGGGTATTCGGTGAGGGTGCCACGG
Source organism: Methylophilus sp. 3sh_L (assembly GCF_046766015.1). Taxonomy (NCBI): domain Bacteria; kingdom Pseudomonadati; phylum Pseudomonadota; class Betaproteobacteria; order Nitrosomonadales; family Methylophilaceae; genus Methylophilus; species Methylophilus sp. 3sh_L. Next base: position 204,527 of record NZ_JBKOUF010000003.1, read on the forward strand.
CTGACGCCAGCATTGCCGATGACGATATGCGGGGTACCATAGTGTTTGAGCGCGGCTTGGGCCATCGCTTGCATCTGGTCTGCCTCGCGCACATCGACGGTGTAAGTTGTACTGGCAACCTGATATTGACTGCTCAACTGACTGGCAAGCCCTTGCAGGGCAGCCCTATTGCGGCCGCACAAGCTCAGTTGTAAGTGTTGCCGATAATGTTGGGCATAGGCGGTGGCCATGGCGGTGCCGAGGCCACTGGAGGCACCAGTAATCACTACATGCAAGGGTTGAGGATTGGTTTTCGCCATAAAATACATTGCAGTAAACAAATTTTAATCAGGTAGAATGCCATAAAACACAGGGCGGGGAAACGTACATGAATTTGGAAAAAGTGATTTTTGGCTTTTTTATTATTCTAGCCATGACGCTTAATTTTGGCTTTTTTGTGGGGGATATTGATAACCCACAACACCATTTGCATTATGAGTTGTATGCCGCCATTGTGGTGAATTTGATCGCCACCGTACTTAAATTTGGTGACAGGACGCAGATTGGTGCGATTCACCTGGCTACTAGCCTGGTCGCCGATTTACAGTTGATTGCCGCAGCAATTATCTGGACTGTGGCTGGCAGCAACGGCGCGGATACTGAGGTGATTGTCGGGGTGGTTTCTTTGTCTGGTGGTGCATTTCTCGCCAATATCACGTCGGTCATTTTGCTGATTTATGAAACCGTGACCTTGCGTCGCTAATCTCGTAGTCAGCATGACGCTCAATCAAATTGTGTTTTGGATTTTGCGGCGCATGCGTGCGCCGCTGCTGATGTTGATTGTCAGCTATGCCATTGCGATGATCGGCTTTGTGTTGATCCCCGGGGTGAATGACCGCGGCCAAGCCTATCATCTGAATTTCTTCGATGCCTTTTATATTCTGAGTTATACCGCGACCACTATCGGTTTTGGTGAAATCCCCTACCCGTTTACCACGCCACAACGCCTGTGGATGACTTTTTCGATTTATGTGACGGTGATTTCCTGGTTTTATGCCATCGGGGCGATTATCGGATTGTTTCAAGAGGGCGCACTCAAGCAGGCGTTTAAAACCGCCATTTTCCAGCGCGATGTCAAAAACCTGATGGAGCCGTTTTACCTCATTTGTGGCTATGGTGAAACCGGAAGTGAGCTGGTGAGAGCGTTGGATAGAAACGAGTTGCGGGTGGTGGTGCTTGAGCTGTCGCCTGAACGTGTCAACGAACTCGAGCTGACGAATTACCAGTTTCATATTCCGCACTTATGCGCAGATGCAAAGTTATCCGAGGTGTTGCTCTACGCTGGCATTAAAAATCCCATGTGCCGCGGGGTGGCGGCGCTGACCGATGATGACCATGCCAACCTGGCAATCTCGGTGGCGGTGAAATTGATCAAGCCTGGATTGCCGGTGCTAGCGCGTGTACAGGATGATGTCATCGCCGCCAATATGGCCTCGTTTGGCACAGACCGCATCATTAACCCTTATCATATTTTTGGTGAGCATTTGGCCATGCGGCTCAATGCCCTGGGTACCTACCTGCTCCATGAGTGGCTAACGCGTGCGCCCGGCGATGCGATTGAAACGCCGGCCGCCATCCCGCAAGGCCACTGGATTGCCTGTGGCTTTGGCCGCTTTGGCAAATCCGTCGTCAATAGCCTGCAAAACGAGGCCATGCACGTCACTGTCATAGAAGCTGACCCTGAAGTGACGCAATGTGAAGATTGCATCATTGGCAGCGGGGTCGAAGCGCACATTTTGCAGCAGGCCGGCATCACCCAGGCGGTTGGCATCGTCGCCGGTACAGATAATGATATTAATAACCTGTCTATCGTGATGACGGCGCTGGAGCTGAATCCAGATTTGTTTGTTATCATCCGCAAGAACAAGCGTCATAACGATCCCTTGTTTCAGCACTTTGATGCCGACATTACCATGCAGCCCAGTGATGTGATTGCACACACTTGCTTGTCGTATATGGTTTCGCCCATGCTGGCGGAATTTTTGGCCACTGCGCGGCATCAGGGCAATGCCTGGGCCAATGCGGTGATTGCGCAACTGGTTTCCAAGCTTGGTGAGCAGGTGCCGGACACCTGGGATATTACGATTGCAGATGATATGGCATTGGCTGTCTGTGGCCTGATGCAGCAAGAGATGCGCCCTGCCCTCAAGCATTTGCTGATGAACCCTGCCGGACAGCAGCGGCATGAGATGCCGGTGGTGCCGTTGATGCTGCTGCGCGCAGGGGAAAAAATGCTATTGCCAGACCTGGCAACCCCGTTAGAGATGGGCGATAAAATTCTATTCTGTGGCCTGGATCAGGCCAAATCGACACAGCGCTATATCTTGCATGACCTCAAAACCTTGCATTATCTGGTGACGGGGAATGAGATGCCTGAAACCTGGATTGGGCGTTGGCTTAAGCAATAAAAAACCCTGCCGAGGCAGGGTTTTTTATTGCTAGAAGGATAGGCTTATTTTTTACCCGCAGCGCGGTCTTTGCGCACGTTCTGGATAATGTAGTCTGCGGTTTGTAAGGCGGCTTCGTTGCCACCCGCCATCGAGCTACCGGTGATGTATTTGCCATCAATAATCAAGGCAGGTACGCCAGTGGCCCCGGACGAGCGGAATACTTGCATGGCTTTATTCATTTGCATATTGACCGCAAAAGATTTGAAGGCTTTTTCAACTTTGATCTTGTCCAGGCCGCCTTGTTTGGTTACCCAGTCAATGGCTGCGGCTTCATCTGCAGGGTTCAAGCTTTTTGTTTTGTGAATGGCGTCAAACAGCGGTGTATGCAATTTATCCAGTACGCCCAGTTCTTGCATGGCGAAAAAGGTTTTTGCCATCGGCGCCCAGTTTGCATTAGGTAAAGCGGGCATACGCTTGAAGTAGACGTCCGCCGGCAATTTTTTCACCCAGGCTTCCAAAGGGTGTTCCATGTGGTAGCAGTGCGGGCAGCCGTACCAGAATAACTCCATCACTTCGATTTTGGCAGGTTGATCGGTCGTTATTTGCTGTGCAACCTGATCAAATTGCTCACCCATTTGCGGGTCAGCCCAGGCCGCCGTCGCAGTCAATCCTGCCCAAAACATCAAACTCAACAACAATTTTTTCATGAGATCCGTTTCCTTATCTGTGGAAAGTAATGATTTAACGTGATAGCTGACGATACGATGACAGCATCAATGCGAGGCTGAAGATTCGATATTGACTTTGATCAGATTAGGCTGAAAGCCATTGGTTTCCAGGTCGTGGCTAATTTTTGTAATTTTTGCCAGATCGTTAAGCGGCCCAATGCGCACGCGGTGCATGGTGCCCTTGTTCGGGATTTCGGCCGTTTGTACAAAGGCCTCAAAGCCAACCAGCGCTAATCGGGTTTTGAGGTTGTTGGCGTCATCCTCTTTGGCAAACGCGCCGACCTGAATAAAGTAGCTTTCTTGCTTGATGGTTGGGTTCTTTTTCACTTGCTCTTCACTGATTTTGCTCTCGGTATCCGGCAAGATCGTGTAGAAATCAAACTTATTCGGGTCCTCAATGGCTGCACTGCCTGGTTTGACTTCTTCTTCAGTGACGGTGCTTTTAATGGGCAGCTCTTGCGATCCTGCTTCGTTTTTAAAGGCGCTGGAGAACGGGCTATGGTCACCTTTGATGTAGATAATGAGCGCGACTGTCAGGGCAACGCCCAGAAACAGACCCACCAGCAGGCCGTTAAAAAAGGTGCTGCCGCTGCTCTTGCTTTTTGCTTTGGCTTGTGAGGGTTTATAGTCGCGACTCATAGATCATTTGAACCAATTAATTCAGCACTTTTCAAGGTGCTTACATTTTATCCGGGGCACTGACCCCGAGCAAAGACAAGCCGTTGCGGAGGACAACGCGGGTGGCGGTAATCAGTGACAGTCGTGCCAGTTTGATTTGTGCGTCATCCACCAAAAATTTGGTGTCATTGTAATAACTATGCAGCGCACTGGCTAGCTCCTTCAGGTAGTTGGCAACCATGTGCGGTGCCAATGCCTGGCAGGCGGTGCTGACCACTTCAGGGTATTGCCCCAGCGCTTGCATGAGTGTGGTTTCTGATGCGCTATTGAGCGGTGACAGGTCTGTTGTCGCAAGGCTGCCCACCTCCCCGCCCCATTGGTTCAATACGCTGCAAATCCGGGCATGTGCATACTGGATATAGTAGACCGGATTGTCATTGGTTTGCGCACGTGCCAGATCTATGTCGAACACCAGTTGCGAATCTGGGCTGCGGGCCGCCAAAAAGTAACGCGTGGCATCACAGCCGACTTCTTCAATCAGGTCGCGCAAGGTGACGTAGCTGCCAGCCCGTTTTGACAGCTTTACTTCTTCGCCACCACGCATCACGGTGACCATCTGGTGCAAGACGTACTCAGGCCAGCCTTGCGGAATGCCGACATTCAGGGCCTGTAACCCAGCGCGTACACGGGTAATGGTACTGTGGTGGTCTGCCCCTTGCTCGTTGATCACGCGCTTGAATCCGCGCTGCCACTTTTCACGGTGATAGGCAACATCGGGCACAAAGTAGGTATAGCCGCCCTCTTTTTTACGCATGACACGGTCTTTGTCATCGCCAAAGTTGGTTGTGCGTAGCCACAAGGCGTCATCCTGTTCGTAAGTATGGCCGCTGGCGATCAGCGATTGCACGGTGTTTTCTACCTTGCCTTCGGTGTAGAGCGCGCTTTCGAGCGAGAATACATCAAATTTGATCTGGAATGCCTGCAAGTCTAAATCTTGCTCATGGCGCAGATAAGCTACCGCAAATTTGCGGATAGACTCCGTATCATTGACGTCGCCATTCGCTGTGACTTCCATGTCGTCAGCTGTCACGGTCGCTTGCGCTAAAAAGGCTTCGGCGATTTCGATTATATAGTCACCGCGATAGCCATCTTCAGGAAAACTGGGGTCTTCTGGCTTAAGACCTTGCGCCCGTGCCAGCACCGATTTGGTCAGATTGTCGATTTGTGCGCCAGCATCGTTGTAATAAAATTCGCGGGTGACCGCCCAACCATTAGCATCCAGTAATCGGCACAAACAGTCACCAACCGCGGCACCCCGGCCATGACCGACGTGCAGTGGGCCAGTGGGGTTGGCGGAAACAAATTCCACCTGGACTTGTTCACCCTGACCGGCCTGATTGCGGCCAAATTGCCTATCTTGCGTCAGGATGTCGTGCACGATGGCCTGTTTGCTATCTGCTGACAAAAAGAAATTGATAAAGCCTGCGCCTGCAATTTCAATCTTGCTGATCACCTGGTTTGCAGGTAAGCCGTCGATAATTTGCTGGGCAATCATGCGCGGGTTTTGCTTGAGCGGTTTAGCCAGCTGCATGGCAATATTGGTTGCAAAATCCCCATGTTCGGCAGATTTAGGCCGCTCAAGGATGATATTGAGGCTGGAGGTATCTGCCACCAGCGGCGATACCGCTTGCAGAATCAGTTCTGTGATCGTTTGTTTCAAGGTTAAAATGATGCGTTATCGTCAAACCGCTATTTTAACCTAATTAAGCATTTTCACCCATGTGTTCAACATCCGCAGTTCCTCAAGTCAGCGCGTCCGCCAGCATTGTGCGCGTGGTGCTTGATGTGCCGCTGGACCGTCAGTTTGATTACCTCAATCCTGGCTTAAATATTGCGGTGGGGAATCGTGTGGTCGTGCCTTTTGCGGGTCGGCAACTGGTCGGCATCGTCATGGCGCTGGTCAGCGAGACCGACATCCCCCAGCATAAACTCAAAGCGGTGCTGCAAGTGTTTGATGACGTGCCACTGGATGCCGCCAGCTTCAAACTGTTGCGCTTCTGCGCAGACTATTATCACTATCCGTTTGGGCAAACCGTATTATCCAGCTTGCCATTGCGCTTGCGGCAAATCAAGCCGGCAGTGTCACGCAAAATGTGGTTGTATCATCTGGCACAAGCGGTTCCCGCTGACTTGATTGGCAAGCGGCAGCAGGTGTTATCCAGGTTGGTGGTGTTGCTGCAGCAGCACGCAGAATGCAGTGAAGCCATGCTCTCTGCGGTTTCTGCCTCTTGGCGCAAAGTGTTGCAGCCCTTGTTGGATGCGGGGTATGTGGACAGGCGCGAAGTGGTTGCCACCACACCATCGATGCCCGCAACTGACCATGTTCCGCAACTGAATGATGAGCAAGCACGGGCAGTCGAATCGATTTTGGGCCGCATGAATGGTTTTCAGGCCTGGTTGTTATTCGGCGTGACTGGTTCGGGTAAAACCGAGGTGTACATTCGCGTATTGCAAAAAGTGTTGGCCGATCCTCAGGCGCAAGTACTGATTATGGTGCCAGAAATCAACTTGACGCCGCAGTTGGAAAGCCGCTTTCGTAGCAGGTTGAGCGAGTATGCATTAGTGACGCTGCATAGCCACTTAAGTGAGAGTGAGCGCTTGCAAAACTGGCAAGCCGCGCAATCTGGAGCCGCACGCATTGTCATTGGTACGCGTTTGAGCGTGTTTACGCCCCTGCCTCACCTCAAGCTGATGATACTGGACGAAGAGCATGACAGCTCTTACAAGCAACAAGATGGCATGCGCTACCATGCGCGCGATGTGGCGCTGGTGCGGGCCAAGCAACATGGGATACCCGTGGTGCTAGGGAGTGCCACGCCTTCGCTGGAGAGTTGGTACAACGCGACAGGAGATCAAGGGCACGAGGGCGGCAGAAAGCCGATTTATCGATTACTCACACTCAATCAGCGGGCGGTAGCGCAAGCTACATTGCCGCGCATTTTTTGTATAGATACCGCACATCCGCCGCCGGAAGCCGGGTTGACGCCTTTATTAAAGCAGGCCATAGAACAACGTTTGCAACGCGGCGAACAAAGCCTGTTGTTTATTAATCGCCGCGGCTATGCTCCGGTGCTGCATTGCTCGGCCTGTCAGTGGCTGGCTGATTGCCGCCGCTGTTCGGCCAAGGCCGTGCTGCATTTGCGGCAACGTGTGTTGCGTTGCCATCATTGTGGCGATGAACAGCCTATCCCGGTGCAATGTCCGAGTTGTGGCAACCCGGATTTACGCCCGGTTGGTCAAGCGACGCAACGCATTGAGGAAACGCTGCAGCAGGTGTTTCCGCAAGCGCGGGTAGCGCGCGTGGACAGGGACACCATACAAGCCAAAGACGCTTTAACCACCTTGCTTTCCGAGGTGCACGCCGGACAGATTGATATTCTGGTAGGCACCCAAATGCTGGCCAAAGGCCATGATTTTGCCAACCTTACCTTAGTGGGCGTATTGGATACCGATAGCGCATTGTACAGCCCCGATTATCGTGCAAGTGAGCGCTTGTTTGCGCAATTGATGCAGGTGGCTGGCCGCGCCGGACGCGGTGAAAAGCCTGGCGAGGTGTTGATACAAACCGCTTTCCCGCAGCACCCTTTATTTGCTGCCTTGCGTGAGCAAAATTACGCCGAGTTTGCCAATGCCTTGTTACAGGAGCGCATGGCAATGCAGTTTCCCCCAGCCACGTATATTGCCGTCATGAAGGCGGAAGCGCCGGATTACGCCCTGGTAAACCAGTTTTTGACGGAGTTTAGCGTGGCGGCCAGAGCCTATGTCAGCGAGCATGCTGCAGTATTTGCTGACCAGCCACTGATTTATGATCCGGTCAGACCTGGGCTCGCGCGCCTCAATCGCATGGAGCGTGGTTATGTGATGATGCAGTCTGTACACCGCAGCGCCTTACAGCAGCTGCTTCAGGTAGCGGTTGCCTGGATCCGCGCACATCCCTTGCAGGCTAAAATCCGCTGGGTGCTGGATGTCGATGCTCTAGAATACTAGGCAATTTGTAAAAGCGACCATTAACAACTGGATTCTTGTAAAAAACGGTTAGTATTTGATTGTTTTTTAAGGTAAATTTGAGGGTTGCGATATTATTTAGAGCATATTGATTTTAATAAAAGTTTTGGGGAGTCATCTTGAATACACACACACTAGGCATGCGCCTAATTCCTTGGTTGGTCATGGGATATTGCGCTCAGGCGATGGCGGGGGGCGTTTCGTTTCCTGAGCCCTTGCAACCCAACATTCCTAGGCCGATTATTCCTGAGCCACGGCCGATTATTCAGGTGCCACAAGAAACGCCACAACCAGAAAAAAAGCAAAAGAAATCCAGCTTAAAGATCGTGGTCAAGGCGTTCAAGTTTTCTGGTAACAAACAGTTTTCTGACGAAGTTCTTGCTGCACAGGTCGCTTACCTGACAGGCCATGAAGTCGGCATGCGTGAGTTGAATGAAGCGGTGGGGACCGTGCGGAATTACTACCGCCAACGCGGATACTTGCTGACGCAAGTCTACCTGCCGACACAAGACCTGCAGAAAATCACCGAAGCAGAGGCCGTGGTTGAGTTGGCCATTCTGGAAGGGACCTTGGGTGAGGTAAAAACAGAAGCGGGTGAAGGGTTAGATCAATCTTACTTTCAATCTGTTTCGGAGTACGGCCTGAACAAAGGCGATGTACTCAATGAGCGCAACCTCGTGCGCAATATCATGGTGATGAACGGCTTGCCAGGCATTCAGGTTACCTCCCAACTTAACCCTGGCGAGGTGGTCGGCAGTTCAGATGTGGCCGTGTCTGTGGAGCCTAGGCCGCGCTACAGCGGCTATGTGGCAGCCAACACTTATGGTAACCGTTACACGGGCCGTGAAACATTGGGTTTTGGTGGTGCTGTTAACAATTTGAATGGTCGCGGTGATCAGTTGGCCGTCGTTGGTAAGGTTTCCAGGGATGAAGGCCAGCGCTCTCTGAGCGGGTTGTACCTGACCCCTGTAGGAAGTGCAGGGAATATTCTAAATCTGGCTTACAGCTATGTGGACTATAAGCTCGGCCGGGATTTCAAGCAGTTTGATGCATCTGGTGATGCCCATTATTTTTATGCGTCGTTAGAGCATCCCTGGTTACGTGAAACCAAAAAAAGCATTTCATTCAAGGTGGGCAGTAATTACAAAATTCTTGATGATGAAGTGAAGACCTTTTCTATTAACAACCGCCGGAATATCAGTAGCCTTGAGCTAGGTGTGTTAGGGGATTGGATCAATGAGGCCGGTGACGTTGCTTATCAGTGGAGTTTGGTGCTCACACAAGGGAACGTTTCATTCAAGGATGCTTCGGCAAAGGATACGGATAGGTCTCAACTTGATACCCAGGGCAGTTTTACCAAATGGAACTGGACTTCCAGCCGTACGCAGGTATTCGACAATGGCGTTAACTGGATTGTGCGGGCAGATTACCAAGGTACGAACAGCAACCTCGATATCGCAGAGCGCTTTGGTATTGGGGCCATTAACCGCTGGCGTCAATTCTCTGATATCCCCAGTCAGGCAGACCAAGGCTGGATGGCGGGAACTGATTTACGCCGTACTTTTGCGACCACGGGGGCTGACGTGACTCCCTACATCCAAGCTGTGACGCCATTTGTTTTTTACGATGCTGGTCGTGGCAAGTTAAATCATGACCCAATTGGCAGCACCAACTATGTCCGCTCCCAACATGTGGGTATCGGTACTGATATCCAGATTCCAGGACAGTGGGTATTAACGACCACTTACTCCCAGCAAAAGCGCGATCTGGATGGTTCGGGTAGTAATACTGAATACCAGCTGTGGGGCCAGTTAAGAAAGAGTTTCTAGTATTTCTAGTAGTCAATAAACAGGCTTTGAGCCTGACATAAATCATAAGTAGCCCGGATGAATAGCGTTAGTCATACTGGGCTACATACAAAAAAAAGTTCCTGAATCAAAATTACATCCATATCAGGAATATGAGAGAAGTGATGGTAACCCACTGGTCATGAGGTCAGTGGTGTTTATTATTAACAAGGAGAAGTGTCATGAAAGCAGCATCCTTAAACCACGTCTACAGATTGGTGTGGAGTCATGTACAAAATGCCTGGACTGTAGTTGCAGAGACAGCGCGTAGCAAAGGCAAAAAATCGTTGTCCGTAAGTCGCGGAATACAGAGTCAAAGCCTTACTTTTAGTGCTCGATTAAGTAAGTCAGCTAAGCTTGGATTAAGAGTGAGTTTAGGAGTCGCCGCGCTCACAGCCTCAGGCATTTCTTATGCGCTCCCTTCTGATGCAAAGCTGGACATTGGGCATGCAACTTTTGATGTGAGTAACAATGGCACCACGCTTGATATCAATCAGACAACCTCCGCTCTCAAGGCTTCTTGGCATAGCTTTAATATTGGGTCAAACGAAACAGTTAACTTAAATCAGCATGCTGGCGACCGAGCAATGTTTATGATTACCGGGCCTGATGCTTCGCAAATTGAAGGCAAGTTTAATGTTAGCAATATGCTTTTATTTGTGAATCCCAACGGCATTTATTTTGCCAAAGGTTCTGAAGTTAATGTTGGAAATATTATCCTCTCCACATTAAAAATTACCGATGATGATTTTCTGGCCGGACGTTATAAATTTACAGGCACTGACAATATGGGGTCTATTGTCAATCATGGTGTTATTAAAGCTAAAAATGAAGGTTATATCGTTCTGCTTGGTAAATCAGTAGAAAATACCGGGACGTTGGTAGCAAATAATGGCAGTGTTGTGCTCGGATCGGCACAAGAGGCGACGCTAGATTTCTTCGGTAATGGTCTTGTAAAGGCGAAGCTCTCTGGGGATGCTCTCGAGGCCAATATCAAAAACAGCGGCGCTATCTATGCCGATGGCGGCTTTGTACAAATGGCCACCAATGCCCGCGCGTCTGCAATCAATATCTCCGGGATTGTTGAGGCCAATCAATTGGTCGAGCGTGATGGTGTCATCCGTCTGGAGGGTGGCGAGAATGCCAAGGTCGAAGTGTCTGGTCGCCTGATTGCGAAAGGACTGAACACTACTGGCGGCAGCATTGAGGTCACAGGTGAGCAAGTGGCTTTGATGAACGGCGCTGTGCTGGATGCCTCTGGTGATAAAGGCGGTGGCAAAGTATTGGTCGGTGGTGATTATCAAGGTAAAAATGATGCGGTTTATAACGCTAGAACCACTTATGTAGCCAGCGGTGCAACCATCAAAGCGGATGCCATTGAAGAAGGTAATGGCGGCAAAGTGGTGGTCTGGGCGGATGATTTAACCCGTTACTATGGGGATATTTCTGCACAAGGTGGTGCGTCAAAAGGTAACGGTGGGTTTGTTGAGGTCTCTGGCAAGCAGCACTTGGCTATGCTTGGTGATGTCAATGTTGGTGCAGCCAATGGTATTGGCGGCACGGTTTTATTTGATCCTGAAAACATTGTTTTGAATAACACAGCGGTATCGGCCCCTGCAAACCAACCGAATGGCACACCAGACGATGCATTTGCCAATAATCCAGGCGCAACTACTGAAGTTAATGTCACTCAGGTGAAGGGTTACAGCGAGCTCTATTTGCAAGCTAACAATAACATTACAGTGAACAGTGCGCTTACGATGAATCGTGATGGTAGCGTGCGTCTGGAAGCAAATAATGACATCAATGTAAATGCTGCCATCACAACCACTGGCAAAGGCAGTATCAACCTTAAGGCAGATGCTGACAATAGCGGTACCGGTAATTTAGCAATTGGTGCCAATATTTCAGGGACAGGCGGTGTCACACTTTCAGCTGCCACATTGACGCATACAGCTGGTGATATTAGTGCGCCAGGCGCGGGAAGTAGCACAGGAAAAGCGGGTAATGTAACTATAACGGTGGCAGGATTGGCAGACTTAGGTTCAGCGAATATTTCTGCCAAAGGCCGTGAAAATTCATTCCCCCCTGCTGGGTTTAATGGTGGCAGCGTGACGATTAATGCTGGCAGCTTGAATATGACCGGAAGTATCGACACTTCTGGCTCTTCGGTTGTAGCACCTAACGGGCAAGTTGTTGCATTGCCAGGTGGTAATGGCGGTGCAGTGACAATCTCTACCTCAGGCAATGCGACAGTCGGTAACATCAGCACCGGCGCTGGTGGGGCAGGCGCTGGTAATAATATTGCTGCTAGTAATTCGGGTGCAGTTCAAATCAGCAGTACTAACGGCAATCTGAATATTGGTAATATCAATACTCAAGGCATAAGCAATTCTAATGGGGCTAATGTCACTCTCAACGCTAACAACGGTAGCGTGACCACTGGGAGTATTAACACGAATGCCTCAAATCCTGGCAATAACAACGGTACAAACGCAGGTAATATCGCTGTGAATGCGGGAACAGGAATTAATGTTGGCAGTATCAACGCTTCGGGTGCAACAGGTAAAGGTCAAAGCGGTAATGCCGGGTCGGTTTCACTTGTTTCGACGACTGGTGATGTTGTCACTAAAGAAATTTCACTCAAAGTCGGTTTTGCGTTAGCCAATGGAACAATCGGGCAGGCTCCTGATCTCTTTATTCGTGCGGGCCGAGATGTAATTCAGTCTGGCAATATCATTACTAATGCACAGAGTTTGAATACGACAATTGTCGCAGGCAGAGGGTATAGGAATACCAGCAATTTTGATATTTCTACGGGTGCAAATGGTCGTTGGCTCATTTATTCACAATCACCGGATAATGGGCAGCGCGGTACAAAAATCCTTAATGGCTATGATTTCAAGCAGTACGGCACTACTTATGATGGTGTAAAAAATGGTACACAGCAGATCAATGCTGCAGCCAAAGGGAATGGCTTGATTTACGCTGAAAATATTGTGATTGATCCCAAACTATCTGGGTCTGTAAGTCGTGTTTACGATACGACAACAGATGCTAGTATTGCAGGCTTATCCTTGGTGTCAGAGGGCCGTGATGGTGATGTGATTAATTACAGTAATATAGTTTCTGCAACTTTTGATAACAAAAATGTTGGTGACAATAAGGTCGTGACTACGAATCCTGTTTCGATTCTAAGTGTGACCAACACCACAAGTAGAAATGGTGTTGATGTAGTAAGGCAGGTATATGGCTACACTTTGACAAATAATCAGACTTCTGCAAGTGCCACTGGAGCTATTGGTCAAATTACACCAGCAACTCTTTCAACGGTGGCTGGGATCACAGCGAATGACAAAGTCTTTGATGGTAATACACTCGCTACTCTCAATACTGGTGCCGCAATCTTTAATGGACGGTTGGGGAGTGATCAACTGACAGTGGCGACAGCTGATGGGCAGTTTATTGATAGTGCTGTTGGTACTGGTAAAACGGTTAATATCAGTGCAATTACTTTAGGTGGGGTTGATGCAGATAACTATATATTAGCTGACAATACGGCAACGACCACAGCAAGTATTTTGGCAGTTCCAACCACGCCTACTGCTCCAACCACGCTGTTGAATATTTCGCCCCGTGACAACGCTGGTTTAGGTGGTCTGGTCGGAACTAACCCTGCTTTGAATACGATGACCATCGTTTCACTGAACCCTGCTGCGGGTGATGATGAAGATCCTGATGCGGTGGCTTGTCCTGTGAATGAAGATCACCTGGGTAGTACGCCTATCCTGAGTTCCGGCGTTAAATTGCCGGATGGTGTGAACTCAAATTGTATTTAATGAGTTAAGCGCAAATAAAGCCGGGCAATTGTCCGGCTTTATTTTTATGCTGAATAATGTTTTGTATTCATGCTAACACCAAGTAAAATAGAGCCCGTTCATCTGCGGCTGTAGTTCAATGGTAGAACGCCAGCTTCCCAAGCTTGATACGCGGGTTCGATTCCCGTCAGCCGCTCCAAAGGATTTTTCATGGCAAATACCCCTCCCACCGTTTTAACGTTTGCGGCTAGTGATCCCAGCAGTGGTGCCGGTGTGCAGGCCGATATTCTGGCGCTTTCCAGTATTGGATGTTATCCCTTGTCTGTGATTACCGGCATTACTGCGCAAGATACCGTTGGCGTAGAAAGCGTGATGCCGCTAGACTCAGACTGGATCAACGACCAGGCACGTACCATTTTGGAAGATGTCTCGGTGAGCGCGTTTAAATTAGGCTTGTTGGGAAGCGTTGAGAATGTCGCGGTGATTGCAGAGATTGTGGCCGATTATCCTGATGTGCCATTGATCATCGATCCAATTCTCGCATCTGGCCGCGGCGATGAGCTATCTAACGAAGAAATGCAAGCCGCAATGTGTGAGCTGTTATTTCCGCAAGCGACGCTGATCACCCCAAATAGTCTGGAAGCGCGCCGACTGGCTTATTATGACGAAGGTGACGAGGTCAAGCATAGCTCGCTGCAAGAGTGTGCGTTGCGCCTGCTGGGCATGGGGGCTGAATACGTGATGATTACCGGCACCCATGAGCGCTCAAATGATGTCGTTAACAGTCTGTATGGCTTGCAGAACGGCGCGCCAGGCTTGATTAAAGATTATCACTGGGAACGTTTGCCCGGTAGTTATCATGGCTCTGGCTGTACGCTCACCAGTGCTATCACGGCTTGTCTTGCACATGGCTTGACGATGGAAGAAGCCGTCCACGAGGCACAGGAATTTACCTGGCAAACCTTGCGGCATGCCTTCAGGCCAGGGATGGGACAATTTATTCCGGACCGATTCTTCTGGGCGCGCGAATCAGAGGTGCAGGAAAAAGCCAGTGAGCTTCAGCATTAAAGGTTTATATCTGGTCACACCAGATTGTGATGACACAGCACTGTTGTGCGAACAGGTGAAACAGGCCCTGCAAGGCGGCGTGGCCATCCTGCAATACCGCCATAAAAACGCCACTGAGGCCCTCAGGCTGGAGCAGGCGCAAGCATTGCAAGCACTCTGCCGTGCTGCAAATATTCCTTTTTTAATTAACGACCACGTAGCGTTGGCTGCGGAACTTGATGCCGATGGTGTCCATGTTGGCCAGCATGACCATGCGATTAGCCACGCGCGTGCTTTGCTCGGCAAGCAAAAAATTATTGGCGCCTCTTGCTATAACCAGTTTGCCCTTGCTGAACAAGCGCAAACAGCAGGGGCGGATTATGTGGCTTTTGGTGCGTGTTATCCTTCTTCTACCAAGCCGCATGCACCACGTGCCGAAGCGGCGTTATTTACACAAGCCAAGCAACACTTGGCTCTGCCAGTGGTTGGCATTGGGGGCATTACGCTGGAAAACGCCGGCCCATTGGTCGCGGCTGGAGCGGATGCACTGGCAGTGATTAGCGATATTTTCCAGGCGCACGATATCACTGCCCGCTGCCGGGCATATCAGTCTTTATTTGCGTCAAATTGAATCACATCACTGCCGTTTTGCCAGACGTTGTTTGGTAAAATGCATGCGTTAAACTGTTCTGGTAAATTCTATGCATATTCACATCCTTGGCATTTGTGGCACATTTATGGGCGGCATTGCCGTGCTGGCTAAGGCCGCCGGCCATCGGGTCACAGGGTGTGATGCCAATGTTTACCCGCCAATGAGCACGCAGCTTGAGGCACAAGGCATCGAACTGATCCAAGGCTTTGATCCCTCGCAGACTAGCTTGCAGCCTGATGTGTATGTCATTGGCAATGTGGTGACGCGTGGCAATCCTTTAATGGAAGAAATCCTCAATCAGGGCCTGCCTTATATTTCTGGCCCGCAGTGGTTGGCTGAAAATGTATTGCAAGGTAAATGGGTATTGGCCGTGGCCGGGACACACGGCAAAACCACCACGTCTTCGATGCTGGCCTGGGTGCTGGAGTACGCCGGATTGGCGCCAGGATTTTTGATTGGAGGCGTGCCCGAGAATTTTGGCGTTTCTGCCCGCTTGCCACAGACGCCCAGACAAGACCCTCAGTCGGTTTCCCCATTTTTTGTGATTGAGGCCGATGAATACGACACCGCCTTCTTCGACAAGCGTTCCAAATTCGTGCACTACCGTCCGCGTACGGCCGTGCTGAATAATCTGGAATTTGACCATGCGGATATTTTTGAAGACCTTGCCGCCATTGAAAAACAGTTCCATCACCTGGTGCGGACTGTACCGCAACAAGGCCTGGTGATCGCCAACCAGCAAGACAGCCTGGACCGCGTGCTTGCACGCGGTTGCTGGAGTGCGGTGGAGCGCATAGATACAGCCAATGACTGGCAAGTACAAAATGTTGATACGCAAGGCCGATTTGATGTGTATTTTAACGGCGAACGCCAGGGCAATGTGAGCTGGGAGCTGCTCGGCGAGCATAACCGCAACAACGCCTTAGCCGTGATTGCGGCGGCACGGCATGTTGGCGTTGCACCCTGTATTGCGATTGAGGCATTGAGCGAATTCAAAAATGTGAAGCGCCGCATGGAAGTGAAAGGCGTGGTCAATGACGTGACGGTTTACGACGACTTTGCCCACCATCCTACGGCGATTGCCACTACCGTCGCCGGATTACGGGCCAAAGTGGGCGCCGCGCGGATTCTTGCAGTCCTCGAACCACGCTCTAACACCATGAAACTGGGCGTGATGAAAGAGGCCCTGCCCGACAGCTTGCGGGATGCGGATGCGGTTTTTTGTTACGCCAGCAACCTGGGCTGGGATGCCGCTGCAGCACTGGCACCGATTCAGCACAAAGCTCAAACCTTTGATGACCTCGCCCAACTAGTGGCTGCCGTGCGTGCCATGGCTAAGCCTGGGGATCATGTGCTGGTGATGAGTAATGGTGGGTTTGGTGGCGTGCACCAGAAATTATTACAGGCTTTGCAGGAATAAACAGGCAGACGCCGCATGGGCATAGTGGAGCATCTAAGCAAGCGGTCGGCATTGGTATGGGCCCTGTGGGCTTCGTTGCTGGTGCATGCTGTGCTGCTAACTCTCCACTTTCAGCCTGAACTCAAGGCCTTCAAAGACCAGATTCCTTCTTTACAGGTGATGCTGGTCAACAGCAAAACCCGTAGCGCGCCAGAAAAGGCTGATGCCTTGGCACAAGCCAACCTTGACCGTGGCGGCAATACCGATGAACAGCGGAAGATGAAAAGTCCGCTGCCCAGTGTGCAGCAATTACAAGCCGCTTTGCCAGAGACTGCCCCATCCAATTCACCCTCAGCCAGCCTGGCCGCAGCGCCGCAAGAAACCGAGTTGGTCCGCGAAAAACAACGGGTCGCCAAACTGCAAGAAGAAGCGCAAGCCCTGCTGACGCAACTAAAAGCCAGCACATCAGTCACTAGTCTGCAGGCCCCCTCAACACTGCCGCATCACACGCCCAAAGAGCAGCGCCCTGCGCAGCGACTGCCTGAGCAAGTGCCGACAAATCAGGCTGCCATCCAAGAAATGGCCAAGCTGGAGGCCTTGATCGCCAAGCAACAGGAAGCGTATGAAAACCGGCCCAAGCGGCAGTTTATTGGTGCACGCACGCGTGAATACCGCTTTGCGAATTATGTGGAACAGTGGCGGCAAAAAATTGAACGTGTTGGAAACCTCAATTATCCGCAAGCAGCCCGTACACAAAAGTTATACGGGCAATTGCAAATGACCGTCTCAATTAAGGCGGATGGCACGATAGAAAATATCCATATCCACCGCAGCTCCGGGCACCGGTTGCTCGATGACTCGGCAAGACGGATTGTGCAATTGGCAGCACCGTTTCCGGTATTTACTGAAGACATTCGTCAGGATACCGATGTACTAAGTATTACCCGTACCTGGACGTTTACCAGGGATGACCAACTTTCGACTGAATAATAGTCCTTATTTACTGAGGCGATATAGATGACCCAAAGCCACTTTCAATATCATGTTTTTTTCTGCCTGAACCAGCGCGAAAACGGTGAAGATTGTTGTATGAACAAAGGGGCCGAAGCCGCTTTTGATTACATGAAAAAGCAGGTCAAAACGCAAGGATTAGCGGGTGCAGGCAAGGTGCGCATTAACCGTGCAGGTTGTCTGGACCGTTGCGGGGAGGGTCCGGTGATGGTCATCTATCCCGATGCCGTCTGGTACACCTTTGTCGATGAAAGCGATATCGATGACATCATTGAAAACCATCTGCAGCAAGGCAAAATTGTGGAGCGCCTGGTCGTTTAGGGATTGTCCAAGATGCTCCGTCTTTGGTGCAAACGCCTGCTAATCACGCTGTTGGTAGCGCTTCTGTTGACGGTGACTGCCGTCATGGCCTGGATTTGGCAGCCGTATGACAAAACTGCCTGGCGCGTTAAGCTGCCGATAGGCAGTGGCATTCAGGTCCGTGTGCTGCCCCTGTTCATGTTGGCTACTTCGCCAGCGGGGCGCTGGTGGCTGGATCACAAGGCTTTTAGCCTGCACCATGGCCAGATTCGTCTTTATGATGCAGATGGCTTGCGTGTTCACTGCCAGCAATGTTGGCTGGTCGCCAAGTCGGTCAGTGATAAACCGCTGATGCTGGAGAGCGTGGAGCTATGGCTCAAGCTCAATGGTCAGCAACTGCATGGGCACCTGATTGCACAGTCTTCCCCAGCCACAGGTAATTCCTCCTTCATGCCCCCACCCGCCTTCAAAATCAATTTTGAAGGCAAAGTGACGATGCATGCCCTCAAGCTTAACTGGACGCTACCTGCTACGCCATTAGAAAGCTTACTGGCGCCGCTGGTGAGCCACTCCGAAACGATTGCAAAGGCAAAAGTTGCTGGTTTTTTGACCGCCAGCGGCTCTCTGCGCTGGCCCAAGCAGAGCTGGAGCGCCCAGCCCCAGCTTGAACAGCTGCAAGTCACTGGCCTTGATCTCGACAAGGTCACGACATCGACGGTTCAGTATGATTGCCCCTTGCTTGATGAGCAAAAGCATCCTGAAAAAGTGCACTGGCTCAGTTACGAAAAAATGGGGCATTGGCTGCCTATGGCTGTCATCATCGCTGAGGATGCCGAGTTCAGGCATCATCCAGGCTATGTGCTGACGCAAATGCAGCAATTGCTGGGAAAAGAAAGCACCAATAAAGCGGTAGGCGGCAGTACCATCACCCAGCAAGTCGTCAAATACATGTTTACCAATGGTGAGCGGACCTGGAAACGAAAAATTGAAGAACTGCTCTACGCGGTGCAACTCGAACACACCTTAAATAAAACGCAGATTCTTAATCTGTATTTGAATACCGTGGATTGGGGCCCGGGACTGTGTGGGGCGCATGCGGCGGCCAACTACTATTTTGGCCTGGAGCCTGCCAAGATGAACCCTATCCAGGCTGCCTGGCTGGCCGGAATCATCCGTAACCCCCATCGTGCCTGGAAACAACAGTTTATTGCCAGAAACCCGGTTTTGGCGCGCGCGGAAAGTATTTTGCACTACATGCCAGAAAGCGCCCGCAAGCAACCTGGCAACCTGAATTTTCGACCGCTGCCCGCCAAATAAATTACAATAGCGTCTTATTCATTTTCTATGGTGAGACGACTACCTTGTCTACCCTCAAACTCAATAAACCGCCCGCGCCCTCAGAACAAAAAAGACAAAAACCGGTGCGGCCGCTTTCTGCAGAGCTGCGTGACCGCAGCAAAGCGCCGCCTGTCAAAAAAGAGCGCCCTGCCGTCGAACAGCCAGCGCGCGGTGCGCAAGCGCAGCCAGAACGCAAAGAAAAAACCGTTCGAAATAAGCCTGCAAAATCATTTGATGGTAAATCTGAGCAAAAAGAAAGGCGCTCATCTGCCGCTAACAGCGGGCGTGGCGAATACACGCGCGAACAACAGCATCCGCGCGTTGCAAAAACGGATGACCGCCCTCCTCGCCAGCCTGCTCCTGCCGCCGCTGCCAGCGATCTGCAGCCACGCTTATCGAAAGTCATGGCCGACCGTGGCTTGTGCTCACGTCGCGAAGCCGACGACTGGATCGTGAACGGTTGGGTCAAGGTCAATGGTGAAATCATTGAAACCTTGGGCACCCGCATTGACCCAGAGGCCGAGATTATCATCAGTGCCTATGCCAAAGAGCATCAAGCTGAAACCGTCACCATTTTGCTACACAAACCCGTGGGTTACGTCAGCGGTCAGGCTGAAGATGGCTATGAGCCCGCAGTAGTGCTGGTCAATCCTGAAAATCAATGGTCTGAAGACAGTAGTGATATCCGCTTTAAGCGTGGCCATTTGCGTGGCTTAGCCCCCGCCGGCCGGCTGGATATTGATTCAACCGGCTTGCTCGTACTTACACAAGACGGTCGCGTTGCGCGCAAGCTGATCGGCGATGATTCCAGCGTTGAAAAAGAATACCTGGTGCGGGTTGAAGGTCAACTCAGTGCCAATGGGTTGGCATTGCTGAATCATGGCCTGAGTCTGGATGGCGTCCAGTTAAAACCTGCCAAAGTTTCCTGGCAGAATGAGGACCAGTTACGCTTTGTGTTGCGCGAAGGACGTAAACGTCAGATTCGCCGGATGTGTGAATTAGTCGGGTTGCATGTGGTTGGATTGAAGCGGATTCGGATTGGGAGTATTAACCTGGGTAAGTTGCCGCCAGGGCAATGGCGGTATTTGGGGGCGAGTGAGCGGTTCTGATAGGTTGATTTCTGGGTTAATGGGGAATGGCTTTGTTTGTAATAGGAGTAAAGCGGATCGGTTGCCGCTGAATATCCGTCATTCCGGCATAGGGTGGGCATGTATGCCCACGCGGGTGATGGGTGATGATTTGTCACGTTCTTTTTCGCCTTTCGGCGAGTTACTTTCTGGTGCTTGTCCCCCAGAAAGTAACCAAAGAGGACGACACCCAGCCATCACGGCCTTCGGCTGCCTTGCGTTGCTCGACAAAGTAAGTGGTCACGAAACTCGCCCTAGCAGCTTGCATACCCCGCAAGCTGCCGCGGAGCTCAGACAGTCGCGCCCTTCTCCCTTACTTTGTCTCCGCTACTCAGCGTGATGGGATGGGGTTTATCTCATCAAAATCACAATGTTGAAATTTGGACCGTTCAAAAACTCAAATTCTTTTCTTTTTAGCCCGCAAACGGTGGCACTCATGGGTTTTCGGGCCCCTATCTGACGCGCCGAGTAGCGCAGCCAAAACAAGGAAGAAGGGAGCGACTGTTCGAGTCCCGCAGCAGCTCACGTATTTTGTGAGCTGCCAGGTCGAGTTTCGTGACCGCTTGTTTTGGCGAGCAACGCAGGGAACAAGCGGAAGCTAGGGTGTCTTGTTCTTTGCCTTCTTTCTTATGGACAAGCATAAGAAAGAATGGTCGCCTAAAGGCGAAATAAAATGACTCAGTGCAACTTAGTTAAAACATGCTTACAAAAAAGTAACTCGCCAAGAAGGCGAAAAGAATTTCTAAAGAACCAATGAATTAGGAGCTCTCATAATGGGATTATTCGATAGCGTCGCCGGTGCGATGATGAACAAAGTAATGGGTGACAAAGGCCCTCTGGCAAAACTGGCCATGGAACTTTTTCAACAATACGGTGGTTTACCTGGGATTTTACAAACCCTGAAAAATGGCGGTTTATCTGAGCAGGTAGATTCCTGGGTGAGTAAAGGCGCCAATATGAGCGTCACTGCGCAGCAAATCGGCGCGGCTTTAGGCAGTTCTGTACTGGCAGGGATTGCTACCAAACTGAATATGACTACTGAAGAGTTGAGCAGCAAAATTGCCGAACATTTGCCGGATGTGGTGAATCAGTTAACGCCTAATGGCGTGGTTGAGAATAATCCGGCGCTGATTATGTCCCGCTTGATGGGGATGCTGAAATAAAAAAGCGAGCATCTGCTCGCTTATTTGATAGTAAAAATTGACTTAGCGTACGCAATATTGCACACGGTACGCTTCAATGGCCGGGAAATACTGCGCCAGTTTTTCGTTGCCTTGCAAATAGGCAAACAGGTCAGCCAGTTTGGCAATGCTGACTACCGGCATCTGGTTGTTCTGTTCCACTTCTTGCACGGCTGAAAGCTCTCCTAACCCTTTTTCCTGGCGGTCCAGAGCGATGCTGACCGCGCAAGGGGTGGCTCCGGCATTGCGGATCAGTTCGACTGATTCACGGATAGACGTTCCGGCAGAAATCACATCATCAATAATCAGCACACGGCCTTTGAGTGCTGCACCCACCAAGGTGCCGCCCTCGCCGTGGTCTTTGGCTTCTTTGCGGTTATAGGCATACGGGTAGTTTTTGCCCATGCGCGCAAACGCGATGCTGATGGCTGTGACCAGTGGGATCCCCTTATAAGCCGGGCCAAACAGCATGTCGAATTGCAAACCAGACTGTAGAATGCTGTTTGCATAAAACTCACCCAATTTGAGCATGCTGTCACCATCATCAAACAGGCCAGCATTAAAAAAATACGGGCTTAAGCGGCCGGCTTTGGTTTTAAATTCACCAAAGCGCAATACCTGTTTCTGGATGGAAAACGCAATAAAATCGGCACTGAGTGTGTTGGCAGTCATTTTAAAAAAGCAGAAAGAATTTGAATAATGCGTATTATAACCTTGAACCTCAACGGCATACGGTCAGCCTGTAACAAAGGCTTTTTGCCATGGCTGGCGAATAGTGGTGGCGATATTGTGTGTTTGCAAGAGCTCAAAGCCCAAGTGGGGGACATGCAGCCAGACATGCTGCAACCGCCCGGCTATCACGGCTATTTTCATTATGCCGAGAAAAAAGGCTACAGCGGTGTGGGTATTTACAGCAAGCAGCCTGCAGACAAGGTGATTATTGGTCTAGGCCATGCCGAAATAGACGCTGAAGGGCGCTATCTGGAATGCCAGTACGGCAATCTGAGCGTTGTGTCTTTATATTTGCCGAGCGGCTCTAGCGGTGAAGAACGCCAGCAATTCAAATTTGCCGTGATGGCGAAATTTTTGCCGCATCTGGAGCAATTGATTGCCTGTGGCCGTGAAGTCGTGATTTGCGGCGATTGGAATATTGCCCATCAGGAAATTGACCTCAAAAACTGGAAAGGCAATAAAAAGAATTCAGGCTTTTTGCCAGAAGAGCGCGCCTGGATGACGGATGTACTGGGGCGTGTAGGCTGGGTGGATACTTATCGTGGACTTTATCCGGAGACCACTGATGA
Organism: Methylophilus sp. 3sh_L; assembly: GCF_046766015.1. Taxonomy (NCBI): domain Bacteria; kingdom Pseudomonadati; phylum Pseudomonadota; class Betaproteobacteria; order Nitrosomonadales; family Methylophilaceae; genus Methylophilus; species Methylophilus sp. 3sh_L. Next base: position 227,388 of record NZ_JBKOUF010000003.1, read on the forward strand.
ATGCTACACCTGGTGGAGTAACCGTGGTCAGGCCTGGGCGAAGAATGTGGGTTGGCGGATTGATTATCAGCTGGCGACGCCAGTGTTGGGTGCAAAGGTGAAGGCGGCGAGTGTGTATAAGGCAGAGCGGTTTAGCGACCATGCGCCGTTGATTGTGGATTATGCGGATTAATTTAGGAAAGTTGTTCTTTTTAGCTTGCTGGGATAGTGCGTTCTGTCATTTTAGATGAGGTGTAGCAAGGGATTGGTAAAGCAAGTTCTTTGCCTGCGCCTCACCGATATTTAGCTGGCTCTGTAGGGCTGTCATTCCGGCGTTGGCCGGAATCCAGGCGAGGTTAACACTTTAACTTGGACACAATTGAAGGGCTGGTAATTAACTTGCCGCGAGTGGATGTGGATGTTTCTTCTGAGATCCACCTTTGTTTTTCGCCCCTCGGCGAGTTACTTTTCTTTGCTTGCCCAAAGATAAAGTAACCAAAAGAAAGTGCACCCTAGCTTCCGCTTGTTTCCTGCGTTGCTCAGTTTAGGACTTTCGTCCGTTGCTTTGCCGGACTTAGGCATAAGCGCTCGCGAAACTCATCCTAGCGGCCTGCACACACCGCAGGCCACCGCGGGATTCGGACAGCCGCTCGCTTCATCTTATTTTGTCTGCGCTACTCGGCGCGGCAGATAGGGGCCCGAAAACCCATGAGCGCCGCCGACTGTTGATTAAAGAAAAGAATTTGAGTTTTTAAACCTCCAATTTTTCACGCTGTGAGTTTGGCGAGATGAATCCCATTCATCACGCTGAGTAGCGGAGACGAAGTGGGGGAAGTCGGCCATCGGCTGTTTGAGTTCCGCAACAAGCCACGAAGTGTGTGGCTTGTCAGGGCGAGTTTCGATGGACGCCCATTTCGTTGAGCAACGCAAGGCAGCCGAAGGCCGTGATGGCTGGGTGTCGTCCTCTTTGGTTACTTTCTGGGGGACAAGCACCAGAAAGTGACTCCCCTAGAGGCGAAAGTAAATGCGGATTAAACGCTGAGCTTCGTTTAGGAAACAGAAGGATTGGCTTAATTTACTCATCGTAAGAAAAAGTCAGGAACTACCTATTTTTGCCGCCAAGGCGCTACCTTAAATAACAGCAACATCCCCGGAATCGCCAGCAACGTACACACATAAAAGAACTGCTGCCATCCCAGTGCCTCGACCATGCCGCCCGTGAGTGCATTGAAAACCGAGCGTGGTACGGCCGAGAGGCTGGTAAATAGTGCAAGTTGCGTGGCGGTGTAGGCAGGGTTGGTTTCACGTGCCATATAGGCGACATAAGCAGCTGTCCCCAGGCCGACGCCAAAAGCTTCAAAACCAATGACTACGGCTAGCATGCTGCGCTCTGACGCACCAATTTCGGTAAAAGGGCCGCTGCTTGCCAGCCAGGCGAAGCCGAGGATGGATAAGGCTTGTATCACGCCGAACACCCACAAGCCACGGTTGATGCCGAGTTTTAGCATCCAGAGGCCGCCTACAAAGGCACCGGCAATTTGCATCACGAGACCGCTGCCTTTGGCAATGGCGCCGATGTCGGTTTTGCTAAAGCCCATATCAATATAAAACGGGGTGGCGAGTGCAGTGGCCATGCTGTCGCCTAGTTTGTAGAGCAAAATAAACACTAGTATCCAAAGTGCGTGTTGCCAGCCGCGGCGGTGGATAAACTCCTTGAATGGCTCAATGACGGAGGCGAGCAAGGTTTTGGGGGCGCTGGCGATGACGGGTTCTTGTGCCCAAAGCGTAAAACCAATGCCTGGGAGCATAAACAAGCCCACGACTAAAAATACCTGTGACCAGGCCAAGTGGTCTGCCAGAATCAGGGCCAGTGAACCAGGCACCAGGCCTGCAATCCGGTAGGCGTTGACATAAAGGCTGTTGCCCAGGCCGAGCTCTTCATCACTGAGCGTTTCGCGGCGGTAGGCATCAATGACAATATCCTGGCTGGCCGAGAACAATGCTACCAGTGTTGCCAGTAGCGCAACCATGCCGATATCCTGTTGCGGTTGGCATGTGCCTAGGCCAACAATGCTGGCCAGGAGTGCCAGCTGTGTGGCAATAATCCAACTACGGCGGCGGCCCAGCGCTTGTAATAAGCTGTAGCGGTCCATCAACGGTGCCCACAAAAACTTCCAGGTGTAGGGCAGTTGCATAAAGGCAAAGGCAGCAATTGTTTTAAGGTTGAGGCCTTCACTACGCAACCAGGCAGGCAATAATTGCAGGAGCAGGTAAAGTGGCAAGCCAGAACTGAAGCCTAGGGCGACACACATGAGCATGCGGCGTGTAAACAGGGTTTGCGAGATCGTCATGCCCGCATTGTAAACGCTTTTAAGGCATGGCTAATTTTGTGGCAAAAAAAAGCCAACCCTTGCGGGTTGGCACACTCGGAGATCAATGGTAAAACTGTTTGGAAACAGGCGTCAGTGGACAAGTGGATCCTCAATATTGCACAGGCCACTGACGCCTTATTTCGCAGGGGAACTACAAACTCAACACCCACTGGACGATGGTTTTGATATCTTCGTCCTTCACTTGAGGGCTGTTAGGGGGCATGGGCATTTCACCCCATACACCGCTGCCGCCTGCTTTCACTTTCTGGATCAGCTTGGCTTCAGCCGTTTTATCACCTTTGTACTTGGCGGCGACTTCTTTATAAGCCGGGCCAACGACTTTTTTGTCGATGCCATGGCAAAGTAAGCAGCCACTTTTTTGTGCCAGGGCTTCGGCGCCATTGCCAGCAATCGCTGAAGCAGTGGCCGCCAGTAAGGCCGTGGCAAGCAAGGTCTGGTTAAATAATTGCATGCGATTTCCTCTCTTATAAGCTGAATACATTCATGGCACCGCCACCAGGCGCCGCGTTGTATTTAGTCAGTTCCTTGTAACCACCGGCAGCGCCCAAGCCATCTGTGTCGTTGGTCAAACCAAGGTTCATCGCTACCGCAGCCCAGCCACCAATGCCTGACAATACGCCAACGTATTGTTTGCCTTTATGGCCATAGGTGATCATGTTGCCAACAACGCCTGAGCCTACCTGGAACTTCCACAACTCTTTACCGGTTTTGGCATCCAGTGCTTTTACCCAACGGTCTAACGTGCCGTAGAACACCAGGTCAGAAGCGGTCACCAGTGCGCCACCCCAAGCAGAGAATTTCTCCTTGTTGTACCACTGTGCTTTGCCTTTGAGGCCATCCCAGGCCATAAAGCCACCCATCACACCGTCTGGACCGGCAAACATGGTCAATGTCGCCCCTACCCAAGGTTGACCAGCCACATATTTAGACTCAACTGGCTCATAGGTCATGCACACGTGGTTAAGTGGCACATAAAACATTTTGTTTTTAGGTGAAAACGCGGACGGTTGTTCGTCTTTGACCCCTAGCGCAGAAGGGCATACGCCTTTCGCGTTGTAATCCTGGTGGGTAGAAAACTTTGGATCCTTAACCGGAATACCTGTTTTCAAATCAATCTTGGTTGCCCAGTTGACGAACGGATGCATTTTCTCAGCGACCAGCAGCGTGCCGTTTGCACGGTCAAAGGTATAACCAAAGCCGTTGCGGTCAAAGTGGGTGGCCAATTGTTTGCCGTTGGCTTCCCACAGCACGATTTCGTTCATGCCGTCATAATCCCACTCATCGTGTGGCGTCATCTGGTAGCCCCAGCGAGCCAACCCGCTATCGAGGTCACGGGCAAAAATCGTCATCGACCATTTGTTGTCGCCTGGACGTACGTCTGGGTTCCAGGTGCCTGGGTTACCGCTGCCGTAGTACATCAGGTTCAATTTCGGATCATAAGAGTACCAACCCCATGTTGGGCCACCGCCATTCTGCCAGCCGTCTTTCTGCTGTTGTGGTTTGAGCCAGGTGCGTACCCCCAGGTTAGCTTCTGGATATTTCAATTGTGCTTTGTCCAGATTTTTAAAGGAGCCACCCATTTTGTTGCCACCATTGACATCTTCATACAATGACAAAGCATTGTAGTGCGGGTTTTCCTTGTTGAAGTCTGGTCCAATCATCACTTCGCTGTCAGGGCCGGTGCTGTAGGCTTTCCAGATCAGGCTACCATCTTTGATGTTGTAGGCGCTGATGTGGCAACGTACACCGAATTCACCGCCTGAACAGCCAGTGATTACTTTATCTTTAAACACGTGCGGAGCGTTGGTGTTGGCCGCACCTGTTCTTGGATCATTCACCGTTACTTCCCAAACTTTGGCCCCTGTTTTTGCATCCAGTGCAACCAGTACGCCATTATTCTGTTGCAGCAGAATCTTGCCGTCACCGTAGCCCAAGCCTTTGTTCACGTTGTCGCAACACATCACAGATTGCACATCTGGACTCTGTTTAGGGAAATAAGACCACAGAATTTTCTGGTCATCGTTCAAGTCCAGCGCATACACGTTGTTTGGGAATGCGGTATGGATATACATGGTGTTGCCGATGACCAATGGCGCACCTTCGTGGCCGCGGTTCACGCCAGTGGCAAATGACCAGGCCATTTTCAATTGTTTGACGTTGCCTTTGTTGATTTGTGACAAGCGGCTGTAGCCCTGATTCGCGTAGTCTTTACGCTGCATGGCCCATTGGTTGTCGTCTTTCATTAAAGCGTCCAGTTCAGCATCTGCCCATGCGCTGGTGCTGATGCTGCCTAACAGTAATGCGCTGATGGCAAGCTTGATACGTTGTTGCATAAATAACCTCCAAAATGGTTGCTTTGAAGCTGGATGAATTGTTTAACACGCCGGTAACAAATGCTTCTTTTGTGACGGCTTGATCATTCATTGCAATGCGTGTGCCAAGCGCCACATTTTTTTGAAAATTTTTAAAAAATATATTAAAATCAGTGAGTTATTCAGATATGCTAAAAGTCCGCGACTGTGTGCAAGATTGCCTGCGCTGTTCACGACTGTGTCATACTGGTACAGTTGTTCAATCCGATGTGACAGGTGTTCAGTTTTCCATGCCCAACAAGTATTCCCCTTCATCCACAACACAGCCAACATTGGGTTTGCGTGACGATCAGCGTGCGATTGCCGAGGCGATTGCCCGCTCATGGCGGCGTTGCATGGTTAAGGGTGTGGATGAACAGGCGACCGCTGAAGACCAAGTGATCACCGCGCAAGAGTTGGCGCAGCGCCTGGAGAAAAACCGCCTGTTGCTCACCCATGCCGAGCCGGAAATGATCACCTTGAGTGAGCAAATTGCCCATACGCGCAGCCTGGTGATTTTGACCGATAACGAAGGTGTGATTTTGCGCACCATGGGTGAAGGCGTGGATGAAAACCAGGTCAGGGCCTCCTTATTACCTGGCGCTTCGTGGAGCGAAGAGCACCGCGGCACCAATGCGATTGGGACGGCATTGGTCGAACGTCTGCCGATCAGTGTGCAGGGCGCCGAGCACTTTATGGCCTACCATCATTCACTCAGTTGTTCTGCTGTGCCTATCTTTGCCGCCAACAATCATTTGGTTGCCACGCTGGATGTTTCTAATGACCTTAATGCGCCACAACAGCACACGTTAGCCCTGGTGAAAATGGCCGCGCAAATGGTGGAAAACCGCTTGTTCCATGCCACGGCAGAAGGCGAGATTGGCGTGCACTTTCATGTGCGGCCAGAGTTTATTGGCACTTTGTGGGAGGGGGTTGCCTTGTTTGATGCAGCTGGCCAACTGCAGACCATTAACCGCAGTGGCCAATTCCAGTTTGGCTTGCCGCTGGATCAGGATAGCCTGTCTGCCCGCCGTATTGCTTTTGAAGATATTTTTGACGAGTCATGGGCCTCGTTCAAGCAGCGCGGTTTAAATGCTGAGGTCCTGTTTCCCTTGCATCTGCGCAATGGCGCGCGTTTGTTTGCGCGTGCATCGGCCAGCCAGCCAGCCACTATCGCCAAAAAGCCAGTGACGATGACGCCACGCGAATCTGCGGCCAGCCTGGAGCTGCTCGATAGTGGTGACCCGCAATTCAAGTTAGCGATCACTCAGGTCAAGCAAGTACTGGATAAAGACATTCCGGTGCTGATTCTCGGCGAGACCGGCGCCGGTAAAGAATTATTTTCACGTGCCATTCATGACGCCAGTGCGCGCCGCAATAAGCCTTTTATTGCCGTCAACTGTGCGGCCTTGCCCGAGGGGCTGATCGAAGCCGAACTGTTTGGCTATGAAGAGGGCGCGTACACCGGGGCGAAACGCAAAGGCAATATTGGCAAGATTCAGCAAGCCGATGGCGGCACCTTGTTCTTAGATGAGATTGGCGACATGCCACTGTCACTCCAAGCACGCTTGTTACGCGTGTTGCAAGAGCGCAGCGTGACGCCGTTAGGGGGCAGCAAGGCGATTCCTGTTAATTTTATGCTGCTGAGCGCGACGAATCAGAAGTTAAAAGACAAAGTGGCTGCGGGCGAGTTTCGTAGCGATTTGTATTACCGCATCAATGGCTTAAGTGTGCAGTTACCTGCATTGCGTGAGCGACTGGATATGGCTAGGTTGATTCAGGTGATTTTGCAAATTGAGCAGGCGCCGCAAGCCAGCTTGAGTGAAGAAGTTATGGCCTTGTTTAATGCGCATCCTTGGCCGGGCAATGTACGCCAGTTGCATAATGTACTGCGCACAGCCGTGGCTCTGGCAGATGGTGGTGTCATTGGCCGCCAGCATTTGATGCAGGATTTTCTGGATGAAATGCATGCCCTCAGCGAACCGGCTACCTCTGTGGCCGCATTGTCAGCGGTACCGGCAGGCAACTTGAAAGCACAAAACGATGAAGCCATCCGGCAGGCCATGCTGCAGCATGGCGGCAATATTTCGGCCGTTTCTCGCCAGCTGGGGTTAAGTAGAAATACGCTTTACCGGCGCCTGAAAGCGCTCAATCTTTCTTAAGGGCGCCTCTAAAAATTCCAATTCCGTTGCGATACTGAGTTGCACTTTAGGCTCTTGTCGAGATTAGGACGCGCGTTTTAACCGGTACATTGCCAGGTTGCCCAGCAAGTTAGGCAAGAAATGGATATCCTGGCCATCGGTAATCACTTTACGCTCAATGACTTGAATGTTGTGCTGATGACAGAAGTGGTCAAAGTCGTGGATGGTGCATAAATGTACGTTGGGCGTGTCATACCATTGGTATGGCAGGCTTTTGGAGACGGGCATATTCCCCAAGGTGATTTGCAGGCGGTTGCGCCAATAGCCAAAATTGGGGAAGGTGACGATGATTTCGCGGCCGACACGCAGCATTTCATGCACGATGCTCTCAGTATTGTGCATGGCTTGCAAAGTCTGCGACAAGATGACCGTGTCGAATGACTGGTCTTCAAAGCCAGACAAGCCTTCTTCAAGGTTCATCTGAATCACGTCCACCCCGTTTTTTAAGGCTGCCAGCCAGTTACCATCATCTTTCTCGATGCCATAGCCGGTGATGCTCAGGGTTTCATGCAAATGCGTGAGCAGTGTGCCATCGCCACAACCGAGGTCCAGCACTTTAGCTTTTGTTTGCACCCAGTTTGTAATTAATGCAAAGTCTGGGCGAATATTGGTAATATTTGCATTCGTCATACTTTGATTTGCTCCAGGTAGGCGCGCATGATGGCGTGGTAATGCGCATCCGGCATCAAGAAAGCGTCATGGCCATGGGCAGACGTCACCTCGGCATATTTGACGGGCAAGGCATTATCCAGCAAGGCCTGCACAATTTCGCGTGAGCGGGCAGGCGAAAAGCGCCAGTCAGTGGTAAACGAGATGACGACAAACTTGGCCTTGGCACGGCTCAGCGCCTTGCTTAAATTGCCGTCGTAATCGAGGGCCGGGTCAAAATAGTCCAGTGCGCGTGTCATGCGCAAATAGGTGTTGGCATCAAATTCACCGGCAAATTTGTCGCCCTGATAGCGCAAGTAAGATTCCATTTCAAACTCGACATCAAAGCTGTACTTCACATCGCCATGGCGCAATTTGCGGCCAAATTTTTCACCCATGGCGTCATCCGACAGGTAGGTGATATGCCCCAGCATGCGGGCAATACGCAAGCCACGGCGCGGCACGGTGCCATGGTTGTAGTAATCGCCATCAAAAAACTCGGGGTCGGTGATAATCGCCTGGCGTGCCACTTCATTAAACGCCATGTTCTGTGCGGTCAGGTTGGGCGCCGAGGCAATCACAAAGGCATGGCGCACACGCTCGGGGTAGACAATATTCCAGTGCAGCGCTTGCATGCCTCCGAGGCTACCGCCAATCACTGCGGCCAGTTGGTCAATTCCTAGATAATCCAGCAGGCGTGCCTGAGATTCCACCCAGTCTTCTACCGTCACTACGGGAAACGTCGCGCTATAAGGCTTATCAGTCAGCGGATCCACGCTGGATGGCCCACTACTGCCGTGACAGCCACCCAGGTTATTGAGACCAATCACAAAAAATTTGTTGGTATCCAGTGGCTTACCCGGACCTACCAGATTATCCCACCAGCCGGGGTATTTATCTTCAGGCGTATAGCGTCCGGCCACATGATGGTTGCCAGACAGGGCATGGCAAATCAGCACAGCGTTGGTTTTGGCCGCATTGAGTTCACCATAGGTTTCATAAGCAAGATGGTATTGTGGCAACACGGCGCCGCTTTTGAGGGTGAGCGGCTGGGTGAAATGCGCAACTTGCGCTTTAACGATACCAACAGAATTCGATTCAAACATGCCGCGATTATACTATGCGGCATGCCGAAACGGCGAGCCCATGCGGGTCCTGGTCAGGAGGAATGGGCTGAGGTTGAAAAGCAGCCTAATAATGCCGGTAAATCTGCTACAGAGGCAATAATCGCATCTGGCTCGACTGCAGATAATCGGGTGTATGTTTCCCGGTATTTACCTGTTTTCACCAGAATGCCATGCAGGCCGGCATCCTGTGCGCCCCCAATGTCCGCATCAATGTCATCCCCTATCATCACAACTTCTGACGGTTTGAGCCGCAAGGCATCTAAAACCATATGAAAGAAATGCTGCGAGGGTTTGCCCATCAGCATGGCTTTGGTATTGCTGGCATACTCCAGACCGGTGACAAACGCACCAATGTCCATTTGTAAACCCGTCTCGGTTTGCCAGAAGCGGTTTTTATGGATGGCAATCAACTGCGCACCATTCACCAGGCAGGTAAACACTTCATTGAGCAGCTCATAAGACCAGCGGTCGCCAATATCGCCGATCACCACATAGTTGGCTGCAGTTTCTGACTGGTCAAAGCAGGAAAAATCTTTTTTGACGTCGTCTGCCAGCAATAATTTACAGACCGGGTTCGGCTGTTTTTTGAGGTACTGGATGGTCGCTTGTGGTGCACTCATGATTTCTTCTGGCACTACATTGAAGCCCAACGCATTCAGTTTGGCTTGCAGCGACGCCAATGACAGCGTGCTGGTATTGGTGACAAAGCGCACGGCAATGCCCGCTGCGCGTAATTGTTTCACGGCTGCAATCGCGCCATTGATGACTTGGTTGCCGATATACAACACGCCGTCCAGATCAAATAGCACGGCTTTAATATTGGGGATAGGCTGCATCACAACTCCTTTACGAAAGGTTTTGTTTTCAATCTAGCAAAAATCATACTGGTTTTGCTAGCGGCCATTTTCCTGACGTAACCCGGGGCTGATTGCCCAGATCACTCACCGTGATGATCTCGGTAAACCCTTGTTCGTTTAAAAGTGACTGCACGGCCTCGGCCTGGTTATAACCGTGCTCCAGCATCAGCCAGCCATTTTCAGTTAAATAGCCAGGCGCCTGGGCAATAATCTGGCGGATGGCGTGCAAACCATCTGCCCCTGAAGCCAGTGCGGATAAAGGTTCAAAACGCAAATCGCCTTGTTGCAGATGCGGGTCGTCCGCTTCGATATAGGGCGGATTACTCACAATCACATGGTAAGGTTTGGGAGCCAGCGCTGAAAACCAATCGCTTAACACAAACCGTGTATTCTCAATGCCTAATGCATAAGCATTCTCTTTAGCCACGGCAAGTGCAGCGGGAGAGGCATCCACGGCAGTGACCGTGCAGTCTGGTCCATGCTTGGCCAGCGCGAGTGCAATGGCCCCGGTGCCGGTGCCCAGGTCTAACACTTGCAGCGGCTTGCCCCGCGCATGCAAGTTGATTTTTTCCAAAGCGGCTTCTACCAGCGTTTCGGTATCTGGCCGCGGGATCAAGGTGTCCGGCGTCACTCTGAGCGGTAGCCCAAAAAACTCGCGGTAGCCCAAAATATGCGCAATCGGCTCGCCTTGCAGGCGGCGGGCAACCAAGGCGTTAAAGTCTGTTTGTTTTTGCGTATCCAGCAAATCCAGGGCATGCCCGAGTAGCCAGGCATGATTCACCTTGAGTACTTCCATCAATAGCATACGCGCCTCTATGCTGGCTTCATCAGCCGGGAGGGATTGCATCAATTGGGTTTTTGCAGCGTCTAGACAGGCGCGTATGGTAGGCAACATTTATTTCCCTCCTGCAGCCAGCCGGATGGCAAGCGCTTGCGCATTACCTTGCTTGGCTGGGTGCCGCACCGCATGGCGGATCACCCATTTCAAGTCTTTATCTGCATTGGTCAGCCAGCGCTCACATACTTCAAATGCCAGTGCCGGGTGATCTTTGGCAATATCACCCAGGTGATTGGCCACACTGCGGCGCACATACAGGCTGGGGTCATTTTTCAGGGCTTCCAGAATAGGTAGCGTTGGCCTGGGGTCTTTAATCAATTGGGGAATGCGTGCGCCCCACGGCAGTCGTGGACGGCAGCCTTCGGAACACAAGCGGCGTACATGCGGATCTGCGTCATTTAGCCACAGGGTCAGTTGATTCAAGGTGCGCTCAAAATCATGCATTAAAAACGGCCGGATCGAAAACTCGGCAGTAAAGCGGCGCGTCAATTCATATTGAGCACGCATGGCCGTGTCAAAGGGATCTTCACCGCCATTGTGTTCTGGGTCACGCCCGTAGTCCGCGACAAAGCGGGTATGGGGTAAATAAAAAAACACACTCAGCCCGAGGCGTTCGGTTAATACATTGGGCGGCGTGAGTGTGCTGAGCAGAATGTCGGTGGCTGCAGAAAACTTGGCGGGTAAGGTCGCTTTTAATGCTGCGGCAATGTGTGCCGAGCGATCCATAAAACTCAATGGCGCAATGTTGGTGAGTGCTAACTGTTTAAAGGCATTCGCATCAAAATCGGGATGCACCAAACTGATATTATGGGCCAGGCAGTCAACGGCCTCAGTATCAAGCAAAAATTTGATCGGGCTGTCTTTTTGAATGCTGCGCGGGGCCGCTGGGATTCGGAATAATGTCATATCCGGCTGGCGAGCCAGCTAAGGCCGCTCAGTATATTGAGGCGCTTCATCGTGAATCTCGTGCCATTCAGCTTTAGACCCCACAAAGATATGCGCTGAGACTTGGGTTGGTAGAGGCGTGTCTAAGGAGCCCACTCTCAACCGTAATATCTCTGGCGCACTCTCGCGGTAAGCCATAATGGGCGAGCCGCACTGACCGCAGAACACACGGCATACTCCTGCCTCACTGCGGTAGGTTTTGAGTGCCGCCTCGCCATGCGTGATTCTGAAGTTGGCTTTGGGGACAGGAGCCACCGCAATAAAAGCTGAGCCCGTGGCTTTGCGGCAGCGCTGGCAGTGGCAACAGATGAGCTCTCCTAATTCGCCACTGACTTCATAGCGCACAGTGTTACACAGGCAACTGCCTTGATGGCGTGGAGTATGCATTTCTTTTGTCATGGTCTGGATCAGGCGTCTTCACCCAAGCTGGCCAGCAAATCTGCCTGGTATTCCGTTGCCAGCGCATTAATCAGCTCGTCCATATCGCCTTCTGTGATCGCTTCAATTTTGTAAAGCGTGAGGTTGATGCGGTGGTCTGTAATGCGGCCTTGCGGATAGTTGTAAGTACGGATGCGCTCTGAGCGGTCACCTGAGCCAATCAGGTTGCGACGCTCGGAGGCGATTTTGCTTTGTTGTTCATCAACTTGTTTGGCCTTGATGCGCGCAGCCAGCACTTGCATGGCCTGCGCCTTGTTGGCGTGTTGGCTGCGGCCGTCCTGGCATTCCACCACAATACCGGTCGGTGCGTGCGTGATCCGCACGGCTGAGTCGGTTTTGTTGATGTGCTGACCACCCGCACCACTGGCGCGGAAAGTGTCGATGCGGATATCGGCCGGGTTGATTTCTACATCTCCCACCTCTTCCACTTCAGGCAAAATCGCCACGGTACAGGCTGAAGTGTGGATACGGCCTTGTGTTTCTGTATCAGGCACACGTTGCACGCGGTGGCCACCGGACTCGAATTTGAGTTTTGAATAAGCGCCGTAGCCGATAATTTTGGCAATAATTTCTTTGTAGCCGCCAACCTCGCCTTCGTTGGCAGAGACCACTTCTACCTTCCAGCCCTGGCGGTCTGCATAGCGGGAATACATGCGGAACAAGTCACCGGCGAATAGGCCGGATTCATCGCCACCGGTGCCCGCGCGGATTTCGAGGAAAATATTTTTGTCGTCGTTGGGATCTTTGGGCAGCAGTAACTTTTGCAGGGTGAGGGCAACCTCTTCGAGGCGCTTTTTGCCAGTCTCGATTTCTTCCTGGGCAAACTCTTTCATCTCTGGGTCAGAAAGCATGGCATGCGCCTCTTTGATATCAGACTCGGTTTGCGCATACACGTGATACTGCTCGACAATCGGAGTAATCTCCGTATGCTCCTGCATGATTTTACGGTAGTTATCCATATTATCAGTCACGCCTTCACTGCTGAGCAGGCGGTTAAGTTCTTCAAGGCGCTCGCTTAAGTTGGCGAGCTTCTGCAACATGCTTGGTTTCATTGTGGGACCCTAAAATTCAAAGCGTCAGCGGAGGCCGATATCTTGAAAAAATTATTCTTTTAGCTGAAAAAGTTGTTTGACCAGATGCTCCATGTGCGCATGGGCATCGCCTTCGGTGTTGTTGAGCGCGTGGCTGGGGCCATGCAAAAACTTATTGGTGAGTGCATTGCTGAGGTGTTCCAGCACTTTTTCGGGCGGCTCGCCTTTTTGCAGCAATTTGAGCGATTTTTCCACCTCGGCCTTACGCATGCTGTCTACTTGGTCGCGCAGGGCTTTAATGGTGGGCACCGCTTCGCGTTGCTTTAGCCACTGCATAAAATGCTCAACCCGCGAGTTGACGATCATTTCAGCATCGATGGCGGCTTCTTTACGATTGCCCAGGCCTTCGGAGACCACTTGCGCCAAATCGTCTACCGTGTACAAAAACACATCATCCAGTGCCGAGACTTCAGGCTCAATATCCCGCGGTACGGCCAGGTCGACCATGAACATCGGCCGGTGCTTACGGGCTTTAATGGCGCGCTCTACCATGCCGAGGCCGACAATCGGCAGTTGGCTGGCGGTGCTGGTGATGACGATATCAAATTCGTGAAAGAGTTCGGGCAGGTCGTTGAGCAAAATAGCCTGCACATTGAGGCCCTGGCCGCGAATCTTGTCTGCCAGTTGTTCACCGCGTTCTAATGTGCGGTTGGCGACCGTGATTTTTTTTGGTTTTTGCGCGGCAAAATGGTCGGCACAAAGTTCTATCATTTCGCCTGCGCCGATAAACAGCACGCGTTGCCCACTCAAGTCACCAAAAATCCGTTGTGCCAGTTTGACCGCTGCGGCGGCCATTGAGATCGAGCTGCCGCCGATATCGGTGTTGGTGCGTACTTCTTTGGCCACTTCAAACGTGCGTTGAAACAGTTTGTGCAAGAGGGTGCCCAAGGTGCCTGCGTCCTGGGCAATTTTTACCGATTGCTTGAATTGGCCCAGAATCTGCGCCTCGCCCAACACCATGCTATCCAGCCCGCTGGCCACGCGGAACGCGTGTTTGACCGCTTCGTGGCTACTCAGTGTGTAGGTGTAAGGCAGTAATTTGTCTGCTTCGAGGCGGTGATAGGCCGCTAACCAATCAATCACGACTTCCGGCCGGATCGATTGCACGTAAATTTCGGTGCGGTTGCAGGTGGATAAGATCGCTACCTCTGCCACATTGTGCCGCGCCAGATCAGCCAGTGCTTGTGGCAAGGTTTCGTTGTTAAACGCAACATTCTCGCGGATGGCAATGGGGGCGGTGGTGTGGTTGACACCAATGGTATACAGTTGCATGGCGCTATTTTACCTGCGGGACAGGGTCAAAAGTGAAACACGTGGGCGCTTGCAGGTGGTTCATGGCGAATTGGAGGGGCATCCATGTCAAAAGTGCCGACATTTTCTTATATTCGGCGGCGGCAAGCAAGAATCCTGTCAATTTGTCACAAAATGGCGTTAAAATATTGGTTTTGCTAACTTTTTATTAGATTCATTTACGGAACATCAAGCGCATGGACAAAACTTTCCGCATTGCCCCCAGTATTCTGTCTGCCAACTTTGCCAAGTTGGGCCAGGAAATCGAAAACGTGATCAAATCCGGCACCGATATCGTGCACTTTGACGTGATGGACAACCATTACGTGCCTAACCTGACCATTGGCCCATTGGTCTGTGATGCGATTCGTGACCTGTCACACAATGTTGGCGCACTCATCGACGTGCACCTGATGGTGAAACCTGTTGACCGTATCATCCCAGACTTTGCCAAAGCGGGTGCGGACATCATCACTTTTCACCCTGAAGCCTCTGACCATATTGACCGTAGCCTGGCCTTGATCCGTGATAGCGGCTGTAAGTCTGGCTTGGTATTTAACCCAGCGACGCCATTGCATTACCTGGATTACGTGATGGATAAAGTGGACATGATTTTGCTGATGTCGGTGAACCCAGGCTTTGGTGGTCAAAAATTCATTCCTGCCACCTTGGACAAACTGAAACAAGCGCGTGCCCGTATTGATGCCTATTACGAAAAAACTGGCCGTCAAATCTGGCTCGAAGTGGACGGTGGTGTGAACGCCAATAACATCGCAGAGATCGCAAAAGCTGGTGCTGATACTTTCGTTGCAGGCAGTGCGATTTTCGGTTCACCCAAAGACACCGACCCTAACCGTTACGACACGGTTGTGGCCGCGATGCGCGCTTCTTTAGCCACGGTTTAATTTAAAAAGCCTGTTGTGATGCGGTTTCAAGTCAAGTTGGTGATGTTCGATCTGGACGGCACCCTGCTGGATACCGCACCGCAAATTGCCGAAGCTGCCAACCGCATGTTGGTGGCTTTGGGCAAACCCATGTTGCCACAAGCACAAATCGCTACTTACATTGGCGAAGGCGTGCAAAACCTGATCAAGCGCTGCCTCACTGGAAGCGTGCAGGTGGAGCCGGAGGCCGCTTTGTTTGCGCAGGCGCAGCCGCTGTATCATGATTTTTATACGGCCAACGCCACGCAAAGCCAGCCATTCGCAGGGGTTGTCCCTGCTTTGCAACAGCTCAAGAAACACGGCTATCGCCTGGCTTGTGTGACCAATAAACCCGAAAAATTCACCTTACCTTTGCTGCAACAAGCCGGGTTGGCTGATTTTTTTGAGGTCATTATTTCTGGCGACAGCTTGCCGAAAAAGAAACCTGACCCCTTGCCACTGTTGCATATTTGCCAAAAGCTAGGTGTGCTGCCTGCTCAAGCGGTGTTGGTGGGGGATTCTGAGACGGATATTCAGGCCGCGCATGCTGCCGGATGCTTTGTCGTCACCGTGCCTTATGGGTATAATCAAGGCCGCGAAATTGATGTCGCGACGGTGGATGCCACCGTACAGCAACTCACCGATGTGGTGAACTTGCTGGAGTTACCTGCTCTCTTAAAGCAGGGATCATAAAAAACAGACCTTAATTACCATGATGTTTTGTGCTCATCATTCTTCCAGTTGGCCAGTATTAAGCTGGCGTCGTTCGTGGCGGGGCTAGTCCTGCCCCACGCGCAGGTGCGCGCCATTCGCACCGAACTGCTGTGATTGTTTGCACGGCACTCTACGAATCAACCTGGAAAAAAGCATCATGTTAAGCACATTAAGCAAGACCGAATTCGACGCGCTGGCGGCGCAAGGTTACAACCGTATTCCGCTGGTGCTAGAAACCTTTGCCGATCTGGATACGCCTTTATCACTGTATCTCAAACTGGCCAATCAACCTTATTCCTACCTGCTCGAAAGCGTACAAGGCGGTGAGCGCTTTGGCCGTTATTCGATTATCGGATTGCCTGCCACTACCCGCATCGTCGTGCGTGACCAGCAATTGCAGGTGATTCAGGACCATCAAGTCATTGAATCGCATAGCGATCAAAATCCGCTGGATTTTATCAAGGCTTACCAGGCACGCTTTAAAACGCCGCCTTATGATGGTTTGCCGCGCTTTACCGGTGGCCTGGCGGGTTATTTTGGCTACGAGACCATTCAATACATTGAAAAACGCCTAGGTAAGCAGAAAAAGCCAGATGTGATTGGTACGCCAGACATATTGCTGATGGTTTCAGAAGAAATTGCCGTGGTGGATAACCTCTCCGGAAAACTGTATTTCATCGTGTATGCTGACCCGGCTAAAGCCAATGCCTATGAAACTGCATGCGCACGCATGCACACCTTGGTCGAGAAGTTACGGTGTAGCGTAGAGATTCCTGCTGCATTGCCCAGCGCTAAAACAGCGGCCATTTCTGAGTTTGGTGAAGACAACTTTAAAGCGGCAGTCAAAAAGGCACAGCAATATATTTTAGAAGGCGACATCATGCAGGTGGTGCTCAGCCAGCGGATGGTGCAAGACTTTGATGCCTCTCCATTGAGCCTGTACCGCGCTTTGCGTAGCCTCAACCCATCTCCTTATATGTTCTATTACGATATGGATGATCACCATGTGGTCGGAGCTTCACCAGAAATCCTGGTGCGTCTGGAAGAGACCACCGTGACCTCACGGCCGATTGCCGGGACACGTCCACGTGGTAAAAACCGTGACCATGACCTGGCGCTTGAAGCAGAGTTGCTGGCCGATCCGAAAGAACGTGCCGAGCATGTGCAACTGATGGATCTGGGCCGCAACGACGTCGGCCGTGTCGCACTGACTGGTACGGTCAAAGTCACTGACAATATGACCATTGAGCGTTATTCACATGTCATGCATATTGTCAGCAACGTCGAAGGCCAGCTCAAGCCAGGCTTGGATGCGATTGATGTGCTCAAAGCGACTTTCCCTGCCGGGACGGTGTCTGGTGCCCCTAAAGTGCGCGCCATGGAAATCATTGAAGAACTGGAGCCTTCCAAACGTGGCATTTATGCTGGCGCCGTCGGCTATTTAGGCTTTAATGGCGATATGGATGTGGCGATTGCGATTCGTACTGCTGTGATCAAAAACAAAAAACTCTATGTGCAGGCGGGCGCCGGCATTGTGGCCGACTCGGTGCCGCAAAGCGAATGGGACGAAACCCAAAACAAGGCCAAAGCCGTCATCCGCGCCGCCGAACTGGTGCAGGCAGGCTTGGATAGCCAAGCCGCCAACATCCAAACCCATGCAGGAAAAGGAGCCTGATATGTTGTTGATGATTGATAACTACGACTCTTTTACCTATAACCTCGTGCAGTATTTTGGCGAGCTCGGGCAAGATGTACATGTGCACCGCAATGACGAAATCACCCTGGAGCAGATCAAAGCCATGGCGCCGGAAAAAATCGTGATTTCGCCAGGGCCATGTACACCCAACGAAGCCGGAATCTCCGTGCCTTTGATTCATGAGTTTGCTGGCAAGATTCCCTTACTTGGGGTGTGTCTGGGTCACCAGAGCATAGGCCAGGCGTTTGGTGGCAATATCATCAAGGCGAAAACGCTGATGCATGGTAAAACCTCATTGATTCACCATACCAATACCGGCGTGTTCAGAAATCTGCCTAACCCTTACACCGCGACGCGGTACCACTCCCTGGTCATCGAGCGCGAAACTATTCCGGATTGTCTGGAGATTACGGCCTGGACCGAAGATGGCGAGATCATGGGCGTCAAGCATAAAACACTGGCCGTGGAAGGCGTACAGTTTCACCCCGAGTCTATCTTGACTGAATATGGGCATGAGCTGCTGGACAACTTCCTGAAAGGCTATTGATGGCCATCACGCCTAAAATCGCCTTACAGCGGCTCATTGACCATACCGATTTCACGCATGAAGAAATGCTGGAAATCATGCAGCAGATCATGAGCGGGGAATTTACCCAGATCCAGATTGCCGGCTTTTTGTCGGCCCTGCGCGTCAAGGGCGAAACCGTCACCGAAATTGCCGCCGCTGCGCAGGTGATGCGCGAGTTGTCCAGCAAGGTAGAGATCACCGATACCCGCCACCTGATTGATACCTGTGGCACCGGCGGTGCGCCGAACAAGGTATTTAACGTCTCCACCGCGTCAGCCTTTGTCGCCGCAGGGGCTGGCGCCAAAATTGCCAAGCATGGCGGCCGCGCAGCGTCTTCAAAAAGCGGCTCTGCCGATGTGCTGGAAGCGTTGGGCGTCAATATTGTATTGACGCCTGAGCAAGTGGTACGTTGCGTCAACGAGGCTGGCATTGGCTTTATGTTTGCGCCTAATCATCACGCGGCCATGAAATACGCCGCCCCTGTGCGCCGCGAGCTGGGCGTGCGCACCATGTTTAACCTACTAGGGCCGATGACGAATCCAGCTGGCGCCAAGCGCCAAGTCATGGGCGTGTTTCACCGCGACCTCGTACCGTTACTGGCGCAAACCCTGCAAAAATTGGGTAGTGAGCACGTGATGGTGGTGCACAGTGCCGACGAAATGGACGAAATTTCGTTTTCTGCCGACACCTATGTCGCAGAACTCAAAGATGGACACATCACTGAATACACTTTGAATCCAGCGCAGTTTGGCATGCCATTGCATGATATCAATAGTATCCGCGTTGAAAGTGCACAGCATTCCAGCGAGATTATTCTCGGTTTGCTGGCCGGCGAAAAAGGTCCGGCACGGGATATCGTGTTGCTAAATGCCGGTGCTGCCATTTATGTTTCCGGCCTGGTTGCTGACTTAACGTCTGGCATTGCTCAAGCGGCGCAATCCATTGATTCGGGTGCAGCCATGCGTAAACTGCAACAGCTAAAGGCCTTGAGCCAAGCCGCATGAAACGCTATGCATTGATTGTTTTGGTGAGTTGGCTCGCTGCCTGTCAGCAAGCGCAGCAGCAAAGCCAGATCAATCAGCCACAGTCCACCGTTGAGGTTAAATCGCAGGCCACAACGTTACAGCTGCAACCACTCAGTGCAGGCCTCACCACTGCCGACAATACGACCTTGAAACAGGCCTTTGCCCAAAAGCAAAGTCATGTCTGGATAGAAGGCACCGGCACAGTGAAAAAATTGTTGGCAGATGACACCCAAGGGGCCAGGCACCAGCGGTTTCTCGTCAGTGTCTCGCCCGAGCAAACGCTGTTATTTGCGCATAATATAGATCTAGCGCCACGGGTGGCTGATCTGAAGGTGGGTGATCAGATCAGCTTTAAAGGCGAGTATATTTATAACCCCAAAGGCGGCATCATGCACTGGACGCATCATGACCCGCAAGGTCGCCAGCATGGCTGGATTACCTATCACAATCACACTTATGAATAAGGCATGCGAGTCGATTATGTCCGATATTTTAAATAAAATTTTAGCCACCAAACGTGAAGAAATCAGCAAAGCGCAAGCTGCCAAGTCATTGGATGCCATGCGTGAAGAGGCGCTGAGTCAGCCAGATTGCCGCGATTTTATTGGTAATATTGTTAAAAAAGTCGATGCAGATAAGCCTGCCGTGATTGCAGAGATCAAAAAAGCCAGTCCGTCTAAAGGCATCATCCGGGCTGACTTTCATCCGGCTGAAATTGCTAAAAGCTATGAAAAGGGCGGCGCGGCCTGTTTATCTGTCCTGACTGACGAGCAGTATTTCCAAGGCTCTGCCGCCTATCTCCAGCAAGCACGTGCCGCTTGCAAGTTACCTGTGTTGCGCAAAGACTTCATGATCGATCCTTATCAGATCTACGAAGCACGTGCCATGGGTGCTGACTGCGTGTTGCTTATTGTGGCAGCACTGGAGCTGTCACAAATGCAGGAACTGGAGCTGACGGCCCACAATCTGGGCATGGCGGTACTCGTCGAAGTCCATAACGCGGATGAGCTTGAACTCGCTCTGCAACTCGAAACACCGTTACTGGGAATCAACAATCGCAATTTGCGCACGTTCGATGTCACCTTGCAAACCACGCTCGATCTGCTAAAGGAGATGCCAGAAGACCGATTTGTCGTCACAGAGTCTGGCATTTTCACCCCAGAAGATGTCGCCTTAATGCGTAGCCATCACGTCAATGGCTTCCTGGTTGGCGAAGCATTTATGCGGCAAGATGATCCAGGTGCAGAACTCGCCAGGGTCTTTGGTTAGCAGAGGGTTTAAACAGCGCGAGTGCAAAGGCATGAACTGCACCAGCGTTTTCGAATCTGGCGCAATGATTAAAAGCGTGACCAGTTGCGATGGTCAAACAAGGAATCGATATGAGTAATCAATTTTTAGCTATCCGTCCACGCCGTATGCGAAAAGACGAATTTTCACGCCGCCTGATGCGTGAAAACGTGTTGACCACCAATGACCTGATTTATCCGGTGTTTGTGCTTGAGGGTGAAGGGGCTATTGAAGAAGTCAAATCCATGCCTGGCGTGCAGCGTCAAAGCCTGGATGTGCTGCTCAAGACCGCTGAAGAATGTGTCAAGTTGGGCATTCCTGCGTTAGCGCTTTTTCCGGTTGTGCCGCAGCAATACAAAAGCCTGGATGCCAAAGAAGCTTATAACCCGCAAGGCTTGGTGCCAAGAACCGTGCGAGCGTTGAAAAAAGCTTTTCCTGAGTTGGGCGTGATTACCGATGTCGCACTCGACCCTTACACCACTCATGGGCAGGATGGCCTGATCGACGACACCGGCTACGTCCTGAATGACGAAACGGTCGAAGTGCTGGTTAAACAGGCGTTATGCCATGCAGAAGCGGGCGCCGATGTGGTCGCTCCATCCGATATGATGGATGGCCGGATTGGCGCCATCCGTGATGCACTCGAAGAACAAGGCTACATCTATACGCGCATCCTGGCTTATTCTGCTAAATACTCTTCTGCTTTCTATGGCCCTTTCCGTGACGCCGTCGGTTCAGCAGCCAATCTGGGTAAAAGCAACAAATATAACTACCAGATGGACCCCGCCAATTCTGACGAAGCATTGAAAGAAGTCGCACTGGACCTGGAAGAAGGCGCCGATATGGTCATGGTGAAACCAGGCATGCCGTATCTGGACATCGTGCGTCGCGTCAAAGACGAGTTTGGTGTGCCGACATATGCATATCATGTGAGTGGCGAATACGCCATGCTCAAAGCTGCAGCACAAAATGGCTGGCTGGATGAAAAAGCCTGTGTGCTGGAAGCAATGTTGGGCTTTAAACGCGCCGGGGCAGACGGCGTGCTGACTTATTATGCTATGGATATCGCGAGATGGCTGAAATAAGGGGCTAAAAATAAAAGGGGCTTTTGAAAGCCCCTTTTTTTACAATCATGATCGGTCGACTAGAGTGCAGTCTATATTGATTACGAATTTAAGGCGCATTCCACGCGTTCGACCACTAATTGTTGTAGCCTGTCTCTTTGGTCTTGTTTTAGCGGCTGACTCTCGGAATCCCTCACAGCGCTTCCCCAATGGCTATTCGGGAAGTGTTTATCCTCCTCAAATCTGGGTAGAATATGCCAGTGCAAATGCGGTGTTTTATTACCGAGGCTGGCCAGGTTGATTTTATCCGGCTGAATGACTTCCCGCAGTGCAGTTTCCACCGCAAAGACCACTTTCATCGTGCGTGCCCGTGCTGCGGGAGGCAGGTCGGTCATTTCTTTGACGTGTGCCAGTAACTCTACCCTGCAATAAGCAGGGTAATCAGCGTCATGTAATAACACTACCCGGCAAAAATCATCTTGCCACAGCAAGTCATGCGGAGTAGGGAGGCATAATGCACACGTAGTCATTATGATACGGAGAGCA
The DNA here is from genome assembly GCF_046766015.1 of Methylophilus sp. 3sh_L. NCBI lineage: Bacteria > Pseudomonadati > Pseudomonadota > Betaproteobacteria > Nitrosomonadales > Methylophilaceae > Methylophilus > Methylophilus sp. 3sh_L. The sequence continues at coordinate 249,369 of NZ_JBKOUF010000003.1, forward strand.
TTCTATCCAGGGTGAGCTTGGCCAGTTTGGCTTCATGCTCTGGTACTTTAATCTGGTTGACCACATTGCCTTCGGCCAGGTTTTCCAGGCACCAGGCGAGGTGTTGCGGGTCAATACGTGCCATGGTTGAGCATTCGCAAACTACATGACTCATAAACTGAACCAGCTTGTTTTGTGGTTTCATTTCCTCAGCCAACCGGGTGACCAGATTCAATTCGGTACCCACCAGCCATTTTGTCCCTGGTGCGGCCTCACTTACAGTGCGCAAAATATATTCTGTAGAGCCCACGTAATCGGAGTTAACACAGACTTCAAACGCCGTTTCCGGATGGGAAATGACCTTGCCATCAGGATGTTGGGCGCGGAACTGGTCGATATTCTGTTTGCGGAACATCTGGTGTACTGAGCAATGGCCTTTCCATAGCAGGATTTTTGCATCTTTGATTTGTTGCTCGGTCAAGCCGCCCATGGGCAAGTCAGGGTCCCAGACGGGCATTTGCTCTAATGGGATGCCCATTTTGTAGCCACTCCAGCGGCCCAGGTGCTGATCGGGGAAAAACAGGATTTTTTCACGCTGGCTAAATCCCCACTCCAGAATTTTTGGTGCGTTGGTGCTGGTACAGACGATGCCTCCGTGCTCGCCGCAGAAGGCTTTTAAATCCGCGGCTGAGTTGATGTAGGTTACCGGTGTGATGGTCTCATCAAAGTTAAGGACCTTACTGAGTTCACGGTAGCTACGTTCTACTTTGGCCAGGTTCGCCATGTCTGCCATAGAGCAGCCTGCTGCCAGGTCAGGCAAAATGACAGTCTGGTCTGGCCGGCTCAAGATATCGGCTACCTCGGCCATAAAATGCACACCCAGAAACACAATGTATTCTGCATCCAGGCTGTCACAGTATTTGGATAACTTGAGCGAGTCGCCTGAATAATCCGCATGGCGGTAGACACTCTCGTGCTGGTAATGGTGGCCCAGAATCACCAGTCGCTTACCCAACTTTTCGCGGGCAGCCAGAATACGGGCCTGACAGTCATCGTCCTGGGCCGACTGGAACTTTTCAAATTTGATGGTGGCGGTTTGCATGGTCATAGCCATTAGTTGAGGGTAAAACGCTATTTTACAACCGATGTGGATTTATCCCAATTGCCTCGCGTGGGTTACAAGGTTAAACGGTGTTTTTCACCAAGCCGTTTCAGGGCGTCTACATTGGTCCAGCTGAAGACTTTTTTAGCGGCTTGCCGCCAGTCTACCCACTCATAACGCGTATGCTCGGCTGGCGCGAGTGTCACGTTGAGCGGCGATGGCAGGCATAAGCCAAACAAATGCTCGGTGTTTTGCGTGATGCCCGGCGCATAGCGGTGACGCCAATGCGGATAAATTTCATAGACATTGCTGGCCTGCCAGTCTTCAAAGTCGTACGCGAGTGCGTCTAGGCCGGTTTCTTCCCGCACTTCGCGGATGGCAGCCTGATAGGGGGATTCATCTGTTTCTATACTGCCAGTCACTGACTGCCAGTATCCTGGCTTGTCAGTGCGTTCGAGCAACAGGACTTGCAAATCTTGGGTATGAATTAACACCAGTGCAGAGACGGGGATCTTAAATGATTGTGTCATAACTATAGATTGTCTATAAAGGCTGCCGCCTTGTCCATCGCTGGCAGTGGTTGCAATCGACTCTTTTCTACAAAGATTAGTTCTATGAAAGATTGTCGTAAGCAGATAAGGCTACTATGATGAGAATAATTAGGTGTATGCCATAAAAAATTAAGTGATGAACACAGGGATAGATTGTATGTTGAGGCGTCAGCAGGGCTGGCTTTGTGTGCTGCTAATGTTATGTCTTGAAGCGGTTGCTGACGTTGGCAATCCTCCATTTGTTGCATTCGATCAACTTAGTCTCCAACAAGCTGAGCAGGTGTTTGCTGGAAATAACCGCGACCTGCTAGCTGCCAAGCGAGCGATTGAGGGTGCCGAAGCGGACACCTTGATCGCTGGTCAAAAGCCAAACCCCGTTTTGTCTCTGGGCTTTTCCAGCCTCAACCTGAACCGTGGGCAAGGCAATAAAAATCAAAATGGCAAACAAGACCTGCTTGATCAAACCTACAATTCTTCAGTACAAGTGACGCAGTTATATGAGCGTGGCGATAAGCGTGCGCTCCGCGCTGCTGTGGCAGAAAGTGCGGTAAAAGCCACAAAGCTGGATTATGGCGAAACGTATCGTCAACAGGCGCTGGCGATGGCCATGGCTTATTTTGACCTCAAGCTTGCGCAGGAGAGCCTGATCATTCAACAAGCGAATGTCAGCAGTTATGAGAAAACCTTGCAAGCTGCACAACTGCGCTTGAAAGCTGGCGATGTTGCTTCTGCAGACGTTGCTCGTATCCGGGTAGATGCGTTGCGTGCCAGTAACGATTTGCGACAGGCTGAAGCGACCTTGCAAAAAGCCCAAGCCATATTGGCGTATTTGCTTGGCAAAGACCAGGATGCGAGCAAGCTTCATGTCACCGACCCCTGGCCAGCTTTGGTTGAAGAGTCCTCAGCCAATCCCACGGCTGAGAAAGACAATGGCTGGCTACCACAGCGTCCGGATGTAAAGGCAGCTGAAGCGCGCATGGAGCAAGCACAGCAGGCCAGAAAGCTTGCGGAGTCGCTCAAAACGAGAGATTTTACGTGGTCGTTTGCTTACCAACATTTTCCTGGGCAGGAGCCTGGGTCGGCACCAGATACCGTAGGCGCTTCACTCAGCATTCCTTTGTTTACCAATTATCAATATGAAGGGGAGGCAGCACGAGCAGAGGTGGGCTATACCAGCGCTATTGAGGCCAAAGAGCGGGTGAAGGCTGCAGCGATTGCTGAGATGCGGCAAGCTAAAGCAGACTTGGATGCGGCGATTGATAAAAACCGACGTTTTGACCAGAGCATTCTACGAGAGGCCCAGAAAGCGGCTGATGCTGCTGAGTTTGCGTATCAGCATGGCGCCATGAATGTGATGGATTTGCTTGATGCAAGGCGTGTATTGCGAACATTGCAACTAGAGGCGGTCACCGTCAAGGCTGATTATGCCAAGTCTCTTTCAGCCTGGCTGGCAGCCACTCGTCAGGCATTTGTTATCCCCAATTAAATATCATGCGCGCCTTTATTCTGCTTGTTTCCCATTCTTTTAATGCCCAGGTTATGCGCCAACTCGCCAATACAATGTGCTTGGCATTTGTATGTGTGCATCCCGCCTTTGCCGCAGACAAAAATACCAGTATGCCAATACCGCAGGCTAATCAGCCAGTCGGTAATCAGATTGTGCTTAAACCTGGGTCGCCACAATTGACCAGTTTGAAAATAGAGCCAGTCACCGAGATTCCTGTTCCAGTGACAGAGCCTTTGAATGGCAAGATTGTGTTCGACGAAAACCGGACGGCGCGCGTGTATTCGCCGGTGGCAGGACGTGCGCTGAATATTCAGGCGCAAGTAGGGGATAGCGTCAAAGCTGGCCAGACGCTGCTGGTGATGGATTCGCCAGATGTGGGTGCCGCCGTGGCTGATGTGCGCAAGGCGCAGGCCGATTTGGCCTTGAAACAACAAGCCCTCGAACGTAGCCGCATGTTGTTAGAAGGGGGCGTGGTAGCCAGAAAAGAAATGGAAGTCGCGCAGGCAGACTGGGCAAGCTCACGCGCAGAATATGAGCGCGCAATTGCCAGGTTAAAAAATTTACGGGTATCCGCGGGTGCCAGTGATCGTTATGTTGTGCGCTCTCCGATTGCGGGAGTGGTGGTTGACCGCAAAGTGAACCCTGGTAGTGAAGTGCGGCCTGATGCGGCCGATCCATTGTTTTTGATCACGGATCCTAGTCATGTTTGGGCTAGTATTGATTTACCTGAGCGGGACTTAAGCCGTATTTCGCAAGGACAAAAGCTCAGCGTGCAGGTCGATGCTTATCCCGATGACGTTTTTGAAGGCGAGATCAAAACTATCGGTGTGATGGTGGACCCGGCCACTCGCCGTATTCCAGTGCGTTGCCTGTTGGATAGCAAAGGCAAGCTTAAGCCCGAGATGTATGCGCGAATCACGCCATTGGATACCAGCCAGCACCGAGTCATCCGCGTACCTAATAGCGCCTTGATTACCGAGGGCCTCTATAGCTATGTGTTTGTGGAAGAGCAGCCATTGCACTTCAGCAAGCGCAAAGTCGCCCTGGATTTACAGCGCAGGGAATACGCGACAGTCAAAAGCGGGTTAACAGCCGGTGAGCGTATCGTGACTGTCGGCGCGATCTTGTTGAATTCTGATTTGTCCGTGAGCAAATAAGCCATGTTAAAAGGCTTAATCACTTTCTCACTGCAACAGCGTGTATTTTTGCTCATTGGTGCTGTGATCCTGATGATTTTTGGGTGGTTCGCGGTACAGAACTTGCCCATTGAGGCGTTCCCGGATGTCGAAGATGTGCACGTAATTATCGTGACGCAGTCGCCTGGGATGGCACCAGAAGAAGTCGAGCGCGTGGTCTCACTGCCCATTGAACACGGCATGAGTGGTGTGCCTGGCCTGGCGCAGATCCGCTCGGTGTCTATTACGGGGCTGTCTGTGGTGACGCTCACTTTTGCTGAACGCACGCAAGATTATTTTGCCCGACAGCAAGTGTTAGAGCGCTTGCAAGGCGTAAGCTTGCCGACTGGTTTGCAACCGACACTGGCGCCGCTGACGACGGCGGTCGGTGAGGTTTACCGCTATCTGGTCGAAGCGCCGGCAGAGATGCCACAGCGCGAAATCCGCGCCATTCAGGACTGGAAAATTATCCCGCAACTGCGCATGGTGCCCGGTGTGGCGGATATCACCAGTTTTGGTGGTTCGGTCAAGGAATACCAAATCAAGCTTGACCCATACCGCCTGAAAAAATTTGGTGTGAGCATTGACCAAGTCAATCAGGCGGTGAGTAACAATAGTAGCAACGTCGGTGGTGGCCTCATGCATAGAGGAGATGAGGCCCTGGTTGTGCGGGGCATTGGCCTGTTTCACAGTTTGGATGATATTGCGCAATCCGTGGTTGATACGCGGGATGGTAAACCGATTCTGGTCAGTGATCTTGGCCAAGTGGTGATCGGCGACCGGCCACGCTCCGGCATCGTCTCCTTCAATCAGCAGGATGACATTATTGAAGGCATCGTGCTGATGACCAAAGGCCAGAATGCGGCCAAAGTGATTGAAGCCTTGCGCGAGAAAGTCGATCTGGTAAACCAGACCCTGCCGCACGGGGTCAAAATCGTGCCTTTTTATGACCGGACAGGCCTGGTTGACCATACGGTACATACCGTAGCAGAAAACCTGATAGTCGGCGCTTTGCTGGTGGTGACAATTTTAGTCGTGTTTTTGCGCAACTGGCGCGCCGCATTGATTGTTGCTTCGGTGATTCCGTTGTCTCTGCTATTTGCTTTTATTGTCATGGACTTGCGCGGGGTTTCTGCCAATTTGATCTCGCTCGGTGCGGTAGACTTTGGCATTATTATTGACAGTGCTGTGGTCCTGGTAGAAGCGCTGATGGTGCGCCTGGCCGTTGCCGAGGTCGATAAAACGCAATCCAATACAGGTCTGGCCTGGCGCATGCAAACGCTTAAAAGTACGGCGATCGATATGGGCCATCCGATTTTATTTTCCAAAGCCATTATCATCACCGCCTTTTTGCCGATTTTTACTTTTCAGCGTGTAGAGGGAAAAATCTTCTCGCCAATGGCATTTACGTTGAGTTTTGCCTTACTGGGCGCCATTGTATTAACCTTAACGCTAGTGCCCGCTTTGCTCTCTTACACCATGAAGCGGGAGGATATGGCTGAAAAACACAGTCATTGGATGCAGCGTTTGCAAAATGCTTATCGGCATATGTTGCTGACCACCCGCCGCTCCCGCACATTGGTTGTGATTGTATCCGTCGCTATTTTAGGCGTGTCTATTGTTTCTGCGCCTATGCTGGGCTCAGAGTTTCTACCCAAGCTGGATGAAGGAAATATTTGGCTGACCGTGGATCTGCCCCCTTCTGCCGGCCTGGAAAAAACCAAAGAGGTCGAGCGCGAAATCCGCAAGATTCTGACGAGTTATCAAGAGGTACGCTTGGTCGTGGCGCACGTGGGGCGGCCGGATGATGGGACAGATCCTAAAGGACCCTACCATATTGAGATTTTGACAGACCTCAAGTCTCACGGTGAATGGAGATTTGCCAACAAGGAAGCACTGATCAAGGATATGTCGCGGCGCATTCATGAGATCCCTGGCGTGCCTACCAACTTTTCCCAGGTGATCCAGGATAGCGTGGAAGAAGCGCTGTCTGGGGTGAAGGGTGAAATTGCCGTCAAGATTTTCGGGCCGGATTTGACCGTCCTTGAGCAGAAAGCCGCAGAAGTGGTCGATGTCATCAACCAGGTCAGGGGCGCGACTGATGTGGCGGCGGTCAGGATCTCTGGCAATTCTGAGCTGGATATCATCCTAAACCGTACACAATTATCGCGTTATGGACTGATGGCGGGCGATGTTAACAATACCGTGCAAACCGCTTTGGCTGGCAATCCGGCAAACACGTTTTACGATGGCGACAGGCATTTTGATGTCACTTTGCGGTTAGACAGGCCGTTCCGCGATTCTGTGGATGATATTGACGAGTTACCGATTGCCTTGCCGAATGGAAACGGCAGCATCCCGCTGAGCGAGGTCGCTGAGGTGACGATCAAGGAGGGCGCTTCACGTGTCAGCCGTGAGTCAGGCTCACGCATTGTCTCGATTAAAGCAAACATTACAGACCGCGACCAGGGCAGTTTTGTCCAAGAAGCCATGCAGCAGGTGAAAGCCCAGGTCAAGCTACCTCCAGGTTACAGCATGACCTGGGGCGGACAATTTGAAAACCAGCAACGTGCGATGAAGCGCCTGATGGTAATTGTGCCTTTGTCGGTATTGTTGATTTTTGTCTTGCTTTTCTGGGCCTTCAAGTCGGTTAAAAATGCCCTGCTGGTGTTGTTGATGATTCCATTTACGCTGGTGGGTGGTTTGGCGGGACTTGCCGTTGCCGGGCTGCATTTGTCGGTATCAGCCGCCGTTGGGTTTATCGCACTGGCTGGTATTTCGGTGCAAAACGGCGTGATCATGGTCGAGCAGATCAAGAGTTTAATGCGGGAAGGCAGAGAGTTATCTGAATCAGTGATTGAAGGCGCGGTTGCCCGCTTGCGTCCGATTTTGATGACCGCCTTAATGGCTGGGTTGGGTTTGATGCCCGCGGCGCTCTCGCATAGCATTGGTTCCGAAACTCAGCGTCCATTTGCTGTAGTCATCGTCGGCGGCTTGATTACCGCGACTTTGTTCACACTTTTGCTTTTACCTTTACTCTTCCCACTATTCTCAGACCTGCGCCGTCCGCGTGCTTCATAACCACCACATTGGTTTAAAAGAACCAATGTGGTGGTTGATATCAATCAATCCATGTGGTCAACTATGGCTGGTTTTCAGAATTGTTCTATTAAAATCAATTACTTGAGAGTGTTAAATAATTTGGCATAAATCATGCACGCATGAATAAGTGTAGCGGGCTCTAATCGCTATTGCAGTTCACAACAATAACATGCGAGTTTCCCGACTATCCTTTCCCGAGGATATTGCTTGTCCCAAGCTTAGCTGGCTTGGGCTTTTTTTTGCCAGTCTAATTGAGGTGGGGTTGGTGTCGGAGAACGAGATTCAACCTGTTTACGACGAATGCACCGTGCTACCAATGTAGTTACACTGGCAAACATGGCGCAGCTTGATTGCGTAGACTAGAAAGCGATGACCTGAATGTGGCAACTGTTTAAACTGTGCTGCGTTTCTCTGCATTCACCAGATTTTTAGGGAGCTGGAACACGACGTTTTCCACCACACCTTGCAACTCTTCTACCTGGTCGGCGCCCATGTTTTTCAGGGCTGCAATCACTTCCTGCACCAGTACCTCAGGTGCGGAGGCCCCTGCAGAAATACCGATTTTCTTTTTTCCTTGTAGCCAGCTCGCTTGCAAGTGGCTGGCATTGTCGACCATATAAGCTTCTACGCCCTGGTTTTTGGCGACTTCTCGCAGGCGGTTTGAGTTTGAGCTATTGGGTGAGCCAACAATAATGACCAGATCACAATCTTTGGCCATGATCTTGACTGCATCCTGGCGATTTTGCGTGGCATAGCAAATATCATCGCTTTTTGGGGCCTTGATGTTGGGAAAGCGTGTTTTCAGGGCGTTGATGACCTGGGTCGCGTCATCTACCGATAAGGTGGTTTGTGTCACGTAGGCCAGTTTGTCTGGGTCGGCTACGATGAGCGCGGTGACATCTTCCGGGGTTTCCACCAGATACATGCCGGCCTCAGATTGGCCCATGGTGCCCTCGACTTCGGGATGGCCCTTATGGCCGATCATAATGATCTCCAAGCCATCTTTGCGCATTTTGGCGACCTCGATATGCACCTTGGTCACCAGCGGACAAGTGGCGTCAAACGCCGTCAGGCCGCGCGACTCTGCCTCTGCGCGCACCGCCTTGGAAACGCCATGCGCACTGAAAATCACGATACTGCCTGCCGGAATTTTTTCCAGATCATCCACAAAAATGGCGCCTTTGTCGCGCAGTTGACCGACGACAAACTTGTTGTGGACGACCTCATTACGCACATAAATCGGCGCGCCGAATTTTTCAAGTGCCTGTTCGACAATGATAATGGCACGGTCTACGCCCGCACAAAAGCCGCGCGGATTGGCCAAGACGATTTCGGGTGTCACTTCTGTTTGCATAATGAATTCCGTAAGAGTTTGCTACTGACTGCGCCTGCAAATACCAAGGTCAACCACAAGCGCTGGCAGGCATCAGGTATAATCTGCATTTTTGTTGCTCGCTTAAAGCCCCTGTTATGAAAAACACTGCTACCTTGCTGATTACCTGCCCGGATACCAAAGGGATTGTGGCGGCGATTGCGCAATTTTTGTATGAGCACAATGCCAATATTTTACACGCAGACCAGCATCAGGATGCGGAAAATAATCTGTTTTTGATGCGCGTCGAATGGGACCTGAGCAATTTCAATGTGGCCGTGGCCGATTTTGAGCAGGCATTTGGCCCGGTGGCGCAACGCTTTGACATGACCTGGCAACTCAAGCTGTCCGAGCAAAAAACACGCATGGCGATCATGGTGTCGCAGTACGATCATTGCCTGGTCGATTTGCTGCACCGTCATCATAGCGGCGAACTGGCGTGCGAGATACCACTGATTATCAGCAATCACCGCGATACGGAAAAACTGGCGCAGTTTTATGGCATCCCATTTCACTATCTGCCGATGACCAAAGACACAAAGGCTGAGGTGGAAGCGCAGCAATTTGCTTTATTTGATCAACACGAGATCGACCTGATTGTGTTGGCGCGCTATATGCAGATTCTTTCGCCGAATTTTGTTGCGCGCTATCCGCAGCGGATTATCAATATTCATCATTCGTTTTTACCAGCCTTTATCGGCGCGCGTCCTTACCACCGTGCGTTTGAGCGCGGCGTGAAGCTGATTGGCGCGACCAGCCACTATGTGACTGAGGTGTTGGATGAGGGCCCTATTATTGAGCAGGATCTGGCGCGTATTTCGCACCGTGACCAGGTCGAAGACCTGATCCAGAAAGGGCGTGACCTGGAGCGCGTTGTGCTCTCCAAAGCGGTACGCTGGCATATTGAGCATCGTATTTTGCTTTATGCAAATAAGACCGTGATTTTTGATTAACACGCAATCGTTAACAATAAAAAAACCGAAGCCTATGACCGCTTCGGTTTTTTTATTGATGACCGCTCAAAGAGTCACAATCACTGCCTGGCTTAAGGCAAAACGCGCTCCAGTTTAAACAGATCCGCAATCTGCTCACGCTCGCGGATCACATGGACCTGATCACCATCGACCAGTACCTCTGCGGCACGGGCGCGCGTGTTGTAGTTGCTGGCCATGCTCATGCCGTAGGCCCCCGCAGAGTGGATGGCCAAGTAATCACCTTCTGCAATCGCCAGTGTCCGGTCATGCCCCAAGAAGTCACCACTCTCGCACACAGGGCCCACGATTTCATAGACCGCTGTGGGCGCTGTAGAAGCGGCAATCGTTGTGATATTGTGAAAAGCGTCGTATAAGGCCGGGCGCATCAGGTCGTTCATCGCGGCATCAACGATGGCAAAGTTTTTGGTCTCGCCGGGCTTGAGATATTCGACTTTGGTCAGTAATACGCCTGCATTGCCTACCAGGGCGCGGCCAGGTTCAAACAGCACCTTAACGTTTCTGCCGGCCAGTTTTTGCAAAATAGCTGCCGTATAGGCGGCAAAGTCCGGCGGGGTTTCGTCACTGTAGGTAATACCTACACCGCCACCGACATCAATGTGCTGAATATGAATGTCTTTGGCGGCCAGCGCATCCACCAGGCCCAGGACTTTATCCAGCGCATCCAGAAACGGCGATAACTCGGTAATCTGGGAGCCGATATGGCAGTCGACGCCATGCACAGCGATGTTGGGCAATTGCGCTGCTTTTTCATACAAGGCCAGTGCATCTTCAAAGGCCACGCCAAACTTGTTGTTTTTAAGGCCGGTGGAGATATACGGGTGGGTTTTTGCGTCTACATTGGGGTTGACCCGCAACGAAACCGGGGCCTGTTTACCCAACTTGGCTGCGACTTGCTGGATGCGGTCCAACTCATTAATGGATTCAACGTTAAAGCAAAAAATCCCAGCGTTAAGCGCTGCCTCAATTTCAGCATGGGATTTCCCTACGCCAGAAAAGACGACTTTCTTCGGGTCCCCCCCGGCAGCAATTACGCGCGCCAGCTCACCGCCAGAGACAATATCGAAGCCGGCTCCCAGCCGAGCAAACAGATTCAAAATCGCTAGACTCGGGTTGGCCTTCACAGCAAAGCAGACCAAATGGTCATGTCCTTGCAGCCCGGCGGCAAACCGTTCAAACGCCTGGGTGAGCGCCGCGCGCGAATACACATAGGTCGGAGTTTGGTGGGTTTGCGCAATATCACGCAAGGCTACATTTTCGGCATGTAGCAGGCCTTGTTGGGTTGAAAACGGGATCACGATGGCGACTTGTCTGATTGCGGTTGTGGTTGAGGATATTGACGCTCTGGAATGTACAAATTGCCTTTGAGGCCACAAGCACTCAGGGTGCATAACAGCAGGGCAAGTGCTATTAATCTTGTAGAGCTGGCAAGCATGATCCGGCGTCCAATCAAAATAAAAGCAGATTCTACCACTAAAGCCGTGCAGACCCATGCCTGGGCTGGTGTGCTTGGGTTAAGTCTACCGTTTATCGGCCCAGTCTAACCGCTAGTCGGATGCTACTGGACAGGACGAATCGCTGTTTGCATGATAAGGGCGTGCAAAAAGGGGGTATTCATGAAGCATTTTCTGCAACAGGGATTTAGTCTGATTGAAGTGATGGTCGTAGTTGCCATTATCGGCTTGCTTGCCAGTATTGCGGTACCAGGGTATCAGGATTATGTGCGAAGTGGCAACGCCGCTGAGGCGCCTGCCAATCTTGCCAATTGTCGTGTCCAGGCGGAACAGTTTTATCAAGATAACTTTACTTACGTGGGCTTTGCTTGTAACCCAACTGATGCACGATTTTTCGACTACACCATAGATAATCAGACAGCAACAAGCTACACCTTAATTGCAACCGGTAGAGCTGCCCAAAATATGGGTAACTTTTCATTTACCGTCAACCAGGATAACGCCAAGACATCCACCTACGACGGCACCACTGGCGCCACTTGCTGGCTGACTTCAGCCTCAGGAAGTTGCTAATGCCGCAGCAAGGTTTTTCCTTGATTGAGCTGATAGTTGCCATGGCAGTGTTGGTGTCGGTCAGTACTATCGCAATTCCAGCATTCCAGACATCTATCGGAAATGCTCAGGTTCGTACTGTTGCCGAGTCTATTCGTAATGGACTGCAACAAGCTAGGGCAGAAGCGATTAAGCGAAATGCCAGGGTCAAGATGACACTAGAACAGAATAGCGCATGGCAAGTTGGTTGCGTAACAGTGACGCCAACCTGTCCAGCGCTCATTGCACAAAAAAGCGCGATCGAAGGATCATCAAGCAATATCACTGTTACTGCGGATCATAATACTGCCGTATTTGGTAGCTTTGGCACTCGGGATGCAGCAACACCCATCGCATTGACAGTCGTGAATGTCAGCAATACACAAGTGAGAAGCGAGGAGCTGCGTGCACTAAGAGTTATTTTGACGCCTGGCGGAAACATTAAAGTATGTGACCCCTCGGTGACAGAAAATGGAGACTCGAGGAAATGTTGATTTTTTCTCAAAGAAGAAGGGCGAATTTAGCGAGTCAGCAAGGATCAGTCTTGATTGAATCTTTGGTGGCCGTAACTATTTTCAGTATGGGTGTTTTAGCCTTGGTTGGCTTGCAAAGTGCCATGATAAAGAATAGCAGTGATAATCGATATCGGGCAGAAGCTCAACTCATCGCTCAAACACACATTGCCAATATGATGGCTTATGGTGGAGACGCAGCAACCTACGTTTCACAAGTGGATGCTGAAAAAATTAAAACGCAGTTGCCAAACGGAACACTTACCTTTTCGGCGATCACGAACAGTATGGTCACAGTGAGTGTCGGATGGCAGGTGCCCGGTGGCAGCCGCCATGTAGTGAATGCATCAAGCTATTTGTTCGATGTGATGTAATGACACAATACTTCAATTTTATTCATAAGTATCGTAAGCGCTCATTCCAGTCGGGAGTGTCGCTTGTTGAGCTGCTAGTTGGGATACTGATCGGCCTGGTAGCCACGCTCGCAATCAGTAATTTATTTAGTGGTTTCGAAGCACGCAAACGCGCGATTACCTCTGGCTCAGATGCGCAGTCGACAGGTGTGCTTGCCATGTTTTACATGAAGCGAGATGCACAGAATGCTGGTTATGGTTTGCCACTCAATAATAGCAGTGACCCTTCCCCTTTACTTTGCCCGATTGATACCTCAATTAATCAGGGAGGCGTCATCATCAATCTTTCACCTGTGGTGATTGTGGATGGCGGAGCAGGCAGCGACATTTTACGTATCAGGTATGGAAATCCTGCAGCCGGTGGTGCCTCTTTACGTGCCACAGGCATTATCACCAGCCCAACACTGGATGGCGCTCTCATTGGATGTCGTGAAAACGACATTGTTTTATACCGCCAAACCAACTCAAGTCCAAATTGTAGCTTGGGGCGATTACAACAATTGAATCCTAATCGGGTAATAAATGCGCTCTCAGAACTTAATACAACGCCTACTGCAAGCCCAGTCAATGATTTGAATGGCTCTGAGTGGGTTAGATTTTCATGTTTAGGGGCATGGAATCAATATGAGTACACTGTAAATGAGGCATTTGAGCTGACACGAACTGGTGGGGTAGAAGGCGGTAATCCTTTCCCCGACAGTACAGCCGTGCCAATTGTCAGTGATATTGTTTCTTTACAAGCTCAGTATGGAGTGACAAATAGTATTGATCCGGCTTCTGCATCTGCATCATCAAGCAGTGTCTCTCCATTTTCTGCAGCAAACTATCTAAATCGCGTTGATCAGTGGGTGGATGCGACCGGAATATATGGCCCCTCAATAGCGCTTTTGGATCGTAACCGTATTCGTGCAATCCGTATTGCAGTGGTTGCAAGGGATGGTAATTTGCAGAAGAGCAATGTCAGTCAACCTTGTAATGGAGCTGCGACTGGCTTAGCTAGGGTGTGCATCTGGCAAGCGGATAATACGCCAGCAAATGTTGACTTAAGTAGCGTGCCCAACTGGCAGCAGTATCGGTATCGGGTGTTCGAGGCCACTGTTCCGTTGAGAAATATTATTTGGAACCGTGATGCGCTATAGCTTGATTTTATCTGGTGAGGGATGTATCTGTACTTCGAGACAATCGGGGATAGTGCTGTTTTTTGCATTACTTGCATTAGCCGTCATGTCGATTGCAGCTGTTGCCCTAATTCGAAGCGTAGATACGAATGCTTTATTATCAGGGAATATTGTCTATCGTCAATCAGCGAGTACAACATCTAACGTGGCTTTAGAGGGCATTGCGCAAAGCATCGCCACCAATATTTCACTTTCCGACAGTTTAACTAATCATCCAACATTAGGGTATTACGCCAACTGCAGCCAATTTGATACCAATCCTAGTCAATTAATATGTGATGGTAGCCAATTAACAACCATAACTTGGAATGATGGGAATAGCCGTCTTGCACCAAATCAAACAGACGGTAATAACGAAATTCTTAATGGTAAAGACCGTCAAGGCAATGAAATCCGTTACATCGTTGAGCGTATGTGTAATTACAGTAATGCTGAAATTACGGCAGGGGATGCTTTAGTAGACTCTAATCGTTGTGTGATGGCAAGTACTCGAGCTTGTGGAGAGGATAGTTCGCATGATTCAGGCAAAAAAGAGGAGTTTGAGCCTTGTACCCCTGGATCAGACTTTCCCTTATTTCGAGTCACGCTACGAATTTCTGGGCCGAAAAATACAGTAACTTTTTTGCAGTCTTTTCTCTCGAATTAGGCGGATAGCATGATGAAAAATCAAGGCTTTATGAATAACTTAGTTTGGCTGTTTTTATTGATGCCTGGCATTTTGCACGCTGAGTTTCTTGATTTGGCAACCATGCCGCTACAAACCTCAGGCAGCTCAGATGTTAAGCCTAACCTGATGTTTGTGCTGGATAATTCGGGTAGTATGGGCTTTAATTACACCCCTGATTGGGCTGCGGATGACCCTGATGCGAGAACTTACTACAGCTCAGGAAGATGGAATACCTACGATACAGATGACTGGTTATTTAGTAACTCGGCTTTTAATACACAGTTTTATGATCCACAGGTGACCTACTCCACCCCTTTAAACTACCTTGGGACGAGCCTGGCTAATAAAACATCCTACAGTGGCTTTTCTGAAACAGTCACTACCTTTTACGGCACTTACACTAGAGGCAGATCGGCTTATTACTATGCATATGTACCGGGAGAGTACTGTACGACCCCAGCGCTGACGAGCTGCATTATTTCGAAAACACCTACGGCAACTAACAAATATCCTGCCACGATACGCTGGTGTAACTCTGCCTCAGCCTCAGGAAAAAGACAGTTGGATACAACTAGCGGAGTACAAGACCGCTGCCAAGCAATACGAAATAACGTAACTACTGTAAATGATTCAAATACCTATACATTTCTACGCGAACCAAGAGCCACCTATCGGGTGACATTTAGTATCACTGGTTCTGTGAGTGTAACAAGTATCAAAATTAACAACATTGAGTTGCTTTCCTCCGCGACAAGTGCCAGCTCCTCTTCGTCCACGGTTGCCACTCGGGTCAGCAATAATATTTGTACTAGCAGTATCACGGGCAATTGCAAAATTGCTGGAAATACACTTAGCAATGTGAGCGGTGGCAGTTTTAACATTAGCACCTTTGCTGGTGATCCGGTTAACCCTTCAAGTCCAGTTCAAATTACCTTTTCTGGTAATGGCGGGAGTTACACTGCAACGGTCGTCAGTCCTAGTAATAGTGATATTCCAGGCAGCCTGGTTTATCAGGAAATTAGCACAGGTCAAACCAGTTACACTGCGCCAGGCTCTGATAGCAAAGGATTAGATCGAACAGACTGCGCTGGGAGTGTATGTACCTACAATGAAGAGTTTACAAACTTTGCAAATTGGGTGACTTACTATCGTACGAGAATGCTGTCGATGAAGACTGCTGCTAGTCAGGCATTTAAGTCGCTTGACTCACGTTATCGCGTTGGATTCGTGACGATTAATTCACCAGCTTCAAACTATTTGGCTTTGGCGGCATTCGATAGCGCACAAAAGCGTCTCTGGTACGATAAACTTTTTGCCGTCAACCCAACAGGAAGCACGCCACTTCGTACTGCTCTTTCAAGTGTAGGCAGACATTTCGCCGGAAAAAAAACACTCGGTACGGATGATCCGATGCAATATGCCTGTCAAGCAAACTTTACTTTGCTAACTACAGATGGTTATTGGAATGATTCAAGCAATCCCACCCGAATCAATGGGTCGACAACTATTGGCAACCAGGATGGCACGGGTACAGCGAGGCCTCAATTTGACAGTAGTAATAAATCAAATACTTTAGCAGACACCGCTAAATATTTTTATGATACAGATCTTAGGGATAGCGCCTTATCCAACTGTAATGGCGCACTTGGCTCTTCAGTGTGCGGAACTCTTGATGATTATCCCAAGCAAAATATGGTAACCCTAACGTTAGGCTTAGGGATAGATGGAACGCTTTTGTACAGTGATGATTACAAAACGCAGACTATTGGTGACTTTAAGGATTTGACACTTGGTACAAAAAACTGGCCTGATCCAACGCTTGCCGAAAATGGCACGCGCATTGATGATTTATGGCATGCAGCTGTCAATGCAGGGGGGACTTACTACAGTGCGAGTAATCCCAAGCTGTTGCGGGAGTCGCTTGCAAAAGGACTCTCAGAAATTAAATCAATTCAAGGATCAAGTGCGGCAGCAGCGGCAAGTAGTCTTGCGCCCACTACAGGGGATAACTTTCAATATGTTGCTAGCTATCAATCTGTTAAATGGACTGGCAATCTTGAGGCAAGGACAGTAAATACTAGCTCTTTACAAACCTCTGAAACTGCGATTTGGTGTGTTGAGAATGTGGCTGCAGAAACTTGTGCCTCTCCCGCAACTTCATACGCTGCACCGGATGGTAATTTTTACTGTAAAACCACTAACTCCGATCAAACGACTTGTGAAGGCGCCCAAGGCTCACTAGGATCCGCTTTGAACTTTAGCGAACCGGCCTCTTGTTACGTGCAGATTGCACGTAGTTGCAATGGAAAGTTACGGACTCAGCTTGGACAGAGAAAAATATTCTTTAATTACAACAACTCTCTGGCGCTGTTCACCGCGGATAATTTGCCGGTTGAGCATAAAACTGCGCTTAACAATGGATATTTAGCATTGAGTCAAATGCAAGGGCTACCTGCTTCAGATCCTAAAATCACTGATGCTACAAAGGTGACAAAGATAGTTGACTACATTTCAGGGAATAAAACCTATGAAGACTCTAGCTCAAACACAGTGGCTGCGAATCGATTATTTCGAGAGAGGCAAGCTGTTCTTGGAGATATTTCTCAATCCAGACCAGTGTATTTCAAGAGCTCAAATGTAAGTTATCTTGATGCCAACTATAAGGCCTATAAAAACGCCACCTCAACACGCACACCAGCAGTGTATGTTGGTGCAAATGATGGGATGTTGCATGCATTTAATGCGAATGATGGTACTGAAATGTGGGCTTTTATTCCCACACCAGTCATTACTAACCTGGCCAATCTTGCCGACAAGGAATATGGTGCGAATTACCACACCAATTATGTGAATGGTAATCCCGTTGTCGCTGATGTGTGCGTTTCAGGCTGCTCTGGAGGCTCTGCAGTGTGGCGAACTATTCTTGTTTCAGGATTAAATGGTGGAGGGCGCGGATATTTTGCGATTGATGTTACAAGCCCAGAATCGCCAGTTTTGTTGTGGGAATTTTATGCACAAGCTTCTGGTGTCAATAGTAATCTCGGTTACAGTTTTGGCAATCCCATCATTACAAAAATGCAAGACGGACGTTGGGTCGTTTTGCTAACTTCTGGATACAACAATGGGACTTATGCGCGAAAATTAAATGATGGTAGCTTTGCCACCAATAATCCAATCGGAGATGGTGGAGGATATCTATATGTTCTTGATGCAAATACCGGATCATTGTTAAAAACACTTTCTACTGGTGAGGGAAGTGTGGCAAATCCTAGCGGCCTTGCAAAAATTTCCACTTACACTGAGCAGATGTTTGAGAACAATACCGCGGTGAGTGTATATGGAGGTGATTTAAATGGTAACGTTTGGCGCTTTAATATCAATACTAATGCCGTGACTAAAATTGCCAGTTTGCGTGATGGCGGCGGGAATGTTCAAAAAATCACCACTAAGCCTGAGACAGGCAAGATTGATAAAAATGTTGTGCTAATGATAGGTACCGGAAAATTTTTGGAGCCGGCTGATTTGACAAATACGCCCCAGAATTCAGTGTATACGTTTAAGGATAACGGTCAAACAACGGCAATTGGACGCAGTCAATTAGTGACGCAAATATTGGGTGGAAACAGGACGGTGACTGCTAATCCGGTAAGTTATACGAGTGGATATGGATGGCTGTTAGATTTTCCAGTTGGCGAACGCGTGAATCTTGATCCACTATTGCTAAATGGCGTTTTATTAATGCCGACACTGGTCCCGAGTAGTGAGGCTTGTAGTGGCGCCGGATATGGATGGTTCAACTATTTTAATTATAAAAAAGGCGGTTCTGTTGTCGCAAGTGGTATTGTTTCAGAGAAAATGACCACACCTGCGGTAGGTTTCAATATTGTCTATGATGCCAATGGCGTACCACATGTATTAATCACTGGGAGTAATGATCCCACCCCTTTTGAGGCGACATTAAGCAAGCAGGTTTTCGGTTTGCAAAATACCATCAAGTCCAATGAAATTTTTCAGCAAAAAACCAATGGCAGCTATGGCACCAAGCAAAGCTGGCGCGAGTTGATCCAATAACCCGGAAAAGCAAAAAGCCCCATCATCGGGGCTTTTTGCTATGTGATACAGATTACTTTACCTTTTTTGCAAATACATACAATATCAGGCAAATTGCGACGATGATGCCAATCAGTGTGTAGATGCCTACTGCGCCTAAAAACATGCTTGCCTCCTTCTCGTCCTGTTGTAACGGAAGTTTTATTGTAGGCAAACCACAGGCGGGTGTCTATCAGGGGGGGCGCTTGAGCAGTTTGTGGCTGCGCAAGCAATTTACGATGCAATCTCACGCGTGAAGTGCGTGGTGTGTGTGAGAGACCTCAGGCGTGTTTAGACGACTTCCAAAGTCAGTTCTGCAGGTTTGTAAATTGCCTGGATATTGCTGTCGGCGGTGATATCTTCGGCCAGATACATAATATCCTGCGCCGTCATCAGCTCTGGCATGCTCGCGGTGTAGGTGAGTGGCTCGTCTTGGTGCAAGTCTTTCATGGGGCGTCCTTTATTCCGGTTTATGTATACTTGTATTAACGTCATATGGTTTCCATTCTTGAGATTGATTTGTTCATGCGAACATTTAAATCTATGTTAACCAGCTTGTATGACGCTTTAATGAAGCAATGCAGGCCAGATCAGGCCCGTAGGGTGGATTCGCTAAAAAAGTGAGACGGCATGGAATCCAATAGAAAAGGAGTCACACGTATGCGCAAGAGTCAGGTTGGATGGGTTTTAGTTGCAGGCTTGCTGGCAGGCGTTGGGTATTGGTATTGGCAATCACTGCAGGTGTCCGATGCAGAGCCAGCGCAAAGCGAATTAGCGCAGGTCATCAATCAGTGTGACCTGATTGCTAGCAAGGCGGCGGCAGAGTTGCCGGAGCAATTACCATTTCAAAAGCTTGAAAAAGCTGCACGGCAATCGCGAGTGTTAGAACGGTGCATGCAAGATCGTGGCTATCAGGAAAATGCTGCCTGGGTCACGGCTGCAACAAAACAGGCTACACAGATTGCTGCTGCTCAAGGGGTTTCTGAGAACGAGGCCTTTGAAACGCTAAGGCGTAAGGCCATGCTGGAGTCAGCTGAGCCCGTTTCGTATTGGCGTAAACGCCCTTGAGGCGTTAGCGTTTTTGTCCCAGATAGTCAGTTTTGCCCAAGGGCACGCCAAGATGGCGCAAAATGTTATACGCCGTCGTGACGTGAAAATACACATTGGGCATGACCCATTTTTCCAGGTAATCCAAACCGGTGAAGGTCAGATCCACTTTACGTATGGTTAACACGACTTCTTTATCTTCGGCGCCTTCAAGCTGTGCAGGCGTGATCGCTTCTAGAAACGCCACAGTTTTAGCAATTCTCGCGTAAAGTTGCTCAAAGCTGGTTTCATCATCCTCATATTGTGGAATCTCTATGCCCGCCAGCCGGCCACCCGCACCTTTGCTCATGTCACTCACCAGTTGCACCTGTTTAGTTAATGGATACATATCCACATACAAACGGCTGTTGAGCAGGACCTCAGGCGCGACTTTTTTCTGTTCGGCATAAGCCTCTCCTTGTTGCAAAATATGCTGGAGATTGAGCAGGTTGCGGATTAGCGGGGCGATGCTGGCATCATAAAGTTGCATAGAGACTCGGCTTTTCAATAGTCATGACGCCTGTATTGTAGCGCCTCTGCAATGTGTTGATCCAGAATGTATTCCGCGTTGGCCAGATCAGCGATGGTTCTGGCCACCTTGAGGATACGGTGATAGCTGCGGGCAGACAGTGAAAACTTTTGCACGGCCATTTGCAGCAAATGATTGGCTTGCTCGCCCAGTTGGCAATGCTTGGAAACCTCCAATGCGCCTAACGCTGCATTCGGTTTCTGTTGGCGCAGCAGTTGGCGCTGCCGCGCCTGTATCACGCGATCACGGATGACCGCACTTTGCTCGCCATTGTGCGCATGGGTTAATTCTTCTGGCTTGAGTGCAGGCACATCAATATTCATATCTATCCGGTCCAACAGTGGGCCTGAAAGTTTGTTTTTGTAGCGTAAAATTTGTTCCAGCGTACAGCGGCAGCGTTGATTGTAATGCCCGTAATAACCGCATGGGCAAGGGTTCATGGCAGCAATAAGCTGAAACAGGGCCGGAAACGTCGCCTGTCTGGCAGCGCGCGAGATCGTGATATTGCCACTCTCCAGCGGTTCGCGAAGTACCTCCAGCACTTTCCTGTCGAATTCAGGCAGTTCATCTAAAAACAACACGCCATGATGTGCCAGGCTGATTTCACCTGGCCGCGGCACACTGCCTGTAAAAGCCCAAATTAAATGCAATAATCATCCCCATGAACGCAATAAATAGAATTAAAACTTCCGAATTGGTTGACGGGCCTGTGCGCAAAATAGGTGTTCAGTCGCGCAGCATTACAGGGACTATGCCAAATGGAAATCGCTACGAGTCATCGTTGGAGAGGGATTTAATGATCCTTCTAAATTTTGATCCGTTGGTCGATATCTATACCCCCCAACCATTGACTATCAAGTATCAGTCTGATGATGGTGAATGGCATCAATATACTCCTGATGGGTTGATCGAATATCGTAAGGATATATTCGTACATGACCCAAGACCGGTATTGGTTGAAGTCAAATATCGAAATGACTTTACCGGTCAATTTAAGCCGTGGCTGGAAAGGTATCGGGCGGCCAAGAAATACGCCAAAGACCGTGACTGGTTGTTTGCTATATATACCGAGGATCGAATTCGCACGCCTTTTCTTGAGAACGTTAAATTCTTAACACCTTATTTAGATCGCTATGAGCCGGATATGGTCATTTGGTTATCAGATAAGCTCAAAGAATTGCAAGTCACTACTCCGGCAGAATTGATCACTGTACTCTGCAAAGACAAGTGGAACCAAGCCAAGTTAATCCCGCTACTTTGGGGAATCGTAGCGCGTCGTGAAATTGGATGTGACTTATCAGAGCCACTCACTATGAGCACTAAAATCTGGACTTTATAACGTATGCAAAAACTCAAACCAGGATCTATCGTCATTTGGAAAGAACAAAGCTGGCAGCTGATGGATATACACGAGCTGAACAAAGTCTTGCTTAAACACATAGAGACAAACCGTGTTGAACTCGCAAACGCAGATGAGCTAAAGCTCACTTCATCCAGCAAGAATAAGTCGGCCTTAATCTCGATATCAAAGGAAGCTTGGCTGGACGTGCAGACGCAATTCAATCTGTTGAAACCTTTGCTACGGAAGAAGAAGCGAGACCGGAC
The DNA here is from genome assembly GCF_046766015.1 of Methylophilus sp. 3sh_L. Classification (NCBI taxonomy): domain Bacteria; kingdom Pseudomonadati; phylum Pseudomonadota; class Betaproteobacteria; order Nitrosomonadales; family Methylophilaceae; genus Methylophilus; species Methylophilus sp. 3sh_L. The sequence goes on from NZ_JBKOUF010000003.1 coordinate 271,273, forward strand.
TTACGAAGAGATTGATGCAGTCGCCAAACAATTTGGTAAAAACCGAATCACTATCTATCGCTGGTTAAATAAGCTAGAAGCTGAACAAACTGCCACTGCTCTCTTAAGAGAAAAGCGAAATGACATTGGACGCTCTAGGCTAAAGTCGGAAATAGACCAGATTGTTACCGAACAGATTAACCAGTTCTACCTAGTAAAAGAGCGACCAACGGTTGTTGAATTATGGGAACAAATCGTCATTGCTTGCCGAGAAAAGAAATTATCTCCACCAAGTAGGACAACAGTGCAGAGGCGAGTGGATCGCATCCAAGATCGATTGGTGATGGCAAAGCGGTACAGCCCTAAAACTGCGAGAGAATATTATCAGCCGATGCGAGGGTCTTTCCCAGGGGCTGATGTGCCACTGGCTGTTTACCAAATTGACCACACCCCGGTAGACATAATTCTGGTTGATGATGTTTATCGTCAACCGATTGGCAGAGCCTATCTCACTATTGTGACCGATTCCTGCACGCGCATGCTCGCTGGCTTCTGCATTTCCTTAGATCATCCAGGCGCACTAGCAACAGGCCTAGCCTTATCGCACGCCATTCTGCCTAAGAAGATGTGGTTGGCTAAACATAACATCGAAACTGATTGGCCAATTTATGGCGTACCTCAGAAGATTTTTGCCGATAATGCAGCTGAGTTTCGAGGCACTATGCTTGAGCGCGCATGCCAGGAATATGGGATTGTGATGGAGAATCGTCCTAAGGGTTTACCAAACTATGGGGGACATGTTGAGCGGCTATTCCGCACTTTTATGCATCGCGTACAAAGTGTTCAGGGAACTACCTTCTCCAACACTGGAGAGAAAGGTGATTACGACTCAGAAAAGAAATCCATCCTGACGCTTAACGAGTTTGAGCATTGGTTTGGCATCTTTGTCACCAAGGTCTATCATCAGCGGCCCCATCGAGGCATTGGTAGAATGGCTCCAATCAAGTTATATGAAAAATTCGTATTCGGAGATGAGCACACTCGTAGCATTGGTCTGCCAGCGCCGATTCAGGATGAGCGTAAGCTGCATCTGGACTTTATGCCTTATATCGAGCGGACGATTCAGGAGTACGGGGTACTCGTTAACGGTATTCACTACTATGCAGATGTCTTAAAGCCGTGGATTCATGCGCGTGATCTGACCAGCGTTAAATTGAAGCGTAAGTTCATCTTCGCACGTGACCCACGAGATATCAGTGTTATCTACTTCCTCGATCCTGATACCAATATCTATCATGACATCCCTTATGGGAATACTTACCACCCACCTATGAGCCATTGGGAATTGATGGCGATCCTCAAGCGCTTGAGTGAACGTCCTGAGTTACAGGTCAATGAGGATTTGATTTTTGAAGGGCTGAAGGAAATGCGTCAAGTACAAGAGTCCGCAGCTGTGTTAACTAAAGTTGCAAGGCGACAGACACAACGTAGAAAAGGCTGGCAAGCGCCAAAACCTCAGAAAGTATCGAGTGAGAAGCCATTCATTGCAAAGACTCCATTGTATACAGGTGACCTGATCCCTTTTGATGTGGAGGAGGCTGAATGACTACCTATCAACACCTTAGCAATAATGCCTCTGAAAAGCTTCTACTGACTGATGAGGAGCGGATTTTCCACATCAAGAAGCAACGCTGGATTACCTACCAGGATTTTATCTTTTAACTGTTGAGAAGAAACAGTGAAATATTGAGTAAGCCAATATAAATGTGTGCTGCTTAATACTTCGCATTTGGTTGTAAAACTGTGTACCGACTTCCATACAAAGCAAATCTGTATCTGAAGCATCTGGCCTTTAGAGCTTTGATGGAAGTTGGTAGTTAATTTAATTGGGGGGTGAATATGGCGCGCTTTACAGTACGTGTTGAATTACATGATGCTTCGTGGGAGCAATACAATGAACTTCACAAAAAGATGTCTCTGCAAGGGTTTACTGACACAATTGAAGGTGAATCGAAGACAGTACAAATGCCTCCAGCGGAATACAACTTCGAAGGGAGTGTGACGAGGCAAGACGTGCTTGATAGAGCTAAAAATGCTGCCTCTTCCGTTGTGAAAAAATACGGAGTCTTGGTTACTGAGTCAGCAGGTCGAACTTGGTATGGTCTCGAAGAAGCTTAGTCTTTCTGCGGTTTGGACGCTTTTAGGGTTCAACATGTCAAGTAAGTACTTTGTGGTTATTGCCATGTGATTTCTTTTGCACATAAGGCTAGGTGTCTACAAAACCGTGGATAGTCCATGGAACCTGATAATCGTTTAGTAAAGCGGGCGAAGTCCAGTACCAGCGTAAATCATCTGGTACTAATAAGCACTTGCGAGTGCGTGGCGCCAACTTAGGGTAGCAGTGCTTAGCTACTGATAGGTTATTTAACAGGTGAGTACGGGCCACCACTCTGAACTATACTTTAAACCATCTTTATCCTAGAACTACTTAGAGAGGTGTGTGAAGCAGTTAAGGCAGCCCACAAAGATGAACGGAAAACACTTGGATACTTGCTTCGTGACACCCTTGAGGACTCGGATTATAGACTTGAGCTTGAAAAGGAAATAAACATCAAAATTACTGGAGTCGATGTTGCCCAGCGTGACAGTTTGGCATTACGAGATCTTTTGATGATATTGATGTCAGCCTGTTTTGTACTCATGGCAACTATGAATGCCAGAAGACGGGACGAAATAAATCACCGAAAATATGGATTACATTTAGGGTTTGCAACTGTTGTAGACAAAGAAATGGAGATTTATACAGGCAATTTCTACATTGAAAAGACTTTGAAGGATTACGAAAAGTTTTACATCAACAAGTCCACCTGGAAGGCTGCCATTACACTTGAGGCCATTCAAATGGAGTTTGACAAAGTAAACGTCTGCCTAGGGAGGCCTTCGTTCGCTGATATGCCGGAAAAGGAGAGATCATTATTTGGCTATCATAGATTTAGTCGACTCTTAGGAATGCACGCAACTCGAAACTGGTACGTTTTCGAAGCTTATCGAAGAGGTGCTGCTAGCAAGTTTGCTGAATTTGCTCTTGGAAAAGGGGAGCAAATAAATATCCACCCACATATGTTTCGAAGAATGTATGCCCTTGTCTTTATGTATCAACATGAAATTCCCAGCTTGCAGGCCTTAAGTCAACAACTGGCCCATGATTCTTTAGCTTCGACTCAAATCTATGTTAACGACCCCATATCCCAAAATGAGGCACAACGAATAGTCAATACGATAGCAACCAAAGATAGGGACCGCGCTACAAGATTTGCAAGACATGTCCATGAAATCCAAAAAGAAATGGATATTGTTCGAGATGAAAAGCTGATAGAAATTATGCTTTCAATACTGAATGGTGAACCTACGTCCGGCGGATATTGCTGATCATAAATCACGGCTCAATAGTGGGCATGCTTAGATATGAAAATCAATGCCTCTCGTAAACCAGAAATTGCGGATATTAATAAGCTTAGTGCTGAGAGGAACATCCTTTGTAAGTTGAATATCCTTGAAGCTTGGGCTAAGAACGGAATACCACCTATCCAAACGATCAACTCTGGGATTGATAAAAATTTAGCGGGTTTAGAGTACTTCCCGAGAAGCATCAGACAATTCAATTTTTGGGATGGCTCACAGAATTCATTGCAACTTCGTGAAGGGATACCGGCGATATTTCGTAATGCAAATGAAACTTTGAACTCTCATAAGGAGTTGCGACTACGTGTAGCCGCAGTGCTTGAAGCGTTAGTTATAAAATCGCTATCTCAGGCGAACCAGTTAAAACCATTGAGGATTAAAAAACTGAATACTAGCTTGGAACTGGAGAGGAAGCTTCGGAGTGTTGCGGAAACAGAATTGATTGTCTTGCGAGAAAACATGCGATTGCTTCAGCGCCAAATTTCAGAGTCGCAAAGTAGTTCGGTTAGTATAGAGAGGGAGTTCCAGCGATTGGTAAAGTCGCTGGAGGGCGAGCTTGAAGACACCAAGGCAGAGCTTGCGACCTTAAAGGCTAAACTGGCTAAAGTTGTCCCTTTAAAAAGAGTCAAGTGATGATCGGAAAGACAAAAGCTTCTCGAATATTACTCTCCTGGAATGGTTCGCCAGAGCAAGCTGTGGGAATTGCTTATGACACAAAAACGAATTCCATTTTATGGGAGTTAACGGATTACTCTATACACCTACAGAGTAGCGAATTACTGAATGCTAAGACTGTTCGGAACGAGTTATATCTATTAAAAGGCTTTGTTGAGCACCTGCTTGCAGAGGGGAAAGGTTACACGGATATTGATGATGTTTTTTTGAAGGTATTTAAGGAAAGTGAGTTCAAAAAGATACTTGATTCAGCTAATGGATCAAAGTGTGAAAGAGTAGCAAAGAGGACAGTTAATGCTAAGCTTCGCCGAACTTATCAGTTTTTGCACTGGCTACAGGAGTCAGAGAAGCAAGTTGTTGGAATAATTGGTGAATGGGATTGCCCGGTAACTAGCGCACTTGCTTCAAAACAACAAGGGTCGGTTTATAGACCACTTTCTCGGTCAGGAAGAACAAATAGTAGGTTGAACTACCCATTACTATTTAGGAGTACTGGCTCTAATGGTCTCCCAAGCCAATATGAGGCGTCCCATGAAGATGTTGCGCTTCTTACAGAGATGTTCCACTCCGAATTTAGCCCATATTGTGCTCAACGTAACATTCTAATGATGGATCTCGCCTGTGAGATCGGTTGGCGACGAGGCTCAATCAACTCACTCACATGTGATCAATTTTTGAATTTGAATCTTCTGGACAGTGCCCATGATAGCTATGTTGTTGTTCCACCATCGCAGAAGTTTGGGTATGTGCGCCAATTTGAAGTGCCTTTCAGATTGGCATTCAGAGTCGTAGAGTTTATCGAAACTCATCGTAAGGAATTGCTTTCCAAAAATGGCTGGACTGAGGCTAGTGCCGAAAATCGCATTTTCTTATCCGAACGTGAAGGCCGCCCGTTAAGGGATTCCACAATATCTACTATTTATGGTTCAGCGTTTAGAAAGCTTGGACGGCCGAGAGGAGCAAGTACCCACAGTTTCAGGCGAAGAAATGTGAATGATCAGGTCGATAAAGAGCTTCAATCTCGATTGGAGCTTGGCCTCGATACAAGTGAATTATCCATCACCACGGCAGTGGCATTTAATGTTGGCCAAAGTAGGCCCGAATCGCTTAGGCCATATGTGAATCGTAGAATTGGACGTATGGTTAGACAGCGTGAACAGATTAAGGAAAATCAGCTTAGAGCATTAATGGAAGAAAACGATGAGCTGAAGGGGCGTGTTGCTGAATTAGAAAAATCAAAAACTAAGCTTGAATAAGCCTTAGTCCTGAAGCCTGATAATCGTCTAGTAAAGCGGGCGAAGTCTAAAAGGCAAGTTTTAAGAATGTGAGAAACGCCAGGAGAGCCAATGCCTCATAGCGATGCATAAAGTATGGTTTTAGGATTGCGGTAAGCGGGGATAGCGATCCAGTTAAGTCAAAAGCATCTACCTGGAATTGGCCGTAAACCAAGATAAGTAATGCACTCAAGACGCCCCCGTCTAACGACAGTTGGGTGCGTGTTGAGTGCAATAACACTAAAAAATTATCGGTGAGCCAACCCATCTACAGATAACGCTCCAGATTGGCATCATTCAGGGAGTCTTTAACATCATTGCAGAAGTAGCAATCCGGGCATTCCTGTGGACGGCTAACGGCGACAATTCCCATGTTTCCGCGATATTGAAGCTGCCTGACCGCCTTCCTAATGCCGGTGGTCTGCACCATGTATTCCTGCACGGCTAATGATGCAAGGACACCGTTTAATGAAACCACTGATGGCCCAATCTCATTTAAAGCACTGCGGTCAACACCATAAATACTTTCACGGTCTTGTCTCGACTTTTCACTAGCAAGATCTTCTTGCGCAGCTTTCAGGTTAATCATGTCCATGCATACCAGGCAGTTAGGCTCATCTGGGGCAATGTAGGCCAGACGACCACCAAAGTAGAAGTTGTTTTCATCTTTGTGGGTGTCTGTTGCCAGGTCAAACAGCTCTTTTCCGTAAGCTAAGGCGTATTCATTCAGTATCAGTCGAGCACCGTCATTATCCAGGCAACCAAAGATGGTACGTGCTTCACGCATGGCATCGAAAGCTTCCTTGCTACGAACACTCGCATGCACTTTGATGACTTCAATGGTAGGGTCAATCATCGCCACTGAACGTTTGATCATATCCACCTTGGGAAAGCCGGTGACCGGATCTGCATCGTATGCAAGCACGTAACGATTTTTGTTAGTCAAACTGAGATCTTCGTCATCAATGACAATCAGTTTGCGGACACCCAGATACGACAGTTGTTGGATAACATGAGTGCCTAAGCCCCCGCAACCCACCACGGCCACCACGCTTTCACGCAGTAAGCGTTGCCCGTCAACGCCAAAGAAGCGTTCATTTCGGTCAAATCGATCCATAGGAACCTCGCAAGAATGCTTTGATGGAATTTTCAGTCGTGCGAAGAAATCCATCGCCAATCTGAATCCCGGAAATTGAAATCGGTTGTTTGCTGTCATCTACCCAGGCAAAACCATCTACGCAGTCATAGCCGTAAACAAGTGCACCATAGGGTTTCTTGGCAAGTCGCCAGCGGATATGCGGTACAAAGTCACGGAAGCCCATCCAATCAGCCAACGAAAAGGCGACTTTGGTTTGCCCAGGGTGACAGTGAATCTCGACCAGTGACGCACCCATGTCGTGAGCCTTTTTAATCAGGCCGGCACGGGTTTCATCAGACAGTTCCAGATAGTCCCGCTCCTGCGAGGCATAATCCAAACCTTTAAGGGGCATCCACTCAATAACTTGAAATGCCTGCGCCATCTCGTCAAACTGGCAGAATAGGAATCCGCCTTGTTCACGCTTGTCACCTTTAGGAAAAAGGTGACTTAGCACATCTGCATGAGTGGATGCCGTCATATGAATGACGGCTGCCATGTTTATGCCCCTTCACCCAGACGCACCGCAAAACTCAGTGCAAAGTTGAGAAGGTTGAAGCCGGCACCAATATCGCTGCTTGGTCTCCATTGGTCCGGTGCCCATGAGAACATTCCCCACTGACCAGGAAATGGCGGTGTATCTGTCACGGTATCTTGATAGTTACCTGGCATTGCACCATTGAAGCGTAGGCCTGTTGGTACCCAGAAACCATATGGTGGTGTACCTGGATAATCTGGTTGTGCACGAAAAGCAATGTCCGCTTGTCGCAAGCTCCAGCCTACTGGCAACGGATAATCTTTGATAAGAAACCAGCTACCGTCTTGGATGATTTGAGTTTTAAAATGGCCCTGCAAGTGTTGCATTTCATTGGTAAGGCGAGTGTCAAACAGGCTGTCACCACGTTTCCACTTAACCTTCTTGGCGAAACCTTGGCCTGGTTTCAATTTAATAACTTCGCCCGGTGCCAATGTGCGTTCCACATTGTCCGCATCGATTTCGATTACACCTTCACCAACCCATCCACCGAGCTTAGCGATTTCCTCGGTAGTGATAGTGTCTTTATGCCACTGATGTTCGATTCCTTCGATATTTAGAATATACTTTGGGTCACGTGGTCTTACATTTGGATCTGAAGCATTCGTATTAACTGTTTGCATGGCTGAATTTTCCTTTTCAATTTGAACAGAACTAAATGTGTTCTGCTCTTGCAAGGTAATGCTGAAAATCGGTATTTTTTTGACGTGAAAAATCCAGAAAATAAATTTTCATTGAGCGTGTCAAAAATCGTTTTTTTTAAGCATTCTTCTTGTGAGGAGGATATTTAAATGAACAAACCTGATCTATTAGCAGTGACTTTGGGTGATTTGGCGACTGATGCTGAAATACGAGCAGAGGTTGAGGCGCAAGCGCGAAATCCCTCCCCGCGTATATATGCAGCTGCGCGTGCAATTCTGAATCACCATCCAAAGTTAAAAATCCATACAACAGAGGAAGACCTCATTGGGGCAGCCTATAGCTCCGTTCTTGGAGAGCGAAACTGGAATAAGACGAAAGTAGACTTCATCGGTCATTTCGTCGGTGTCATGCGTAGCATTGCTTCTGATGCGACTAGGAAGGCAACTCATACTAGAGCGCAATTAACTTATGGTCATGAAGAGTTTGATGAAGTAGATTCAGTCAGTACAACAGAGCAATATACTGACTTGTCTCCTGAAGACATTCTCATTGCCAATGAGGAAGCAGATGCACAAGAACAGCGTATCGAGAAACTTCGTGAGCTGTTAGTTAACGATAAGGATGCGACATTGATCCTGAATCTGTTACTTGAGCATGGCTTATCTAAATCGGAAATCCGTGAAAAACTCGGAATGCATGACAAATCGTTTTGGGCTGCTGACCGCAGACTTCAGCGTGCTGTCATGAAAATAGGAGAGACCTAAATTATGCAAACTAAGGAAAAAGGAAATTTAGCAATAGACGAAGCGTTGCTTGATCAAGCCCTTGATCATATCTTGAACAGCCCAGATGATGAATTCATTACTTATGCCCGTGAAACTCTGAACCTGGACCCAGAATTTATGGCAGCTGCTAATAGTGCAGCTGCTTTGAAGGCTCTGGATGAGCAAAACATGAAAAATGTATTGGCATCCTCTAACATTGACCCAGCTAAGGTTCGTTTTCGTCCAAGCTCCATGGTGAAAACACCTGATCAAAGCCGTAGCTATGTAGATAGATTTATCGAGAACGCTAAGGTGTTGGGTTATAAATTCAGTAACGAATTTTTATCAGGACTCACAGAGAACACATTGCAGCAAAAAATGGCTTTCAAATCTAAAACTCAGCGTGAAACCAGATCACGTAAGAAAAGCCAACCATGAATTCCAGTCTAGCTCATCGTCTATTTAACTTAAGTAGATAATGACAGGCACCCCTCCCGGCCTTATGGCCGGTTTTTTTTATCTGTACACAATACAACAGTGTAGTTTTTAAATTTTAAAATGAGATTTTATTCAATAAAATCAGTTGACTATAATTGGAGTCTAGAGCTAAACTCTAAATATGAGTATTCCGAAGCCAACGCGTAAAGCCAAAACTTGGTTTGAAGCCAAGGATGCTGCTAAGCATTCAGGCCTTACCATGGATATGGTCAATTATCTGTGTCGCCATGAAATGGTGATCCCATCAGCAGGTAATCATCGCGGTCGTGGTTCCAAACGCAGATACAGTTTTGCGGATATATTATTGCTACGTGTCATGGCAAAACTCCTTGCAAACGGCATTTCACCGCTACGTTTGAAGGAAAACCTGAAGGCTTTAAACCAACGAGGCATCGAAAGTAAGGGCATCTTAACAACTCGTTACGTTGTCACTGATGGCTATAGCATCTATTTTGCAGACCATGGTGTAGTAGAATTACTAGAATCTGGTCAAATGTCGTTCGCATTTGTCCTTGAACTATCGAAACTTAGAGAAGAAATCACTGCCAATATAGAAAGTGGACTAAAAATTGCGTAGCAAAAATGTGTAGCTTGAGGTGGCTACGCATTTTTGTTTTGAATTTTTAAGAAACGGAGAAAAATATGCCTATCATGTCTTCAACACGTCCAGATAGTAGTAGTGCTAGATATAAACGTTTCGCAGCCATCGTCTCCGATTATGCCGAAAATACTGCTGCCATACCTGCCTATAACCAAATCCCAGTCGAGGGTTTATTCAGGCTGATGGAAATGTATCGTTATGATGCTTTCAAAGATGAAACACATAGCGGTGTATTGGCAATGAGCAGTGCATCGCCTGGCAGACGACACCATCAAATGTCATCTAAGAGCTGGCACTTGCCCATCAAGCAGGCATTAGACAGTACCATGAATGAGGTATTTGCAGGTAAACCAAAAGAAGAAGCGGTATACGAAGTAGAGTTCATTCTCTATCAAATGTCGGAAAATGCACCTTTAACACAAGAACAACAGGTTCAGGCTAAGAGCTTTTTCAGCACATTTGAAAAAGCATTGGTTTTATAAGGTGATCATCAATGCGTCCAGTAGATTTCCTGAAAAATGAATGTGAAAATCTGCTTTCCGTATTGGACCAAACCCTTCGATATGATTATGGATTAGAGGGTAGCCGAGAGTTTTATGAGGAATGCGGCCAACGCCTTGAATACATTAAGGCGTCCCTCGAATTGGTTGATCCCACAAATACTCATATCGTTCGTGAACTAGCTGTAAACCTTGAATTTTTGTCTGAACTTGTTTGCCGTATTGAGAGATCATCGCTAGGTGAATACTCATGGCCGTTTGTCGAAGAATTCAAGGAAATATCTAAAGCACTTTGTACTGAAAAACGAGTTTTAAAAGATCGCGTTGTAACACGTGTTCCAAATGTGCATGTTATTGCTGAAGGTGGTCTGCATACTTACTCTATTTATTCAGATGCAAACAAGCAGCTGAGCAAACGCAGAATATTCATTATTGAATTCCCGCGAACCCTCAAACATTATGTTTTATTTCATACCATCCTAGGTCATGAAATGGGGCATGCCATCTACAACATTCCCCTGATCCAAAATGAACTTGATGAAATTTTTATAGAAAATTTCGTGAAGGCAAGCCCGGTATTCAAAGATCAACCAACGGTTGTGCAATGGTTATACTCTGAATCAGCACCACAAGAAGTAAAAGCCAGACTGAATCATTTGAAAACTGAGCATTCAATTGACCACGAAGATTTTTTCTTTGCGTATGCAGATTACGATGCATGGCTGCAAGAGTTTTTATGCGACTTCATCGGATTACTAATGTTTGGCCCAAGTTTCTTGGGAGCGGTATGTCATTTGTTATACAGCAATGACCCTCTTGGCAGGCAGGTAAATGAAGAGCATCCACTAACCGGTATCCGAGCAAATACCTTGTTATTGGCAGCAGAATCGCTGGGCTATACTGAATGGAAATTTGACCAGTCCATCCAACCAGCTGTTGATGCATTTTGGAAGGATGTTTACGAGAAACAAGAAACAGATCCTTGGTTCAAAGTGATCTCGAAAGAAGCTGTCAAAATCACTGTTGATAAATTACAAGCGTTTTTGGCAAGCTTCCCGAAAACACTCTATCAGGCACCTGACCCGGAAAATATCAATCATTTAGTGCATCAGATTTTAGATCGGTGTCCGCCAGTTGGTTATAAGTTCACGCCTGAAGGCCCGCAATATAGACATGTGGATTTCAGAGATATCATTTTTGCAGGCTGGATTGCCCAGTCTCAACCAGGATCAATTATTAAGTTCTCAGATATCAATCGCTTATGCGAGCATGGGATCATGCAGCAAGTTTCAATTAAAAAGATGCTGGAAAATCCCAAGAAACCTGAAGACAATAAAAAAGCAGCATAAAAATACCACTAACAAGCGTGCTTAAGGGAGCGCACCATGTCTGCATTATCAAAGAAGGCGATTGAAGAGCGTCTTAGCACAACTTCAGCAAAAAAACTGACAGTTTCCCCCATTCTGGATCGTCTCCAGATTGGGCCATCATCCATCGACCTTCGTATGGGTAACGTAGTCATGGTTGCTAAAGCCGGTGGCCAATCTCATGTTGAGCCGGCAGTGTATAAAAAAGTCAAAGACCATGACTGTGTAAGATACAAACAGCAAAAGCATGAGCGAGTAGATATTCCTTTTGGAAAGCCATTCCTATTGCATCCAGGTACTTTAGCTTTGGTCCCAACGTTGGAGTGGGTGCATTTGCCACTTGATTTGCAAGGTATTGTGACTGCCCGATCATCTTGGGCAAGAGAAGGCTTGAACATTGCGACAGCAACGATTGTGAATCCAGATTACCGTGGCATCATTACATTGGAATTGGCCAACTTTGGGGAGATTCCTATTGAATTGTATCCTGGACTCAGATTAGCTCAAATTGCATTTTATTTATTGGATGATGCGCCAACAGAGGGTTACGTCGGCCAGTTCAAGATGAGTTTTGAACCAGCCGCTGGTGACATTTCTCAAGATGATGATTACTTCATCCCGGTTAAAGAAAATAGGGATAAATCATCAGTTTGTAGTAACTTCGGTGACGGCTCTAATGGTTGTGACGTTTAAAAAATATGTCAATAAATAGTAGTAAGCAAAGCCGACTAATACCGTTTTTCCATAAAACAGAATATAAGGTATATAAAGAATCCACGGCTCAACACCTTCAAGATTACTGTCTTCAGTGATGAGGCCTTTGTGCAGTTTCACCTCTTCAAGCCTAAAGATAATGTGCCAGGCAATACTTCCATATAAATATTGAGAAAAATCCGCTGCCAGAGCAAAAAAAACTAACAGCAATGGCGTGATTAGTTCTTCTGGTAAAGTAAACCCACCTTCAGGTTTTGTGACCTTGTACAACCAAACAATCGCAATAGCCGACAATGCTAATGTTCGGGTATTCTCAGATACTTTTTTAGTCGCATCAGAATGATAATCTCTATATGTCTGCAATGTAGGCATGATTATCCCTTTCCACCCGGACCACCGCCGCCAGTTTTGATACCACTTTTCTTAACTGCATCTTTTAAGCGCGTGCCTGCTGAAAATGATGCTCTTTTTGTAGCAGCAATTTTCATTGGTTTCCCAGTCTTGGGATTTGTTCCAGCTTTTTCTTTGTGATCGGCAACTCTAAAAGTCCCGAACCCTTGAATAGTGACATTCTCCCCATCTGTTAGCACTTCTTGGACAGCTGCCACAAAACCATCAACTGCCTTGGTTGCATCTTTTTTTGTGAGTCCTTGAGCTTCTGCAATTTTGGCTATTAATTCTGATTTATTCATGTCTCCCCCTTGATCGTTAATCAAACGTTATTTTTAAACTTAATTGTCTCAGCTAGGTTCTAGCCAAAGACAGCATACTACTTCCACATGAATTTGTTAATGAGCGACAAGAGTTATGATTTTTTGAATTTTTGTTTGTCTCAATCTCACCCATTTTGATTATGTTACGATTTCAAAATGAAGATTGAAGGCACAAAAAATCATGGTGGGAAAAGAGTAGGTGCCGGACGTAAATCCGCCTATGGCAGCCCCTCAGAAGAAACCACTGTCGTTCGTGTTCCTAAAAGCCAAAAACCCTTAGTGCTGGATTTGGTGGCAGCATATGCCAAGAGATCACGCCTAAATTAGTTACCAAAAATGAGCGTTTAATGAATGCGATGGATATCGTCAACCAACGTATGGGTAAAGGTACATTGATTGTAGGTAGTCAAGGCTTTAAAAAGCCCCTGCAAATGAAACAAGATCATAAAAGCAATAGCTACACCATTAACATTAATGAGTTACTGGTAGTGGATTAAACTTAACGATCGCTTGGATATTGCCAACTAAACTATGCCACCAAACTGGATGGCGCTGAGTATTTTCTCAACTTCGATTCTACCAGTTTGAGTTTTGGCAAACTCCGCTGGCGAAGTACCAAGCAAAGAGTGCGTTTCAAGGAGCCAGTTTATTGCAACATGTTCAGCTCCAAAAGCGCTGACAGCTTTCTCAAGAAGCTCTCTGTCGATTGAGATTCGCATGTTTACTTTTCACTAAAAATGCAATTAATTAAACTGCAAAATAGTTTCGAAAGATAGCTCATCTGCAGACTTACTAATTCCGCTGGCATTGTGAAAAATGACATCTCCGTTTTCAATCTCGAACCTGTAAATATCGCTATTTCCAAGGTCGTGAGTAAATTTTGCTTTTGAAACGCTCCTTAGCACCTGCAGCATCCACCGCTCGGTTTTATTAAGATATCCTGGGCTAACGACATACGCTCTAGTAGGTATTTGTAAGCTTGTAAACTTGGACAATGAATCTAAATCGGCGAACAAATGGGTGGAATATGTAAGTATCTCTTCGCCTTCATATTCGGGCACCTCACATAAAAACCACGGATGAAACAATGGAAGCTCCGCAGAAGAAAAAAATAAAGAATTTCTATCAAATATATCCTGATGAAGCCCAGTTTTATGTACAAAAAACATAGATGTGTAACAAATTTTGTCTGATATATCACAACATCATACACGAAATAAAATTACAGAGATCTTCAGATATATCCTTATTGCTATTGAAATATCAATAATACCTAAGAAGAAATTATTCACTAAAGGCCAATTAAAATGACCAATATATTGCGTAGTGTAATTTTCACCTGAAAGCAATGATGCAAATTCCTTAGATATGGGATTTGCAATGAACCTTAGACAGGCTTTCGGAATGGTATTTGCCAGGGCGCGAAAATCGAAAGGGTTGACTCAAGAGGAGTTTGAGTCCGTATCCCCACGTTCATACATAAGTTATATTGAACGCGGTTCAAGTTCACCAACACTTGAAAAAGTGCACGAATTATCTAAAGTCATGAATGTCCACCCTGCATCTTTAGTTTTCCAAGCATACCTAGAGTTTGAAAAAGAAAGCTCACCTTTAAGTTTGATGGCTACAATCACGGCAGATTTGAGAGAAATTGAATTGTTTAATTCAAATCAAAAGATATCTAAAGTTTAGGTCTTCAACTTTTTATGGATGCCATTTCATCTATCCCCAGCTTAATGCTATTCGAAAAAGAAGGTATCTCTATTGAAGGTTTGATGAAGAGATATGCAATTCTCTTTGATAAGGTAATCTTCAATAGACGTGGGGCGCCATACGAGGTCTTTGGAATAAATCATGTGGCTGAGCTGGTTTCAATTTTTTTGACTCCACAAGGCTCTCTCACTCAAAGAAAAGCATTAGGATCTAACAAGAAATTCAGGGAGTTATTTGTTGATTGTTGGGACGTAGTATCAGATGCAGACAAGTTCGAAGCTGATCGCTATGCAGTTATCAATGACTTACCCTTGGATGGTCTTGGGGATTTTTGTTTTGCTGAAATTCGACGTGAAAACAATCTCTCTGAAGACTCATATGACTTTGATATTGACGACGTGAAAATTTTGAGTGGTGATCTTTATGCAGATATTGGACTGAATTTTTTAGCTGTCTCTGAAGGGCTAGATGTCATTCCCAACTACTCACCCATAATTGGAAGAGCCCTAACAAACGAAATTACAAAAAGAAATGGTCAATGCCATGACTTGTTTGGAGGTGATTTATTAATTCCAAATTTTGATAGCTATAGTTGGGATGAAATTTTGGAGCTTAGAGAAGACAGACATATTAAGGCTTTCCGAAAGGTAGCAGTTGATGCTATGGAGGGATCTAAACCATTGGACACGGCAATCGAGCAGAGGGTAATGTCAGATCTTTTTAGACTTGCTCGAGACGTTAAGCCGGATGTGACACACGCAGTATTAAATGGTGTCGGATCCAATCTTCCGTCACCATTGATGGTTAATCCTCTTGCCATCGCTCTTTCAATGAAAGATGTTAAAGACAACATGGATAGAGATAAAAAATATGGCCATGTGTATTTCATCCAAGGTATGCGTGAGCGAAAGGAATGACTTGATCAATTTTTCGTTCAGGGGGTAGGTAGTTTAGATTTGGATTTTTCTAATGCTCCGTAATCGGGGTGCGCATTTTTTAACTTTTACGAGCTCTTCAAGATTCTATTTTGGGTGGGCCTAATGTCTTTATCCAGTATCGAGAAAAAATTCAACGGAATTTGGTGTCGCGCTCTGGCGCATGGCCCGTTGAATGAGTTGACACCCGAACTCATTGAAAAATGGGCAACCGAAAAGAAACTTACCAATCCAGTGGCGGAAGTCGCTAACGTTGGTGCGTTTCACACAACACCATGTATTGTGTTGACCCTCGAGGAGGGTAAAGCTTGCTTTCCGACTATTCCAGATTCCGGGGATGAGAACTGGCAAATTCGACGAAAAAAATATGAAGACCAGGCTCTTCTGTGGGATAAGGTCGAGTGGTTTTTACCGCTTTGGGTGCCTATGGGTAAGATATCAGACCTTCTTGTTTCCGTTCAAAATGTAACGAGAAGCAGAGCTCTCGATCTATTCAGATATCACACCTCTACACTTTACACCTTGCCTTTCCAAGCGGTATGTATAGAGCAAATATTGCCACTGGCTAAAAGTTTGAAAGATATCGTGCCATTGGCACGAGAGGCGTATCTGGGTGCTTATAGCGGCTACTGGTCAACTAGTGTAGGTACTTTAATACCGGCAATTGAAGGCAGTCTGACACGAATAGTGTCGGATCTGGGAGCAAAGTCTACTACTACTGAAAAGATAGATCACGCAATAGATAAGGCGATTGAAACTGCTGCGCAGATCCATTTTGACCGGATGTGGGTGCCGGCTGAGTATAAGACCTCTACATATCTCTTTGGACAGGACGAGCGTGTTTACGCCTTTGAGACATTTCGGATGTGGCTCAAAAATCATTTTTTTTGCAATACTGAAGACTATCGAGGTGAAACATGGTTGAACAGACACATGTTTGCCCACGGTACAGTTGCTTCATGGCAGCGATCAGGAAATTTTGCTCGTATGATAGTTGCGCTTGCCACTCTCGCAGCCGTCGAATCTTGGTATGAATCTTCCCATAGCCGTCCTATATTGTGGCCCCCCTTACAAACAGGATTCTTTTGCTCATGGGATTACAGTACATGTTGGACCTGTTTTGGGTTGGCAGCCACCAAAAGCATGATAAACCTTGCAAATACAGGGCTAGCTTATTACTGGTCAGAAATGGAAGTCATATGCGAACAATTTGAGGTTTTCTGTGTGCACAAATGGAATTGCACTGCCTGAAACTAGCTTTATAGTTGTGTCTGCGGATCTCGAGCGCATAGACAACCCGATAAGAGTCGCCAGCAATCAATCTCTAGGTTGATGTTTAGAATTCCGATATTGTTTTAAGTTATTCAACAAACTCTCGGTATAAAACTTTAAAAATGGCAACAATTCTTTCGCTCTAAATCTCGCGACAAGTCGATGTCCATGCTCGGAGTCGGTGAATTCTACCCAATCAATAAGTTGTTCATCGCCTTCCGAAATAACGTCGATATTGAAATGCGCTATTGAGTGTCTGAGACTTTGAATCAACGTTTTGAGGTTAGAGATGTGTCCGCCAAATTCGGTTTCATTCAAGCCAATAGATGCCTTCAAGTTATTGTTTATGGGCAATTTCGGCAAATATGTTAAAGCCCTTTCCTTTGGCATGACTATTAGGCCCAGTAAGCAGTTAATCGTTAGAGTGTAGTTATATTGCTTTTCAAAAGGGTATTGGTCTAAAGATGCATAATATTGATTTATTAGAGCAATAGTTCTCTCAATAAACTCATATTCAAGGTCTTGGTAATTTCCCATAAAGTCCTAAACGTATAGCTGCTTGTTTAATAATGACACTTTACGCCCATTAATGGGGCGTCATTATCTATATGATGCACTTTTCCAGAAACGCAATTCCATGATTAATGAATGTAGAGCTTACCTTGCTCAAATTCCTCCAGAAACACCTTGACTACATTTGATGCGCCGTGCCGGGAACTCAAACTGGGCGGTTTGAATCGCTGCCCGCACACGGTCTTTACTCTCCTTCACTTCGGTTTCTGGCAAGCCGACGATGGTGAAACTGGGCAGACCATTCGCCAGATGCACTTCAACCACCACTTCTGGTGCATCCATCCCACTTAAGGCCCGACTGTATAACACGGCCAAACTCATGTCGCACTCCCGCACCAAAGAATGCTAACAATTGTAAATTAATTTTTACTTTTTGGCGGCGTCGGCTTGTTCCAGCTGGCTGATTTTTTCTTCAAGCTGTTTTAACTGTTGCTGCGTGCGTGCCAGCAAAGCGGCCTGAATATCAAATTCCTCGCGTGAAACAAGTTCCATTTTGGGGAGCGCGCCCTGAATTAGTGCATGCAAATTGTTTTCAAGCTCTGAAATGGGGCTTGAGTCAATTAGTTGTTTGATTTTAAAAGATAATTCTTTAATTTTTTCGTTTGAAAATAGCATGGCAAGCTCTCCTTGTGAGGCTATTCTAGCATGTAAGCACATCAAAAAAGTGTATGCAAATGGTTGATTTTTATATGTTTTTAATAAATAACATGATGTTGCGATGTTAATTTAACTTTTAGGATTAAATTATTTTATTAATTAATTGATTTTTAATGATTATATAGGTTGGCACGTGCTTTGCTTTTAGGTCAATGTTGTTTCATTCTCGTTTACAACAATTCGATCAAGATTTTCACAGAGAGAGGACTAAATAAATGCGCCAATCTAAGTTAATTACAGCTGTACTCGCGACACTGTCTTTCGCTAATTTTGCACATGCCGATGAGCCAAAGGTTTTGCATGAAGAGCTTAAAGAGGCAAAAGCACCATACATGGAAGAAAAACAGGCCGGTTCCGATTGGGCTGCGACAGGTAACATCGGTGTGGTATCTGACTACTACTTCCGTGGTATTTCACAATCCTGGCACAAGCCGACCGTACAAGGCGGTATGGATATTACGCATTCCAGCGGTTTCTATACTGGCGTTTGGGGTTCTGGTGTAACACCAAATACTTATCCTGATGCAAACACCGAAATTGATGTTTATGCAGGTTTTAATGGCACCATTCCTACAGTTGAGAAACTGGGCTATACAGTCGGTGTTTATGGATACTTGTATCCAGGTGGTTCTTGGAAAAAATACAAATTTACAGGCGATAACAATCCAGATGGTACTTTAAAAAGTCAAACCCCAAAAGGTGGTCGTTGGGATACATATGAATTGAATGCAGGTCTCTCATATGATTGGATTAGCGCAAAACTTTCTTACACGTTAACAGATTGGTTTGGCGCAGATAAAGATACTGGTTGGAACGGTAGCACCAAAGGCTCAACTTATATTGAATTGAATGCGGCGTATCCATTACCTTGGTGGGATTTAACGCTGATTGCTCACGTTGGACGTTTAAATGTTGCTGGCAAACTAGATCCTAACGCTGACTTTTCTGCAATCGGTGGTGGTTCAGCACCTAGCTCCTCTACATCGGGCGCTACGAATCCTGATTACACAGACTGGAAGATTGGTTTGAGTAAAGCATTCAAAATTGGGGCTACCGAAGGTTGGAATGCTGGGGTGTACTGGATTGAGTCAGACAACTCTCGTTATTGGGGTCGTAATGGCTATGGCGGCTCAAGCTTTAATGGAGCACCATCAACACAATTTAAGAACCTGAATGATGGTCGTGTTGTTTTAACATTAGGCCGTACATTCTAAGTAAGCAAGTTTTAGATCTGGCGGGCATGTGCCTGCCAGAGTTAACAACGGGAGAAGCAAATGAAATTTGTATCCGCAATAAT
This sequence comes from Methylophilus sp. 3sh_L, assembly GCF_046766015.1. Classification (NCBI taxonomy): domain Bacteria; kingdom Pseudomonadati; phylum Pseudomonadota; class Betaproteobacteria; order Nitrosomonadales; family Methylophilaceae; genus Methylophilus; species Methylophilus sp. 3sh_L. Next base: position 290,579 of record NZ_JBKOUF010000003.1, read on the forward strand.
CAAGCCATTCAAGCTTGATGAGGTGCGTGAGGCTTTGTCCAATATTGGCGTACAAGGCATCACTGTCACTGAAGTCAAAGGATTTGGCCGTCAAAAAGGGCATACCGAGTTGTATCGTGGTGCTGAATATGTCGTAGATTTTTTGCCTAAAGTTAAACTCGAAGTTGCGATCAAAGATGACATGCTGGATCAGGTCGTAGATGCGATTGAGAAAGCAGCAGCAACAGGCAAAATCGGCGATGGCAAAGTCTTTGTCTTCGATTTGGAACAAGTTTACCGTATACGTACCGGCGAAACCGGTCCGGATGCGTTATAAGAAAGGGCTTCTGTTATGAAGAAAATTCTTTCAATCTTATCGCTGGTCGCCGTGATGGGTCTGGCGGCAAGCCCAGTCAGTTATGCAGAAGAAACGGTGACTGAAACCATTACCGTACAAGAAACCGTTTCTACTGATGCGGCGCCTGCGGCCGAAGCGCCTGCAGCGGCCGAAGCTGCCCCTGCTGCTGAAGCAGCGCCAGCGCCAACAATGGATGTGGGTAATACCGCATTTATGATTGTTGCCACAGTACTGGTGATTTTGATGACGATTCCTGGCTTGGCATTGTTCTACGGCGGTTTGGTACGTCAGAAAAACATGTTGTCAGTGCTGATGCAAGTGTTTGTTGTCTTCTCAATGATTTCTGTGTTGTGGGCTGCGTATGGTTACAGCATGGCTTTCAGCGAAGGTAACATGATTGTCGGTGGATTAAGCAAGGCGTTTCTGGCGGGTGTTACACCAGAAAGCCTCTCCGGCACTATTCCAGAATATGTGTTTTTGACCTTCCAGCTGACATTTGCTGCCATTACGCCTGGGTTGATCGTTGGTGGGTTTGCCGAGCGTATGAAGTTCTCTGCTGTATTGTTGTTCACGGCATTGTGGGTGACTTTTGCTTATATCCCAATCGCACACATGGTATGGGGCGGTGGTTACCTGGCCGAGTTGGGTGCCAAAGACTTTGCTGGTGGTACTGTTGTGCATATCAACGCTGGTATCGCTGCTTTGATTGGTGCCATCATGTTGGGCAAACGTATTGGTTACGGTAAAGAAGCCATGCCTCCGCACAACCTGGTGATGACCATGATTGGTGCTTCCTTGCTGTGGGTGGGTTGGTTTGGCTTTAACGTTGGTAGTGAACTGGCTGCTGATGGCATTGCCGGTATGGTGTTGATTAACACACAATTGGCAACAGGTTCTGCAGTACTGGGCTGGATTTTTGCTGAGTGGTTGTTCAGAGGTAAGCCAAGCATGCTGGGTGCCGCTTCTGGTGCAGTGGCTGGTTTGGTTGCGATTACCCCTGCTTGCGGCTTTATCGGCCCGATGGGTTCTATCATCCTTGGCTTCACTGCCAGCTTCGTCAGCCTGTGGGGCGTGACCAAATTGAAAGGTGCGCTGGGCTACGATGACTCACTGGATGTGTTCGGTGTTCACGGCTTGGCCGGTATCTGGGGTGCAGTAGGCACTGGCGTGTTGATGGCACCAGGTTTGGGTGGTGTTGGCTACGCAGAAGGTGTGACCATGGGTGGTCAAGTAACGACTCAAATCATCGCAGTCGTGGTCACCTTGATCTGGACAGGTATCGTAAGCGTGATTCTTTACAAAGTGGTAGATGCGGTTGTGGGTCTGCGCGTGAGTGAAGAATACGAACGTGAAGGTCTTGATACGACCGAACATGGCGAACGTGCTTACAGCTTGTAATCGTTGTGTGGTATAAAGAAACGGCTCTTAGTGAGCCGTTTTTTTTTGGGGAACTAATATAAACGGTTGTTATCCATTTACAGGGCCTAGTTAACAACAATTCTTATTATGGCAAACATTCATACGACTTCCCTCACGCCTTTTCAAAGAGTCGTCAAGTTACTCTCATTTGAAAAACAGGATATTTTGCTGCTGCTGTATTTAACCGCGGCTTATGGTGTATTGGGCATCGCCACGCCTGTCGCCGTGCAGGCCATGGTGAATATTGTCACCATGGGCGGTATATTGCAGCCACTGTATGTGGTGGGCGTGATTCTGTTTTGTTTGCTGGCATTGTCTGGCGCGATTTATGCCATAGAGAGTTTTCTGGTGGAGATGATCCAACGGCGGATTTTTGTGCGCTACAGCTTGCAGATTGCACAAAACACCGGCCAGATTCATATCTCTGTGTATGATCAATTCAATCCGGTAGAGCTGGTGAATCGCTATTTTGATATTCAAACCGTGCAGAAGTCGATGGCGACCTTGCTTACAGTTGGCCTAACTGCCTTGTTACAAGGGCTGATAGGCAGCATTGTGCTGCTTTTTTATAGCCTGTATTTTGGCATTCTGGTCATCCTGATGCTCATCGTGTTGTGGGTGATTATTTTTGGTTTGGGTAAGCCAGCCGAAGAAACGGCAATCAAAGAGTCTAAAGCCAAATATGAAATGGCGGCCTGGTTGGAAACCATTGCCCGCAATAAATGGCTGTCAAAATTTTATGGCGCTAAACAGCGCAACACGGCCAATACGGCGCAGCTGGCAGAAGGCTATCTGCTAGTCAGGGCCAAACACTTTAAAGTCCTGATGATGCAATTGATTGGTGCCGTGGGACTGTATGCATTAATCGGTACGGGCATGCTGATTCTAGGCGGGACCTTAGTCATCAAAGGCCAGATCAATCTTGGCCAATTCGTGGCTGCCGAATTGATTATTTTTGGCGTGCTGTCAGCGTTTGTGCGGTTTGTCACCAAGCTTGAGTATTTCTATGATCTGCTCGCAGCAGTAGACAAGCTGGGCGTACTGGAAACATTACCCGTGGAGCGGTCTGGTGAGCATCAGCCTGGCGAGGAAGGATATACCAAACTTAAGGTCCATGAGTTGACCTTTCAGCATGCGGATCAAGCTGCGTTGGTCAAAAATCTGAGCTTTAGCTTACAACGCGGGGAAAGCCTGGCGCTCATGGGTGGCTTGGGCAGTGGTAAAACCACCTTGCTTGAGTTGATCATGGGCATGCGGCAACCGGGACAAGGGCATATCAGCTACAACGATATTGATGTGCGTCAGCTCGATTTGTCCCATTTGCGTGACCGCATAGGCGTGGCCAACAAAGTTGAGTGGCAGCATGGCTCTATCCTGGACAACCTAAAGTTGCAACGACCAGAGGTGAGCCTGGATCACGTGATCGAGTTATTACAGGTACTGGGCTTGTGGCAAGAAATCAGTAAGCTGCCGAATGGCATAGAAACTGTCTTGACTGACTTTGGCGCACCGATGACGCATACGCAGCTGCAGCGGTTAATGCTTGCTCGCGCCATGCTAGGTCAACCGGATGTACTGATTATTGATGGCTTGCTGGATCAACTGTCTCAAGATGAATTGGATCAGGTGCTGATGCTCCTTAAACGTCACCAGCAGGATTGGATGGTGCTGATTACCACGCGCTATCAGCATATTGCGCAGCAATGTAAACAAGTCATCAATTTGGAGAGCATGGCAAACACCGGGGTAGCAGGAGGTCAGCATGAGTAATGCGATTGAAAACGCGCTGACGCAGCGAGTACAGACCCCTGAGCGGTTAAGGCTGTGGATCAAACGGATGGCCTGGCTGCTGGTCGTGCTGCCAGTGGCTTTTTTACCCCTGCCGTGGCAACAAAACGTGACTGCGCTGGGGAAGGTTACCGCCTATTCCCCTTCCGAGCGGGTACAAACGGTAGATGCGCCCGTGAGTGGGCTCATCCAGCACTGGTATGTGCAAGAAGGCTCACAAGTGAAACAGGGCGATGTTTTGCTGGAAATCAGCGACACAGACCCTAACTTCCGGCAACGGTTGCAAGCGCAACGCGATAATCTGGAGGATAAACTGGCTTCTAAACAAAGCGAGTTGTCGGCTTACGCTGTGCAGCGAGACAACCTAGCTGCGGGCCGCGACGCCAAAATTACTGCCGCCCAATATAAATTGGATGTCGCCAACCAGAAGATTCTCAGTGCGCGCGAGGCGGTGAATTCTGCCCAAGCGACGCTGGATGCGGCCACAATGCAGGTTAAGCGCATGCAGCGCTTGTTAGGCGATGGTTTGGTGTCCAAGCGGGATACCGAGGTGGCTGAGCGTGACCATACCATTGCTAGCCGCAGCCTGAATAGTGCACAAGCGCAACTGCAATCTGCCATGGCGGAAGCGCAATCGGCACAGGCAGAAATCCGCCAGGTACGGGCCGATACGCAAGCTTATCTGGACTCGGTGACAGCCAATATCAACAAAATTAAAGGCGAAGTCTCGGATGCTGAAAACAGCCTGCATAGCTCAGAGATTTCACTGGCGCGGCAAAACATGCAAAAAATGATCGCACCACGCGACGGCACGATTTTCCGTTTGCCCGTCAATTCGCAATCTCAGATCATTAAACAAGGCGATCCCTTACTGATTATTGTGCCGCATACTTCACAGCGGGCCGTGGAGTTATGGGTCGATGGCCGTGATGCGCCGCTGATCACCCGCGACAGTACCGTACGCCTGGAGTTTGAGGGCTGGCCCGCCATTCAGGTGCCTGGCTGGGCGCAAGTGGGGGTTGGTACTTTTGAGGGCAAAATTGCCTTCGTTGACCCTACTGACAATGGCACCGGTCACTTCCGCATCATGGTCATCCACAAAGAAGGCACGCCAGAGTGGCCGGAAGCCCGCTTTTTGCGCCAAGGGATCAGTGCCAAGGGGTGGGTACTGCTAGAAAAAGTCACCATTGGCTATGAATTATGGCGCTTGCTCAATGGCTTCCCGCCCAGAATTCCGCATGAGCCTACGCCCCTCAATCTGCCTGCCGGTGTTGGAGCAAGCAAATGAGGCCTGCACTGCAAGCATCGGTATTCACCTGGCTGTTTAGTCTAGGCAGCATGCTATTGGCCACGGCAGCTGGTGCAGATGAGTTGCTGAATGACGGTCGGGCGCGCCAACGATTACAGAGCACAGAAGGCAGGGGGCTGGAGCCTTATGCTAAGGGCCAGGGAGTGCCATTGCATGATGCCATCAAACAACAGCAACTCCAGCGTAACAAGCCGGTCGTGATCGATCTTAAAAGTGCCCTGCAACCGTTTGACTCACCTGAAACCGTCAATATGCTCAGTAACGCTCCCAAACAGGGTGCGCAACTGACTATTGCCGATGTGCGGCAGAAAGCACTGCAAAACAACCTTAACCTGCAAGTGGCCAAAATGGATCCGGCCATTGCTGCGCAATCGTTGCGTGAAGAGCAGGCCAAGTTTGACCAGGTGATTTTTGCCTATGCCAAATATGGCCAGAAAGACTTGCCTGCGATGGCGGGTGATAAAGTCATTCTTAAATCGGCTAACTCTGCGCTGGATGGCGAGTTGGTCAAGCTCAATCCAGCCGCGCAAAACAAGGAATTCTGGGAGCTGGAAACCGGCATCAAAGTGCCGTTAAGAACGGGCGGTAGTGTCACCCTGAGTGCCCCCCTCGAAAACTATGAGAGTAAAGGCAGCCTGGCCAGCGACCAATACCGCAGTGCTTTACGCTTTTCTTTCAGCCAGCCCTTGTTGCGTAATGCCGGGCGGCAGGTGAATGAGGCGAGTATCCGTATCGCCGCACTCGACCAGGACAGCGCCCAACTCAGAACGCGTTTGCAAAGCATCCGTATTGTCACTATGGTGGATAAAGCCTACTGGGATTTATATGAAGCGTGGGCAGCCCTGGATGTGCGGCGCAACCAGTATGAATATGCCAGCCAAAACCTAGCCATGGTGAAACGCCGTGTGCAGGAAGGCCTGACGGCTGCGATTGAAGTCAACCGGGCTGAAATCGGTGTGGCCGACCGCATGGAAGCGCTGATTATTGCCGAAACCAACCTGAAATTGGCGCAAAGGCAGTTGCAATTTCTGCTCAATGAGTTGCCTGAACAGGGTAGCGCCAGCTTGCCGTGGGTGCCGTCTACCAGCCCCAATCTGGTCAAGTTTGAATTTGACCGTGAAAAACTACTCAAAGATGCGCTGGATAGCCGGATTGAACTGCTAGACCAGGAACTTAAGCTGAGTGCAGACCAGTTGCAAATTGATTATCTGCAAAACCAGACCCTGCCCATGTTCACACTGGATTACCAGTATGGTGCCTTATCCAGCTCAGCCAATCGGGCGGGCAATATTGGTCAAGACCTGTTGAATGGGCAATACAATGACTGGTCTGTCGGGCTTAAATTTGAAATGCCGGTCAGTAATGAGGCGCGCAAAGCCAAGCTGGACAAAGCCATTGCCCAGCGTATGCAGCGCCTGACCAACAAAACACTGCAAGCACTGACCGTCAAACGCGAAATTCATGATGCCCTGGATAAAGTTGAGCAAAACTGGCAGCGCATCCTTGCGGCAAGGCAGCAGGTGATGATCGCCGGCTATAACTATGAAGCTGAGCTTAAGCAGTTTAATGAAGGCTTGCGTACCATGACTGAGGTGCTGGAAACGCTGACCAGGCTGGGAGAGGCGCAGCTCAAGGAAATCCGGGCGATTAATGACTATCAGATTGGCTTGATCGACCTGACTTTTGCCACCGGGACGGTATTGGGCTATACGCAGATTAGTATGCAGTAGCTTGTTGGCACAGGCATGCTGTCATGTGGGATTCATAAGCACTGACAACAACAAACGACCAGGCAGCAGTTGGATATGAATACTGCGCCGTTCTCTTTAAAGTTTATTCAATGATGCCAGGTTTAAGCAGGGTTTCCACTTGCGCCAGCGTCATTCTATGGATGCCCGCCTTTTCACCGTGTTTGCGTGGTGCTGTACGCAGGTCGTCGGCTTCAAAAATACTGATGCGTTGTGTGCCGTAACGTGTTTCTACCAGCACGACAGGCACGCGTTTGCGTAACAGCTCGTGTTTTTGTTTGCTCGGGCGGTCAGACATGCGGTACTGCTGCTCGTCGAGGTGGTAGGGGATATTCTGGTTAAGCAGGTAGATTTCGAGTTCTTTCGCGCTCTCGGCGAAGACGTGGATTTCGGTGTCGGCATGCGGCCCGGCGGTGCCTTCCATCACTGCACCGGTTAAATAGGGTTGGAATTTTTGTAATAAGCGCATGGTGTGCAGAGCCGCCTGGCGCAGTTCCAATAGGTGCGCGGCATCAGTCTCATCTGCATAAAGCGCGTGATATTCCCGCAAGGCCGCATCAATTTCACCATTGGTCGGCAGCGGCGCATCTTGCGTGATCCCCATGGCTTTGATGGCTTTGCGTTTGGCACGGGCGTAATCACTGATACCTTCTTCAAACATCAGGCGCGCGGCAGATTGGGCAATTTCCTGCCTCAAGTCACTCGTAAAATCATCAAACATACTTTGGCTTTTCGTAGATTGATTGCTAATTCGGGCTCAGCAGTTTGGCTGCCGGATTGGCTGGCAATTTTCTGTCCTCATTGTTGCCGCTATGTTCGCCGATCAGGCGCTCCAAAAAGGAGGGCTCTTCTTCTTCCGGGGCGTGCTCGCCTTCTGGATCAAATAAGCCTGGCAGATTATCAGGTTTTGATTGAGGCAAATGTTCTTCGTAAAAATACTCATAAATACCGGCATCGTCTTCACTGATTTGTGCGCCGGTGTAAGCATCCACTTTCAATTGCAACACTCCCTCCGGCACTTTGTATTGATAAACCGGCTGACCAGACAAGGTTTGCTGCATGTAGCGTATCCAGATGGGTAGCGCTGCGCGGCCACCCGTCTCGCCGCGGCCCAGATTGTGCGGGTTGTCATAACCGACCCAGGCAACTGCGACTTCTTTCGGGTGGTAACCAGCAAACCAGGCATCAAACTGGTCGTTGGTGGTGCCCGTTTTACCGGCAATGTCAGGGCGCCGCAAAGATAATGCCGCACGCGCCGTCCCATCGCGCACCACGTCTTGCAGCATGGTCGTGATGATAAAGGCATTGCGCTGGTCAATCACCCGCTCGGCAGACACATGTTTGCCAGGTTGCACCGCCTGGATCACCTTGCCGCGACTATCCGTGATTTTTTCGATCAGGTAAGGATGTACTTGGTAGCCACTATTGGCAAAGGTGGCGTAGGCAGCGGTCAGCTGCCAAACCGTGGTGGAGCCAGCCCCCAATGCGGTAGACAAATAGGCCGGGTGATCTTTGGGGTCAAAACCAAATTTGCGCAGGTAATTTTGGGCATACCGCGCGCCTATGGCATTCATGAGCCGGATCGAAATAGTGTTTTTTGATTGTGCCAAAGCCTCGCGCAAACGCATCGGGCCTGCATATTTTTCATCGTAGTTACGTGGCTCCCAGCTACTGTTGCTACCCGTCTCGGTGGAGGTGAAGCTGATAGGGGCATCTTCAAACACGCTGGCGGGCGAATAGCCTTTTTCAAGCGCGGCAGAATAGATAAACGGCTTAAAACTGGAGCCAGGCTGGCGGCGGCCCTGGGTGACGTGATTGTATTTGTTGCGCTGGAAACTGAACCCACCAATCAACGCTTGTACCTGCCCGGTTTCAGGGTTAAGTGCCATAAAGCCACTCTCCACTTCAGGCAGTTGTACAACCATCCATTCCTCACCATTTTGATACACGCGAATGACCGCGCCCGGCTTGAGTGACAAGGGTGTGGCTTTGGCGGGCGGCATATGGTTTTTAACCAGCAATAATGATTTATCCTGCAGCTTAAGCACCTGCCCACGCTTGGTGACCAAAGTGAGCAGGTTGGGCTCAACCTGGGTGACCAAGGCGGGCACAAATTGGTTGTAAGTGACAAAATCACGCAATAAATCAGCAGCTTCCGACGCTTTGAGTTTGCCAGGCAGGGGCAATACTTGCTCTGTTCCACGGAAGCCGTGCCGCAACTCAAAATTGATGATCCCTTGAATAACCGCTGTGTTGGCTGCGGCCTGGTGTTTACTGTTGATAGTGGTGTAAACGCGCAAACCACTGGTATATGCCTTCTCGCCATAGCGTTTATATAAGCTTGCCCGGACGATCTCGGCGACGTATTCGCCACCCAGCGCTTGAATCTGGCGTCTGGATGACTGGAATTTCAGCGGTGCTTTTAGCGCCTCGTCATAGGCTTGATCTGTGATCATGCCGTAACGGTGCATGTCGCGCAGTACCTCATGCTGACGGTTGATGGCGTAGTCGGGATGAATATAAGGATCGTATTTGCTGGGCGCTTTGGGCAAGCCTGCCAGTAACGCGGCTTCGGCCAGGTTCAGTTGTTTGAGGTCTTTGTCATAATATGTTTTGGCTGCGGTGGCGAAGCCGTAAGCGCGCTCACCCAGGTAAATCTGGTTTAAATAGAGCTCGAGAATCTTATCTTTGCTGATGGCATGTTCAATTTTGATCGCCAGCAGTGCCTCTTTAATCTTGGTCCACAGATTGCGCGGCGTGTCGGGGCTGCTAAAAAAGTTTTTAGCGACCTGCATGGTGATGGTACTGGCGCCTTCGTGACCACGGCCGGTCAGGTTGTTGCGGATCGCCCGCAAAATCCCTGTGGTATCAATGCCGTTGTGTTGGTAAAAACGGCGGTCTTCAATCGCCAGAATGGCGTCTTTCATGACTTTAGGCGTTTGCTCAATGGGCACGAACGCACGGCGCTCCTGGCCAAATTCAGCCATCAATCCGCCATCGGCATCGTAGACCCGCAACGGCAATTTTGGATGGTAATCCGTCAGTGCGTCAATCGAAGGGAGTGAGGGGTAGAGGATGCTGATCATCAATACCAGCAAGGCTGCGACGATCAAACTGCCGGTGATGAAGAGGAAAAGAAGGGACTGCAACCAGGTTCTTGAATTCATGCGTCTTGCTGCCATCGAGAGAATTACCTATGAATTGTAATCTTTTTTTGCTGATTCATAGGCAGTTAATTATGGAATCATGCAAATAATCAGCATTTCTCTGACTCGCAAAAACGCATGTAAACCATTGCTTACCCACTCAAATGCACGAGTTGGCATGGTTGATGCATAGCAAGTCGAGCATTCAAATTTTTATAAAGGGCAATACCGTTGAGTCTGGGCTTTTTACAGCGCAAGAAAACCAGTTTTATTGGTGTGGATGTCAGTGCAACCGCCATCAAAATGGTGGAGCTCAGTGCCATGGGCAAACAACAATTCCGCCTGGATGGTTATGCCAATGTCACCTTGCCTAAGGGCGTGATCAGTGACGGCAATATCAATGACCTCACCCAGGTGGCAGAGAGCATGCGCGCAGCCTGGCGCTTACTCGGTTCGCGCGCGCGGCAGGTGGTATTGGCTTTGCCAACGGCGGCAGTGATTTCCAAGCGGGTCATTATGCCCGCCGGTTTGCGCGAAGAAGAGATGGAGTTACAAGTCGAGTCCGAAGCCAATCAATATATTCCATTCCCGCTAGACGAAATGAATCTGGATTTCCAGATCCTGGGACCAATAGGTAAAAGCACCGATGAAGTGGAGGTGCTGATTGTGGCGGCCAAGAAAGAGAAAATTGATGACCGCGTTGCTGTGGCAGAGGAAGCCGGGCTAAAAGTCAGCATCATGGATGTGGAAGCTTATGCGACAGAGACCGCCTATCGCCAGATTCTCAAACATTTACCAGATCACAGTAAAAAAACCGTGACCATGATTCTCGATATTGGCGCTTTTGTCACTCATATCAATGTGATGGTAGGCACTCACTCTGTTTATGCGCGAGAGCAAGCCTTTGGTGGAGCCGCCTTATCGCAAGAAATTCAACGCCGGTTTGGCTTATCGCCTGAAGAAAGTGAAATTGCCAAGCGTCAGGGCGGGCTGCCTGCCTCTTATGCAGAGGAAGTATTACAGCCATTTTTGCAAAATATTGCTGTAGAAGCCGCCAGGGCGGTTTCATTTTTTACTAACTCCACCCAGTACAGCAAAGTGGATCATCTATTGTTGGCGGGCGGGGTGGCAGCGACCGATGGCCTTGCCGCACTGATTGAAGAAAAAACCGGCGTGCATACGCTGATTGCCAATGCCTTTGCGGGCATGGCGTTGGCAAACAAGATTAAACCTTCCCAGTTACAAACAGATGCCCCGGCGCTCATGATCGCCTGTGGCTTGGCGCTGCGAGGGGTGGATGCATGATTAAGGTTAACCTGCTCCCGCATCGCCAGATCAAGCGCGCCGAACGTCAGCGTGAGTTTGGCTTGATGGCGGCATTGGTCGGTGTGGCCGCGATGGCCATTTTATTTGTGAGCTGGAGTTATATCCATAGCAAAGTCCAGGCACAGCAATCACGCAACCAACGATTACAGGATGAAATGAACCGTCTTGATGTGGAAATTGCCAAGATTGGTAATTTGAAGGAGCAAATCAAGAATGTTCTTGAGCGTAAGCAAATTGTCGAGGGGCTTCAAAGTGATCGTAATCAAGCTGTTCTGATCCTGGATGAGCTCGCAAGGCAATTGCCTGAAGGCGTGTTCTTCAAGAGTGTAAAACAGATCGAGGATGAAATTGAGTTGAAGGGGGTGGCAGATACTCATGCAAGAGTCGCGACATTAGTCCATAACCTGAGCAGCTCAGTCATCATGCAAAACCCAAATCTCGTTGAGATTAAAGCCTCAATGAATGCGCTTTCTGTCAAAGAGTATGACTTCGTTTTGCGCGTTACGCTCAAGCGTGATAAGCCTATGCCTGCTGAAAAGCAAAAATTATCTCCTGCTAAAGGATGACAAAAATGCAAGTGTCTGACTTTAATAACATTGATTTGAAAAATGCAGGTAATTTGCCTTGGCCAATGAAAGCTACATTACTGGCAATATTAGCTGGTAGCTTATTAGTCCTAGGATACTTATTTTTACTGAATCCCAATCTTAAGGAATTGAAGCTAGAAAAAGAAAAAGAGCAGGGATTGCGAGATGAGTATCTGGCAAAGAAAATGCAGGCATTAAAAATGAAAGCCTATGAGAAACAGGTGATTGATATCCAGCGGACTTTCGGTAATTTGCTTAAGCAATTGCCAGATAAATCTGAAATGGATGCGTTGTTAACAGATATTAACCAAGCAGGTCTCAGTCAAGGCTTATCTTTCGAGGCATTTGTTCCATTGCCTGAGGTATTTGCAGAATTTTATGCTGAAAAGCCTATAAATATCAAAGTGTTAGGGCGATATCATAATCTCGGTGCTTTTGTGACTGAGGTAGCGAAACTTTCCCGTATTGTTACTCTACATAATTTGCAGATTCATCCTGCAGGTAAGGAAGACAAGCAGACGCAAAAAGACATGTTGGTCATGGAGGCCGTTGCGAAGACCTATCGCTACCTTGATACCGAAGAGCTTGCTGCACGCAAGTCGCAAGAGAATAAGGCAATTAAAAAATGAGGTTGAAATCACAAATCTTACCATTTGCCCTGATCGTTTTTCTGGCTGCATGCGGGCGATCACAAAATGATGATTTAACTCAATTTATGAATGATGCGAATCAGACATTGCTTGCGCCTGTAGAGGCATTACCAGAGGTACTCGTATTTGCGCCAAAGGTGTATAACGCGGACGGTTTGTTACATGATCCATTTTACCCACGTAAGACAGCCATACAAAATGCTAATCAGCCTGATTTGAATCGCCCTAAAGAGCCCTTGGAAGCTTATCCATTGGAAAGTCTTAAGTTTGTGGGTGTTTTAAGTAAAAAGAATAGTATGTTTGCCACCATTCAAACACCAGATAGCCATATTTATCAAATAAAAACTGGTGCACATTTAGGAGAAAAATTTGGCGTAGTCACTGCGCTTGGGGAAAATCCTAATACTTTGAAATATGAGTTAAAAGTGAAAGAGACTATACAAGATCCGGTCACAGCTGAGTGGTCTGAGCAAATGACAACATTGGAATTGCAGGAACATCAATGATGAATACTTCTACCTATAAATTTACGCGAATCATTATGTTCGTGGCCACAATGATCTTCTCAACAGCCGCTCTTGCCGCAGAACCCGGGGATAGTAAAAATCAGTTACAAGCGGTTGAAGCTACTATGCAGCCAGGTGCAAAATTGAATTTGCAGCTAGAGATGTCACAACCTTTAGCAACCTCGCCCATCAGCTTCACTTTGACTAATCCACCTCGAATAGTTTTTGATCTGCCGAATGCAGTCAACTCAACTGGCAAAAATGTGATCCCGATTAATCAGGGGGTATTAAAGTCGGTTCAGATAGCGCAAACCAATGATCGTAGTCGTGTTGTTTTGAATTTAACGAAATCAGTACAACATCAACTAGACATACAAGGCATGTCCTTAATGGTTGGATTGACTCAAGAATTGCAAGACGTTCCCGTTGCAACAACTGCTGCAAAACGTTTTTCAGAGCAAGATGCGGGGGCGGCACACAAGATTCAACGTATCGATTTTATGAGAGGTAAGAATGGTGAAGGCCGCGTCCTGGTTGATTTATCAGATAACCGAGTAGGTGTGAATGTTCGTAATGCTGGAAAAACGGTTGTGATTGATTTTGCTGATACTGATCTGCCTGAGGCTTTGCAACGGCGCCTCAACGTGATTAATTTTAATACCCCTGTACTATTTGTTGATGCCTTACGGCATCAACACCATGCGCAAATTGTGATAGAACCACAGGGTGATTGGGAGCAGTCAGCTTACCAAGCTGATAAAAAACTGGTGGTGGATATACGCCCAATCGCTAAGGACCCGAACAAGCTTATACAAGGTTCTAAGCAGGGTTACGCTGGTGAAAAGTTATCGCTTAACTTCCAGCGTGTCGATGTCAGGGATGTGTTAAAAGTGATCGCTGACTTCACTGGTAAAAATATTGTTGTTAGCGATTCTGTGTCTGGAAGCGTTACGATAGGCTTAAAAGATGTGCCTTGGGACCAGGCGCTTGATGTGATTATGAAAAGCAAAGGTCTTGACATGCGAGTGAACGGCAGTGTCATATCGATTGCTCCAGCAGAAGAGTTCGCTGCCAAAGAAAAAGCACAATTGACCGCTGAGGCCGAGCGAGAAACACTGGAAACATTGCGTACGGAAGTGTTTTCATTAAAGTATCAAAAAGCTATGGATTTTAGAAATATGCTACTCGGCGGGGGTGCCGGTACAGGTAGTGCGAGTACCAGTATGTCAAGTTCATCAACAAGCTCCTCATCAGGACGAATGAACCGAATTTTATCGCAACGCGGCAGTGTAACGTTTGATGCTAGAACGAATACCATTTTTGTTCAGGATACACCTCGAAAACTTGAAGAGGTTCAGGCAATTATCAATAAGGTTGATGTGCCCGTTAAGCAAGTCATGATTGAGTCACGCATGGTGATTGCTTCCAACACTTTTTCTAAAGCTTTGGGAGCGCGCTTTGGAATTTCTCAGACTGGGACGCCAGGTAGTAACACGAATTTGTCAATTGGTGGGAATTTAGGAAATAAGGCAACAGCTTACACAGCTCCGACAACGGCAGGCGCTAATGGCACTTACACTTTAGGCACTCAAGGAGGAACTGTCCAAAGTGCGACAATTGGCGATTATATTGTTAGCTCGAATGGTCAACCTGATTTGATGTCAAACTTACCGGTAACCAATGCCTATGGCGGGATTGCCTTGAGTTTACTCAAGCTTTCTGCCAACTTGCTGCTTAATTTGGAGCTGTCCGCACTGGAGGCCGATGCACGAGGCAAAGTAATTTCCAGTCCACGCGTGACGACAGCCAATCAGCAAAAAGCCAGAATTGCGCAAGGGGTGGAAATTCCCTACCAAACTGCTACTAGTAGTGGGGCCACCGCGGTCAGCTTTAAAAAGGCCGAGTTGAGTTTAGAGGTGACGCCACAAATTACACCGGACCATAAAATTATTATGGACCTAGATGTGCGTAAAGACAGCAAGGGGGAAGAGACTTCTGGTGGCGTTGCGATCAACACGCAAAACGTGCAAACGCAAGTACTGGTGGGTAATGGCGAGACCGTCGTACTCGGCGGGATTTACGAGCAGGTTTCCCGCAAATCCACGGATAAAGTTCCATTCTTTGGTGACTTGCCGGTGGTAGGTTATGCGTTCAAGCGTAATACCAAGCAGGAAGACAAAACTGAATTGCTGATTTTTATCACGCCTAAAGTCATGGACGAAACGCTAGCACTAAACTGATCAATGCCAAGCTTGCTGAACGATTACTGACAGCAGGCAGGCTTTGCCTTAAAATGCCCAACTGAACAGTTGGGCATTTTTATGGGTACGCAAATACCAAATAACATTTTTTTGATCGGGTTGATGGGGGCGGGGAAGACCACGGTTGGCAAATTGATTGCCAAGAGTCTGGGCAAAACCTTCTATGACACCGATCACGTCATTGAGCAGCGCACGGGCGTTAAAATTCCTACTATTTTTGAGCTCGAAGGTGAAGCCGGTTTCCGCAAACGTGAAACAGCGACCTTGGAAGAGTTTGCGCAGCAGGAGAACATCGTGCTCGCTACCGGCGGCGGCGCGATTATCGCCGCCGAGAACCGGGAAATTCTCAAAAAATACGGCTATGTAATCTACTTGCGCGCCAATGTAAATGAGCTTTACTTGCGCACCCGTAACGACAAAAACCGCCCTTTACTTCAAAACGTGGATGTTAAAGCCAAGCTGGAACAATTATTCCATGCGCGTAATCCACTCTACACAGAGACTGCCCACCTGATTGTCGATACCGGTCATCAGCCAGTCGCTGTGATTATCCAGAAAATTGAGAGCGCCCTGAAAGCGTTGGAGCCGTCATGCAAACCTTAACCGTCAGCCTGGCTGACCGTAGCTACCCTATTCATATTGGCAATGGCCTGTTGCAACAGGCTGACCTGATCTTGCCGCACCTCAAGCGCAAGCAAGTGGCGATTGTGAGTAATACCACTGTGGCGCCTTTATACATGCAGGCCATTGCCCAGCCACTGCGTGCGGCCGGCGTGAGTGTGATTGAAATTATTTTGCCGGATGGCGAAGCCTATAAAAATAATGAGACCTTGCAAACAATTTATGACCATCTGTTACAGCATCGCTGCGAGCGCAATACCACGCTGATTGCGTTGGGCGGAGGCGTCATTGGTGATTTGACCGGATATGCTGCGGCGACCTACTTACGTGGCGTACCGTTTATTCAAGTGCCTACCACCTTGCTCTCGCAGGTCGACTCTAGTGTCGGTGGCAAAACTGGCATCAATCATCCGCTGGGTAAAAACATGATAGGCGCTTTTTACCAGCCCAAACTGGTCTTGGCGGATATCGACACCTTGAAAACCCTGCCCCAGCGGGAGTTGTCTGCCGGAGTGGCCGAAGTGATCAAGTACGGTTTGATCCGCGATGCTGATTTCTTTCACTGGCTCGAAACGAATATGTCCGCCTTGATGGCACTGGATAATGCAGTGGCCAGCTATGCCATTTACCGTTCATGTCAGAACAAAGCCGAAGTGGTGGCTGCGGATGAGCATGAGCAAGGCGAGCGCGCCTTGCTCAATTTGGGCCATACGTTTGGTCATGCTATTGAAAATGCCATGGGTTATGGTGTTTGGTTACATGGCGAGGCGGTGGCGGCGGGTACTGTGATGGCTGCAGACTTGTCGCAACGCATGGGCTGGCTGGATGCCGAACAAGTGTCCCGTATCACAACCATTATGCAAGCGGCAAAATTGCCAGTCACTGCGCCAGACTTGGGTGCAGAGGAGTATTTGCGTTTGATGCAACTGGATAAGAAAGTAGCGGATGGTCGTATCCGGCTAATCTTGCAACAGGCCATAGGCAAGGCCATTATCACGGCCGATTACGATGCCGATAAACTCAAACAGACGCTGTCACTGGCGGCCTGAGATAGAAAGTCCATGATGACGCTTGCCGTTTTTGCTGCCCATCCAGAACAGTCCCGTGGCCGCAAGGTCAGTGAGCAAGAATCGCCTTTGCGCAATGTCTTTCAGCGCGACCGTGACCGGATTATTCACTCCACTGCCTTTCGCCGGCTCGAATACAAAACACAGGTCTTTGTAAACCATGAGGGTGACCTGTTCCGCACGCGCCTGACCCATAGCATCGAAGTCGCGCAATTGACGCGTGGCATCGCCCGTACGTTGGGGTTGCACGAAGATTTAGCCGAGGCAATCGCGCTGGCACATGATCTCGGCCATACGCCCTTTGGACATGCCGGTCAGGATGCACTTAACCACTGCATGAAAGACTATGGCGGCTTTGAGCACAACCTGCAGTCTTTACGCGTGGTAGACCTGTTGGAAAACCGTTATGCCAGCTTTGATGGTTTAAACCTGACCTTCGAAGTCCGTGAAGGCATCCTCAAACATTGCTCACGCAAAAATGCGAAACTGTTGGGCGACGTCGGCGAGCGCTTTTTACGCGGGGAGTCGCCTAGTCTGGAGGCGCAGGTGACCAACTTCGCCGATGAAATTGCCTATAACAATCATGATGTCGACGACGGATTGCGTTCCGGGCTGATCACCATACAGCAGTTGTCGAATATCCAGCTATTTGCCGAGAATATGGCCGAAGTCAAAAAGCAATATGGCGAGATAGAAGAAAAGCGGCTGGTGCATGAAACGATACGCCGTATGATCAATGTGCTGGTGGTTGATCTCTGCCAGCATAGCCAGCAAGCGATCGCTGAGTTGAATCCTGCTAGCATAGAGGATGTGCGCAATGCACCGGCCTATCTGGTTGGCTTTAGCCAGGCCGTTGTGAAAAAGAATCACGAGTTGAAGCAGTTTTTGCGTAAGCATCTTTACCAGCATTACCGCGTCAACCGCATGAGTGCCAAGGCCAGACGTATTATTGAGGAGTTATTCCAGGCATTCATGGATAATCCGGCCCTGATGCCTGACGAGCACCAATTGGCGGCCAAGCAGGATCAAGCGAGAGCTGTGGCAGACTATATTGCCGGCATGACAGACCGCTATGCCATCCGTGAGCACAAGCGCTTGTTTGCGGTTGAAGAGCACTGGTAGCACTTCGTTAGCGGCGCACCCAATACAAAAGAAAAAGGCTGCATTAAGCAGCCTTTTTGTCATGTGCGATAACCTTAGTTAGGGCTATTTTGCCTGGGATTATTTTGCGACTTGTCTCTCGCGCATTTCGTCCAGTGTTTTGCAGTCTATGCACAGGGTGGCCGTCGGGCGGGCTTCCAGGCGTTTGAGGCCAATTTCTACCCCACAACCTTCGCAGTAGCCATAGTCTCCACTGTCGATGTTGCGTAAAGTCTCATCAATTTTCTTGATCAGTTTGCGCTCACGGTCACGGTTGCGTAGCTCCAGCGCCATGTCAGACTCTTGGCTGGCACGGTCATTTGGGTCAGCAAAACTGGTGACTTCGTCTTGCATGGTATGCACGGTACGGTCAATATCGTGACTCAGTTCTGCTTTCCAGTCATTCAGGATTTTGCGGAAGTGATCCTGCTGTTTTTTATTCATGTATTCCTCACCGGCAACAGGCTGGTAAGGGGTAAAGGATTTGTTAACGGTATCTGCCATGATGGTTCCAACGAACGAAACAACGAATAGTGAATGCCTGTAGCGGCATGGGTTAATGCATTACGTCAATCAACAATCGCGCGAGTGTACACCAGTTTCAAACCCCTGCAAAGCCTATTCTCAGAGGCGATTCTGGTCTGCTTAAGCTTGCTCACTAAGCTCTAGTGCTTTTAACGTGTTTTCCATCAGTGTCGCCACCGTCATCGGCCCTACTCCGCCTGGCACCGGTGTAATATGGCTTGCACGCTGGCTCGCAATGGCAAAGTCTACATCGCCAGTGATCTTGCCATCCGGTAAACGGTTAATCCCGATATCGACCACAATCGCACCCGGTTTAATCCATTCGCCCTTGATCAAGCCTGCTTTGCCGACCGCTGCCACAATTAAATCGGCGCGGCTGACATGGCTTTGCAAATCCTTTGTATGGCGGTGACAACTGGTCACAGTACAGCCAGCCAGTAATAGTTCCAGCCCCATAGGACGGCCGACATGGTTAGAGACTCCGACGACCACAGCATCCATGCCCTTGATCGCGATGCCGCTTGCTTGCAGCATTTTAATCACGCCATAAGGGGTGCATGAGCGCAAGAGCGGTTGACGGACTGCCAGGCGGCCTATGTTATAAGGATGGAAACCATCAACATCCTTCTCAGGGGCGATGAGTGCCAGAATGGAGGCCTCATCTATATGAGGTGGCAGGGGAGATTGCACAAGAATGCCATCTGTTTCAGGGTCTGCATTCATGGTCTGGATCAGCGCCAGTAAGTCAGCTTGCGTGGTATTGGCTGGTAAGTTATGTGCGATCGAGAGAATACCCACTTTTTCACAGGCCAGACGCTTGTTGCGCACATAAATGGCTGAAGCCGGGTCATCGCCGACCAGCACCACAGCCAGGCAGGGCACACGCTTGCCGCTCGCTAGCCGGTGGTCGATTTTGGATTTGATTTCATCTAATAGTTGATTGGCAATCTGCTTGCCATCAATAATTTGAGCGCTCATGAGCAAAAAATTTGTCGTAAAAAAGATAATTTTATCACATCGACATTGACACAAATTCGTAAAATCGGTTATATTTCTGCTTTCGGCGTGTAGCGTAGTCTGGTAGCGCGCCTGCTTTGGGAGCAGGATGTCGGGAGTTCGAATCTCTCCACGCCGACCAGTTTTCTCTGGATTGCCTGATCGGCATGTAACTACTATCTGCTCGTAGCTCAACTGGATAGAGCACCAGCCTTCTAAGCTGGGGGTTACAGGTTCGATTCCTGTCGGGCAGGCCAAAATTTCAGCCAATTTCTCTCAGTGGTGGCTATAGCTCAGTTGGTAGAGCCCCGGATTGTGATTCCGGTTGTCGTCGGTTCGAGCCCGATTAGCCACCCCATTTTCTAATTTTTCTGTTCAATCTCATAATTAGTTACCAAAGTCGGTTCTTTTCCTAATCAAGAATCATTCTTGGCTTTGGTAAAGTGTTCGAAACAATCTCTGTCGAACACATGCCTAGTCATTTAAATTTGAAAAAATTTATGCAAAGCCTGATCGGCCTGACACAGGTCAGGGAGAGCCTTGCATTGGATCCCGCACTGCTTACGTTGATGCAGCACTGGATGTGTATTTTCGCTGCCGAAGACAAGCCGATCAGGATGCAGGTATTATCCCGCCGGCAGTTAGTCTCAGTGATGGATACCAAGGATGAGACTGACCCCGCTTTTGAAGCTTGGCCTCAAGATATTTATCACGCGCTTCTGGGTTTTCTAGATCAGGAAACGCGACAATATTGTTGCCTGGATGCAGATGAGGGCAAGTTGCATATTTTCCCGCTCAAGCAAAGTGTGGCGCATAAAAATGCGATTCTTCTGATTCAACACCCACAGTTATCCTCAGAGGCCATCGCGCTGGTAGAGCAATGCTTGCAGGTATTTAATCATTATGCCGGGCTGATCATTGAGAATGAGCGTGACGCACTGACCGGCCTGCTTAACCGTAAAACGTTTGATAAATGTGTGAGCAAAATTTTGCTCAACGACTATAAGCCTGAGTTCAGGTTTCCTTTACACCATTACCTGGTGATTTTCGATATCGATTTCTTTAAGAAGATTAATGACAGCTATGGTCATTTGATCGGCGATGAAGTTTTGCTGCTCTTGTCTCGGCTCATGCAGCAAACCTTCCGTGATGGTGATTTATTGTTTCGCTTTGGTGGCGAAGAGTTTGTGGGCGTGTTTTCATGTGCCGACAAAGAGGACATCGTCTCGTTGCTAGACCGCTTCAAGCAAGCTTTGGCCGCCTATAGCTTCCCGCAGGTAGGGCGCGTTACCATCAGTATCGGCTACTCTAAAATGTCTCTGAATTTACTGCCTAACACGGTGCTGGAACGGGCAGATGAGGCACTTTACTATGCGAAAGAGCATGGCAGGGATCAAATTTGCTGCTACGAAGCGCTCGTTGCGCAAGGTTTGCTCAAAGACAACATGATCAGCGGCGAAATAGAGCTTTTTTAAGCTTTTCTCACCCCGTCCCGCACTGGACGACCCCATAGTGCTTGATAGATTGACAGTTAACATAGCTTGTATTTAATATATGTTAAAAAATGTCAATAATCATGCGGAGGGGGGTAATGCGTATCGCAGTCATCCTGTGGTTGGTCATTGGACTGGTGGCATGTCAAAGCTTGCCTCCAGGCGGTGCTGGCCATACCTCGTTACATTTACCTTCCATCCCCGCAGCCTCTCAGGCTGAGAATAACTCAGCAAGTTATCCTGAAATCGATACAGCAGAAATTGTCTCTTCTTCCGCGATCAAGCCGCCAGCGATTAAAGCCGCTATCCCTACATTATTGATTAATCTGGTCGTTCGTGAGGCCCCTGTGCAAGAGGTCTTGTTTGCATTGGCTCAAGAAAGCGGACTGAATTTTGACGTGCATCCGGCGTTGAGCGGTAAAGTCACTCTAAATGCCCAGCAGCAATCGGTGCCTGCGATCCTTGCACGCATGGCCAGGCAAATCGATATGTATTACGAGTGGTCAGAGGGTGTTTGGCTGGTGACCCCGGATACGCCCGTGATCCGTAGTTATAAACTCAATTATGTGAATATGAGCCGCGACACCTATGGCTATATCGGTGTTGCCAGTGAAATTAATGGCACTGGGCGAGGAGGTACCGCTGCGGCTAATAATGGTGGTGCACAGATACAAGCATTGCCCGCCGCAGGTGGCAGTAGTAACAGCTCCAGAACGGCGGTGACCTCACAGTCACGCTATCACTTATGGGAGAGTGTGGTAGAGAATGTGCAGCTGTTGCTGGATGAGACGGATCAGGCGACAAGTGCGCGCGCAGAACTGATGGCGCAGCTGCCGGGTCATGTGGCCATGCCGATGAATCTTGCTGACAACACGCAAAACTCAACGGCGAATAATGAAAAAATGGTTGGGGAATCCTCGCCACCATTGCAAGAAAAGACACAGCAAGCGCAGCGCCGTTGGCGGGCTTCCAAACTGATTGCAAATGCCGAAACCGGAATTTTGACCATACGCGCCTCACAAAGTCAGCAGGCGCAAGTCAAAGCCTATCTGGAGTCCGTCATGCAAGTGGCCGCCAGGCAAGTCTTGATTGAAGCCACGATTGTCGAGGTAGAGCTCAATAAAAGCTTTCAGATGGGCATAGACTGGAGCCGCTTGTCTGCCTCTGCACAGCAACGTGGCTGGGCACTTTCCCAGTCATTAGGGAGCGATGCAGCCCAGTTTAACCGTGCGACTGGGCAGTGGGAAAGCAACAACAGTAAAAACGCCTTGGGCCAAAATAATGGCAATGTCGCTTTTATGTTGAGTTACTTAAATCCAATGAGCCGCTTAGGTAATCTAAGTGCTAGCGTCACCTTGCTGGAGCAGTTCGGCAAAACGCGCGTCCTTTCCAGCCCCAAGCTGATGGTGCTCAATAACCAGACCGCGATTCTAAAAGTGGTCGATAACCTGGTTTACTTCACCATCCAGTCACAAATCTCGCAAAGCAACAGTAACAATGGCGCCAATTTGCAAGCCGTGACGACGACTGCCAATACCGTACCAGTTGGCTTGGTGATGGCGGTGACGGCACAAATCAATAGTCACCAGCGCGTCAATTTAAATGTCAGACCGACCGTGTCCAAGGTCCTGCGTTATGTAGAAGATCCCAATCCGCAATTGGGGAGTGGCGGCAGCCGCATTGTCAGCAGCGTGCCCGAGATACAGGTGCGGGAGATGGAGTCTGTGCTGAATGTCGCCAGCGGCCATATCGCCGTATTGGCTGGCCTCATGCAGGATGATCAACGTGAATTTAGCGACCGTGTGCCTGGCCTCTCGCGACTGCCTGTAATCGGGCAGGCTTTTATTGGCAAAAATCAGGCGGCAAAAAAGACGGAACTGATTGTTTTTTTGCGCCCCACCGTGATTGGTCGGGCAGATGTCAAATCTGGTGATTTGCAATCGTTTCAACCCTTGCTGCCCGAAGCATTGCCAGCGGATGCATTTGAAATCAATGTCGAGGAGCCGTCATGAT
The DNA here is from genome assembly GCF_046766015.1 of Methylophilus sp. 3sh_L. Lineage (NCBI taxonomy): Bacteria > Pseudomonadati > Pseudomonadota > Betaproteobacteria > Nitrosomonadales > Methylophilaceae > Methylophilus > Methylophilus sp. 3sh_L. The sequence goes on from NZ_JBKOUF010000003.1 coordinate 313,511, forward strand.
ACTTTTGCCTACAGGGCGGCTTTATTCAAAGCGACACTGTTGTAAAAATGTATATGCCAAATCACTGATGCTCTCGGAGTGGCAGCAGGTTGAGCATCGGATGCTTTGCTTAGTGTGGCTCATTCTCATGATCACCGCTGGCTATGTGTTTCAGCAAGGCTGGATGGTTTTCTCAGCTCCCACAGTCGTTAGTGCGCTTAATGATAACGCCATCATTCAGCAGCCATTCTCCAAGCAGATGCGATTGCTGGGTGCTCAACCGTCCTCAGGCGCGGAGGAAACATCAGCATACACGCTGCCCAGTCTCTTTCATTTGACTCCTGAAGCCGAGCACTCTGCCAGCCACGTCAATACAAGCAACCCGGCCAAAAGTCTACCATCCGTAAACAGTCAAACTACTCCACCAGCGCGCTGGGTGATGCAGATACAACGAGCGCCCCTCCTGTCCCCATCGACCTCCACATTGTTTGAGGAAGCTCGACGGTGTTTACGGCAGGGGCAATTGGAACAGGCTCAATTTATTTACACGCAAGCGTTACAACAAGACCCGCATCAACTACAGGCCTTAGTTGGCATGCTTTATATCAGTCAAATGCGCGCTGATAACGAGCAATATGCGCACTATTTGCAGCGCGTTCAGCAACTGATCCCCGGCAGTGAAGCTAACAACGCTTTATTTGCACAAGTTCTGGAGGATGAGTAATGCGAATCGGGGAGTGGATGCTGGCGAAAGGCATGATTACCCATGATCAGCTCGATATTGCACTGATCGAGCAACGCAAGCAGCACCTATTACTTGGGCAGCAATTGGTCAGATTGCACTTTATCACGGATGCCATGGTGAGGGATGTCTTGGCGCAGTTTCATGTGCAGGAAAGTATGGATTTGCAGCATGCGATTCCCGACCCGAAACTGATCGCAAAAGTGCCAGAATCCTTTGCCAGGCAACATCGGTTGTTGCCGCTAGATATCACGCCAGACCAACAGTCGTTGCGGATTGCGGTGCAGGATCACCAGAATACACGCGCGATTGAGGCTCTCAAACATTTATTGGGCGGACGGATGACGCTGATTCCTGTACTGGCAACAGAAGTGCAGATAGAGCAAGCACTGGATCGGTTTTATGGACATAGTCTTGCACTCGAGCGCTTGTTGCAGGAGATCGAGCAGCAGGAGGCTGCTACCAGCGTTTCCTCCCTGCCATCAGCCTCGCATCCTGTGGTCCGGCTGGTGGACGCCATATTGTTAGATGCGGTGAAGCAAGGCGCCTCAGATATCCACTTCGAGCCAGAACAGGCTTTCGTCAGGATACGGTATCGTATCGATGGGGTGCTTTGGCAGATAAGGTGTTTACATGACCGCTACTGGCCAGCCATGTGTGTGCGCCTCAAAGTGTTAGCTGGGATGGATATTGCCGAGCAGCGTTTGCCACAAGACGGTCGTGTCAATTTGTTCTGGTGCGGGCGCGAGGTGGATTTCAGGGTCTCCAGCCATCCTACCTTACATGGCGAAAACCTGGTGCTGCGGGTGCTGGACAGGCATAAATCCATTATTCCCTTAGCGCAGATGGGGATCCGTAGCGCCCAGTTAGCGCGTTTGAAAGCCATGCTGGCAAAACCGGAAGGCCTGTTAATCGTGACGGGGCCGACCGGTAGCGGGAAGACTACCACGCTCTACTCCATGCTGGGCCATCTCAACCAGACCGGGGTGAATATCATGACTCTGGAAGATCCGGTCGAGTATCCACACCATTTAATGCGGCAAACCTCTGTTAACGAAGCCAGTAAAGTGGATTTTGTGACGGGTGTCCGCGCCATTTTACGGCAAGACCCGGACATTATCCTGATAGGCGAAGTCAGGGATGAGGCCACGGCTGCCATGGCGGTGCGTGCCGCCATGACCGGGCATCTTGTGTTGACCACCTTGCATACCAATCACGCCGCGGCTGCCTTTTTACGCTTGCAGGATTTGGGTATTCAGCCGCAAGCCATGCCGGGCTGCCTGGTGGGGGTGATCGCTCAGCGTTTGTTGCGGCGCTTATGTCTGCACTGCAAGCGGCAAACATCACCCAGCCCGCAATTGTTAGCCATGTTCCAAAAAATGGACGCTGAGCGTGCGTCTGAAGGGGACACTTGTTTTGAGGCGGTGGGTTGCCCTGAGTGTCGGCAAAGTGGTTATCAAGGGCGCAGCGTCATTATGGAAATCCTATCTATGCATCCAGACCTGGAAGAAGCCTTCACGCCACTCTCACTGCCTCGCTTACAACAGCAAGCAAGGAGACATGGCTACACCACTTTGGCCGAGGAGGGCTTGCGTTTAGTCATGGCAGGAGAGACCAGCTTGCAAGAACTAAAAAGAGTGGTCGATTTAAGTGTGCTTGATGTAAATCGTGGTGATGAATAGCGATGACCAGTTACCGATACACCGCGATTGATAGGCTAGGACAGTTAAGGCGCGGCTATCTGGTATTCGACTCGGAACAGGCGCTGGCTGAATACTTGCAGCAGCAAGGCTGGGAGTTGATCACTTTTAAACTGGCCGAGCCATTACGCTGGCAGCAGCCACGCGTGCATCCAAAAATGTTGATTGTGTTTTGTGTGCAGCTGGAGCAATTATTGCAGGCTGGCTTACCGCTCTGCCAGGCCATTGCGGTCTTGGCAGAGCAGGCTGAACAGGCAGTGATGGCAGAGGCCTTACGCGGTTTGTTGCGCGATCTGGAGTCTGGCAAGTTACTCTCACAAGCCTTGCAGGCGCAGCCAAAGGTCTTTCCAGCGTTGTTTTATCAGCTGGTCAATGCAGGAGAGCGGACGGGTCAGCTTCCGGAAACGTTTGGGCAGTTGAAGGCCACCTTAACGTGGCAATTTGAGCTGAACTCACAAATCAAGCGCGGTCTGAGCTATCCCGCCGTGTTATGTGTGATGGTGCTCATCGCGGCATACGTGATGCTGACTTTTCTGGTGCCTCAAATGGCGGGTTTCCTGCAAAGCCTGGGACAGGCGTTACCTTGGAGTACCCGCTGTTTATTGGCACTGTCCGAGGGGGTGATGCATTACGGTGGCTATCTGCTGATTGCGCTGCTCTTGTCAATCCTCATCGTTCGTCTGACCATCACGCGCTCGGTGAAATGGGCGTATAGATTGGATAGCCTGATCTTACGACTACCGGTCTTTGGTCGCTTGATTCAGGCATTGGTGATCACGAGGCTATGTAGGTTTCTAGGACTGATGTACCAGGCTGGGATTCCATTGTTGCAGGCATTGCAATGGTGCCAGCCTTTGTTGACGCAGCGCGTGATGGCACGTGCACTTGCAGACGCATATGCGCGTGTGGAATCCGGTGACAGCCTCACCGCCAGCTTTGCGGCGAGCGGACAGTTTCCACCCTTGATGTTGCACCTGCTCAAGGTGGGGGAAACCACCGGCGGCTTGGACCGTATGTTGTTTCAATTGGCTGAATACTATGACCGCGAGGTGCAAGCACGCATTCAGTCACTACTGCGGATGTTGGAGCCCGTACTGACGATTTCATTGGGCTTGATGTTGCTGTTTTTGATGGCCGCCGTCATGTTGCCGGTTTATGACAGCTTTTCAACGATCAGGTACTAAGCATGCCAAGCCAGCGCTTTATTCTCCTGATCGATACGCAAGGGTGGCGGCTCGCGCGATTCAAAGGCAATCAGTTCTGTGAGCTACGTAAATTCGGCATTGATGAGGTGGGTCAAGCGGCGCTGTCCGAATGGATGAATGCTTATTCCGGGGCAAGATTGGCAGTGTTAACCAATCTGCCCGACGAGCATTATCAGGTGGAAGTGATGCCTATGGCACGTGGCGCAGCTGGACGCTTGCTGCTCAAACGCAAACTTGCCGCGTGGCCTTATGCACAAGGTTTCTATACGGCCTTTCAGTTAGATACACTTCAGACAAGTCGATTAGAAAACCGGTTTTTGTTTGCCGGGTTGTTTTTCCCGCCGCTGACAGACTGGTTAGCCAAGCTGGAAGCCGCGGCATTGAGACTGCAGGGTGTTTATACGCAAGCAGTATTGATGCCGTATTGCTTGCCAGCAAGCGGGCAGCGACTGAGCGATTGTATTTGTGTGCACTTTGAGCAGATGACGGTATGCTTGAGTTATTTCAAACATCAACGGCTGTGTTTCAGGCGTCGTCTTTCCATCCCCACGCAAGAAGTCCACGATGTGCAGGCGGTGATCCCGGCACTCATTCAATTGCATCAGGTGTTGGTCAGTCAATTCAGCTTATCCGAGGCTGCAAGTCTACCTGTATTTTGCATCACCCCAGAAAAACACATTCCCGAGGTGCCCGTGCTTCCCCTCCCTTTTCAGTGGCAATCAATCACTGAGGATGCACTCATTCAATCTGTAGGCCAAGGCCCACTCCCTACTGATATTAGTGCTGTCGAGTGGGTTGCCCTGCATGCAATATTGGCAGACCAGCCGCTACCCAACCTTGCGACGGAAGCTAGCCTGTTGCCCGACAAACTCAAGCAACTGCAGCGCACGATTCACTGGGTAGGGGCCGGTCTGGCGTTGTTATTAGTGTTGTTATCTGTCATTCATGTGCTGGCCACCCAGCAGCTGCATGCACAAGCTCAGGCTGTACAGGCAAAGCTCAAAAATACCTCACCTCTGCCATTGGCTGCAGGGCTGCGTCCAGAACAATTGCCTGCGATTCGGGCATTGACGAGTGCTGTGCAAGCCATCGGCGCATCCGCCAGGCTGCCCGATCAGGCTTTGCATGATCTACAACCCATTCTCAGTGAGTTGCATGCATGGCAGTTGATCCGGCTCGAATGGCAGGCTGAACTGCCTGCAGCCACGTCTACAGAGACGCATGCGTATCAAGCCTTGAACATGACTTTTCAAAGAAAGGAAACAGGACGCGCTGCGGTTGCATTGCGGGAGTGGCAGGCGCTGATACAGCATCTCACGCAGTTGCCGTCGGTAAAGCAGCTACAAACAGCGGCGCCTACCCCGCAACATGAGTCCAATAGACGCCAAGGCAGTACCGATCCGCTTGCAATGCTAGCGTTGCAACCTGTACTTTCGCTGACCTGGGCTGACAGCAAGCAGGAGCATTTGTGATGCACAGACAGGGATGGACGGCGTTAAAAAAAACCATATTTTTTTGGTTGGGCGTGATGAGTGTGATCGGGCTGTGTAGCTTGGTGCAATATCAACAATATGAAGAAGCCGCACTGAATTTAACGCAGGTGAACGCCCAGTGGCAGCAAAGACAGAAACAAATCGCCTATCAGCAGTCGTTTTCTTCAGAGATTGAGGCCTATTTGTCCCAGCACAAGCAATGGGACAAGCTAGGATTGATGTCTCCCTTGAATGTCGCTGCGTGGGAGCAGTCGCTTGCTGAAATGCAACAAGGGTTGGACTTGAGTCATCTCCACTACGAGTTTTTGCCGGTCACCCCTTGTGACCCTGCCCAATGTTTGGCAAATGCGCCCATGGGTCAGCAAGCCAACATAAAAGTGATGCTTAGCCGTCTGCAGCTCTCATGGTCGGTCAAGCATGAGACAGACATATTGGCATGGTTGAACGCCTTGGCGCATCGATATACAGGCGCAATCAAAGTTCATCATTGTGTTTGGGCAGTGACGCCGCCATTCGTGGAGATTGATGCGCAATGCGAACTTCACTTGTTTAATTTCCCCGATGTACTGTCCAACGCGTCAGCTCTGCAGCCATGACCGTATATGCAAACCTGCAACGAGGGGTCGCGATCTGGGCGCTGTTACTGTTGTTGTCCGGCATGGCGGGCATGTTGGTGTATCCCTGGTTGGGACGAGAAGTTTTCAGTCAGGCGTCATTGCATCAAACCATGGCCGTTTTGGCCAGGGCTGAGCAGGCCTTGCTTGCCTATGCGCAGCAACCCTTGGGCACCACCGCTTGTGAGTTGAATTGCCCACGCCCTGGCGATTTACCATGCCCGGACCGCAACAATGATGGCATTGCCGAAACCTCATGCAGTAATTCCGCCCGCTTGGGCCGGTTGCCCTGGAAAACGCTGGGCCTGGGTGACTTGCGGGATGGCAGCGGTGAACGCTTATGGTATGCGGTCTCAGAGCGCTATAAAAACAATCCCCGGTTGCGCCCCTTGAATTTGGATACGCAAGGCAGTTGGAGCGTGGAGGCTAAGAATGGGCCGACTTGGAGCGCAAGTTTGGGGAGCGGCGTGGTGGCGGTGGTGATCGCACCTATGCAACCCTTGTTACGGCAGGATGGCTGGCAGCAACGCCGGCTGCAGCCAAGCGACGTTGCCCAAGAATATCTTGATGTTGAGGGGGCTTTGGATAATGCCAACCCCACAGAGTACAGCGATCATGGGTTCGTCATGGCGCCTGCTTCTGCACAATTTAATGACGTGGTCTGGCCGATCTCTTCAAACCGTATGCATCAGGCCATGCAAAAGCAGGTGTTATCTGAGCTCAAGCGCGCATTTACTTGCACAGTCAAGCCCTGTGCGGTTTTACCTGCGCCAGCCGCGATTACCGATGCGACTTGTTTGGGAGCGCAATCATTGCAAGCCGGGCAGTGTGTGTCTGCTCAATCCACCCTAGGCCGTTTGCCGGTCGATCAGGACTTGCGCGGCCCGCTGGCAAATCAAGCCATGCTGGATGGTCAGGCCATGCATCACTGGTTTCAGCAAAATGGCTGGCGCGAGCAAGTGTTTTATGTACCACGGTCTGCGCAAGCGGTCCTGGTGGTGTCTGGGGAGATTTTGCCTGGGCAATTACGGCAGACGGTTGCGCAAAAAACTGAGTATGCGAATTTTATCGAGATGTCGACAGTGACTACCTTAAGTCTGGTTGGCATCAGCGCATGGGATGCAGCAAGTAATGACCAGCTGGAGCAAATCCCAAGATGAAGGGCATTAGAGTGCATTTGCTTCGATCGCCCTGTTCCCAAAATGGCTTCAGCTTGCTTGAAATGGCAATCGCCTTGGTGATTTTAAGCTTGATGATGGGCTGGTTAATGACGCCGCTAAAGGTGCAATATGGCTTGCAAAAATATCAGCAAACCGAACAGCGGCTATATACCGCGCAGCAGGCCTTGCTAGGGCATGCTTTGATTTATCATTATCTACCGTGCCCTGATACGGATCAGCCGCCAGATGGCTGGGAGAACGTATTATCTAACCAAAGCTGTGCCAGTGATGAGGGGACAATGCCCTGGCAACAACTCGGCATCGCGGCCACCGATGCTTGGGGCCGCTTTTTTCGGTACCGTGCGGACAGCACATTTACCCATCATAGCCAGTGGTTTTCAGTCAATGCTGCCGAGAGCGCCAGTAATATTCAGGTCAGCAGTGATACTGGTGCAGCCACCAGTGTGCCGAGTCGGCCTGCAGCAATCATCCTTTCGCATGGCGAAAACGGGCTGGGTGGCATACAATCCGTTTCTGGCGGCGGCGCCTATGTCATGGCCGCGCCCGCGCATGCGGATGAGCGCGAAAATGCAGATGGCGACCTGGCGTTTGTCGATCAAGCACAACAACAAGCCGGTACGGCAGTATTTGATGACCGGCTGATCATGTTGTCGCCCAAGGTGTTGATTCAGCAAATGGTGCAAGCGCAACGCCTGCCATGAATATTGGAAGATAGATGCAAGACGATTTGTTGTTACGGTACAGTCGGCACATTATGCTGCCGCAAATTGAATATGCGGGGCAAGAAACGCTGACGCAAAGTCATGCTCTGGTGATTGGCGCGGGTGGTTTGGGTGCGCCGGTGGCGATGTATCTGGCCGCGGCCGGGGTGGGTACGCTGACTATTTGCGATTTTGACCAGGTGGATCTGACCAACTTGCAACGTCAAATCATTCATACGACGGCTGCCGTTGGGCAAAACAAAGCCCTGTCTGCCCAGGCGACGATTGCACAGCTGAATTCTGAAGTAAAGGTTCATGTCGAAACCACGCGGCTCAATGCCCAAGCGCTTGCCGGACGGGTTGCTGCCGCAGATGTAGTGATTGATTGCTCTGATAACTTTGCCACGCGCTATTTGCTCAACCAGCTTTGCTTTGAGCATAAAACCCCTTTAGTCTCGGGCGCCGCGATCCGCTTTGAGGGGCAGTTAAGCGTGTTTGATTTCCGCCATGCCGAAAGCCCTTGCTATCACTGCCTGTATCCAGACGTTGGGGATGACCAGGCATTACGTTGTGCAGATAACGGCGTATTTGCCCCGCTGGTCGGTATGATAGGCACAGCGCAAGCCGCTGAAGCGATTAAGGTGTTGCTCAATATAGGCCAGACGATGGAGGGCCGGTTGCTGTTGCTGGATGCGCTCAGTGCAGAATGGCGCACCATCCGTCTCAAAAAAGACCCGCATTGCCAGATTTGTGGTCAGTCTGAATCGGTGGCCTGAGACTGTAACGAGTTCACCAATTCCGTGATCTCCCATTCGCAGCCAGCGCAGCCTGACAGCGCGCCAGAATAACGCGAGATCCCGTCCAGATCTTTACCTTGCCTGACCAGCTCGATAATCAGACCGCGCGTGGTGCCGCTGCAACTGCACAGCACTTCTCTGGGATCGTTTTCAAGCAAGTCAGCCATTCTTCCTTTTGTTCCTCAGCGCCGCCCTATTCGGCAGCCACCCTCAATCCACCTTTGTATTGCAAGCTAGACCAACAATAAAGCCATTGGTTTATTTCATAGGCTTTTAAAAGCGCATCGGCCGCCCTCTGACTGCAGGGCGTCAATGAATACCAAATGACCAACCGCTTTAATACAAGCGGGTGATGCGTGCGTATACATGCGATACATACGCTAGACCATTACTTGAGTTTGGCTAGTTGCGCCTGCAGTTTTTCCAGGTTGGCGCTAAATTCTGCCAGGCGGGCTTTTTCCTGCTCAACCACGGCAGCCGGCGCGCGGGCGACAAAGCTTTCATTGCCCAGCTTGCCATTGGCCTTAGTAATTTCGCCTTGCAAGCGCGCAATTTCTTTTCCTAAACGCTCTTTTTCGGCGGCGACATCAATTTCCACCTTGAGCATCAGTTTAAAGTCAGCGGCCAGCATCACTGGCGCATCGGCTTCCGGTAACTCGGCGACAATCTCGACGTTTTCCAGCTTGGCCAGTGATTTGAGATAGGGCGCATAAGCTGCCAGTTGCTCGGCATCGCCAGCGGCAATCAATGGCACTTTGGCGGCAGGTGAAATACTCATTTCCCCCCGCAGGCTGCGGCAGGCTTCGACGGCCGTTTTAAGGGTGGCTACCCAGGCCTCGGCCTGCTCGTCGATTTTCTCCAGATCGGCTTTAGGATACACCTGCAACATGATGCTTTCGGTGCTGCGCGATTTGTCTTTCAGTTCGGTCATGGGTGCCACGGTCTGCCAGATTTCTTCGGTAATAAACGGAATAATCGGGTGCGCCAGACGCAAAATGGTTTCCAACACTCTTAACAAGGTACGTCTAGTTGCGCGCTGTTCGGCTTCATCGCCGCCTTGCAGTTGTACCTTGGCAATTTCCAGGTACCAGTCGCAATACTGGTCCCATACAAATTCGTAGATCGCCTTGGCGGCAAGGTCAAAGCGGTAGTCGTTAAACGCACGCTCGACTTCGGCTTCAGTGCGTTGCAGCAAACTGACAATCCAGCGGTCTGCCTGGCTAAATTTGCGGCCACCGGCGTCACAACTCTCGGCGCCAAAGCCATTGTCCTTGCCTTCCGTATTCATCAGCACAAAGCGGGTGGCGTTCCACAGCTTGTTGCAGAAGTTACGGTAACCTTCACAACGTTGCAGGTCAAACTTGATGTCACGGCCAGGTGAAGCCAGGCTGGCAAACGTGAAGCGGAGGGCATCGGTGCCATACGCTGCAATGCCTTCCGGGAATTCCTTGCGGGTACGTTTCTCGATTTTTTCCGCATCTTTCGGGTTCATCAGGCCGGTGGTGCGTTTTTTCAGCAGCGATTCCAGGTCTATGCCGTCGATCAAATCAATCGGGTCCAGCACATTGCCTTTGGATTTGGACATTTTCTGGCCTTCGGCGTCGCGGATGAGGCCGTGCACATACACATGCTTGAACGGGATCTTGCCGGTCAGGTGCTTGGTCATCATCACCATGCGTGCGACCCAGAAAAAGATAATGTCAAAACCGGTGACCAGCACGCTGGAAGGCAGGTATTGCTGCAAGGCCTGATTTTGCGCATCCAGTGCCTCGTCGCCGGTCCAGTCCAGGGTCGAAAACGGCCACAGGGCGGAGGAGTACCAAGTATCTAATACATCCTCATCACGTTTCAGGTGGCCGGTATAGCCCGCTTGTGCTGCCATTTGTTTGGCTTCAGCTTCATCATGCGCGACAAATACTTCGCCATTTTCGCCATACCAGGCCGGAATCTGATGCCCCCACCACAGCTGACGTGAGATACACCAATCCTGAATATTATTCAGCCACTGGTTGTAAGTGTTCACCCAGTTTTCCGGGTAGAACTTGATCTGGCCATCGGCGACCACTTCCAGGGCTTTTTCAGTAATGGATTTACCATCTGTCCCCGGCTTGCTCATGGCGACAAACCACTGGTCAGTCAGCATGGGCTCAATGACCACATTGGTGCGGTCACCGCGCGGCACTTTGAGTTTGTGTTTCTCGACCTTGACCAGGAAGCCGCCAGCTTCAAGATCGGACACGATCTGTTTACGGGCAGCGAAACGCTCCAATCCAACCAAGTTGCCAGGTAAGGCAATCGAGGGTTTGGCGCTACCATCCGCGGCATATACCTCTGCAACCTCTGGAACAAACCCCTGCAGGTTGAGAATCACGATCTTATCCAAGCCTTGGCGCTGGCCGACCATATTGTCATTGAAGTCATGCGCAGGCGTCACCTTCACCACGCCGGTGCCAAACTCTTTATCTACATAATCATCGGCAATAATCGGAATTTCACGGTCACACAGCGGAAGAATAACGTTTTTACCTATCAACTGTTTGTAGCGCTCATCTTCAGGATGCACCATCACGGCCACGTCACCCAGCATGGTTTCCGGGCGGGTGGTCGCTACGGTTAAATGGCCGGAACCATCCGCTAGCGGATAGTTGATATGCCACATCGAGCCGTCTTCTTCTTCCTGCACTACTTCGAGGTCAGACACGGCAGTGCCCAGTTTCACATCCCAGTTCACCAGGCGTTTGCCGCGGTAAATCAGGCCTTCGTTAAACAAACGGACAAAACTCTCGGTGACTACCTTGTTGAGGCCCGCATCCATGGTGAAGCGCTCACGGCTCCAATCAGGTGAGGTGCCCAGGCGGCGCATCTGCTTGGTGATGGTGCCGCCGGAGTATTCTTTCCATTCCCAGACTTTTTCGAGGAACTTCTCGCGGCCCAAATCGTGGCGGCTCACACCTTGCGCGTCCAGCTGGCGCTCTACCACAATCTGCGTGGCGATGCCCGCATGGTCAGTGCCCGGTTGCCACAAGGTGTTGTCGCCACGCATACGGTGATAGCGCGTCAGCGCATCCATGATGGTCTGGTTAAAGCCATGGCCCATGTGCAGCGTGCCGGTCACGTTGGGTGGCGGCAGCAAAATGCAGAAGTTGTCTTTGACCTCCGGATTCATGCCGGCGGCGTAGTAGCCCTTGCCCTCCCAAAAAGCATACCACTGGCTTTCGATGGTTTTCGGGTCAAAGGATTTGGCGAGTTCGCGCGTAGGCGCAGCAGTGTTGGTGTGTGTAGTCATGCGCGGGATTTTACCACAGCCGACCCTCTGTTCTGGTGCCTGCGCCAGCTTGGCACTAGTCCTGTCATATTAAATTCACCGTGAGCGATTAATTTAGTCAAAATTTTTTATTCTGGAGTTTTGACATGACTTTTAAATTAGCCGCCATGACCGTGGCGATTTCACTGGCGTTGCCTGCATTGGCTAATGCAACGCCTTCCCTGATTGCCATTGGCAGTTTGTCCAGCACGACTGATTTGTCGAGCTTTACTGGCATGCTCGAAAATGGGGTCGATCATCAGAATGTATTAGGGGGCATTGGCTCTGGCTTGGCCTGGGCGGGCGGCAATACCTTCCTGGCCTTGCCAGACCGTGGCCCGAATGCCACCGAATACAACCCGCTGGTAGACAATACCACTTCGTACATTTCGCGTTTCCAAACACTCAAGCTTGATTTGCAACAAAGCTTCAATGGGAGCAGCTACAGCTATAACCTGACCCCGACATTGACTGGCACCACGCTTTTATACAGCAATACGCCGCTGAACTACGGCACCGGGGCTGCTGGCACGGGTAGCGTAGGCGGCCAAAGCTACACATTGGGCAGTGGCGCGACTGTAAATGCAGGTAAATATTATTTTAATGGCCGTTCGGATAACTTTTTGGCGGGCACTAACTCCAGCAACCCGAATAATGGCCGTTTCGACCCCGAGGCGATCCGTGTTTCAAATGATGGTAAAAGTGTTTACGTCAGTGATGAATACGGCCCGTATGTCTACCAGTTTGACCGCGCAACAGGCGCCAGAACGAATGTTTACAATTTGCCGGCTGCGTTTACTGCCCAAAACTTGAGCAGCCAGGGGGCGAATGAAATCAGTGGTAATGCCAGCGGCCGTGTGGCCAACAAAGGCATGGAAGGCCTGGCGATTACCCCGGATGGCAAAACATTGGTTGGCTTTGAGCAAAGCCCGTTGATTCAGGATGGTGGCGATGGTAGCCGTACCAACCGTATTGTGACCATTGATACGAAAACAGGGGCCACCAAGCAATACGTGTACGACAACTATCTTGCTGATAAAAGCAAAACCTATAACAGCAGCGAAATTCTGGCTGTCAACGACCATACTCTGCTGGTGCTTGAACGCGATGGCAAGGGCCTAGGCGATGGCTCCAAGGCGGATGTGAAACGCATCTACAAAATCGACCTCAATGATGTGAATGGCGATGGCGTTGTGGGTGATCAGGCTGTAGATATTGGCTCATTGAATAGTGGCGCAGGCATCAGTGGCCAAACTAACCTGCAGAGCTATGCCGTGCAAAAAAGCTTATTCCTTGACCTGAAAGCTGCACTGGTGAATGCTGGTATTAGCAATACTAATATTCCTGCCAAGCTCGAAGGCATGACTTTTGGCGAGGACATCATGGAAGGTGGCGTGTTGTATCACACGCTTTATGTGGCTAACGACAACGACTTTGTACCAGGCATTGCAGGGGACAATAAATTCTTTGTCTTCAAGTTTACCGATGCAGACTTGAACGGCAGTCAATTTGTGAACCAGGCGTTATCAGTCAGTGCTGTACCAGAGCCAGCCAATGTTTCGATGTTGATTTCCGGCCTGTTCCTGATGGGTTGGTTGCAACGCCGTCGTCAGCGCTAATCCAGCGTTGTTTGTAAAAAGCCGCCAATGAAAGGCGGCTTTTTTATTGGCACCATGATTTGTTAATGGGTTTGTTAATGGTCGTTGGCAAAGACAAGCGGCTCGACTTTTTTCCAATAGCGGCTAAACCGCATGAGCTCATGATCACTGAAGCCGATATCATAGAGGCTGGGATTTGTTAGCCAAGTGAGTCGTACATCGCCTGCCGCTGCTTTTAGGGTGGTGTTTGGGGTGTTCTGGCTAATGAGCTGTCTCTGCGAATAGCTTGCCAGTACTTGCGCTGTGCTGCCGGTCCATATTTCTGTCTCTGGAATTTCGCTCAGGCAATCGGCCATGAATTGCAGGCGTTTCACGGGCCATTTTCCGTAAAGCGCAGGGTCAAATACAAAGACGCGCGGGGCATTGCTTTTTAGTAGAGCATGCTCAGGCGATAACATTTCGTCATGGAGCCAGACCACTGCGCTGTCGTCATGAGGGGGCAAATGCTGCGCTGTTATTTCCACAGGCAAATGTGCGCTGTGGCTGGCAGCAACCTCATCACCTGTTTGTGGAGGAGGGGCGCTAAACAATTGTTGATGCAATGTTTCGTAGCTGGCATCAAACGGGCAACGCACAGGACATTGCTGGCACCAGTGTCCACCGCCGAATTTAACGATATTCTCCTTGTTGAAGAAATAAGGTTTATGGCTAAAACTGGCCCCTATCCATTGCCATGAAAGGTGATTGGAGGCCAAGTCACCATCCAGCAGGTTTTGTTCAAACCAGTCTGCCGCTTGGCGCCAGTCTACTTTTAACCAATGCAACACATAGGCGGCAAACCACATGCGGGCATGGTTGTGTACGTAACCCTCTTGCCGCAGCTGACGCACAATTTCATCCATGCACACCAGCCCCGTGAATCCCTGCGCAATAAAGTCAGGCAAGGGCTGTGTGCCCAGAGCCACTTTAGGTGACTCCATGGGTTGTTTGATTGTCTCACCAAAACGGTACCAGACTTGCCTGAAGTAGTCGCGGTAGCTAAGCTCGGCAATCAGTTTGACACCGCGCTGACCAGCGCTTTGGCGGATGCTGTTCACCGCCTCGTGCAAGGACAGGCAGCCGTGGCGCAAGTAAGGCGAAAGCCGGGTGGCTGCGCCATCCAGATGATTCCGGGTCTGACGATACGCATCGGCATCAATGGCCGCCAACCGCTGCAATGCCGCGGTACGGCCACCTTGCCAGCGTTCATCCAGATCTGGTCCGCTAGCGTGCGGAAAGCAGGTGCGGATTTGTGCCAGCCGTTCTTGGCGGTCAGTGGCAAGCGTAAGGCGGACGGGCAGTTGAGACATCCGCCCATTTTGACACAACTAGTGATACCATGCGCTCAAAGACTCATCGTCGTTCATTCATTGTGGGTAAGGGGCGGTTTATGCAGGCAGGTTGGTGGTGGTGCGGATTGGGCCTGGTGCTGTTATGCTCAGAAATGTTGCTAGGCACCTTGTATTTGCTATGGCTGGGCATTGCTGCATTGGTGATGGCAGCACTCACCCTGGTTTGGCTAGAGATGCCTTTGGCGTTGCAAGCCGTCAATTATGCCGTGCTGTCGGCATTGGCGTTAGCCATCATGCGCAAGTTGGAGAAACGTAAACCAGACTTGCGGATCGGCCAGGCGCAGGGCGATGAAATTGGCCGGGAAGGCGTGGTGACAGAGGCCATTTCACCCATGCAACCAGGCAAAATCCGTTTTGCCCAAGGCGTGTTAGGTAGCCGCGAATGGGTGGCTTATGCCGACTCGGCGATTGCGGCGCAGCAAACCGCAATCATCGTTGCGGTGGAAGGCAATAGCTTGCGTGTGGCACCTGCCCACCCAGCGTCATCATTTTAGTTATTAAGGAGTCGTCATGACCGAAGTCAGTCTGATTGTTATCGTACTGGTAGTGATCGCCATCGTAAAAGGGGTGCGTATTGTGCCGCAAGGTGAGGAGTGGGTGGTTGAACGGCTTGGTAAATTCGCCGGCATTCTCAAGCCTGGTCTCAATGTGATCAATCCGGTATTTAGTACCGTCAGTTACAAGGTGACGACCAAAGATATTATTCTTGATGTGCCAGAGCAAGAGGTGATCACGCGGGATAACGCGGTGATCCTGGCCAACGCAGTGGCGTTTATCAAGGTGACCAACATAGAGCGCGCGGTCTACGGCATTGAAAACTTCCGTGAGGCTATGCGCAATATGGTGCAAACCAGTTTACGCTCGATTATCGGCGGCATGGATTTAAACCATGCGCTGACTTCGCGTGACCGCATCAAAGCCGAGCTGAAAGAAGCGATTGCCGATGAGGCGCTGGACTGGGGTCTGACTGTAAAGAGTGTGGAGATTCAGGACATCAAACCCTCAGCCAATATGCAGGATGCCATGGAGCGCCAGGCGGCGGCCGAGCGGGAACGCGTGGCCGTGGTCACAGAGGCTGAAGGCGCCAAGCAGTCTTTGATCCTGAATGCAGAAGCCAGGCTGGAAGCCGCCCGTAAAGATGCCGAAGCGCAAATGGTGGGGGCTAAGGCCTCCGCCGAGGCGATCAAGATGATTGCGGAGGCGGTCAAGGAAAATAATACTTCAGCGACGTTTTTGCTGGGTGACCGTTACATTCAGTCACTGCAAAAAATGGCAGACTCAAGCAATAGTAAAATTGTCGTGATGCCAGGCGATGTGGTGAGTGCGGTGAAAAACCTGGTCGGTGGCGGCAAGTAATCCAGTCACCGTTTTTACTGTTTAGATTGCTGCCACGCGGGGCTATTTTGCGTGGCTGGCATATTTCCTGCATCACACTGCTTAAAATCATAATATTCTTGAGGATCAGCAGTGGCTATACGCGTCGCTTTACATCACCGCACCCGCTATCAATTCGACCGCCTGGTTAACCTTTCTCCGCACGAAGTCCGCCTCAAACCCGCTGCCCATGCGCGTACGCCGATTTTGTCGTATTCGCTGACCGTGAACCCGGAAAAGCATTTTATTAACTGGCAGCAAGACCCTTACGGCAACTATATCGCCCGCTACGTGTTCCCCGAAATGGTGCGCGAGCTCGATTTTACGGTCGATTTAGTGGCAGACATGACGGTGATTAATCCGTTTGATTTCTTTGTCGAGAAATATGCTGAGCACTATCCTTTTCAGTATACCGCGCAGCAGTCATTTGAGCTGACTGCCTATTTGCAGCCTGATCCGGTCGAGCCCCTGCTCAAGCGACTCATGGCCGAATTGCAGAACAAGGTGATTCAACCGGAAATGGGCATCGTCGATTTTCTGGTGGCGGTCAACCAGCATGTACAGGCGGCGATTGGCTATACCGTGCGCATGGAGCCGGGTATACAGACGCCAGAAGAAACCCTCACTAAGTTGACCGGTTCTTGCCGGGATTCCGCCTGGTTGCTGGTGCAAATCATGCGCAATCTGGGGCTGGCTGCCCGCTTTGTCTCCGGCTACCTGATCCAGCTTAAGGCGGATGTCGCCGCGCTGGATGGCCCCAGTGGGACGGATAAGGATTTTACCGACCTGCATGCCTGGACTGAGGTGTTTATCCCTGGCGCCGGCTGGGTCGGGCTGGATCCCACGTCCGGCTTGATGGCAGGCGAGGGGCATATCCCGCTGGCTTGCACGGCGCTGCCTTCTTCTGCCGCTCCGGTGACGGGGTATACCGATGTGGCGGAGGTGACGTTTAGCCATGAGATGAGCGTGACACGTATCCATGAAGATCCGCGGGTGACCAAGCCGTACAGTGAGGAAGATTGGCAAGCCATTCTCAAGCTGGGAGACAAGGTAGATGCGCAGCTCAAAAAGCAAGATGTGCGGCTGACGCAAGGCGGGGAGCCGACCTTTGTCTCGATTGATGATATGGATGGCGCCCAATGGAATACCCAGGCACTGGGCGATCATAAACGGCAATTGGCCGGTGACCTGGCCTTGCGCCTGAAAGCACATTTTGCTCCCAACGGCTTTTTGCATTATGGCCAGGGCAAATGGTATCCCGGCGAACCGTTGCCTCGCTGGGCCATTAATATGTACTGGCGACCCGATGGCAAACCGGTCTGGCGTGATGCCAGCCTATTCTCTGCCGAGGGCGTCGGTGATGGGTATGCTGTAAAGCAGGCGCAACTGTTTGCAACGCATCTGGCGGACATGCTGGGCTTCCCTACGGCGTGTGTCATTCCGGCCTATGAAGATGTGATGAGCTTGGCGCAACAGGAACAACAATTGCCTGCCAACGTCGACCCGCTCAAGGCTGACCTCAAAGATGCGGCTGAACGTAAGCGGTTGGCCAGCTTGCTTAACCAAGGCTTGGGGCAGGTCGTGGGGTATGTCATGCCGATCAAGCCGGACGAAAGCCGCAGTGCTGGCGAATGGTTGACCAGCAAATGGCCGTTAAGGCGTGAGCATTTGTATCTGTTGGGTGGGGATTCACCCATGGGATTGCGCTTGCCGTTGTCTTCATTGCCCTGGCAACTGCCTGCGGACATAGAGCCAGAGTTTCCGCTGGATCCGTTTGCTGACCAAGAAGCTTTGGGGACATCGAAAACACCCAAAGTCAGGCTCAAACACAAAACCACCCAGCCGCTGGCGCGAGAGGTGGTACACACGGCGCTCTGTGTGCAAGTGCGCAATGGCCGCTTGCATGTGTTTATGCCGCCGGTAAACCGTCTTGAAGACTATCTGGATTTGTTGAGTGCCATTGAGCAAACCGCCAGTGACTTAAAACTCAAATTGTGGCTGGAGGGCTATACGCCGCCGCGTGACAGCCGCCTCAAGTTACTCAGTGTGACGCCGGACCCCGGCGTGATCGAAGTCAACATTCATCCAGCCAAGACCTGGAAGGAGCTAGTCACCAATATTAATGTGCTGTATGAAGAAGCCAGGTTGTGCCGGCTGGGGACAGAAAAATTCATGCTGGATGGCCGCCATACCGGCACCGGTGGCGGCAACCATGTGACGCTGGGGGGTGAGACTGCCGCCGATAGCCCGATGTTGCGGCGCCCCGATGTGTTGCGTAGCCTGATTACTTACTGGCAGAACCATCCGGCACTGTCTTATTTGTTCTCGGGCACCTTTATTGGCCCAACCAGCCAGGCACCGCGTGTGGATGAAGCGCGCGATGACAATTTGTATGAGTTGGCGATTGCCTTCCAGCAAATGGCGCAAGCCTTGCCGGCTGGCGAGGAGAGCCAGCAGCCTTGGCTGGTTGACCGCTTATTGCGCAATTTGCTGGTGGATTTAACCGGCAACACGCACCGCTCCGAGTTTTCCATCGACAAACTGTATTCGCCTGATGGCCCGACCGGCCGCTTGGGCCTGGTGGAATTCCGCGCTTTTGAAATGCCGCCGCACGCACGCATGAGCTTGCTGCAAAGCCTGTTATTACGTGCGCTAGTGGCCCGCTTCTGGAAAACGCCTTATACCGGCAAACTGGTGCATTGGGGGACCGAGCTGCATGACCGCTGGATGCTGCCGCACTTTGTGGCACAGGATATTGCCGATGTGGTGGCCGACTTGCGGGAGGCTGGCTATGCCTTTGAACAGCGCTGGTTTGAGCCGTTTGTCGAGTTCCGTTTTCCGCGCTATGGCACCGTTGCCTATCACGGCATCGAGCTGGAGTTGCGTCAGGCCATTGAGCCTTGGAATGTGCTGGGCGAAGAGATGGCGGGCGGCGGCACGGCACGCTATGTGGATTCTTCGGTGGAGCGTATGCAGTTGCGTGTGCGCGGCCTCACCGATGGACGACATGTTGTAACCTGTAACGGACGGCCTTTGCCACTGCAAGCCACTGGCCATGCCGGCGAGTATGTGGCCGGGGTGCGCTTCCGTGCCTGGAGCCCCTGGTCGGCGTTGCACCCGACGATCCCGGTGCAGGCGCCGCTGGTATTTGACCTGGTGGATACTTGGAGTGGCAAGTCCCTGGGCGGATGTACTTACCATGTCTCGCATCCGGGGGGGCGTAATTACAACACTTTCCCGGTCAATGCCAACGAGGCCGAGGCGCGGCGCTTTGCCCGTTTCTGGGCGCATGGCCATACGCCGGGCAAAGTGACTGTGGTAAAAGAGCCACCAAATCCGCGTTTCCCGTTTACGCTCGACCTGCGTTGGCAGCCGAATGTGTGAACATCCTGTTACACTCAGTGTCTTGTTAAATACTCCCTCAACGATCACTTAACTACGCATGCAACCGGTGCTTAACCAGCTTTACTTCTCTGACCGCTACAACGAATTGTTGGATAGCCAAGGCCAGCCACGTCCGCATTGGCAGGCGCTGGTGGCTCAGCTGGAAAGTGAAGAGCCTGCCGTTATGCGTAAGCGCATAGAGGCCGTGCAGCGGCAGATCCGCGATAACGGCGTGACCTATAACGTCTATGCGGACACGCATGGTGTCCAGCGGCCATGGGATCTGGATGTGTTGCCACTGATCATCCCGTCGGAGGAGTGGCAGGAGATCGCCGCCGCAGTGGCACAACGGGCTACCTTACTCAACCGGGTGTTGCTGGATATCTATGGCGAACAGCAGCTGTTTGCCAGCGGCCAACTGCCGCCAGCACTGATCTATGGCCATAATGGCTTTTTGCCGTCTTGTGTTGGAATTCCGCATTACGACAATATTGCCTTGCACAACTATGCCGTCGATATTGCGCGTTCGCCCAACGGGCAGTGGTGGGTGGTGTCTGACCGTACCCAGTCGCCCACCGGGGCTGGCTATGCGCTCGAAAATCGCACGATTATTTCCAGTGTGTTCCCAGAGATGTTCCGTGACCTCAATATTGAGCGCTTGAGCGGCTTTTTTGCCAGCATGCGGGATAGCCTGGCCCATTGGGGGCATCGTGTGGCACAAAATCAGGCACAGACGGTCCCTGGCATTGCCCCGCTCAGCCAGGGGGAGCCGCCACTGGTGGTGATCTTGACCCCGGGGCCGTATAACGAAACCTATCATGAGCAGTCATTTTTAGCCGGGTATCTTGGCTATCCGCTGGTGCAAGGCAGTGACCTGACCGTGCGTAACGGGGTGGTCTGGCTCAAGACCATCGCCGGGCTCAAGCCTGTGCATGCCATTTTGCGCCGCATAGACGATGATTACTGCGATCCATTGGAATTGAATGCCGAGTCACTTTTAGGTGTCGCCGGACTAACCCAGGCTGCTCGCCTCGGCAATGTGCTGATTGCCAATGCGCTGGGGGCGAACCTGCTACAGTCGGGGGCTTTGTTGGGCTTTTTGCCCAACTTGTGCCAGTCCTTGCTGGGGGAATCGTTGCGCATGCCTTCGGTGGCGACCTGGTGGTGTGGCGAATCGGCGGCGCTGGAATATGTGATTGGGCATCTGGATGACCTGGTGATTAAACCTGCCTATCCGCAAGTGCAATATTCGCCGATTTTTGGCGAGGATCTCAATGCGGCGCAAAAAGAAGCCTTGATTGCCAAACTGCGCGCACAGCCGGGGCACTATATCGCCCAGGAGCAAGTGGATATTTCGCAGGCCCCTGTGCTCAGCCATCATCACCATCAAACGCAAATGGGTTCGCTGGCTGTGAGCTTGCGCGTGTATGCTTTTGCGACACCCAATGGCTATGCCATTATGCCAGGGGGACTTTCACGGGTCGCCAGTGGTAAAGATAGCCGTGTGGTGACCATGCAGCGCGGCGGCACCAGCAAAGATACCTGGGTACTGTCGGAGTTTACCCAGTCGCCTTTTAGCCTGTTGCGCAAAACCACCTCCAGCCAGGACCTGGTGCGTGAAAATCGCTCGCTCTCCAGCCGCATGGCAGAAAACATGTTCTGGTATGGCCGTTATTCGGTACGCAACCTGCAAAAAGCCATGATGCTGCGCGCGACCTTGCGCGCCTTGCTCGAATACACGCCGGAGTCGCGCGAAGGCGAGTGGCCGACCATGCAGGGGCTCTGCCAGTGGTTTGACCTGTTGCCCTCGCCCAAAGATGAAGAAGAGTGGGCGACATGGCAGCCGTATAGTGATGATGATATTGAGCCTTTGCTGGTGCAGGCGGTGTTCTCGCAGCAGTCCGGTAGCCTTGCCACCAGCGTGCAGCAGTTGTATCAACAGGCATTTAACCTGCGTGAACGCATCTCCAATGACCATTGGCGCACCGTGAACGTGTTGTCACGGCAGTTTATTACCCGGGATGCGCATGCCACCTTGCAGGATGCGATGTCGTATATCGAGCAGGCAGTGAATCATTTTGTCACCTTGACCGGCTTTGCCATGGACTGGATGACGCGTGACCTGGGCTGGCGTTTTATGTCGCTGGGGCGGCGGATTGAGCGCTTGCAATTCATGTGTGTGCTATTGAGCCGTGCCTTGCAAATGCCTCAGCACAGTAACCTGGAATGGTTGTTACAAGTGACCAATAACCTGGTTACTTACCGTGCCCGTTACGCCTCGCAACCCGAGTGGTTGCCGGTGCTGGATTTACTGCTCATGGATGGCAACAATCCGAATGCCATCGTGTTTCAAATGAAGGGCCTGGTCAAATATCTTGAAGAGATGGACGCGCATGACAATGCGGGCGGCATTGCCAGCGAACTCAAGGACTGCTGGCAAGCCTTGCTGCAACTGGATCCTGACCAATGCTTCCTGCCAGGCGACGCGACACTGTCAGCCTGGTTAAATCACACTTACGATGTCACGATGACCTTGTCTGACCGGCTGAGCCTGCGCTTTTTCAGCTATGCCAGCCCGGTGGGCATGTCCGGGCATTAAGGCACAAGATGCGTTACCAGGTCGAACATCAAACTGTTTATAGCTACGATTTGTCGGTGCTTCAATCACAGCAATTGCTGCATCTCATGCCACGGGAGACGCCTTTTCAGCAATGCGTTTCTTTTACGCTGGCCTGTGAGCCACTGCCCGCCGAGCAATCGCGGCGGCAAGACTTTTTTGGCAATAATAATGACTATTTCACCATCCTGACGCCGCACCAGTCGCTAGAGGTCACCTCCAGGTTCCAGGTCGATATCCAACCACGGCCACAGATGGCTGATTTTGTGCAAAGCCCGCCCTGGGAGCAGGTGCAGCACCTGTTAAAAGATCAGGATACCCAACATCTGGATGCTGCTCCCTACGTGTATGCCACCACGCGTGTCACGCTTAGTGAAGCGCTGGCCAGCTTTGCCCTGAGCTGTTTTACGCCGCAGCGGCCATTGCTGGAAGCCGCCATGGCCCTGACGCAAAAAATTTATAGTGAGTTTGAGTTTGATCCCCAAGCCACGGATATCTCCACCCCCCTGGATACGGTGCTGGAAGGTCGCCGTGGCGTCTGCCAAGACTTTGCCCATCTGATGCTAGGCGCCCTACGCTCTATTGGCCTGGCTTGCCGCTATGTCAGTGGGTATATCCTCACCCATCCGCCCGCTGGTCAGCCGCGCCTGGTCGGTGCTGACGCATCGCACGCCTGGGTGTCTGTGTATTGCCCGGTCTACGGCTGGGTGGACTTTGATCCGACGAATAATTGTTTAGTCCAGCAGGAACATATCACAGTCGCCTGGGGCCGCGACTTTGGCGATGTCTCCCCCATGCGCGGCGTGGTGCTGGGCGGCGGTCAGCAGCAGCTGAATGTGAGTGTGACCGTGACGCCATTGGCCCATGCCTAACCGGCATGACATTCCCCTGAATCCATACGCAAATACACGCTAAAATAGCGTTTTGTTCGCCCTAGAGTATTGCCTGTGATTAAAGCCGCAATTTTTGACATGGACGGTCTGCTGATCGATTCTGAACGTATCATCATGCAAGGCTGTATTGAAGCCGCCGCCAGCATAGGCATCACTTATACCGAGCAGCAATATGTGCAACTGGTGGGACGTATCTGGTCAGACTCCAGCCGCATCATGGCGGAGCAACTTAATGGTGAGCACCATATGCAGCAGGTGATCGCGGGACTCAATACCTTTCTTGATGCGCGCAACCATGTGTTTCCGCTAAAAACCGGGGTGCTTGAGCTATTACAGTTTTACCGTGACGCAGGCGTCATTTGCAGCGTGGCATCCTCATCACCCATTCCGCATATTACCCACCGCCTGAGCCACACCGGTGTGCTGGATTACTTTGACCATATCACCAGTGGTCAAGAGGTGCAACGCGGTAAACCCAACCCGGATATCTACCTGCTGGCCCTGGAAAAATTAGGCTTGCAGGCCGATGAATGTATCGCGTTTGAAGATAGCGAACTGGGCGCCCAAGCCGCCATTGCTGCAGGCTTGCGTGTGATTGTGGTACCGGATCTTAAACAACCGGGCGATCTGGTACGGGCACAGGCTTTTCATGTCGTGGAAAGCTTGCAGCACTGGCATCAGAATCACGAGGTGATGATGGGCTGCATCCCAAATGCTGCAGCCGTGGCTTAGCGCGTAATGCTCCTAGCCTACCGCTCGCGGGCCTGTAGCAACCAGACTTGCTCTTGCGCCGGGCATTTGCCTTTGAGGCCGCCTTCCAGTGCCACATCGGCCAGCAAGCTTAATGTGAAGTCCTTAGCATAGAGTTGTTGCACCGCTTGGGCATCAACACTAAAGGGTGGCCCGGCTTGCAGTGACTGGTCGTAGTCAAAACTCACCAGCAGTTGTTTGGCGTGTGCGGTCAGGTGGGCTAAATGCTGGCTGTAGCGTGGGCGCATGTCGGCGGGTAGCGCCACCAATGCGGCGCGGTCATACACTGCATCTATCTGATCGATGTGTGCCTGGTGGAGTTGAGCCTGGCTGAGCGCAAAAAAATCGCCATTAAACACAGTCAGTGGCCCGGCATGGTAACAGGTGAGTCCCCCCATTTCTTTTACTTCCGGGGTCAGGGCCAACTCCTCAAACAATGCCTGCACGGCAAGTGGGCTGAGTTCGATGCCGACCACTTGTAGCCCTTGGTCTAACAGCCAGGGGATATCCAGCGACTTTCCGCATAGGGGCACAAAAATACACTGCCCCGGCGTTAATGCCAGATGATGAAAGTGGCTCACCAGCAGCGGATTGGCTTGGTCCAGATGAAAGCCAATCTGCTGATTTTGCCAGCGGCTGTGCCAGAATGCGTGATCCATGCAAATTCCTTGGTCCAAAATTCCCTAGTCTAGGCGTCAAAGCCTGAGCCTAAAGTCGTTGAGTATAAAGAGCCTAAGTATAGATCAAGATGCGAGCCACTGTTACTTCCCTGCGCGTTGGCTCAATCGTGCCTGTTGCTCCAGCACGCCTTCCTCCACCCCGGCGGCTTCAGTCAGTTTGGCGACATTATCCCGAGTGAAAAAGCCGTCAAAGCCGTCATAGCGTTGTACGTATTCAATAATCAGCGACGAATGTTCCGAGGCATTTGAGAAAATTTGTTTCAGGCCTTCTTCCTTGGAGCCTATCACATCGAGCAGAAAACCTTTGCCCTGGCTGGCAATGGCATCGACGACAAATTCGATATTTTCCTTACCGTCCCGGGTGCCATCTTTGACCGACAAGGCAATATGGTGCAAGCGCGGGCCATAGTTACGCACAAAGGTCTCGGTCGGCGAGGGCAGTTTTTCCAGGTGGTTTACAAAATAAGGCGTGTTATTGGCAGTAAACACTTTGGCCGGGCTCTTGGTTTCGGGGAACCCATGTACACTCTTGGTGACATTGGTGGAGGAGTTCTGGTCCCAGATGTTATAGGCGCCCCAGAAAAAATAGCTGGACCAGGACAGGTATTCGAGAATCGCGACCTCACGGTTTTGGCTATAGACGCGGGTCGCTAGGTGATCCACCGGTAAGATCAAGTCGTCAATGCGTAGCTTTGCTTGCAGATTTTTTGCCTCTTCATACGCGGCTTGCACATCGGCACGGATGGTGCTGATCCCCAAGGCATACACGCGCAATTCATCCGGCTCACGTTTCATATAGCCAACGATATTATGCGTGTAAGGCGAGGGCTTGCTGATCGCCACATTGCCCGGTAGCTCCAGTTTGCGCACTTCGTCCTGGGTAAAAAAACGGAATTCGCGTTCCTCTTGCAGCTTCACCACGTCATGCATATTGGTGACACGGATGATTTCACCCATGTAGCGGCTATTCGGTTTACGCGCACCGACCGGGTAAATCTCGTTGAGCGCGCGGAAAATGCCCCTGAAGTTAGGGTCTTTGACCTCGCGGACCAGTAAATCCGGCGAGTCGAGATCTATGCGCAAAATATGTGTCCAGTGCTTTTCACTCTCCAGTGTGACCAGGTAATGGTAAGAGGTCATTAAAGATAATTCAGCGATGTACTGGATCGAATGGTCTGGGTCTACCGTAATCATCAGCGCATCAATTTCCTGAATCATGTCGGTTAACCCCAACTGGTCGCGCTCTTCGAGTAGCTTTTGCAGATACTCTTCAAAAAAGGCAGAGTTTTGTTTGTCGCCGTGGCGGGCAAAATCGAGCGAATTAATCATGAGGTTCCATCTAGTGTCTAAAACTTTAACCAAGCAAGCGCTGTTCCCGGCACGGGTATGGAGCCAGCACCCGCTACAAATGGCTTGTTATCGTGGTTTTGGGGGCATGGTGATGAGATGGCTGGCGGGTGAAAAGCAACAGGGCAGCGATGGCTGCCCTGTTTTAGTGCTATTAGTGAGGCCCGCAGGGCTGTAAGTTAACGGCCCTTGCCACTCAGTGAACCGCGTTTGAGGATAGGGTCGTCAAATGCGATGCAACGGCCGATGCCCAAAAAGCTGGGGCGCATGCCCAATGGACAGCTATTACTACGCTCAAATTGCTCGACTTTGACTTTGGCTTCCTCAGCTTTTTTGGCATCCTTAAACTCCCAGTAGCCATTGGAATGCAGCACGACTTCGTCGCCATTGGCGGTTTTCGCTTGAATATCATCCGCCTCTTCTTTTGCGGCAAATGCCGCCGCCGGCAACAAGGCAATCAGTAACACACAGAGGGACAGACGAGACATTTTTTAATCCTTAAAACGATCTGCTTAGCATAGCGGCGGCGTGTCAAAAAGCCAAGTGTCAGACACTTGGCTAGAGGTAAAAATGATTAACTTGCCATGCCGTTATGGCGTAACAAGGCATCCATACTTGGCTCGCGGCCTCTGAAGGCCACAAAAGACTCCATGGCCGGACGTGCACCACCTTGCGCCAGCACCTCGTTTTTAAAGCGGCTACCTGCTTCGGCAGACAACACGCCCAGCTCTTCAAACAGGCTATACGCGTCGGCAGACAGTACCTCTGCCCATTTATAGCTGTAATAGCCTGCGGCATAACCGCCAGCAAAAATATGGCTAAAGCTATTGGGGAAGCGATTCCATTTAGGCGGACGCAACACGGCTACTTCATCCCGTACCTGTTCGAGCACGTCGAGTGCCGTCTGCGTGCCCGCCGGGTCAAAGCTGCTGTGCAAACGCATATCAAATAATGAAAACTCGATCTGGCGCACGGTTTGCATGCCGGCCTGGAAGTTTTTGGCCGCCACCATTTTGTCGAACAGGGCGCGCGGCAGCTGTTCACCGCTATCGACATGTGCCGTCATATGACGCAGTACGTCCCATTCCCAGCAGAAGTTTTCCATAAACTGGCTGGGGAGCTCTACCGCGTCCCATTCCACGCCCTTGATGCCGGAAACACTATATTCCTCGACTTGGGTCAGCATATGGTGCAAGCCGTGACCAAACTCATGGAACAGCGTGATGACTTCGTCATGCGTGAAGAGTGCAGGCTTGTCGCCCACTGGCGCCGAGAAGTTGCAGGTCAGGTAAGCGACCGGCAGCTCAATACCATTGGTGATTTTGCGGCGGGTAATGCATTCATCCATCCAGGCGCCCCCGCGTTTGCCATGCCGCGCATATAAATCCAGGTAGAAATAGGCAATTGGCTGGCGCTGCTGGTCGCTGATTTCATAAAAACCTGCATCTTTATGCCAGAGCGGCGCATCGGTTTTGCGCACCTGCACGCCAAAAATGGTTTCAACCACTTTGAACAGGCCTGCCAGCACCTTGTCTTCAGGGAAGTACTGTTTCACTTCCTGGTCTGAAAACGCGTATTTGTCCTGGCGCAGTTTTTCGCTGATGTAGGCCACATCCCAGGCCTGCATATCGCTAAAGCCTAGTTTCTCGGCGTAGGCTTTGAGTTCTGCCATGTCTTTTTCGGCATAGGGTTTTGCGCGTTTGGCCAGGGTATCTAAAAATTCAATCACTTGTGCCGGTGTGTCGGCCATCTTGGTCGCCAGCGACAGTTCGGCGTAGTTGTTAAAGCCTAGCAGTTGCGCTTCTTCTTGCTTGAGTTTGAGCAGGTCAGCGATCAGGGCGGTGTTATCCCATTCGGGTTTGCTGAACTCTGAGGCGCGCGTGGCATAGGCCCGGTAGAGCGTTTCACGCAGGGCACGGTTGTCGCAATATTGCATCACCGGCATATAAGACGGGAAATGCAGCGTAAACAGATAACCGGTTTTCTCCTCTGCTTTTGCGGCTTCGGCGGCTGCTTGCAGCGCGTCTTCGGGCAGGCCGCTCAATTCGGCTGCATCTGTCACCAGATGCTTGAAGTCGTTGGTGTTATCTAGGATGTTTTCTTCAAACTTGCTGCCCAGTTTTGAGAGTTGCTCGGCGATTTCTTTAAACCGCACTTTTTCGGCTGGGGGCAGTTCGGCGCCGCCCAATTTAAAGCCACGCACTTCGTTGTCGATAATCTTGCGTTGTGCACGGCTCAGTTGTGCGTAGCCCGCGCTGGCCTGGATGGCCTTGTATTTGGCATACAGGCGCTCATCTTGTGACAGGTCGCTATAAAAATCGGTCAGTTTGGCCAGGTTTGCATTGTAGGCCTCACGCAGTTCAGGCGTATTGACCACGGCATTCATATGCCCGACCGGCCCCCAGCTGCGGGACAGTTTTTCCGAGTAGTCTTCAATCGGCTGCACAAAGTTTTGCCAGTCCGGTGTCTCACTCGCGGTCGCCAGGCGTTCTACCAAGGCGCGGCCTTCTGCCAGTAATTGATCAATGGCAGGCGAGACATGCTCTGGACGGATATCATTAAATTTGGGCAGGCCACTAAAAGCAAGTAATGGGTTGGTGCTCACGGCAAATCCTTTATTGAATGCGATAGATGATAGAGGCGTATTATTCGCCAAATGTTCGCATTTGGCTCATTGTATATATTGATGATGGTGATGAGTTTTGTTTAATACAAGGGGATCTGCGCAGCGTTAGTGCACTTCCCCGTTAAATTTTTTAATCAGCGGGTCAATTTTTTCCAAATCGGTCATCGACAGGATTTTTTTCGCTTGCTTGGCCAGCACGTTTTCTTCGCTTTGCAGGATTTGTGACTTCACACTCAGGATATGCGCCGGATGCATGGATAACTGGCGCATGCCCATGCCGACCAGCAGGCGTGTCAGTTTGGTGTCGCCCGCCATTTCGCCGCAGACAGAGACCGGTTTGTCATATTTGGCAGCGGCGGCAATCGTCATCTGGATCAAGCGCAAGACGGCTGGATGCAAAGGGTTATACAAATGTGCCACCGCATCGTCAGCACGGTCAATCGCCAGTGTATATTGAATCAGGTCATTGGTGCCTATGGACAAAAAATCCAGTTCTTGCGCAAAGGCGTCGGCATTGATGGCGGCGGCCGGTACTTCGATCATGCCGCCGATAGGCACCTGTTCGTCAAACGGGATGCCTTGCTGGCGCAGCGATTCTTTGGCACGGGCAAACAGTAATTTGGTTTGCCGCAGTTCAGCCAGGTTGGACAGCATGGGAATCAGGATTTTCACCTGACCGTAATGCGAGGCACGCAATAAGGCACGGAACTGGCTATGGAAAATCTGTGGCTCAGCCAGGCAATAGCGTACTGCGCGCAAGCCCAGGGCCGGATTAGTGGCCGTCACCACTTCATCGGGATTGAGCTGCTTATCGGCACCGATATCCAGCGTGCGGATGGTGACCGGGTGGCCTTTCATGGCTTCTGCCACATGTTTGTAGGCCTCAAATTGCTCCTGCTCATCGGGCATTTCAGCGCGGTTCATAAACAGGAACTCGGTCCGGTACAATCCCACGCCGACTGCACCTGACGCTTTGGCGGCAACCACATCATCCGGTACTTCAATATTAGCCAGCAAATCAATGGCCACGCCATCCACCGTGACGGCTTTGGTGGTTTTAATCCTTTGCAGCTTTTGCTGGGCGAGTTGCCACTGATTTTGTTTGAGTTGGTATTCCGCCAGCACTTCCGGGTCAGGATTGACAATGACCACGCCCTCGCTGCCATCGACGATCATCAGTTCGCCATCATTGATCAGGTCGCGGGCGCGCTGCAAGGCGACGATGGACGGAATATTCAGGCTGCGCGCAAGAATGGCGGTGTGTGAGGTGACGCCGCCGACATCGGTGATAAACGCCGCAAACTGGTGATGTTTGAACTGGATGGCATCGGCGGGTGAAACATCATGCGCCACGAGGATCATGGCGCGCTCTTGCCGGGCTTGCAGTTTTTTCTCACTGGCGGCGAGTTGGTCGCGGCCCAGCAACACCTTGATCACACGTTCGACCACCTGCACCACATCCTGCTTGCGCTCGCGCAAATAGGCGTCTTCAATCGCATCAAACTGGGCGACGATGTCGTCCATTTGCTGTTTGAGCGCCCATTCGGCATTGCACAGTTCGGTACGGATAATGGCCTTAGGCGCTTCGGACAATGATTTGTCGCTCAGCATGGCCAGGTGGGTATTGATAAAGGCACTCAGCTCGGCGGGGGCGTTTTTAGGCAACTGGGCTTTGAGCTGTTCCAG
This sequence comes from Methylophilus sp. 3sh_L, assembly GCF_046766015.1. Classification (NCBI taxonomy): domain Bacteria; kingdom Pseudomonadati; phylum Pseudomonadota; class Betaproteobacteria; order Nitrosomonadales; family Methylophilaceae; genus Methylophilus; species Methylophilus sp. 3sh_L. The sequence goes on from NZ_JBKOUF010000003.1 coordinate 343,573, forward strand.
ATCGTGCTTGACCAGGCCGATGGCCCGTTCAAAACGCGCAATTTCCTCGTCTATGGCAGAGGCCTCGATTTTGAAATGTACGACTTCGAGCAGGGCATGCGAAATCAGGTGTGCATTGCCAATGGCAATGCCACTCGATACGCCCACCCCGTGCATGCTAAAGCTGGTCAATTACTCACCCTCGCCAAAATAGTCGTTTACCAGCGCTTGTAGCGCTGCCAGCGCCTGATCTTCATCAGGACCGGTGGCTTCAATGTCTATGGTGCTGCCTTTGGCGGCGGCCAGCATCATCACGCCCATAATGCTTTTGGCATTGACCCGGCGGCCATTTTTCTCCACCCAGACTTCGCTCTTGAATTGGCTGGCGGTTTGGGTGAATTTGGTAGAGGCGCGTGCGTGCAAGCCGAGTTTGTTGATGATTTCTAAAGAAAGTTTGGCCATGTTTTTATGAGGTTATTGTGCGTGATGACAAGTGGTTTTGGTAAAGTGGACAACGCCGTCGCGGCCGCCACTGAGTGCTTTCTGGATACAGGAATGCAGACCTTCGTGGCGGTAGTTAAGCACGCGCACCAGCATGGGCAGGTTCACCCCAGCCACGCCTTCAGTCTCGTCTGGCGTCAGCAGTTTTGTCACGATATTGCAGGGGGTTGCGCCATAAATATCCGACAATACCAGCACGCCCTGACCGCTATCCAGGCGTTGCACCAGCGCTTGCGCTTTGGGCAGTACCGTTGCCGGGTCGTCATTCTTTGAAATTTCCAGGTAATCCAGTTGTGCCGGGCGGTTACCCATCACATGGGTTGCGCAATCAATCAGGCTGGGTCCCAGGCTACCGTGCGCAATAATCAAAACACCAATCATAAATGTACTTTCAGAGTCTCGTTACGGGGTAGCGATTGCAGCAGCATCCTGTAGTTCGCGGTGGCGAATCATCACCTGATGCTGCTGTTTGAAATACGCCCCCAATTGTTCCACCAGATAGACGGAACGGTGTTGCCCCCCGGTGCAACCGATGCCAACCGTGACATAGCTGCGATGGTCGTGATAAAAGCTTGGTAGCCATTTTTCTATATAGTGCTGAATGTCATGCTGCATTTCAAGCACTTGTGATTCATTTTGTAAAAATTGCTGGATAGGTGCCTGCGTGCCATTGTAAGGCCGCAAAACCGGATCGTAATGCGGGTTAGGCAAGCTGCGCACATCAAACACAAAGTCTGCATCGAGTGGAATGCCGTGTTTAAAACCAAACGAGATGAATGACAAAACGAGCGAGTGCGAGCGGGCGGGGAGGTAACTTTGCTCAATTTGCAGCATCCAGTCACGTGTGTGGTTGCGCAAGGCATTGGATGACAAGTTGCTGGTATCCACATGGTGGCCCAGATTATTCAGGCCGGACAGCAAATCGCGCTCATGTTTGATGCTTTCGGCCAGCGCTTGGTCTGGCGTACTCAGTGGGTGTTTGCGCCGGGTTTCAGAGAAGCGTTTCACCAGTGTTTCGAGGCTGGCATCCAGAAACAGCAGGTGCACGGCTATCCCCTGCGTCTTCAGGGTTTTCAGGATATCCGGCAACGACTCAATCGCAATGCTGCGGCTATCAATACTCACCGCCACTTTGGCCGCATCACGGTTGGCGACATGGCTCTGGATATGTGGCAGCAAGGTGGCTGGCAAGTTGTCTATGCAGTAATATCCGCTGTCTTCGAATACGCGCAATGCAATGGTTTTACCCGAGCCTGAGAGCCCGGTCACAATTACCAGTTGCATGCAGCCAGCCTCGTTGTCATCATCGTAATTTGCTTTCTCTCAGCATGATCTGTTTTTGCCGTTGCGTCAGCTGCTTGGTCGCATTCACGCCGCGCAGCAGCAGCATATGGTTGCGTACGGCGGCTTCCACCAGCACCGCAATGTTGCGCCCGGCCGCAATCGGGATAATCACCTTGCTGATCTCCACATCCAGCACTTGTTGCGTCTGCCGGTTGGCACTGAGGCGGTCAAGGTCTTGCGGTTTCATCTCGTCGGCCAGTTCCAGCTGGATCATCATATCAAGCGGCTTGGTCGGTTTGACTGCATTATCGCCATAGAGTGCACGGATATTCAAAATGCCCAGGCCACGCACTTCCAGAAAGTCTTGCAATAGCTCCGGGCATCGGCCTTCAATCCGTTCGGGCGAAACCCGGTAAAAATCCACGATATCATCTGCCACCAGCCGGTGACCGCGTGAAATCAGCTCCAGCGCCAGCTCGCTTTTACCAATCGCCGCGCTGCCGGTAATCAACACCCCAAAGCCTTGTACCTCCATGAACACGCCGTGCAAGCTGGTGGTCTCGGCGGTGGCTACCGCCAGATAATGGCTCAGCAACTCCATCAGCTGCGGGCTGATGAGTGGCGTGGTGAATAGGGGGGTTTGGGTGTGCTGGGCAGCTTCAAGCATGATGGGCGGTACTTTTTCGCCATTCGCGACCACCACCATGGCGAGGTCTGTCGAAAACAGGTTGCTGACGGCTTGTTGCACGGCCAGGATGCTTAAGCTGGCCAGATAATCCATTTCCGCACACCCTAATACTTGTACGCGGTTGGGATGCACAAAATTCAAATGCCCGACCAAGGCCAGGGAGGGTTTGGTGACCGTGCCTGAGTTGAGGATTTTCTGCCCACCGGCTTCCCCAGCAACCCATTTCAATTTGAGTTTGCTGCGGATCTGTTTGTACAAATCGGCGACGGAGATTTGAGCCATATAGGTGATTGAAACGTCAACAGGTGGTTGACAGACATTTTACAACTGAATCGGCGGTGGTGGGGTGAAACGGCGTAAAAGTAGAGGGGCGCATTCTCTACCCGTTCGGGTAGAGAATGAAGGTTAAGGCTTATGAGCTTAACTGGTGTTTCACAGCGCCACCGGATTTATGGTGATCGCCATTTTTTTCCTTGTGTTTCACGACCTGGCGGTCAAGTTTGTCGGTCAGCATGTCGATGGCACTGTACATGTTTTCATCTGAGCAGGCCGCGTGTAAGTCGTTACCTGGAACATGTAAGGTCGCTTCAACCTTTTGGGCAAGCTTTTCAACAGACATGGTGACTTTCACATCAATCACATGATCAAAGTGATTGCTGATACGCGAGAACTTCGATGAGACGTACTCACGCAGTGCTGGAGTGATTTCTAAATGGTGTCCTGTAAGTTGTAAATTCATGACAAACTCCTTGTTTTCGGAAAGGGTCTTATCGAGTGTTTGCTGGATCATTCAGCAAATGTTGGATAGATAAGACAGTTTCAGTTTACTCTTTTGAAAAACAGATGCAACCCGGAAGTGAGCGGGGTTTTTGATCTTCATCAGCGTTTATGCGGATGCTTTTTAGGCGTTGTCAGGGCCAGATGCTAACGCGCTTTTCGCAAGGTAAGGTTAATGCGTTGCGGACCAGTGAGTGGGTGCTGTCTTGGCTTGACTGGTGCCACGCCATGATAAAAGCGGCGGCTGGCACCGCCCCAAACCACCACATCACCATGCACCAGCGGGATCTTCACCGGTTTGTCCGTGCGCCTGGGGCCACCAAACAGAAAGGTGGCAGGCAGCCCGAGCGACACAGACACAATCGGTTGCGTAAAATCCAGCTCATCTTTATCTTGATGCAGGCCCATTTTGCTGCCGGGTGCGTATACGTTGATCAGGCAGCTGTTGGGCACAAAGTCGGGGTGCCCAGCCTCTCGCGCGGCCGTGTTGGCGAGTTGCAAGATGACCGTCGGTATTGCTGGCCACGGCTGCTGGTTGGCTGGATCAAACGCATGGTAGCCATAGCCCGCAGCACATCCTACCCAGCCCCAGCTGCCCATGCTGCTGGTCCGTACGGACATCGGGTAACCCATGGGTGTCATCATCTGCCGGGCTGGATGGCCGGACAAATGGTCTGCAAGACAAGGCCATAGCACGGGCATACAGGGCAGGGCAAAGCCGGACAGCCAGTAAGCACCGGGAGCCAGCATCACTTTAGTGGGGGTGTCTTGTGCAAATAAGTCCATGTGGTTTTATAGCTGTTATTCGGGCATCCATAGCAATGTGACATTTTTCTGTTTTGCCAGCCGTTGCATGTGTGGAATGGCGCGTTCCAGGTGTAACAGGTAGTCCGCTGCCGACTCCTGATGAAATCCCAAGACCATGACACTGGGCGCCTGGTTCAATAAAGGTTCAAACAGGCGCAACAGTTGTTGTGTGTTGGTGTAATCCGCCAGGGCAGCGTTATCCGGGTATTCCATCAGTTGATAAGACAAGGCATAAGGTTGTTCCAGCGGGGTGCTGCCTGGATGCAGCTGTTGCAAGGTCTTGATCAAGGGGCTGTCGGCGTGCCAGCGTGTAGTCAGCAAGCGCGCATCAATGCGCGAGCTATCCCAGCTAAAGCCATTGGCCACCAGCGCCGCTTGCAACTTGGGCCCCAGCTGCCAGGCCCCGGCGCGGAAGTGCCGCGGACGGTTAAAGCCATTTTGCACCATCAAGTCACTGCTGCAATGCACTAGCCGCGTCAGCTCGGTCTCGCTGTAAGCCAGCTCCAGGCTCACGGAATGCCCACAGCTGGCCTGCCTGCAATGTTCATCGCGGCCAGAAACTGAAGGCGTGGCCTGATAGGCGAGCCCGCAATACTCAACCAATGTGCGCATGGGGTGCAGATGCAAGCCCACCTTGTCCTGTGGTAAGAACGTGCTGCGGATCTGGCTGCCTACCTGGGCACGGTGGATGCCAGGCTGGATAAAGTAGGCAGGATTGACCAGGTGTAGCAGCGGAATCTGCGGAAACTGTTGCCGGAAGCGCTGCATGGCCTGCAGATTGTCTTCATCGAGGGAGAGGCCTTCCCAATCCACAGTGATCCAGAGTTGCATCTGCTCCGCCGCCATTGCTGGGCATGTCAGCCACAGTCCCAGCCAAAGCAGCACTCTCTGCATCATCATGCGCATGTTAACCTCGGGTTTCTTATCCTCAGCAAACGCCCATTAAAGCAGCGTAGGGGCGCAGCGGCCGTGATGAAAGGTCAGCGGCCGCGTCCACTTTCAGTCTCTGTCCAGTCATCCGTGCTGCTGGGTAGTGTTTATTCCTGGGGACATTTTATGCTGTGGTTGACGATATTTCCATCCACCAGATGGATGGTTTCTTCACCCAAGCGGCATTTATTGTCGGCGTCCATGGTCCAGGTGTTTTTATAGGTTTGTTTATAGCGTGTATTGTCCCAAGACCAGTGAGACTCACTGCCGACTGACGCATCGCCAGCGGTTTCTCCCAGTTTGTGATAGCCGTCAAATTTTTTGTCTAACACAGCGACCTTGATGGCGGCCGGGGTATGCCAAATGAGCTTGGCTGCGGCGCCTCTCATTTGAAACAACCACACCGGGCAAGCGGCCTCGCGGCACAGGCAACCATGCGCTGGCTTCACCAAATAGGCTTTTGCCGTTTTGTTCAGGTGCACCACTTGTGTTTCCAGTAAAGCAGCAGGCTTGGACTCCCCGCAACTGGTGCTATCGGCCACAGACGGCTCTTGCGCTAGCAAAGCCAAAACCGCTGAAGGCATTTTTGCCGGTTGCCTGAAGGGCTCTTTGGTGACGAAACTTTCTTCTGCCCGGGTGCACAGCGACACAAACAGGAGAAAACACAAAGTGATTAATGAAATACGTGATGTCATGAAAATAAACCTTTAGTTAAGGGAACAGACCGCTTGCGATCGCAGGCCGGCATCTTACCCGATTAAATCTTGCCGCATTTAATCAGTTGCGTAAGACTTGCGGGTGCGCCCCATCTATATCGGCAGAGTCGCACGGGGTCAACGACGGCTCATCAGCGTTACCGCCTACTGCCTGATTCACCGCACCCGCTTGCGGATTGTAGGGGATTTTGCGCGCCGCGGCCATGTGCCTGATAGCGTATAATCTTGCCTATGTCTTTGTCCATCCGCCAGATCCTTGCCCATCAGGGCTATGCTTTCCCTAAGTTGCTTACTTACCGCATTCTCATGGTACTTTCGTACCAGATGATGATGGTCGCGATTGGTTGGCATATTTATGAGCTGACACACGATCCCTGGTCATTGGGTCTGGTTGGTCTGGCAGAGGTCATCCCTTATATGGGTAGCGCGCTGTTTGCCGGGCATGCCGTGGATCATTACTTCTCGCGCCGCGGTTTTGCCGCTGTGTCGGCTTTTTTTCTGGCGGTGAACGCTGGGTTGCTGGTAGTGATTACGCAGTCCCAACCAGCGCACACCGCCTGGTGGATTTATGCCACGGTCTGCCTGACCGGCTTTGCCCGCGCCCTGATATCCCCCAGCTATAACACGCTGTTTGCGCTGATTATCCCAAGGGCTTCTATCGCCAAGGCTTCCGGTATCGGCAGCTCCATGTTCCAGATTGGCCTCATCGTCGGCCCCGCGATTGGCGGCTTGTTGATTGGCTTTGCCGATAAGTCGATAGCCTATGGCTTGTCCGCCCTGCTGGCGCTGGCTGCTTGCATTGCGGCACTGGCACTCAGGGTGACCGAGCACCATAGCCATGAACCGATGAAAGTGTTTGCCAGCATTGCCGAAGGCTTGCGGTTTGTCCGGCATACACAAGTGGTACTTGGCGCGCAGTTGCTGGATATGTTCGCCGTCTTGTTTGGGGGCGCGGTAGCGATGCTGCCGGCGTTTGTGCATGATATTTACCAAATGGGGCCGGAAGGTTTGGGCTTGTTGCGCGCGGCACCCGCCCTGGGCGCCATTGTTTCCGGCGTCTGGTTGGCCAAGCATCCTATCCATCAGCATAGCGGCCGCTGGCTGTTATTGGCGGTGGCTGGTTTCGGCATCTGCATGATTGCCTTTGGCTTGTGTACTCACTTTCAATTGGCGATGGTGATCCTGGCTATTTCCGGTATGATGGATGGCGTCTCGGTCGTGTTGCGCCAGACGATTTTGCAGTTGGCGACGCCTGACGGCATGCGTGGCCGCGTTTCAGCCATCAATGGCATTTTTATCGGCTCTTCCAATGAATTGGGTGCGTTCGAGTCCGGTCTCACGGCCAGGTTGATGGGTCTGGTGCCTTCGGTGGTGTTTGGGGGTTGCATTACGCTGGCCGTGGTAGGGATGACTGCGATCAAGGCGCCAAAATTGCGCGATTTACATCTCTCGCAGTTGCATTAAGATTTCCATTCTGGATGATCTACAGTATGTGAATGAGTTGATGTCATGTTGCACCAGTTGTAGCTCCCTCTCTCACCCCGGATGATCTACAATAAAATGTTCATTCTGCATCGTAGCTACGAGGTTGTAGCTCCCTCTCTCACCCCGGATGATCTACAATAGCTTTTTCTTCATCACTCAGAGTACGAGGGTTGTAGCTCCCTCTCTCACCCCGGATGATCTACAATGAGCGCAGCAGAACATATCAAGGCATTGCTGTTGTAGCTCCCTCTCTCACCCCGGATGATCTACAATTATTAACTTCGCTCACTCCCCACCCCCAATGTTGTAGCTCCCTCTCTCACCCCGGATGATCTACAATAGGAATATAAGGCAATATAGCACCAGCAGCGTTGTAGCTCCCTCTCTCACCCCGGATGATCTACAATGATACTCAGGTGGCAGATACCACAACACAGGTTGTAGCTCCCTCTCTCACCCCGGATGATCTACAATGCACCAGATGGTGCCTGCGAGCTCGGCTTGGTTGTAGCTCCCTCTCTCACCCCGGATGATCTACAATAAAAACGATGTCGCGGTCGCTGTTGAAGTAGTTGTAGCTCCCTCTCTCACCCCGGATGATCTACAATGCTTTACCATTACCATAAACAGGAGCTGAAGTTGTAGCTCCCTCTCTCACCCCGGATGATCTACAATGCGCGCATCAACTGGGCAAAAGTATTGCCAGTTGTAGCTCCCTCTCTCACCCCGGATGATCTACAATATTCTCAAGGTGCTGGACGCACTTAACAAGGTTGTAGCTCCCTCTCTCACCCCGGATGATCTACAATAGGCTCTCACCAAACCCGCACCAGTTAACGCTGGCGCGGGTTTTATTTTTTTTAAAACGCTAATTTAAAACAGAAGAAGTTGGTCTGATTTGACCTTTTTTTCTTGAAAGAGTGGAAGACCTACAAGGAGTTTCATACTGGCATATTGTTTTTCTGTGACGCTTAAGCAGCGTACGGAGCCTTCTGGAGGCAAGTTGTCGGCCAGTCTTTTTAAGTGTTTATCAAGCGCATCGTTTCCGTTGAGCAAACGACCATAGACAGAAAATTGAATCATGTCGTAACCATCGTTGATCAAAAAGCGCCTAAAGAGTGTATAAGCCCTGCGTTCAGCCTTGGTCACCACCGGGAGGTCAAATAATACTAGCAGTCGCATATATCGTTTGTTCTCCCCACTCATGGCTAATACTCTAGTTGATGTTGCTCCAGCCCAATTAATATGGGTAATTCCAGCATTTCAGGACTGCCACCATCCAGTACTCTGGCTAGGCTTTCAACCGTATGCTCAATCGCTGATAACACGGACATTTTTCCACGAGGCATCGCTACATCAATATTAAGCAAATTAACCAAGGTTGCTTTGAATAGTCTGAAAGCTTTTATATAAACAATCGGGGAATGCCATGCGTGATCTGGACGCCTTGTTTCAAGCCCTGCAACGCTCCGATTTCCGCGCCCGCTTCAAACTCAACGCCAAAGACCAGCACTATTTGCAGCAAAAGGGCTTGTCGGTCATTCTGGATCATGCTGAAAAATTCATTGCCGAGCGGCTGGCGTCTGCCAGCCCAGCTAATGACGGGCAGCAAACGCCGATGCGTGGGCACCCGGTGTTTGTGGCCCAGCATGCCACGGCCACTTGTTGCCGCGGTTGCTTGGCTAAATGGCACCGGATTCCAGATAACCGTGCACTGACGCTGGAAGAGCAGGCGTATCTGGTGGTTGTGATAGAGTGCTGGCTGGCAGCAAACTTACAGCAAGCTTAATTTGGCCTTGTCTGGGTGAACAATCTGGCCGCATCAATATCAATCATTCAGGCAAATCGGGTAAGATGTTGCGCGTGGGCTTTGGCAGGCAGGATGATGTCTGCCCCTATTTTTAGTGACTGGAGAATTTGCTTCAATGAATAAAAAAATGATGCGGATGATCGCCCTGGCTATCGCTGTGATTGCATTTGCCTGGGGGATTTATGAAATACAGATTCCGCATAAGCTGGTGGCGATGGCTGCCTTTGCCTTGACGCTGATGGCCCTGGCAGTGAGTTATTTTGGCATTGAGGTGTTTGAGAAGCAGCATCGCGGCCTTTCCCTGGGGATGCTGATTTTCCTGTTTGGTTTTTATGCGGTGATGAATGAATACAAACCGGCGGGCACCATCCTCACGGTGGATCAAGCCCGGTATGAAGTCGGTGCACAACTGATGGAGGTAGATGGCAGCGCGGCTTGTGGCAGCCTCACCGATGCCCGCGAGGCCTTGCGCGAAGCGGCCAAGAGTTGTTTCTCACTGTCTAAAGACAAACGCGTGATGTGGTTTGGCAATAAATCAACGCCGCCACGTAAACCTGCTGATTTTGGCTTGACTGCGCCTGCAAGTAAGCAGTCTTTGGACGGCTGCGCGGCTTGGGTGGCCGTGATCAACCAGCAATGCCCGACGTATTTGTCGGACATAGACCAGCGCTCGCTGGATAACCTGCTCGGCAAATAAGCCTTCATCAGATGCTCCCGCGGCAGCGGTTATTTGCCGCGGGCAGTTTTCAAAGCGCCTTCCGGCGTGCATTTTTATCCACACTCACCAAACGGCGATCTTTGCTAAAGTGCTCAAGCGGTGTGCAATCAGACTGTGATGGCACAGGTTACGCGCTAATCAAGCAACTGGACGCAGCTAGCGCCATTACAGCCCACCGTGTTTCTACTCCGCTAGTATTTGCGGATTCAGCGTTGGTTGCATGGGTGATTCCGTTAGCCAGCATTTGCTATCAAGGCCTAAGGGCTTTTTTAGCTGCTACGGATACTGCTTTGAAATCCGCTGGTGGTTAGACAGCAATCGGAGAGGCTGTTCGCAACGGTCGAGCGCTTCAGGGGACACCAAAAGAAAAAGGGATTCCCTTGTGCGGAATCCCTTTTTCAGACATGCGCCGAGGACGGTTTACGTCGACGCTGAGTTGATTAATGCTGAGCCTATGATCGATAGGCCTTCAGCAAAGACTTAACGCCAGCCACCGCCCAGAGAGCGGTAGAGGTTGATCATAGCTGACATCTGTTGCTGTTTGGTGTCGATCAGCTCCATTTTGGCGTCCAGCGCATCACGTTGCGTCAACAGCACCTCGACATAATCGGCCCTGGCATTTTTAAACAGCTGGTTAGCCACATCAATCGATTGGGTCAACTGGTCAACCTGGTTGGTTTTCAGGCTGAAGTTTTTGCTCAGGTTGTCCACATTCGCAATCTGGTTTGCGACTTCCATATAAGCATTGATAATGGTTTGCTCATATTCGTACGCTTTTTCAATTTGCGAAGCACTGGCATTTTTATACTCGGCAATAATGGCGTTTCGGTTGATGAGCGGACCCATCAAGCCCGCGCCCAATGAAGCGCCAAGTGCGTCCGGGATATTCAGCAAGTATTGTGGTTTAAAGGCTTGAAAGCCCAATCCGGCATTCATGGTGAATGAAGGATAGAAATTCGCTCTTGCCACATCAATGTTCAACTTGGCAGCCGCCAGTTCCAGCTCAGAGCGGCGGATATCCGGCCGGTTAGCCAGCATTTGTGAAGGCAGGCCGGCTTCGACGGCTTTGGGTTGCAGATCCAGGAAGCCGTCACTGTTGCGTGCAATCGGCTGTGAGGTGCGACCCAGCAGCATATTGATGCGGTTTTCAGCTTCAGTAATTTGCTGTTTGATCACGTACTGCTTGCTCTGGTTCTTTTTCACCTCGGCTTCAAAACGCTTGACCGCCAGTGAGGTAGAGCGTGCGTATTTCTGCAGCTCACGGATCACGGTGAGGGCATTCTGTTGAATCTCGATGTTTTTTTGCAGCGTCAGCTGTTGGTTATCCAGGGCGACCAGCTCGTAATAGCTGTTCGCCACCTCAGCCACCAAGTTGGTAATCAGGAAGCTCTTGCCTTCGGTGCTTGCCATATACTCGAGCACGGCAACCTGTTGCGCATTACGCAGTTTGTGCCAGACGTCGACTTCCCAGGAAGCCACCAGACCAAACTGGTAGTCGCCGAGGAAGGTCGGGAAGGACTGATTATGGATTTTCAGCCCATCTTCGACGGCACCCAGCCGGGTAAATTTGCTGGTTTTTTCATAATCAATACCGCCACCTACATTCACAAATGGCAGATAGGCACCGCGTCTGGCCTGAATTTCGTTCTGTGCCATCGAGATCCGCTGCGCCATCATCTGGATCTCTTTATTGTTAGCCACCGCCGTATCAATCAGAGACACCAGATGCTGGTCCTGGAAGAACTCTTTCCAGCTCACACTGGCGCTGCTTTGGGTGTCGGCTGCTGCCGCTTTACCGTTATATTGTGCGGGTAAGGTGGTGTCGGCCTCCTTGGTCAGAATGTTGGGGATGGCACAGGACTGCAGCATGGCTGCAACTGCACCGCTTACCAGCCAATACAGATATTTATTAGTGGTCATGTTCATCTTCTTCTTCGTGTCTGTTGTACTCGTAGGACTCTGTCAGCGGGTTCTGGTCTTCCTTGCGGATCAAGGTTTTACCATCTGCCAAGCTGGCGAAAATATAGTAAAGACCAGGAATCACCACCACGCCGAAGATGGTCCCGAATAACATGCCGCCCAGCGCGGATGTGCCGATGGTACGGTTACCAATCGCGCCAGCCCCTGTTGCTACGGTTAGTGGAATCAGGCCGGCAATAAAGGCAAACGAGGTCATCAAAATCGGTCTGAAACGCGCTCTGGCACCGGCAATGGCGGCATCTTTGATGGTGGCGCCTTTTTCGCGTGCCTGTACCGCAAACTCCACGATCAGCACCGCGTTCTTACCGAGCAAGCCCACCAGCATGATCAGACCAATCTGCGCATAGACGTCATTGGCAAGCCCGGTTAATTTAAGCAGCAGGAAGCTGCCGAAAATACCCGCAGGCAATGACATCATCACCGCAAACGGGATGATGAAGCTTTCGTATTGTGCAGCAAGTACCATGTAAACGAACACCAGCACCACCATGAAGATAATGATGTTTTCATTGCCACGGCGTTCTTCGTCAAAGCTCAAGCCTTCCCAGCCTACTGAGTAGCCTTTAGGCAGAGATTTAGCGGCTTCTTTGATGGCATTGATTGCAGAAGCAGTGGTGTAGCCTTCAGCAGGCTCGGCACGGAGCGCTGCAGAGTTAAACAGGTTGTAACGGGTAATTTCGTTAGGACCCTGTTGTTTCTTCATGGTCATGAAGGCAGAGTAAGGCACCATCTCGCCATCTTCATTGCGTACATAGTAGTTCAGGATGTCGCTAGGGAAGCGGCGGAACTCAGGCGCTGCCTGTGTATATACGCGGAAGTAGTAGTTAAAGCGGATGAACGCCAGCTCAAAGGTACTGCCCACCAATACATCCAGGTTGTCCATGGCATCGGCAATGGTCACTTTTTTCTGCATTGCGCGCTGCGGATCAATAATCAGGTCGTATTGCGGGTAGTTGGCCGCATAGAATGTAAACAAACCGGTTAATTCTTTGCGTTTTGCCAGGGCCTTCATGAAGTCTTTGTTGATATCATCAAACTTCTGGTAATCGAGCGAGCCAGTTTTATCCAGCAAGCGGAAGGCCAGGCCTGACGCAGTACCATAACCAGGCACTGCAGGCGGTTCAAAGTATTCAATCCGCGCACCAAAGTTTTCGGTGGCTTTTTCGAGTAACTTGAGCACGTCGGCAACTGTTTCTTTACGGTCTTCCCAGTCCTTGAGGTTAATGATACAAGTACCCGCGTTAGAGCCACGCCCTTCGGTCAACACTTCATAACCTGCCAGCGCGGTCACAGACTGCACGGCCGGAATTTTTTTCGCTTCTTTTTGCAGCTCTTGAGAAACCTGGTAAGTGGTTTCCAGTGTTGAACCCGGCGGGGTCTGGATAATCGCATAAATCATGCCCTGGTCTTCGCCGGGAATAAACCCTTCCGGAATGATTTTAACAATCGAAACAATGCCGAAAGAGAAGGCACCAATGACGATAAAGGTCAGGGTGCGTTGGGTCACCAGCTTGGATAGGAACGCCGTATAGTAGTCGGTTATCTTGTCGAATACCTTGTTGAACATATCCAAAAACAGGTTGATCGGGTTGCGGCTTCTGGGTTGACCATGCGTATTCTTCAGGATCATCGCACACAGCACGGGGGTCAGCGTCAGCGCAATAATCCCTGACAACACGATGGAGGAGGCCATGGTGATTGCAAACTGGCGGTAGAACACACCCACCGGTCCTGGCAGGAAGGTAATCGGCACAAATACCGAAGTCATCAGCAGCGTAATCGCCACCACTGCACCACCGATTTCACCTAATACGCGTTGTACCGCGGCGTAGGGCCCTACATGGTCAGAGGCCATTTTGGCGTGCACCGCCTCCACCACCACAATCGCATCATCCACGACCACCCCGATCGCCAACACCATGGCAAACAGCGTAATCAGGTTGATACTTAATCCAAACGAGCTCATCACGGCGAACGCCCCGATCAGCGAGATGGGCACCGCAATCAGCGGGATCAGCGTTGAGCGCCAGTCGCCGAGGAAGATAAACACCACCAGCGATACCAGCACGAACGCTTCAACCAGTGTGTGCAATACTTTATGGATAGAAGCATCCACAAAGCGTGACACGTCGTAGTTGATTTCATAAGTCATGCCAGACGGGAAGGTCGGTTTGAGTTCTTCCAGCGTTTTCTTGACGTTTTCAATCACTTCTTTCGCGTTGGTTTTGTAGTTTTGCTTCAACACGATTGAGGCAGAAGGATAGCCATCTTTGTTGGAGTAAATATCGTAAAACTCACTGCCCAGCATGACTTTGGCAATGTCTTTCAGCCGCAGGATTTCGCCTGAAGGGGTGGAGCGAATCACAATATTTTCATACTGCTCAGGCTTTTCATACCGGCTGGCGCTATACACCAGGGTGTATTCCTTGGCCTGTGCCTGCAGGCCCGAGCTCTGGCCCAAACGGCCCGGACGACCAATCAAGCTCTGGTTGGACATCGCATCCATGACTTCTTTGGATGAGACGTTATAAGCCCGCATACGGTCTGGGTTCAAATAGACACGCATCGCATACTGGCGGCTACCCAAAATCTGGGCCCAGGCAATCCCGTTTACACGCTGGATTTCAGGAATGACGTTAATCTGCGAGTAGTTGTAGAGGAATTTCTGGTCTGCGTTTTTATCGGTACTGTACATGTTCACGTACATCAACATGCTCGGCTGAACCTTGTTCAGGATCACGCCTTCTAGCTGTACCAGTTGTGGCAAGCGGTTGATCACCTGGTCCAGCCGGACCTTGGTGTTCACCATCGCCTCATTCGGGTCTACCCCCTGGTCAAAATAGACCTGGATGGTGGCTTCACCGGCACTGGTTGCGTCAGACACAATGTACTTCATGCCTGGCACCCCGTTGATCGCCCGTTCCAGGGTAATCAGGGAGGATTGCACCAGCACGCTGGCGCTGGAACCTGGATAAGCCAGGAAAATCAGCACACGCGGTGGCGCGATGTCTGGAAACTGCTCCACCGGCAGACTTTTAATGGACAGGAAGCCCGTAAACGTCAGGAGCAGGGACAGTACGATAGCCAGTACTGGGCGTTTGAGGAATATGTTAAGCATAAATGGTCACCTGGCGATTCGTTATTCTGCGTACAGCTTCAGTTCAGGAACAACCTTGTCAGGGGTTTTAAAGTCCTCAATAATCTTGTCACCTTTGGTGACACGGCGCAGGCCTTCAATCAGCACGTGATCGGTGTCTTTCAAACCGTCAGAGATGATGGACATGTCTTGAATATCGGCAGCGACTTTGACCAAGCGCTGCTCGAGCTTGTGATCTTTGCCGACCACAAATACATATTGCTGGTCCAGGATTTCAAAAATCGCTTTTTGCGGGATCAGCATGGCATTTTTGTACGGGATATCCATCATGATGTTACCAGTCTCACCATGGCGCAGCAGGCGCTCAGGGTTCATGAAGCCCGCCCGGAACTCAATGTTACCGGTTTTGTTGTCAAAGTCGGCCTCGATGGTTTCGATCACCCCTGTTTGGTTAAACACCTGGCCGTTGGCCATACGCAAATGTACTTTGACCTGTTTTTCATCTTCGTGGCGGGCTTTAAAGTCCAGGTATTCGGATTCCGGCACATTGAAGTAGACCCACATTTTGCTGATGTCAGACAGGGTAGTCAGCAAATCGCCCTCTTGCATCAAGCTGCCTTTCCGCACAAACAGATGGTCCATGATGCCGTCAAAGGGTGCGTTGATGTCAGTAAAGTTCAAGTGAGTCTGGTGCAGATTCACTTCAGCGAGGGCTTTATCCAGCTTGGCTTTGGCAATTGCCAGTTCATTTTGGGATACGACATTTTTATCGGCCAGTGCCTTGGTGTTCTCGTATTCAATCTGGATGGCATTTGCTTCAGCTTTGGCGCGCATCAACTCAGCCTGATAGATATTCGGCATGATTTTGAACATGGGCTGGCCGGCTTTGACATACTTACCTTCGTCGACAAAGATATCTTGCAAGTAGCCGCGTTCAAGCGCGCGCATTTCAATGTGCCGGATGGCGTGGATCTGACAGACATACTCCTTGATCAAGGTAGTGTCTTTACGCATTGGGGTGGTGACTTCCAGTTTGGGAAGCTCTTCCTTGTGTGCCTCTTCTTTATGACAAGCGCCAAGCAGGAAGCCAAACAAGCCTAAAACGATTAAGTGCTGTTTCATCATAAGTGTGTTCTTATCTTAATAAATTAAAAATAAATACTGGCTAAACAGGGGCTGGCATCTGCTGCCGCCAGGGATGTTCACCCATCGTCGAGTTCTGGGCACCGCAACCAGGTCGGCAGGCATGATGCTGGACTGGGTGGGCGCATGGGTTACAGCAACATCAACTGGAGTCGGTCAACAACATCATGCGCATCTGGGCACAGAGGATTAAGCTTGCGCCGGGGGCGCGCGCGAGTGCAGGTGCTGAACCACCCCGCGGCGCTTGATCAGGCGCTGACGTGGCAACGCCAGGAGCGCAAAAGGAATGACGCAAGCAATCACAACGCTTGCCGGAGGAGTAATCAAAGGGATAGGGGCGGGAAATGGGGACTCACTATCCCCTGGGTGTTCGCTAAGCTCGGCCACGCGAACGCGCACCACGTCATCACGGTAGCTGGAATTGTCAGAGAATTCAGCCACCAGGGCAAATCCGAGCACAGCCAGCAGCACTGTGACGACCCACAGTCTGAGCTGAAATGCGGCTGTATTCAGAGGTTTATCCATGATGTAGTTGAGTTAACAGTTCTCAGCAATTATTGTAGAAGTATGGCTTGTTTGCTTGCTATTCATTCCAGAGATCAAGGGCGGCTTTCACTGGCAAATCAGTTTTATCTGCCAGTAGCCATTCCCTTTAACATTGCGCCGCAAATTATCGCCGTAAATGGGATTTACAATGCTTACATTAAACCCTTTTACGTTGGGAATGACAATACGATTTTGCGTCAAGTTCGGCCAAAATGGCCGTTTGTAAGCTGGGTGTCAGTTTCAGCACATTTATTCCAAGTCACTGATTGTTTTGGAGATGTCCTGCTGTTTTTAAAAAGCGGTCTGCCTATGGGTAATAGCCCATTTTGGCGAAGACAGAAGCTTGCGGTTATAAAAATGGCTGCAATCGTCGTGATGGTGAAGGTCATTCTTTAGGTGAGGTAGTTGCTTGTCTTGCATGCAAGATCAGGCCGATTGCTTTTCGGTGTATTGCATCCAGCCTAATCTTTGGGGTAAAAAGTTGTAGCCGTTCTAGGGTGAGCATGAATGCACACGTGGATACTTGCTTGTCGTTAGTCATGTTCTTTTTCGCCTGTAGGCGAGTTACTTTCTGTTGCATGCCCCACAGAAAGTAACCAAAGAAGAGGGCACCCAGCCATCACGGCCTTCGGCTCCCTTGCGTTGTTCAACAAAATAAGCCGGTCACGAAACTCAACCTAGCAGCTCACACACTACGTGAGCTGCTGCGGGATTTGGACAGTCGCT